>NZ_CAMPJD010000052.1 GCF_946886695.1 uncultured Pseudoxanthomonas sp. | reverse complement strand
CCACCGAGGTGAAGCGGTTCTGCACCGCACCCAGGTCGGCACGCGCGCTGTTGACCGAGGTCAGGGCAGCGTCGACGATCTCCAGGGCCTTCTGCGCGCCTTCGAACGTGGTGATGTCCAGGTCCTTGGCGAACTGCGCGGTGCCTGCCGTGGCCGCCGTGGTCGCGGCTGTCAGGCCCGAGCCGGTGACCGTGCCGCCCACGACCAGATCGGTGTCGGCCTTGACCGAGGTCAGGGTGACTTGGTCGGCGTCGACCGAGGCGTACACGCCGGTCTCGCCCAGCTTGGCGTTGATGGCGGCGGCCAGGCCCTTGGCGATGTCCTCACCGCTCGTGCCGTTCGTGTACTCGACATCCGCGATGGTCACACCGTTGATGGTCAGGTCGGCGATGCTGCCGTCGGCGGCGGCATCGGCGATGGCCGCGCTGGTGACGTCTGCGGCGAACTTCACGTTGCCCAGTGCATCGGCCTGCGCATCGACGACCTTGTCGATGGCGATGGCCTGCGATGCGTTGGCACCGACCTGGAACAACTGGCTGGTGAACGAGCCATCCAGCAGCTTGGTGCCGTTGAAATCGGCCTGCTTGGCGACGCGGTCGATTTCGGAGGTCAGCTGCTTGACTTCGGCGTTCAGCGCGGCACGGTCGGACGACGAGTTGGTCGCGTTGGCCGACTGCACCGACAGCTCACGGATGCGCTGCAGGTTGTTGCCGATTTCGGTCAGCGAACCTTCGGCGACCTGGGCCAGCGAGATGCCGTCGTTGGCGTTGCGCACGGCGACGTCCAGGCCACGGATCTGGGTGCTGAAGCGTTCGGAGATGGCCAGACCGGCGGCGTCGTCCTTGGCGCTGTTGATGCGCAGGCCGGACGAAAGACGCTGGATGGTGGTGGCCAGTGAAGCACCGCTGCTGCTCAGATTGCGCTGCGCATTCAGCGAGATGGTGTTGGTGTTGATGACCTGTGCCATGAGTTCTACTCCTTAGGCGTTTTCTGCACGGGGGAAAAGTTTTCCAACGATCCCCGCCGTGCCGCCGGGGATACCTGGTTCAGCGTTGCAACAAGCTCATTACGTTCTGGGGCACCTGGTTGGCCTGGGCCAGCATGGCCGTGCCGGCCTGCTGCAGGATCTGGGTGCGGGTCAGTTCGGCGGTTTCCTTGGCGAAGTCGGTGTCGCGGATGCGGCTGCGCGAAGCGGCCAGGTTTTCCGAGCTGGTCTGCAGATTGGCGACCACCGAGGTGAAGCGGTTCTGGATGGCACCGAGGTCGGCGCGAGAGCCGTTCACGGCCGTCAACGCCTTGTCGACGATTTCCAGCGCCTGCTGAGCGCCGGCGAAATCCGAGATGTCCAGGTCGGACACGAACTTCGGTACTTCGCTGGTGGCGACCGCCGTCGCGGTGTAGGTGCCGCCGGTGATGGCGACGCCGAAGGCCGCGAAGTCGCCGTTGGCGTCCACGCTGGTCTTGACCGAGGTCAGCTCCAGACCGGTGCCGGCAGCATCGACGTTGGCGTAGATGCCGGTTTCGCCAAGCTTGCCGTTGATATGGGCGGCCAGCGCCTTGGCGGCGGCCTCGTTGGTGGCGGCGACCGAACCGGCGCTCTTGACGGTCAGGTCGTCGAAGGCGACGGCATTGCCGGCGCTGTCGGTGAGGGTGAGACCGGTGATGGTGATGTCGGCGGTGGCGGAAGCCGCGGCCGTGATGGCCAGCGTGCCGCTGTCGAACTGCGAACCGCCCAGGGTCAGGGCGCGGGCATCGACCACCTTGTCGATGGCGATGGCCTGGCCGGCGTTGGCGCCTACCTGGAACAGCTGGCTGGTGAACGAGCCGTCCAACAGCTTGGTGCCGTTGAAGTCCGCCTGCTTGGCGACGCGGTCGATTTCGGAGGTCAGCTGCTTGACTTCGGCATTCAGCGCGGCGCGGTCGGACGAGGAGTTGGTCGCGTTGGCCGACTGCACCGACAGCTCACGGATGCGCTGCAGGTTGTTGCCGATTTCGGTCAGCGAACCTTCGGCGACCTGGGCCAGCGAGATGCCGTCGTTGGCGTTGCGCACGGCGACGTCCAGGCCACGGATCTGGGTGCTGAAGCGTTCGGAGATGGCCAGACCGGCGGCGTCGTCCTTGGCGCTGTTGATGCGCAGGCCGGACGAAAGACGCTGGATGGTGGTGGCCAATGAAGCGCCGCTGGTGCTCAGGTTGCGCTGAGCGTTGAGCGACATCGTGTTCGTGTTGATTACCTGTGCCATGTTCGTCTCCTCTTATTTGGATTCACGGCGTTGAAGGGAAAAGACGCTGCCGGTTTGTTTTGTGGTGGCTAGTCGTCTTTGTGTTGCGAAATGAATAACGGCGCTGCCGAAAAAACCTTTAGGGCAGGCGGAAAAAAATGTGTTAGGGCACGGAACCGCAAGCGAAAACAGGCGGTTTCCGGGGCGCGCGGAGCGGCCTAAAGAAGGGGCGCGCGCTGCCGTTAAGCGGCGGCGCGGCCACGGCCGATGCGATCAGGGTTCGCCGCTGCGCGATGCCGCGGCGCCAGCCTCAGGGCTGCGGTATGCGCCAGGCGTCGGCGGGATCGGCCAGCAGCGACACGCCGGGCATGCGGTACTCGCAACCGATCAGCGTGCGTTGCCGGAGTCCGGCATGCTCGCCGGGATAGACCACCAGGGCATGGAAGTCGTCGAGGGCCCCGGACAGGGGCGCATCGCGGCTCTCTTCCAGTGCGCGTTCGAGCTGCGCCGCCGCCTGCTCGATGTTGTCGTCCACCAGCAGCAGGACGCGGTTGTCGGTGATGACGACGGCATCGCTGTGATGCCCCCACGCCAGCACGGGTTCGGCCAGGCGATAAAGATCCATCATGGGTGCGCTGTACTGGCGTTCGGTCTGGGTGAACTCCGTCGGACGTTCGCGGCGGAGTCGTTGCAACAGGGTGATGAGATCGCCACTGGCCGTGCGGCAGGTGAGGGCATCGAGCAAGGTGTCGGACGGCGTAGCGGTCACGGCCGGCGAGGGAGGTGGCGCGTCGGCATCCGACTGGGCGGACACCGGCGCCGCGCCAGCCAGCCACAGGGAAGCCAGCGCAATGGAAACCCTGTTACTCGATCTGCGCATTCGCGTGGGCAGCATCCAGTGCTTCCATGGCATCGCGTGGTTTCAGCTTGCCGGCCTTCTCGAACGATGCCGCCGCGACGTCTTCCTTCTTCTCGCCGTGGAGCAGCAGCAGCACGTTCGCATATTCCACGTGTGCGATGGGCGAATCAGGGGTCAGCTTCAGCGCGGTCCTGATATGCGACTCGGCTTCGCCAGCTTTGGCGCCGTAGGTCAGGCCGCCGATCATCGCGCCGATCTTGTTGATGATCTCGGCGTGGTACAGCGCCAGCGCGGTATGCGCCTCGGCGTGCTTGGGGGCGCGTTCCAGCGTGGCGTCGAGCGCGGCGCGGACCTTGCCGGCGATGCCCTGTTTGAGCGCCTTGGCGATGCTCAGGCCCTGGCTGTAGCGGCCCAGCGCGAAGGCGTGACGGTAATGACTGTTGGCTTCGTCGGGCAGGGCCTTGATGGCGGCTTCGGCCAGTTTCGCCGCCTGTTCGAAGCGTTTGAGTTGCTCGGCTTCGTCCTCCACCAGATAGGTCGCGTGGATACCGATGGCCTTGACCGCTACCGAAGCGCCCAGCGGGCCCAGTGCCTCACCGGCTTCATACGCGGCCTGGAAGTCGCCATGGTGGAACGCACGCCACGCGCCCTGCAGGCGCTGCGCGAGGTCGGCAGGTTCGATGCCTTTGGCTGCCTTGCCTGCCGCAGCAATCAACGCCTTGGCGCGCTTTTCGTCGGGGTAGGGCTCCTGGTCGCCGGCATGCAGCGCCGGCCATGCCTTCTTCAATGCATCGCCCGCGTAGGCATACCCCTTCGCGTCATGCGGAAACGGAGCCCACTTCGAAGATTTTCCTGCCATTGGTCGTCCCTCCGAGGATGCGGGGAGCATCGCCGCGAACGCAGTCATCAGGCAACCCCTACGCATTCCGTGACATGAGCGGCCAATAGTGTGATTGCTCGACGCGGGCAGGACAGCATCGCTTCATGGAAGCCGGCCGTCGTGGTCGGCATATGGACTGCCCCCATGGCCGCCAAGAAGACCACCCGCAAGACGCCCGAACCCACCCTCCGCCACGTCTGGCTTGCCGGACTGGGCCTGATCGCCGTCGCGAGGCGCGAGGCCGTTGCGGCTGCGAACGAAGCCGCTGATCGCCTGCAGGCGGCGCGTGCACAGGCCGAAAGCTTCGCCGGACAGGCGCAGCGCGATGTGCTGGGCCGCTTGGCCGACGTGCGTGAACAGGGCGAAGCACGTGTGGGTCGGTTCAGTGCCGAGGTGGAAACCCGCCTGCAACCGGTACTGACCAAGCTGGGCCTGAAGCAGCCCGCCCGGAAGGCCGCGCCCCGCGCCCGCAAGAAGCCGGCCGCCAAGCGCACCCGCGCCACGCCTGTCCGCAAGCCGCTGGCCAAGCGGCCTGCGCGCCGCAGCAGGGCCTGACGGCCCACGGAAGCAGCGCGTGCAGAACGCCCCGGTACCGGGGCGTTCTGCCATGCGATTCTGATCAGAGGTGCGCGGTGACGGCGGGTTCGGAGAACCAGTCGTTGTCGCGGCCGTTGGCGTAGCGGACCGGGACCTGCGCCAGCGCGGCGGGCTCCACGTCGTCCAGGCAGGCCAGGTTCACCGAGTAGTAGCGGCCGCCGAGGACTTCCAGCTCGCCCCGGCCGAACGATTTGACGCCGCAATGCCGGCAGAACAGGTGCTCGGCCACGCCGCTGCCGAAGGGGTAGCGGGTCAGCGCGTCTTCGCCCTGCTGCAGGCGGAAAGCGTCCGGCCGGACCACCGTGCCCCAGTAGCGCGTCTTGGTGCATATGGAGCAGTTGCAGCGGCCGCTGCCAGCGGCCAGGTCGAGGTCGACTTCGTAACGCACGGCGCCGCAATGGCAGCTGCCTTGGTAAGTCCGGACGGTCATGAGGTTTCCTTCTGGCGGGAGGCGAGCCCATAGTCTGGTCGACATCGAGGACAGAATCAGTCCCCAATGGGCGGCATACTCCCCCCATGCTCAGCACATCCAACCGCCTGCTCCGCCTGCTGTCGTTGCTTCAGTCGCGCCGTCACTGGACGGGCGCGGAACTGAGCCAGCGCCTGGAAATAGACCGCCGTACGCTGCGCCGCGACGTGGAGCGCCTGCGCGAGTTGGGGTATCCCATCGATGCTTCGCCTGGCCTGGGGGGCGGCTACCGGCTGGGGTCCGGTGCGACCATGCCGCCGGTGTTGCTTGAGGATGACGAGGCCGTGGCCGTGGCGGTGGCATTGCGCACGGCGGCGGCCAGCGTGGGCCGTATGGAAGACACCGCACTGCGGCTGCTGTCCAAGCTGGACCAATGGTTGCCGGCGCGGTTGCGCAAGCGCGCCAGTGCCCTGTATTCGGTCACGCTGTCGCTCGCCGGCGGTGCGCCCACGTCCGACGTGGACGCGCTGCTGCGCATCGCCGGTGCCTGCCGCGACGGCTTCCGCCTGCGCATGCACTACCGCGACCGCACGCAGCGCGCCAGCGAACGGTTGATCGAACCGCTGCGCCTGGTGCATACCGGCAGCCGCTGGTACCTGGTGGCGTGGGATCTGAAGCGCGAGGACTGGCGGACGTTCCGCGTGGACCGCGTGCAGGCGCTGCATGACACCGGCACCCAGTTCCCGCCGCGGGAATTTCCCGGCGACGTGGCGGACTATGTCGCGAAGTCGATCAGCCAGCCGTTCACCCGCTTCCAGGTAAGGCTGCGGCTGCCGGGATCGGTGGAGGAGCAGGCGGCACGGGTTCCCACCTGGTGCGGGATCCTGGAAGCGGGCGATGCGCATCACTGCGTGCTGGAACTGGGTGCCGAATCCGTCGAGGCGCTGCTCGCGCTGCTGGCTCTGGTAGGGCCGGATTTCGAGATGCTGGACGATCGCGGCCTGTTGCCCGAACTGCGTGCGGCCTCGGCGCGGCTGAGTGATGTGCTGGCGGCGGCCTGATTCCTGGCTTCGCCGAAGCACGTGCAGGAGGGGCTTCAGCCCCGATGCCTTTCCCAAGGTCTTCGTTGGCCTGACTGCACAGCGTCGGGGCTGAAGCCCCTCCTACAGGGGATCGCTAGTGGGTATAGGCCTGCGTCAGCGTGTTCAGGTGCACGCGTTCCGCGTCGCGCAGGAACGGTGCCACCAGCATCATCACCTGCACGATGCCCTGGCGGATGGCGGCCTGTTCGTCCTTCTCGCCACGCGTCGACGCGTAGTTCAGCCAGAAAGTGGAGATGACCAGCACGTTAGTGGCGGTGGCGGCCAGTTCTGCGGCCGACGCCCGCATCACGCCGGCCTGGCCCATGCCGCGCATCACCGCATGGGCACTGTCATCGGCGCGCTTGAGGATGCGAGCAAAGCGCATGCGCAGCCGCCGGTTGCGGCTCAGGATCTCGATCAGGTCGCGGTACAGGAACCGGTAGTCCCAGATGCATTCGAACACCAGGTGAAGCTGCAGCCAGATGTCCTCCAGACCCGGCAGCCGGTCGGTGGGGGGCGTCAGCGCCGCGTCCATCCGCTCTTCGTACCGCGCGAAGAGCTGTTCGATGATGTCGTCCTTGTTGCGGAAGTGGTAGTACAGATTGCCCGGGCTGATCTCCAACTCGTCAGCGATATGGTTGGTCGTGACGTGGGGCTCGCCCTGTGAGTTGAACATCGCCAGGGCGGCGTCGAGGATGCGCTGGCGGGTATCGCGTGCCACGTCGGGCTTCAGGCCAGCAGCTTCTTTACCAGATCCACGTACTTCTTCTGCGCGTCCTCCTGCCCCGTGCCCTTGAGCTTGGCCCAGGCTTCGTACTTGGCGGTACCGACGAAGTCGAAGAAACCCGGCTTGTCACCCTTCACATCACCTTCCGCACCCTGTTTGTAGAGGCCGTAAAGCCGCAGCAACGTGTCGTTGTCCGGGCGCTCGGACAGCGTCTGGATGTCCTTGGATGCCTGATCGAACGCGCTCTTGAGGTCTGCCATGGATGATCCCTCCCAGTGATCCAAGCCATCACACCACGGGTGGTGGAAGCGGTCAATGCGTGACGGGATTGTCGAATCTGGGCGGCTCTGGCAAGTTAGGCCGCAGGGCGGTCGGAGGGGCTTGCCCATACAACTTGAGGATAGGGGTCGTCATGAGCTATTTCGTCACGGGCGCCACAGGGTTCATTGGCCGTTACCTGGTCGGCAATCTCCTCAAGCGCAGCGGGACGGTCCACGTGCTGGTCCGCAAGGACTCGCAGAAGAAGTTCGACGCCATTGCCAAGAAGGCGGGCTGGGACATGAAGCGCGTGTCCGTGGTGCACGGCGACATGACCAAGCCGAAGTGCGGACTGACGCCCGCCCAGTTGCGTGCACTGACCGGCAAGGTGAAGCACTTCTTCCATCTGGCGGCCATCTACGACCTTACCGCCACCCGCGAAGCGCAACAGGCCGCCAACATCGACGGCACCCAGCATGCGCTCGATCTGGCCGCCGCACTGAAGGCCGGCTGCTTCCATCACACCAGTTCCATCGCGGCGGCCGGCCTGTATCCGGGCATCTTCCGCGAGGACATGTTCGAGGAAGCAGAGGGGCTGGATGATCCCTACCTGCGCACCAAGCACGAATCCGAGGGGCTGGTGCGCAACGAGAAGCGCATCAAGTGGCGCATCTACCGCCCGGGCATGGTGGTGGGCCATTCGAAGACCGGCGAAATCGACAAGATCGACGGCCCGTACTACTTCTTCACCCTGATCAAGAAGCTGCGCGAGCTGCTCCCGCAGTGGGTGCCGGTGCTGGGCATCGAAGGCGGGCGCATCAACATCGTGCCGGTGGACTTCGTGGCCGACGCGATGGACCACATCGCGCACAAGCCAAAGCTGGATGGCCACACTTTCCACCTGACCGATCCGGAACCGATGCGCGTGGGCGAGGTGTTGAACACGTTCTGCCGCGCCGGCCATGCGCCGGAAATGACCATGCGCATCGATGCGCGCATGTTCGCCTTCGTGCCGGGCAGCATCCGCATGGCGGTGGGCAACCTGCCGCCGGTGCGGCGCTTCATCGGCATGCTGCTGCGCGACTTCAAGATCCCGAAGGAAGTGTTGAAGTTCATCACCTATCCGACGCGCTTCGACAGCCGCGAGACCGAGCGGGCGCTGAAGGGCAGCGGCATCGCCGTGCCGCGCCTGGACGACTACGCATGGCGCCTCTGGGACTACTGGGAGCGCCACCTCGACCCGGACCTGTTCATCGACCGCTCGTTGAAGGGGAAGGTGCGCAACAAGGTGGTGGTCATCACCGGCGGCTCGTCCGGCATCGGCCTGTCCACCGCTCAGCGCGTGGCCGAAGCCGGTGCCACCACGATCATCGTGGCGCGCGGGGAGGAGGAGCTGTTCAAGGCCCGCGACGACATGAAGAAGGCGGGTGGCAAGGTGTTCGCCTACACCGCCGACCTGGCCGACATGGCCGACTGCGACCGGCTGGTGAAGATCGTGCTGGACGAGCACGGCCACGTGGATATCCTGATCAACAATGCGGGTCGCTCGATCCGCCGTTCCATCGAGGCCAGCTACGACCGCTTCCACGATTTCGAGCGCACGATGCAGCTGAACTACTTCGGCAGCATCCGCCTGATCATGGGCTTCCTGCCCAAGATGACCGAGCGCCGCAAGGGCCACATCATCAACATCAGTTCGATCGGCGTGCTGGCCAATTCACCGCGTTTTTCCGCCTACGTCGCATCGAAGGCGGCGCTGGATGCGTTCAGTCGCTGCGCGCAGGGTGAGCTGTCGGGCAAGGGCATCAGCTTCACCACCATCAACATGCCGTTGGTGAAGACGCCGATGATCGCGCCGACCAAGATGTACGACAGTGTGCCGACGCTGTCGCCGGAGGAAGCCGCCGACCTGCTGGTGAAGGCCATCATCGAGAAGCCCAGTCGCATCGCCACGCGCCTGGGCATCTTCGCTGCGCTGGTCAACGCGGTGGCGCCGAAGGCCTACGAGGTGGTGATGAACACCGCGTTCGAGCTGTTCCCGGATTCGGCCGCGGCCAAGGGCGATCGAAAAGCGTTGAAGGAAGCCGCGCCCAGCCAGGAGCAGATCGCCTTCGCGTCGTTGATGCGGGGCGTGCACTGGTAGGCGTCGATGCGAATCTCCTGGGCTAGGACGCTCGGGCTGGGCTGCGTGCTCCTGGTGGGCAGCGGGGTCGGCGTGTGGTTGCTGTTATCCCGCGTCTTGGGCGAGCGCGATGCTTGGCTAGCCGCGTGGACCGCCGAGGGTGCGCGTGCCGCCGCGCGGTACGAAATCGATGCGTACCTGGAAGGCAAGTTGATACCCCAGCAGGCCATGTCGTGCGATGCGCAGGAGTGGGTTGTTGTCCTAGCCGGTGGTGCATGCTCGGAGACCGTCATCCACGCGAGATCGTCGAAGGACGGTGGCGAGGCACGGCTGAGGCCGTCGAAAGGCGCCGGGTATCGTTGGAAGGGCGAATTCCACCGCGATATCGACATGGTTTTGACTCCGCAGCAGTCCGCGCGCTTCCGCGAACTGGCGACGCGTGCGTTGGCGCTGCCTGACGCTCACAAGTCAGGCTGCGCAGGAGTTCCCTGCCTGCAATCCGGATTCGCCGCTTGCGTCGATGGTGACTGGCGGTCGGCCTATGGCCCGCCGGAGCGATTCACCGCAGGAGATCGCAGGGAATCGGGAGACGAACTTTGGTCGGATGCTTTGGCGATTCTCCGGGTCGAGACAGCGCTCGACCCGGACGACTACGTCATTTGCATGTAAGCGATGACGTGACCGGCACCGGAGGCTTTAGGCTTCGTTCGCCCACCGCAACGGCACCGCCTGCACATTCCGCATATGCAGCGCCAGCGGTTCGATCCGGGACCACAGGAAGTCGCGTAGCTCGGCGTCTTCGACCGTCTCGACCATCGCGCCATGGAAGCAGGCCAGCCAGCCGCTGGCTTCCTCCATGCCGATCCGGAAGGGCAGGTGGCGGGCGCGCAACATTGGGGCGCCGTGCTTCTGCGTGAACAGCGGTGGGCCACCCAGCCAGCCGCTGAGGAACTCGAACAGTTTCCGCTCGCTGCCGTCGAGTGAGGCCGGATGCTGGGCACGCACGGCAGCGGCTTCCGGCAGCGTGTCCATCAGCGCATACATGCGCTGCGTCATCCGGCGCAGGCCGGCTTCGCCGCCGATGCGGTCGTAGGGCGTGGGAACGGCGGGATCGTTCATCGGATCGGAAGGCGTGTCGATGGCGGCAGCATCATCCTGCAGCGACGCCAAGGCGCACAGCGACGAAGTGTCGCGGTGGCCTCACATCGTCTTGCATTGGCGCCAGCGCACCGGTTCGTTGCTGCCCGGAGGCGGGTTGAGCTGCACGCGGGTGGCGCGCAGGGCCGGGTAGCGCTCCAGCTCGAGGCAGATCGACGGCCAGATGTCGTTCTCGCTGCCCGCCCGATCGATGCTCAACGTCAGCTTGGTCTGCCAGACGCCGCGGGTGATGCCGGGGGTTCTCGACAGCGCCTGGAGCACACTGCGCATCTGGGCTTCCAGTTCTTCCTGCGTCGGTTCGCGGAAGGCTTCCTGCGGCGCAGGCGTCGCGGGAGCAGGTGCGCTGACCGTTCGCGCCGGCACGGGTGCTGCGGGCGGTGCATCGACGCGCGTGTCCGCAGACTGCCTGCCGGCCCAGCCCGCCATGGCAAGGGCACCCACCGTCACCGCGCCGAGCCAACTGATGCCGATATGCCGTTTGGCGCGCGCCGATGCGTACGTCACGATCTGCTCGCGCAGGCTCGGCTCGATAAGGTGTCGGACTTCCGGCCACAGCCGCGGCCCGTCGAGCAACTCGATGTTGTTGCCCTGGGCCGCCTCCCGGCCTTCCTTTTCCACTTTGCCCTCGGTGGCGAGGATGCCGCCGGTGGCGGCACCCAGGCGGATGCTGGCGGCAAGTTCCTGCACCGGGGCCGCGGCGATCCGGTAGGCCGAACCGTGCTTGCACGAGAGCAGCCACTTTTCCTGGCCACGCGCGAGCAGGAAGGTCGTCTGGGGTTCGCGGGACTCCTGGGGATCGGGGCCGGTTTCGATCAGGCCACGGCCTGCCATCGCGGCAAGGACGAGTTTCGAGAACTCCCTCCAGCGCAATCCGGACAGGGCGTGCAGCCCGTAGGACATTTCGTCGCTGGGGCGCCGCACAAGCCAGAGATAGGCGGTGGCTGCCGCACCGGTCACAAGGGTGACCGCCAAACCGAGGAGCCAAATGGACATGCGTCGCGGGTGCGTTGTTGTTATTAGGCCCGCGATTCTACCGGGCCGCACCCACGGCTGTCTGTGCTGGCGGGTGCCCGCGCCGCGCGGCGGGCAAAGAAAAGCCCGCCAGTCCGAAGCCGTAAGGGGAGGGGAGCAAACGAACTTCGATGGACTGGCGGGCTGGAATGATTGTTACGCCATTCGATGTTGCTGCGCAACAAAATTTTATTCAGAAATGCGCACGAAAATGCGCATGCAACCTTATGGTGCAGCCTTCTTGCGCGCTGCACGTTTCGCGGGCGTTTTCTTCGCGGCAGGCGCCGGTTTTTTGACGGCCTTGGTGCTGCGCTTGGCACGGGAAGGCTTGCTGGCCGGCGAACCGCCCATCGTGCGCAGTTGGGCATTCAGTGCATCAACACGATCGATGAGCGCGGACAGATCCTCACGGCTGGGCACCTCGAGACGGCGCAGCGCGCGATGCACGCGCTCTTCGAACACCTTCTCCAGACGGTCCCAGGTATCCGACGCGCGTTCGCGCGCCTGGCCGACAGTGGTCTCCATCGCATCGCGCATGGCCTGGGCCTTGCCGCCTGCCACCTTGCGCGTGGTCTGCTCCAGCGAAAGGCCTTCCTTCACCAGCGTTTCGAACAGCTTGGTGCCTTCGGCCTGCGCGCGCCCGAAAGCGCCCCCGCCTGCCAGCCATACCTGCTGTGCGGATTCGCCCAGGCGCTTGGACATCTGCTCGGCCTGGGCCTGCAGGTTGTCGTTCTTGGAAGCGGATGCAGAAGCGGTCTTCTTGCGTGCGGATTTCTTCAGCGTGGCCATGGCGTTCCGTCAGGGAGTGGTGTGGGGGATTGCGCGCCAGAATCGGTGGGCTGTCTAGAGTTTTCACACCAGCCGGTGACGCGGCCGTGAGCGCATCAGCCGCGACGGGCCGCGCGATGCCGCGACACGAGCTGGTCCACGTCGTCCAGGGCACGCCGCAGGCGCGCCGTGGTTTCGGTCATCCGCGGCATCACGTCCAGCCCGTCGAGGATGGAACGGTTGCGGTCGTTGACGATGTCCTCGTTGTAGCGGATGCCGTGCGCGGCCAGCATGGGCTTGAGCACCGACGCGCGCTTGCGCAGGTCCGCCAGCGTGTTGCGGTAGGCCAGCTGGCAGACCCGGTGGCGCGAAGAGAAGCTGAAGAGATTGGTGAAGAACAGCTCGCTGTCGTCCGAATTCGGCTCGAACACCAACTGGTCGATATCCGGGTACCGATGCGGGTACTTCTCCATGCCTATCTGCATGCGCGACTGCAGCAGTGTGCGCAGGGTCTGCGACAGCACGGCCGGGAGGCCACCGCTTGCCAGCCCCACCTGTTCGGCTTCGTCGGCCTGGGGCGTGGCCTGGTTCGCATCGAACGGCACCAGCGGGTTGATGCCGATCATCAGGTCGATGCCTCGATCCAGTACCGTGCTCGCATGCATGGTCCGGCGCAGGGCGCCGTCGAGGAAATGGCGGCCGCCGATTTCCACCGGCGGATACAGGCCGGGCAGGGCGGAACTGGCCTGCACGGCGCGCGAGATCGGGATGTCGTCCCAGCCCTCCTCGCCGAAGCGCACGGCCTCGCCGCTGTCGAGATCGACCGCGACGACGAAGAGATCCGCGTCGAGCCTGCGGAAATCATTGCTGCGGCCACGGCGGCTGAAGATGTCGCGCAGGAAACGCTCCACTTCCTCGTTGTCGAAGATGCCGGTGGGTACCAGGCCACCAAAACGCAGGAACATGTCGGACCAGCGCGTCGCGCGGCGCGGATTGCGCACCAGCCGGTTCAGCCAGTCGGCGTACAGGCCGGGAAGGCTGGCCGCACGGCGCAGGTACTCGCCGACATTCGGGCGCAGGAAGGTTTCGGGCCGGAATTCCGCATCGTCGCTGGTGCCGGTGATGAAGATGCGGCACATCTCGGCCGTGCCCATCCGGTTGGCCAGCCCGGCGGCGAGGAATGCACCGGAGCTGACGCCGACATAGCAGTCCATCCGGGTCAGGTCCAGGCCGTCGAGGGCTTCGTCCAGGGCACGCAGCGCGCCCAGCTCGTACATGCCCCCGATGGGGCCGCCGCCTGCGATGGCCAGCCCGATCTTGCCGTTGTGGCCCCGCCGCCGCGCACTGTGGATCGAAAGCATGTACTACCCGTGGTGACCTTGCCGCCCGAGTGTAGCCGACCCGCCGCCGGGTTGCGGCGCCCGCAGCGGGCCCGGATCATGGCCGGCATGGCCTCAGGAAATCCCTTGATCGAACGCGTTGGCAGGCGCCTGGCCTGGCACCAGGCCCTGCATGATCCGGTGCAGGAGCCCCGCAACCGGCTGCGCTGGCTACCGGAGCTGCGGCGCTGGCAGGCGGCGCGGCTGGAGACCAGCTTCGAACATTTCCTGAACGACCCGCAGCGGCGCGCGGCGGCGATGTTCTTCCTGACCGACGTCTATGGCGACCACGATTTCAGCAAGCGCGACGCCAATGTCGCCAAGGTGATGCCGATGATGCAGCGCCTGCTGCCCGGCGCCGTGTTGGACACCGTGGCGCATGGGATCGAACTGGGCGTGCTGACGCATGCGCTGGACATGCGCATGGCAGAAGCGCTGCATCGGCTGGCGCCGAATCGCCGCAAGCTGGACGCCGGACTGTACGGGCGTGCCTATCGTGAGGTGGGCCTGCCGCGCCTGCGCGGGCACCAGATCGACCTGATCGCCGAGGTGGGGGTGGGCCTGGCGCGGGCGGTGAAGACGCCTGGCGTGGCCACGCTGCTCAAACTGTCCCGCGGGCCGGCAAAGGCGACCGGGCTAGGTGAGCTCCAGGGATTCCTGGAGCGGGGATTCGCGGCCTTCGCCGCACTGGGCGACGGCAAGGCTTTCGTGCGCGACATCGAGCGGGCAGAGCGCGCCGTGTCGCAGCGATTGTTCGAGGACGAGCCCGACCCGTTCCGCGACTGACGTTCAGTCGAACTTGTCGCTCAGGACCCGACGGATCTCGGCCTCGATGGGGCCTTTCATCGCCGAAAGCAGGAAGCCCAGGTTGGCGGTAACGCGCAGCGTGTCGGCGAGCAGGGCGATTCTTCCTTCCACACCCGAACGGCTGAAGTTCAGCGTGTCGCCGTCCCAGCCGTAGTCCATGTCGAAGCGCTCGGACAGTTTCTTTGCCACGTCTTCGACCGCTTTGCGTGCCTGCTTGGGCGATTTGGAATGCGGATGGAGGATGTCGATGCTGGCCATGCGAGGGCTCCCTTTGTGCGGCGCTATTCTGCGCAGCGTGGCGGCATATGCCAAGCCGGGGCTGCCGGATGGGCCCCAACCTGATAGGCTCCCGGGGCGTGCAGAACCTCAGACTTCACTTCGCAAACCGCCCTTCGCCCGACCGGCCGCTCACCACCGGCGTGCACCGCATCGTGCGTGAAGCGGCAGGTACCGTGGGTGTAGGGGATTCACCGCAGGGTGCACTGCTCGCGCAGATCTGCGTGGACCGGCGCGGCCTCTGGTTGCAGGTGGCCAACGGCATGCGGGGTGTGCACATCAACGGCCGTCCGGTGAAGCGCATGGCGGTACTGCGACCCGGCGATGCGGTGTACGTGGAAGGCGTGGAGCTGCTGCTGCAGTCGGGCTACCAATCGGCCGCCGACCTCCGGGAAAGCGACGCCGGCCAAGGCGATGTCCGCGTGGTGCTGCGGGGCCTGGGGGGCAAGTACCACGGCAAGAGCATTTCGCTGGAACAGCCGCGTGTGGTCGGGCGGGCGCGCGACGCCCATATCCGCGTCGACGATCCGGCATTCGCCGAGCGGCACGCGCGGCTGGAGCTGCGTGGTGAACGCGTCCTTCTGCGCGACCTCGGATCCGCCGACGGCACCCGGGTGAATGGTGTGGCGGTGCGCGATGCACTGCTCGTGGCCGGCGACCAGATCGTCTTCGATGCGCAGCATCGTTTCGTGCTGGAAGTGCCGTGGGCACCCACCGCGAACGTGGACGAGCCTGCGCTGATGGGCGAACCGGGCGCGTTGCCGGCTTCCTCTGAAGCCGCAACGCCATCCTCGTCATCGGTGTTGCGTTGGCCCTGGCTGCTGCTTGCGGCGCTGTTGATGGCAGGCGCGCTCAGCGCACTGCTGCTGTTCGGCGCGGGCTGAACCGCTTCCACGCACGCCAGCCCAGCAGGGCGGCGAGGATGGCCGCGTACAGCAACGGCTCGCGGATGTCGGATTTCACCAGCCACCAGAAATGCAGCACGGCCAGCACGCCGATGGCATACACGAGCTTGTGCAGTTGGCCCCAGCGACGGCCGAGGCGGCGCATCCATCCCAGCGTCGACGTGACGGCCAACGGTACCAGCAGCAGCCAGGCGGTGAAGCCGACGGTGATGTAGGGACGTTTGACGATGTCCTCGAAGATCTGCGTCCAGTAGCCACGCAGGTCCAGGCCCAGGTACACCGCCAGGTGCAGCGTGGCGTAGAAGAACGCGTAAAGGCCGAGCATCCGCCGGAAGCGCAGCAACGCCGACTGCCCTGTCAGCTGGCGCAGCGGCGTGACGGCCAGCGCGACCATCAGCAGGCGCAGCGCCCACAGTCCCGTACGGTGTTCGATCTCGGCCACCGGGTCCGCACCCAGTGCGTCGCTGCCGTTGCGCCAGACGTCGTGGAACTGCCAGGCCAGGATCGCCAGCGGGGTGAGCGCGAGGGCATGGACCAGGGTCTTGGCGGCGATGATGCGCGGGGAAGTCTTGGGCATGCGTGGCAGGTCGGTGTCGGGAGGGAGTGATATCAGGGGTGATCCGGCAAGAGCGTGGTTCGACAGGCTCACCACGGACGACGTTGAAGCTCACCACTGACGAGTCCGCGAATGGCGGGGTCACCACCTGCGGAACGAGGCCGCGCGACCCACGCAGAGGCTCAGGACATGGTTTCCGGACCTTGCCTCAGTACCACTTCTTCAGGTCCATGCCGGCGTACATCGTGGCCACCTGGTCGGCGTAGCCATTGAAGATGCGTGTCGGGATGCGCTCGGCGAACAGCTTGCTCTGCTTGCCGGCGATGCGGCGTTCGGTCTTCTGGCTCCAGCGTGGATGGTCGACGCTCGGGTTCACGTTGGAAAAGAAGCCGTACTCCGAAGGCTGCAGGTCGTGCCACGCGGTTTCCGGCATCTTCTCGACGAACTTGATCTCGACGATGGACTTGATGCTCTTGAAGCCGTACTTCCACGGCACCACCAGCCGCAGCGCAGCGCCGTTCTGCTGCGGCAGCGGCTTGCCGTACAGGCCGGTGGCCAGCAGGGTGAGGGGATGCATCGCCTCGTCGATGCGCAGGCCTTCGCGGTAGGGCCAGTTGATCGAGGGGTAGCGCACGCCCGGCATCTGCACCGGATCGGCGAGGGTGGTGAAGGCGACGTACTTCGCCTTGGAGGTGGGCTGGAACTTCTTCAGCACCTCACCCAGTGGCACCCCCAGCCATGGGATCACCATCGACCAGCCTTCGACGCAGCGCAGGCGGTAGATGCGCTCTTCGGGCGTCAGGCCCTTCACCAGATCTTCCAGCGAGATCCGGCCCGGCTTCGCGCATTCGCCGCCCACCACCACCGACCACGGCGAGGTCTTCAATGTCTTGCGTGCGGTGGACGGGTCGGCCTTGCCGGTGCCGAATTCGTAGAAGTTGTTGTAGCTGGCCACGTCTTCGTAACGGGTCAGTTCTTCCGTCGTGCGGAATCCGGACCGCGCCTGCTCGGGCGTCACCGCGATCCTCGGCGGAGGCGGCGGCTCGGCCTCCGCGCAACCGGACAGGGCCAGCGCTGGCGCCATCGCGAAGGCACGCAGCAGGGCGCGGCGCTCCCGGTACACGGACTCGTCGGTGATCTCGAAGGAGGGGATTCGCAAGGCGTCGCGCAGGGACATGGGGGAGCTCCGGAACGTTGCAGAGACTGTTGGACGTCTGTACGGCGGGAAAATTCCCGGTCTGCGGACGACCTGCCGCAAGCCTATACGGCCATGGCCCGGTGCGGGATGCAGTCCGTCCGCATTTCATGCCCCAACGTCCGCATGGTTGCCCCTGCAACGGATGCGCTGCGGCATACTAGCTGTTCATTCTTCCAGGTGCCCCATGACGCGCGCGTTCAACTTCAGTGCCGGTCCCGCCACGTTGCCCGAGTCGGTATTGCGGCAGGCCCAGGCCGAGATGCTCGACTGGAACGGCATCGGCGCGTCCATCGTGGAAATCAGCCACCGCAGCCAGGATTTCATCGCGGTGGCCGCGCAGGCCGAAGCCGACCTGCGCGCCCTGGTCGGCATTCCTGACGAGTACGCCGTGCTGTTCCTGTCCGGTGGCGCCACCACCCACCAAGCCCTGCTGGCGCTGAACTTCGCCGCCCCCGGCCAAGTGGTCGACTACGTGGTGACAGGCCACTGGGGCAAGACCGCGATCAATCAGGCCGCGCCGTACTGCACGGTCAACATCGCCGCCGACGGCGAGGCCGGCGGCTTCCACGACATCCCGCCGCGCGACACCTGGAAGCTCACGCCCGGTGCCGCCTACGTGCACATCACCGCCAACGAGACCATCCATGGCGTGGAGTTCCGTGATACGCCCGACGTAGGCGACGTGCCGTTGTTCGCCGACTTCAGTTCGTCGATCGCCTCCGAGCCGCTGGATGTGTCGAAGTACGGGGTCATCTATGCCGGCGCGCAGAAGAACCTGGGCCCGGTGGGCGTTGCAGTGGTCATCATCCGCAAGGATCTGTTCGAACGGAGCGGCCAGCCGCGCGCCGACATCTTCGACTATCGCTCGCACGCCGCTCGCGACTCCATGCTCAACACGCCGCCGACCTGGAACTGGTACCTGGCCGGGCTGGTCTTCAAGTGGATGCTTGCCGAAGGCGGCGTGTCCGAGTTCGCGCGCCGCAACGCCATGAAGTCGTCGCTGGTCTATGGCGCCATCGATGCGTCGGGCGGCTTCTACCGCAATGACGTGGCGCCGGCCGTGCGCTCGCGGATGAACATCCCGTTCTTCCTGCCCGACGAGACGCTGACCTCGCGCTTCGTGGCCGAATCCAAGGCGGCCGGCCTGCTGGCGCTGAAGGGGCACAAGGCGGTCGGTGGCATCCGCGCCTCGCTGTACAACGCGCTGCCGGTGGAAGGTGCGCAGGCGCTGGTCGATTTCATGCGCGATTTCCAGCAACGCAACGGATGAGTAGCGCTGTTGTAGGAGCGACGTAAGTCGCGACCGCCAACCTTCAGGTCGCGACTTACGTCGCTCCTACAGAAAGCATCCCCAGGAAACTTGAAACATGGCCTCCAAGCCCAGCAAATCCAGCAAGCAGCCGGCACCCAGCAAGAAGGCCGAAGCCACGCCCGCACCGGCCCTCTCCGACGTGCGCGCCAAGATCGACGGCATCGACCGCCAGATCCAGTCGTTGATCGCCGAACGCGCCGTCTTCGCCCACCAGGTCGGCAAGGCCAAGGGCAAGCTCGCCGCTGCCGTGGACTATTACCGGCCCGAGCGCGAAGCGCAGGTGCTGCGCATGGTGGTGGACCGCAACGAAGGCCCGCTCAGCGACGAAGTGCTGGTGCATGTCTTCCGCGAGATCATGTCCGCCTGCCTCGCCCAGCAGGAACCGCTGAAGATCGGCTACCTGGGGCCGGAAGGCACCTTCAGCCAGCAGGCCGTGCTCAAGCACTTCGGTCGCTCGGCGCACGGGCTGCCGCTGGCGAGCATCGAAGAAGTCTTCCAGGAAGTGGCCAGCGGCAACGCCGATTTCGGCGTGGTGCCGGTGGAGAACTCGGGGCAGGGCACCATCCAGATCACCCTGGACATGTTCCTCACCTCCGACCTGAAGATCTGCGGCGAAGTCGAGTTGCGCGTGCACCAGTTCCTGATGTCGCGTACCGGCCGCATCGACGACATCGAACGCATCTACGCGCACCCGCAGTCGTTCGCGCAGACCGCCGGCTGGCTGCGCGCCAACCTGCCGAAGGTGGAGAAGGTGCCGGTGTCGAGCAACGCCGAGGGCGCTCGCCGCGCGCGCGGCAACGACGACGCGGCCGCCATCGGCGGCGAGAGCGCCGCCCACGTCTATGGCCTGAAGAAGGTCGTCATGAGCCCGATCCAGGACGACAAGGACAACACCACGCGCTTCCTGGTGATCGGCCGCAGCATCTTCCCGCCGTCCGGCCACGACCGCACCTCGGTGCTGGTCTTCATCCACGACAAGCCCGGCGCGCTGTTCGACGTGCTCAGCCCGTTCGCGCGCCACGGCATCAGCATGAACCGCATCGAGTCGCGGCCTTCGCACCACGCGAAGTGGGAGTACGGCTTCTTCATCGACCTGGCCGGCCACATCGACGACCAGGCGATGAAACAGGCGCTGGCCGAACTGGAACAGCATTCGGCGCAGATCAAGGTGCTGGGGTCGTACCCGGTCGCGGTGCCTTGAGCCCGTCGTGAGCCCCATCCAGCCCCGGTCTCACCTCGCTCGTCATCCCGGCGAATGCCGGGACCCACTTTGACGTTGCCTTTCGCCGAGGCTGCAAGAGCAAGATGGATGCCTGCTTTGTCAGTCGCTCGACTGTTGAGGGCCGCCGGGATGACGGCAAGTCCTCAGTCATTCTGAATCCCGTACTCCCTTCCCTCACTTCCCAAGCCCGCAACGAACTCCGATGAAACAAGACTGGATCGCCTCCGCCGGCCAACCCCTACGGGGCACCCTCGACATCCCCGGCGACAAGTCGGTGTCGCACCGCGCGGTGATGTTCGCCGCACTCGCCGATGGCACGTCGACGGTCGACGGCTTCCTGGAAGGCGAGGACACTCGCGCCACTGCCGCGATCTTTTCGCGCATGGGCGTGCAGATGGAAACCCCGTCGCCGTCGCGCCGCATCGTCCATGGCGTGGGCGTGGATGGCCTGAAGCCTGCCGACGGCGCGCTCGACTGTGGCAACGCCGGCACCGGCATGCGGCTGCTCGCGGGCCTGCTGGCCGCGCAGCCGTTCGACAGCGTGCTGGTCGGCGACGAATCCCTGTCCAAGCGCCCCATGCGCCGCGTCACCGGGCCGCTTTCCTCGATGGGCGCGCGCATCGACACCGAAGAAGGCGGCCTGCCACCGCTGCGCATCCACGGCGGCCAGCCGCTGGCGGGCATCGACTACACGCTGGAAGTCGCCAGTGCCCAGGTGAAGTCCGCCGTACTGCTGGCCGGCCTGTATGCCGACGGCGAGACCGTGGTGCGCGAGCCACACCCCACCCGCGACTACACCGAGCGGATGTTGAAGGCGTTCGGCGTCGACATCGACTTCTCGCCCGGCTTCGCGCGCCTGCGTGGCGGGCAGCGCCTGAAGGCGACGGACATCGCCGTGCCTGCGGATTTCTCGTCGGCCGCGTTCTTCCTGGTTGCCGCCAGCATCATTCCCGGTTCTGAATTGCGTCTGCGCGCCGTTGGCTTGAATCCGCGTCGCACCGGCCTGCTGCAGGCACTGCGCCTGATGGGCGCGGACATCACCGAAGAGAATGCCAGCGAGCACGGCGGCGAACCGGTGGCCGATCTCGTAGTGCGTCACGCGCCACTGCATGGCATCGAGGTGCCCGAAGCACTGGTGCCGGACATGATCGACGAGTTTCCCGCGCTGTTCGTCGCGGCGGCAGCGGCGGACGGTCCCACGGTTGTGCGCGGCGCCGCGGAACTGCGGGTGAAGGAATCCGACCGCCTCGCGGCGATGGCGAATGGTCTGCGTGCCCTGGGCCTGCGAATCGATGAGACGCCCGATGGCGCGACGATCTTCCCCGGCGAACTGCAGGGTGGGGTGGTGGACAGCCATGGCGACCACCGCATCGCGATGGCGTTCTCCATTGCGGGGCAGGTGGCGACGGGCGAGGTCCGCATCGGCGACGTCGCCAACGTGGCCACCTCGTTTCCGAACTACGACGGCCTGGCGACCGGCGCGGGATTCGCGTTGCGGAAGGCGTGACGCTTCCGCGTTCTGTAGGAGCGACGTGAGTCGCGACCGCAGACTCGGAGTTCCCGTGCGGTTCTCCCATCCGCGGGTGCTCGACGCGATCCTGGCGCGGAGGGTTCACGGTCGCGACTTACGTCGCTCCTACAAGAAGCCAGACATAGGAAAAGGGGACGCCTGCTCGCGTCCCCTTTTACTTTCCTCGTCAGCTCCTTGTGCGGAGCGGTGCAGCACTCAGATGGGCTTGAAGTCCACCGGCACCTTCACGCTGGTGGCGATCGCCTTGCCATTGCGCATGGCAGGCTCAAAGCGCCACTGGCGCACGGCACTCAGCGCGGCGCGGTCCAGATCGCGTTCGCCGCTGCGCTCGACCACGCGCACGTCGACCGGATTGCCCTGGGCATCCACCTCGGCCAGCACCACCACGGTGCCACCGACGCCGGCACGCAGCATCGAAGCGGGGTACTTCGGCTCGGCGTTGCTGGCGAGCGGGCTGGCCTCACGACTGATCATGGCCTGACGGGCGGCTGCGCGTTCGGTACGTTCGCGGTTGGCGGCCTCGGTGACACGCTCTTTGGCAGGCGTGGTCGCCGTCGGCTCATCGATCACCGGTGCAGGCAGGGCAGCCACCGGAGTGTCGGCCGGACCGCGCGACTGGCTCCACCAGATCAGGCCGCCTGCGGTGACCGCAAAGGCGAACAGCACCAGCAGGACAGGGGATGTGGTGCGGCGCGGTTCAACCGTGGTGTCTTGCACGGTATCCGGGGTGCGGTATTCATTGTTCGTGGGCATCGACATGTGAACCTCCGTTTCGCGTTGTGGGTTCCGCGTTGGAACGGTGCCGAGTCTTTGCGTGGGGATGTTTGCGATGCGTGATTTCGCGATGAAGTGGGCCGGGCTGAGTTCAGCTAGCGGAATACACGTTCATCCGTGTGCACGCCGCGTGCATGCAGAAAGTCCTGCGCTATTGCGTCAGGACTTGTCGCCTGTCGCGGGCGCCGAAGGTGTACTCCGTTCGTGGTGAGCCCGTCGAACCACGCTCTTCGCGGAAAAGCGACAAACCACGGCAGCACAGAAGCGAGGTCCGACGGACTCGCCACGAACGGCTTTCATGCGGTTTCGATTGTCAGGTTGAGTTGTCGAGTGGCGCCTACCGCATCGTGTGCGATGCAGGCAACGATCACCGCATCTTGAAATCGATCGGCACCGTCACCGCGCCCGGCACCGCCTGGCCATCGCGCTGCGCCGGCTGGAAGCGCCAGCGACGCACGGCCGCCACCGCAGCGCGATCCAGATCACGGGAGCCGCTGCGCTGGGCCACATCGACCGACGTGGGAACGCCATCCGCACCCACTTCCACCCGCACCATCACCGTGCCCTCCGCGCCATTGCGCATGGCAGAGGGCGGGTACTCGGGCGCGGGTGTCTGGCCGGGGATCGGCACCGGCACATCGCCGGGGGCGAGCGGAATACCTGCCGCCGCCGGCGTCGCATTGGCCGGTGCCGTGGGTACCGGGGTCTCCGGCACGGGCGCGGGCATCGGCTTTTCTTCCACCAGTTGCGGGCGCTCCTCGGTGGGCGGTCGTGGTGCGGGTTCTTCCATGCCGCTCGCGCCATCGCCAGTGGAAAGGGGTTCGGGCAGCGCCTCGACCGGCAGCGATTTGCCAGGCACCGTGGCTTCCGGCGTGTAGAACCCGTCGTCGCGGCCCGCCCACCAGACGATCGCGAACAGCAGCAGGCCGATGCCGAAGGCGATGGCGGCGTTGCGCAGGGCCGTGCGGGGCAGGCGGAAGGTGAAGTGCGGTTCGTGCGGTTGCTGGGCCGACATGGGAATCACCGGTGAAGTCGCGCCGATTCTTGCACAGCCGCGGTTAACCGCGCGGGCAACCGGTCGCAGATGGGCGATAATGCCGGCCTCCCACGCCAGACAGCTGTTTCCATGCTCGATCCCGTCCTGCTCCGCACCCAGCCCGCCGAACTCGCCCAGCGCCTCAAGGAGACCCGCGGTTTCGACCTGGACGTGTCCCGCATTGCCGATCTGGAAGCCGCGCGCAAGCAGATCCAGAAGCGCACCGAGGAACTGCAGAACCTGCGCAACACCCGCTCCAAGGCCATCGGCCAGGCCAAGGCCAAGGGCGAGGATGTGTCCGCACTGATGGCGGAAGTGGCCGGCTTCGGCGACGAGCTGAAGGCCTCGGAAGTGAAGCTGGACGAGATCCGCGCCGAGATCGAGGGCATCGCCCTGGGCATTCCCAACCTGCCGCACGCCAGCGTGCCGGTGGGCAGCGACGAGGCCGGCAACGTCGAACAGCACCGCTGGGGCACGCCGCGCACGTTCGACTTCCCGGTGAAGGATCACGTCGAACTCGGTGCCCGCCATGGCTGGCTGGACGCTGACACCGCCGCCAAGCTGTCCGGCGCACGCTTCACCGTGCTGCGCGGCCAACTGGCGCGCCTGCACCGCGCCCTGGCGCAGTTCATGCTGGACCTGCATACCAACGAACACGGCTACGAGGAAACCAGCGTGCCGGTGATCGTCAACGCCGATTCGATGCGGGGCACCGGCCAGTTGCCGAAGTTCGAGGAAGACCTGTTCGCCACCCAACTCGGCGAACACAAGCGCTACCTGATCCCGACGTCCGAAGTGCCGCTGACCAACATCGTCCGCGACGAGATCCTCGACGACGCCCGCCTGCCGCTGCGCATGACGGCGCATTCGATGTGCTTCCGTTCCGAAGCCGGCAGCGGCGGCCGCGACGTGCGCGGCATGATCCGCCAGCACCAGTTCGAGAAGGTGGAACTGGTCTCCATCGCGCGCCCGTCGGAGAGCTACGACGAGCAGGAACGCATGACCCGCGCTGCCGAAACCGTCCTGGAGAAACTGGGCCTGCCGTACCGCCGCATGCTGCTGTGCACCGGCGACATGGGCTTCGGTGCCACCAGGACCTTCGACCTGGAAGTCTGGCTGCCGTCGCAGGACATGTACCGCGAGATCTCCTCGTGTTCCAACTGCGAAGACTTCCAGGCCCGCCGCATGCAGGCCCGCTGGCGCAACCCGGCCACCGGCAAGCCCGAGCCGGTGCACACGCTCAACGGCTCCGGCACCGCCGTGGGCCGCGCGTTGATCGCGGTGATGGAGAACTACCAGAACGCCGACGGCTCGATCACCGTGCCTGAGGCGCTGCGGCCGTACATGGGTGGGGCAGAGCAGATCGCCTGAGGTTGCTCATTCCTTCTCCCCGCTTGCGGGGAGAAGGTGCCCGACGGGCGGATGAGGGGCGCTCTTCGCGCAACATTATCCGCTCCTTGGTTACAGGCTAACGTTGAGCGTTGATCATCACGTAAAGGCTCAGTCTCCGCTCGCCCCTCACCCGCCTTCGGCACCCTCTCCCCGCACGCGGGGCGAGGGGAGCATCAAGCCTTCTTCGCGCGTCCCTTCGTCGCCTTCGCCACCTTGGCGAGCACCGCCGCGCGGCCCAGGTCGCGCAACGCATCCTTGCCGACCCAGCGTCGCGCCGGATCGTCGGTCGCCGCCAGCGCGGTGGCCCGGTCGATCGCTTCGGCATGCAGCGCCGCATTGCGATGGCCGATGGCACGCAGCGCCCAGCTCACGCCCTTGCTGACGAAGTTGCGCGCATCGCCAGCCGCCGCGTCCACGTGGACCAGCCCGGCGAGGAAGCGCGCATCCGGTGTGTGGCGGTCGTGCACCGCCAGTCCGGTCAGCAGCGCGAACGCCGCGCGTTTCTCGAATTCGCCGCGCTTGCGCGCCCATGCATCGATCCGTCCCCACGCATGCGGACTGCGGTCGAACAGGTGCAGGCACAGCGTGTCGCAGACCGCCCAGTTGTCGAACTGGCGGCACCAGCGGTCCATCTGCGTGGGGGTGAGGAGCGTGGGATCGGCGATGAAAGCCACCAGCAGGCGGGCTTCGTAGATGCCGCTGTCCCAGAGGGGTTGGGCCATGGTGTGACGACGGCCGATGCGCTTGCCCAGCGCCTGGATCTCGCGCATCGGTACCCCCAGCGCGTGCGTGTCGGGAATGCCGTAGCGCGCCAGTCCGGCGCGATGGTCCGGGCGGGCGGCGGCTTTCAACAGGGCCAGCGCCTCTGGGGCGTCGATCGCGTCGGGCGTGGTGTTCCGGGCGGGCATCGGCGGGTGGCGGAAACGGGTGCCGGCAGCATACCGGCCCCGTCCCGCGACCCGAAGGCTCAGGCGGCCTTGCGCAGCGGCGCGGGGATGCTCGCCAGCGCGGCCTCGATGGCCTCGGCCTTGTGCTGCGGCGAATACGCCACGCGCTCGGCGCGGATGAACTCCACATCGGTGATGCCGAGGAAGCCGAACACCTGCTTCAGGTACGGCGCCACGAAGTCGATCGCCGTACCGGCGTATTCGCCACCGCTGGCCTCGGCCACGATCACCTGCTTGCCGCCGGCCAGGCCCACCGGGCCGTTCTCGGTGTACTTGAAGGTGTGGCCGGCCACGGCGATGCGGTCGATCCAGGCCTTCAGCGTGGACGGCACGCCGAAGTTGTAGCGCGGCACGCCCACCACGATGACGTCGGCGGCCAGGAACTGCTGCATCGCCGCCTCGCCGGCTTGTGCGGCGGCGGCATCGCCCCCACCCAGTACGGCGTTGGTCAGGTGGGGCAGCGGGTCGGCGTCCAGGTCGCGGTAGGTGACCTCCAGGCCGGGCACGGTGTCCTGCCAACGGGCTACGATGGCGGCGGTCAGTTGTCGGCTGACGGAATTGGCGGCCAGGGCGCTGCTGTCGATATGCAATAGTTTCATGGTGGTTCTCCGGTCGGGATGCGGCCTCAACCGCGTTGGAGAACACTGTAGGTCGTTGCATTTGTAGGATAAACGTGGTCAAACGTCACTGATTGTTCTAAAGGTGGATCTAATTCATGCAGCACGACCTCAATGACCTCTATTACTTCGCCATGGTGGTGGACCACGGCGGCTTCGCCGCGGCCGAGCGGGCGCTGGGCATTCCCAAGTCGCGCCTGAGCCGGCGCATCAGCCAGCTGGAAACCGACCTGGGCGTGCGCCTGCTGCAGCGTTCGACGCGCCGCTTCGCGGTGACCGACGTGGGCATGAGCGTGCACCGCCATGCGCAGACGATGCTGGCCGAAGCGCAGGCCGCGCGCGAGGTGGTCGATCGCCTGAGTGCGGAACCGCGGGGCGTGGTGCGCGTCAGCGTGCCGGTGGCGGTGGCACAGATGCAGTTGCCCAAGATCCTGCCGGCGTTCCTCGACAAGTACCCGAAGGTGCGGCTGCAGTTGCACGTCAACAACCGCCGCGTGGACATCATCAACGAGGGCTACGACGTGGCCCTGCGCGTGCGCGCCAAGCTGGATGACGACGGCAGCCTGGTGATGCGCAGCTTTGGCCAGATCCAGGAGTTGCTGGTCGCCAGTCCGAAGTACCTCAACCGCGCTGGCCGCCCGAAGGTGCCGGAAGACCTGGCCGAACACGTCACGCTGAGCATCAGCGAGGACGAGGCGCGCCAGCGCTGGGAGCTGCATGGGCCCAATGGCGAAGTGCGCCGCATCGAGTTGAATCCGCGCCTGGCGGGTTTCGATTTCCCGCTGCTGCAGTCGATGGCGAAGGACGGTTACGGCATCACGCTGCTGCCGGAAACGGTGTGCGCGGACGCGGTGCGCAAGGGCGAGCTGGAGGTGGTGCTGCCGGAATGGAGCCTGCCGCAGGGTATCTGCCATGCGGTGTTCGCCTCGCGCCGGGGCATGTTGCCGGCGGTGCGGGTGTTCATCGATTTCCTGGCCGAGCACCTGCCGCAGCAGATCGAATCCTCGCGGCTGGATTGCGGCGGCAAGTGTTCGGAGGAGAAGGAGAAGGCCATCGCGATGGCCATCGACAACACCCACGCCGGCAAGGTGAAGAAGGCGTCGTAAGCCACGGGCAGGGTGTTCGTGCGAAAATGCCGTCCGGCCCGCAAGGGGCCGGGCGCGCCGCCGGGGCAGGGTGGCGATTCACCGCGACGGGGTCGCGGGCAGTTCCAGACAACGGAGAGATGGCCGAGCGGTTTAAGGCAGCAGTCTTGAAAACTGCCGTAGGTGCAAGCCTACCGTGGGTTCGAATCCCACTCTCTCCGCCACGAATTCTTCCAAATCATTGAATTGCAAGGTAAAAATTCAATGATCTACAGCAATCCCATGCTCTTACCCATGCTCGATAAGTCGCAATGACTCAGCGACTCCTCGGACGTTAGGCTACGCAAAAAGGGGGCGGGCGAACTATGGGCAGACTGAATTGGATTGAGCGCGCAATGCTGGTTACGGCCTTCGCTGTGGCCGTTCTAGCAATCGGCGCCTATGCCTATAGCTTTCAGGTATTGCCGGTGGGGGGGCCAGATGCTTGGTCGCAATTCGGAAACTACTTCAGCGGTGTGCTGAATCCGGTGATCGGAATAATTACTGTCGTTCTTGTAGTACTGACACTAAGAACAACTAGGGACGAGGCTGCGGATACTCGCAAGCAGCTGGAGCTCCAGAATCAGCATCTGGAAGTTCAGGCGAAGCTCTCCGAAATGCATAAACGCCTAGATGGCGTGCTCGTCGAATGGAATAGGCTTATGGATAGGCCTGCCCCGCAAGTATTCCAAGACAGGCACTACACCATGATAGGTACGATGGCCTTCACTGAGAAATCAGTCCGAGAAATCCTCGAAAATTTGGAGCGACGAAGTAACCTGATTCGCGAAAAGCTAGCCTGGAACCAGCCGGGCGAATTCGCTGCTACGGATTGGAATGTATTCAGGAGAGACCTCATCCCTTTGCTAAGCGAGCTCGACAGATACTGCATAGAGTACGAGCAAGTGTCCGGTTCCAGACACCTGACCGACTTTTACAAAGCGCGAGTGCGTGAGGGTCTCACCACGCTCGATGCTGCGGGAATGACTCCCCATATTGCGACTGCACGACTTCTCAATCAGCCGCTACCAGATGGTCCCCAGAGTCGCTAGTGCACTCAAACGACAAAAGACCTAGGAGGCGGAGCTACCATTCCGAGCGCTCTCCAAGCCGCGATTCTTGCCAGCTGGCCTAAGCGAAACCACTTTGCATGGAGGACCCCAAGCAGTGGGGTTTTTTCCAGTGATGACAGTTCTTTCATTGTTATGAAATCCGGTTCCAGGTCATCGTATTGGCCCGACGAGTGACGCAATGAAGGCTCAAAGGAAGGGCCGCCTTAGGGCGGCCCTTCTTGTTCATGTAGCCGTGTCGCAGGCGGCGCCCGCTAGAGAGCCGAAAACTGGCCAAAGCGCGCGATCAGTCGGCTGTCAAGTCAGCAAACCAAGACGTCTACGTTTACCCACTGGCAGACTTGGTTGCCAGTGCTGGCACCCTGCGGGTCTCCAACACTAGTGCAAGCTTGACGTGGCTCACTGCCGATAGAGCAATGTCCACCGCCTGGTGCGCCTGGCAGGCCGATGTCATCAAATGGGCCGCCACCGCCACCAGTGTCTGCTAGTCCCTTTTCCGACTGATCAATGGCCTTCTTGCCGCAAGGCTTATCGATAAAGATCATGTTGGCCCCACCGAGGGGGCTGCTGTAATTGAAGTAGCCCTGATAGTTGTTCTTCTGCCAGGTAGCGTCGCCTACAACTGTCGATGCATATGAATCAATCTTCTTCATTGCCGCAGCGTGTCCAGGATTTGAAAATCCTTCAGCCTTGGCTTTGGCCAAATCAGTCCAGCTCAACTTCACCGGAAGAGGTGGTATGGGCAATGGCAATGTCACGCACGCGATCGCAGTCGCCGAGAAGATCAATCCCGACAGAATCCACAAGCTCCGTTTCTTCTTCATAAAACTCCCTGGTTGTTATCGACTTCCGATAGGCCTTGGGTCAACAAACTGGTTGATCCTGGACGCTTTCTTCAATTCATTGAAGATGCTTAGTGCTCTCGCTTCCCCTCTTAGCTTCTCTTCCGACGTCAATGCGCGGGGAAACATTCCTTCTCGGGCTGCGGCAATTCTGTAGTCACCGCGCATTTCAGCAACACGCGAATAGGCATAGCCAAGTTCGAGGTTGCTTCCAGGACTTCCCGCCATGTATGCGGCGAGCGTCATGATTGCGAAATTGGATCCAGAACTCGCTTCATCAAGCAGCCCGTTAATGGCCGTTTTATCGCCTTTTGCAAGGGCGCGGCCTTCCAGCATCACGTACGCGATTTTGTCTCCAGCATCGGCAGCCTGCATCAACACGTGATCAGGAGCGCTCGAGTAGGTGTTCCACTGCTCGGCGTTCGGATATCCGTTTCGGTCAAGCCACCGTTGCTCGTCTTTGCTTTCGGCAATGAACGGATCTGCATCCAAGGGCAGTCGATCCCTTGATTTCGCCATGTCCGGAAAAGGATGGGGTTGGTGCTGCTTTTGCAGAGTGTCCCCAATATGCGCGGCTTCCACGGCGTGTTGCCCATCAGCTTCGCTCTTCGACGCTTCCCCCGGGGTAGATCTGTAGTCGCCCGATGACGCGTCTGGCGCACTACTTCTCTCTTTAACGAGGATCGCCGCTCCGCCTGCGGCCAGCAAAGCAACAGCAACTACCGGTATGAGCGCCTTCTTCCTCATGCGACTGAGTCCAAGCCCCTGTGTTCAGTAGCGGTAAACTATAGTGATGAAGATGCTAGCTTGCATCGATAAATGCATTTACATGATTTTGTTCTGGAGAGGTTCGCAGCGAGATGCAGCGAACCAGAGACTTGGGTCTCCGCTCCGCAAGCAGAGTTTCAGTGGGGACCGACGTCTTTCGGGTTCGCGTCTCCGGCTCGCGTCCGACGCGCCAGCTAGACTGCGGCAACGATTTGTCCGGATGCCGTCGCGCATGAAGCTAACCCCCACCCCCATCACCGCCGCCATCGCCGGCCTCTTCGCCGGCATCGTGATGCCGTTGATCTGGCCCCGGCTGGGTGACGAGACGTTGAACTGGGTGTTCGCGTTCCTGCTGGTGGTCGCGCTGCCGGTGCACGTGCTGGTCGTGGGTTTCACTCCGTCGCGCGAGTCGCGGGCAGCTGGGGCGCTGGATGCCGCGTTGCTCAGGCGCGTGACGATCTGGCTGGTGGCGGCCGTGGTGACGGTCGCGCTGATGAAGATCCTGTTGGCCTGACCGGTGGATCGAGGCGTCGGGTACGGCGCCCATGAGGCCCGACCATCCGGCACCGTCGTGCACGGGGCATCGCTGACCAGGATGGCCGAGGCTTTTTCACTGGCGCGCCAGGCCATGTGTGAGTCGGGCCAGGCTTTTTCGCTCTCGCACCAGGCTTTGCGTGAGTAGAGCCAGGCTTTTTCGCTCTCGCGCCAGGCTATGTGTGAGTAGAGCCAGGCTTTTTCGCTCTCGCGCCAGGCTATGTGTGAGTAGAGCCAGGCTTTTTCCCTCTCGTGCCAGGCTATGTGTGAGTAGAGCCAGGCTTTTTTCCTCTCGCGCCAGGCCACGTGTGAGTAGAACCAGGCTTTTTGCCTCTCGAGCCAGGCTTTGAGTGAGTAGAACCAGGCTTTTTGCCTCTCGAGCCAGGCTTTGAGTGAGTAGAGCCAGGCTTTTTGCCTCAAGCGCCAGGCTTTGTGTGAGTAGAGGGGAATGATCCGCCCTGTACGCCTGTCCGGGTCGGCAAGCGCACAAGGCGGGCACGCTGGCGCCGCTGTCAGTCCAGCCGTTCCAGCAACACCTTCGCCACATCTTGCGCCGAGGCCGGGTTCTGGCCGGTGATCAGTTCCCGATCGACCACCACGTTCGACTGCCACGGCTGGGCATTGCTGCGGTACTGCACGCCGGCCTGTTGCAGCGCGGTCTGCGGGTAGAACTTCATGCGGCCGCCGTTGAGCGCGGCCTTGGCCTGTTCTTCCTCATCGTTGCTGATCACCGTGACCTGGTAGCCGGCGTAGATCCAGTCGGCCGGCGCCGGGGCGCGATTGTCGCGTTCCATCCGCTGCACGAACGCGGCGTTGCCCGGCAGTGTGGACAACAGGGCGATAGGGCCGTGGCATACCAGGGCGGTGGGCTTGCCCTGCTGGTGGAAGTCGGTCAGCAGGCGACCCAGCGCCGGGCTGGCCAGCAGGTCCTGCATGGGCGCGTGGCCGCCGGGGATGTAGACGGCGTCGAATTCGCCGTAACCGATCTGCTCCACCCGGGCCAGGCTGAGCACCGGCGACTGCGTGGCGGACGTCAGCTTCAACTGCGCCAGCAGGTCGGTGTGCGATTGCAGGCTGGCAGCGTCGTTGCCGAAATAGGCCTTGTCCACCGAGGTGCGGTCCACGGTCGGAGCGCGGCCCTCCGGTGTGGCGAAAGTGACTTCGTGGCCGGCGTCGCGCAGTGCCTTGACCGGTTGCATCAGTTCGTTGAGGTAGAAGCCAGTGGGGTAGACCTGGCCGTCGCGCAGGTCGAGGTGGTCGGCGTCGGACAGCACCACCAGTACGTGGGCGGCCTGGGCGTTGGCCGAGGCGACGGCGAGCAGGACGGCGGCGGCGAGGGGGGCGAGCAGTTTCATGGGGGTCTCCGG
>NZ_CAMPJD010000051.1 GCF_946886695.1 uncultured Pseudoxanthomonas sp. | reverse complement strand
GCTGCCGCGCGCGGCAGCCATGACGCCTACGGCCGTATCGTCAACGCGTGCCAGAACACCGTCACCGCGATTGCCTTGGCGATCACCCGCGACGTGCAGGCGAGTGAAGACATCGCACAGGAAGCCTTCCTCAAGGCCTGGCAGCAGCTCGACAAGCTCAAGAACACCGCCAGTTTCCTGCCCTGGCTGCGCCAGATCACCCGCAACCTGGCCCGCGACTGGCTGCGTGCGCAGCACGGTCGCCCCATGTCGGGCGAAGTGGCCGAGATCGCGATCGGCATGGCGGCCGATCCCGACCCCACGCCAGCCGAACGGTTGCTGCAGACGGAAGAAGAAGTCGTCGCGACCGACATCATTTCGTCCCTGCCCGAAGACAGCCGCGAAGCGCTGCTGCTGTTCTATCGCGAAGGCCAGAGTTCGCAGCAGGTCGCCGAGTTGCTGGGACTCAGCGACGCCGCCGTGCGCAAGCGCCTGTCGCGCGCCCGCGCCTGCGTACGCGAAGAATTGCTGAAGCGCTTCAGCGACTTCGCGCGCACCACGGCGCCCGGCGCAGCCTTCACCATGATCGTGTTGGGCGGCCTGGTCGGCGCAATGCCAGCGGCGAGCGCTGCGACAGTCATCGGCTCCGGCGTACTCGGCACCGGACTGGTGGGCAAGCTGGGCACGGGTGGCCTGACCACCGGCGGCGTCACCGGCGGCGTGGCCGGTGGCTCGTTGGGCGTGATCTTCGAACAGATCACCCAGCATCCGGCCGCCCTCGGCGGTGTCCTGGGCGGCGTGATCGGTGGCCTGCTCGGCTATGCCTTCACCTGGTGGTATCTCGCGCGCTTCTGTCAGAGCGCGCAGGAACGCCAGCAGGTGCGCCGCTTCATGGCCCTCAATGCGACCTCCGGCTCGGTGTGGCTGTTCTGTCTCATGCTGGCGACGGTCATCGCGACCGGCTGGGTGGCGATCGGTCTGGTCACGCTGGCGGGCATGTGCGTGATCAACTACCAGTACCTGGTCACCCTGCCCCGGATCATGGACCCGATCCTCGCCCATCCAGCAAACACGCAAAGGCGGCGCGGTTACGACTACGTGATCGGCAGGAAGGCCGTGGCACTGACCAGCGCACTCGCCATCGGCGCCATCCTGTATGCGCTCATCAACAGCGGGCGACTGACGCTGTAGCACCCCGCCCGGCCAGGGTGGGTCACACTTCGAGGCGCCGGTCGTCGTGCCTGCATGACCCGGAATAATGGAGACACGATGGACACCCTGGCGATCGAACTTTCCCTGCGTGACGCATAGCCAGCGGCCGCGCGCGGCGACCACGCGGCGTACGGCCGCGTGGTGGCGATGTGCCAGAACGCCATCACCGGCATCGCGCTGGCGATCACGCGCGATGTACAGGCCAGCCAGGCGTGGCCGCGCTGGGAACGCTCATCGGCATCAGTGCGGTGTGGTTCGGCATCCGCAAGCCGCTGAAGGACCCGCTGGACGCGCGCGAACGGCGGGATCTGGTGCGTTACGGCGTGTTCTGCACCGTACTGATCATCGCGTTCGTCGTGGGCATCGTCGCACTGACACAGGTGCGCGGATGGATACCGCACCTGGGGCTGACGCTGGTCTACATGGGCGGCATCTGCTGGGCCAGCGCCCTCTGGTTGCCGCGCATCCTGAAGCGGCGGCAGGCGCGCGACGCGATGCGCGACCCGGAAGGCATGCGCCGGCAAATGGAACGCCAGCGCTTCTGGCGGCTCTGGAGTCTGGTGCTTGCCGTCGGACTCGCGAGCGCGGGCGTGTTCGCGGGATTGGTGGTGTCGGGCCGCCTCTCTTTCTGACGATCCGGCCCGTGCGCACCCGGAAACCCGGGTGCGCACGTGTTGCTCAGCGTCGGGAAGCCTTGCCGGCGGCCAGTTCTTCCCGAGACAGGACGCCATCCTTGTTGCTGTCCAGCGCATCGAAGCGACCGGCCAGACGGCTGTTGTCCTTGACTTCATCGCGCGACAGGCGGCCATCCTTGTTCTTGTCCGCAGTGGCAAAACGCTCATCCATGCGGGCCTGCATGCGCTGCTGGAACTCGGCGCGGCGTTGCACGTCCGCCTGATCGATCTCCGCACGGGTCAGCTTGCCGTCCTTGTCGGCATCGGCCTTGGCGAACCACTCGTCGCGGCGTTGCTTGCCGCGCGCCTCACGGTCGGCGCGATCGATCACACCGTCCCGGTTCGCATCCATCGTGTCGAAACGTTCGGCGAAACGCGGCTGTGCCGCGGCTTCAGCACGGCTGACCTTCCCGTCGCCATCGGTATCCAGCTTTCTGAAGCCATCGCCGTGACGCGATCCGCCATGGCGACCATGTCCGCGCATGCCCTTGTGTTGCGGACGTTCGTCGGCAGTCAGCTTGCCATCGCCGTTCTTGTCCAGATCGGCGAAACGCTCGGCCAGGCGTGGATGCGCCGCCGCTTCGGCCTTGTCGATGGCGCCATCGGCATTCTTGTCCAGACTCGCACGCGCCGGCTTCTGCGCGTCGCCGGCCTGTGTGGCGGCCAGCGCGGAGCCGGCGCCAAGGGCGGCCAGCACGGCCACGAAAAGCAGGGTCTTGCGGTTCATCACGTTCTCCTGGAGACGCGGCGCCGGTTGCGCCACTGACACCTAAAACGCGCCGATGCCGCCCCCGTTGACGTGCCGACGGCCGTGTTCAGCCGGCGGACGGTCGCGATCCACGCGACACCGGCGCCGCAGTATGCTGACCGCATGCCTGCCCCACTCGCCCGCGCCCTTTCCATCTTCGGTCACCCGATGCTGGTGTTGCCGATGGCGGTGCTCGCCATCGCGCTGGCGCGGGGAGACCGCCGTACGGCGGTGTGGTCGGCACTGGGCTTCGGCGCATTCGCCGCGCTGGTGATGGGCTTCTCCTGGTGGCAGGTCCGCCGTGGCCGCTGGGAACACGTGGATGCCAGCGCACGGCATGAGCGCAGTACCTTGAATCGCTTCCTTCTGGCCGCGCTGGCGACCGGCGCCGTGCTGGTCGCATGGCACGGCACGCTGCCGCTGCTTGCACTCGGGTTGGCGTTGTCGGCCTTCATGATCCTGGCGGCCATGCTCTTGGCGCGCTGGTGCAAGCTGTCTCTGCATCTCGCGTTCGTCGTGTTCGCCGCACTCCTGCTGCACAAGGTGGGAACGCTGTGGATGGTCGTCGCGCTGGTGTTCGCGATCACCATCGCATGGTCGCGCCTTGCGCTGGAACGCCACACATCTCGCGATCTCCTCGCGGGCGCGCTGGTGGGTGCAGTGGCGGGCCTTGCGTTCTGGCCACTCGCGGCACGCTGGGGAGGATGACGTGGGCGAGAACAACCAGCCTATCGACGACCTGCGCCTGTTCCATACCGGTGAGCATCCCTGCGGCTACTGGCCCGACCGCGTCGCGCGCGACCTGGTGCTGGACCCGCGCGACCCGCGCCTGCCGCAGTTGTATCCCGATGCGCTGGGCTGGGGCTTCCGTCGCTCGGGCGATATCGTCTACCGCCCGCATTGCCGGCAATGCCGTGCATGCGTGGCGGTGCGGATCCCGGTGGACGGCTTCGCCCCGGACCGCAGCCAGCGCCGCTGCGCGAGACGCAACGCGCGCGTGGAAACGCGGATCGTCGCCGCACTGCGTGGCGAAGAACACCTGGCGCTCTACCGGCGCTATCTTGCCGCCCGCCATCCCCTGGGTGGCATGGACGACCACGGGGCGACGGAGTTCGACCAGTTCCTGGTGGGCAGTTGGTCGCGTGGCCGCTTCGTGGAGTTGCGCGAGGACGGCCAGTTGCTGGCGGTGGCGGTGACCGACGTCATTCCGGGCGCGCTGTCGGCGGTCTACACCTTCTACGACCCCGCGCTGGAAGACCGCAGCCTGGGCACGCTCTCCATTCTGCGGCAGATCGAATGGGCGCGCCGCGATGGTTACAGGCACCTCTACCTGGGTTACTGGATCGATGGCCATCGCAAGATGGACTACAAGCGGCGTTTCCAGCCGCTCGAATGCTTCGATGGTCGCGGCTGGGTGCGCAATCGCGTGTAGCCCGTCGCAGCATCTCGGGACGATGAAGGTGAGATACAAATGTGAATAGTCAGAACGTGACGGATGCCACAGAATCCGCTCGCCGACGCCCCGCGCGGATCGGCCCTGATCCATCCACACAACGCTCCGGAGCCTGCATGAAGTTCAACATCCTCGCCCTCGCGGCACTCGCCACCCTGTCGCTGGCCGCCTGCAAGCCTGCCGACGACACAGCATCCACTGCGGACGCTCCGGTCGTCGAAGACACCACTGCCGCGGCGGACGCCACCTCAGCGGACGCCACCACCGCGCCCGCCCCGACGTCCGACACGGTCGATGCCGGTACCGGCGTTGCGGAATGCGACCAGTACCTGGAGAAGGTCTACGCCTGCATCAGCGACAAGGTGCCGGAAGCGCAGCGCGACATGATGAAGCAGGGCATCGAGCAGTCGAAGGCTAGCTGGTCCGCCGTCGCCGACAAGACGGCGCTGGCCGCACAGTGCAAGACCGCGATGGATCAGGCCAAGACCGCGTACGCAGCGATGGGCTGCTCGTTCTGACGTTCCACCGGGCCGACCTCGTCGCTGGCCTGCGGCGCCCCGGTTTCCGGGGCGCTTTTTTTTACGCCCGTCATAGCGGCATGACAGAATCCACGCATGCGCACCCTCTTCCTGCTGCTCACGATGACGCTCACTGCCTGCCACTCACCCAAGAAGCCAGGCGAGCCTGCCGGCCGGCAGGCCGTGGCGATGCGCGTGGCGACCTACAACACGTCACTGTTCTCCGATGACGCAGGTGGCGTGATCCGGCAACTGGAAGGCGACAGCGCGCATGCGCGCAAGATCGCAGCAGTGCTGCAGAAGGTGCGGCCGGACCTGGTGCTGCTCAACGAGTTCGACTACGACGACGCGCATCGTGCCGCCGATCTGTTCCAGCAGCGCTACCTCGAGGTCGCCCAGACCGGCGGCGGTGAACCGCTTCGATATCCTTACCGATACCTCGCGCCGGTCAATACCGGCGTACCCAGTGGGCTGGACCTGGACCGCAACGGCAGCGCTGGCGGCGCGGGACGCGCGCGCGGCAACGATGCCTGGGGCTACGGGCTGCACCCCGGCCAGTACGGCATGCTGGTGCTGTCGCGTTTCCCGATCGACGAGGCCCAGGTGCGTACGTTCCAGTTGTTGCGCTGGAGCGCAATGCCCGGTGCCACCAACCCCGTCGACCCGACGACACACGAACCTTTCTACACCGACGCCGTCTGGAAGCAGTTGCGCCTGTCGTCGAAATCGCACTGGGACGTGCCGGTTCGCACACAGGACGGCGTGGTGCATTTCCTGGTTTCGCACCCGACGCCGCCGGTGTTCGATGGCCCGGAGAACCGCAACGGGCTGCGCAATGCCGACGAAATCCGGCTGTGGCGCGAATACCTGGGTGCGAGCGATGTCCCGTGGCTCTGCGACGACCGGGGGCGATGCGGAGGACTGGCCGCCGACGCGCGCTTCATCATCGCAGGTGATCTCAACAATGATCCCGCCGACGGCGACGGCCAACACCAAGCCATCATCGAGCTTTTGGAACACCCGCGCGTGATGCGCATGCCCACGCCGCGCAGCGAGGGCGGCGAGGAGACCGCGCATGCCTACGCCGCCAAGGGCTTGCAGCGCCGCGGCGCACCCGCGCACGTCACCGGTGATTTCGGGCGCCGCAACGGCGCGCTGCGACTGGATTACGTGCTGCCGTCCACCGGCTTCACGTTGACCGGCAGCGGCGTGTTCTGGCCGAAGCAGGGTCAGCCGGACGCTGCCATCGCCGATGGCAGCGACCATCACCTGGTGTGGGTGGATCTCACGCTGTAGGCGTGGACGACGCGATCGTCGCCGCGCGCGGCCCGAAGCCGAATATCGATTCGTTCTGCGCCGACACGATCATCCGGATCATGCTGCCCGGCACCATCAGTTCCACCTGCACATCATGGCCTTCGGCGTCCTTGCCCACCAGCGTCATTTCGGTGAAGGCGCCGCCGGTATCGATCTCCCTGCAGAAGATGTGCGGGCCCTCGGGCTGGTTGGTCAGGTAGGGCTTGATCGCATCGCCCAGGGCCTCCAGCGCCTGCGGGAAGAAGAACACGGCATAGCCGGTGTTTCCGTTCATGGCGGGCACCTTATTCCAGTTCGATGGTGATGGCGGCGGCGGCATCGCGTGCGACGTTCCGCGCAGCGTCGATGCTGTCCGCGCGCGCCAGCGTGACGCCCACGCGACGATGCCCTTCCACACGCGGCTTGCCGAACAGGCGAAGTGAGGTATCCGGCGTGGCCAGCGACGCTTCCACGTTGCCGAACACCGGCACGCCATGGCCATGCGCCAACATCGCACAGGATGCGGACGGTCCGCTCTGGCGGATCACCGGAATCGGCAGGCCCAGGATCGCGCGTGCATGCAGCGCGAACTCCGACAATTCCTGCGACACCAGCGTGACCAGTCCAGTGTCGTGCGGGCGCGGCGAGACCTCGCTGAACCACACCTCATCGCCTTTCACGAACAGCTCCACGCCGAACAGGCCCCACCCACCGAGATCATCCGTCACCGCGCGGGCGATCTGCTGTGCGCGTTCCAGCGCGCGCGCCGACATGGGCTGCGGCTGCCAGCTCTCGCGGTAGTCGCCGTCCTTCTGCCAGTGCCCGATGGGGTCGCAGAACGAGGTGCCGCCGGCGTGGCGCACGGTCAGCAGGGTGATCTCGTAGTCGAAGTCGATGAAGCCCTCGACGATGCAGCGACCGGCACCGGCGCGGCCACCGGTCTGGGCATAGTCCCAGGCTGTGTCTATGTCCACTTCGTTGCGCAGCGTGCTCTGGCCCTTGCCGGACGACGACATCACCGGCTTCACCACGCAGGGCAGGCCGATGGCTTTCACCGCATCGCGATACTCATCGAGCGTATCGACGAACCGGTAGGGCGAGGTCGGCAAGCCAAGGGTTTCCGCGGCCAGCCGGCGGATGCCTTCACGATCCATCGTCAGCCGTGCGGCCCGCGCGGTGGGAATGACCCGCGCAGCGCCCTCGGCTTCCAGTTCCACCAGCGTCTGCGTGTGGATGGCCTCGATCTCGGGCACCACGAGGTGGGGTTTTTCCCGTGCGATCAGCGCGCGGATCGCCGCCGGGTCCAGCATGTCCAGCACGTGCGAGCGATGGGCCACCTGCATGGCCGGTGCATCGGCGTAGCGGTCGGCGGCGATGACTTCCACGCCCAGTCGCTGCAGCTCGAGGGCCACTTCCTTGCCCAGTTCGCCGGAACCCAGCAGCAGGACGCGGGTGGCGTGGGGCGTAAGCGGGGTGCCGAGGGTCGTCATGCGCGGTGGTCCATGGAAAGAGGGCGCCAGTTTACCGGGCGGGCCGACGGACGGCAGATGCACCCCCGTTGACATCTGATATCAAATTGATATCTTTCAGTCTCTAACAAGGGGATGTGCCATGAGAGAGAACGCCAAGTCGTCGCTGCCCGGAATTCCGGTCCTGTTGGGGGTCCTGCTGCTGGCTTTGGGGGCTGCCGCCATCTTCATCACGGCCGCCGCCAACAAACAGCCTGCCGGCCTGCTGCTGGGCGCCCTGCTCGGCGCCACCGCCCTCTCCATCATGGCCGGGCTGTACAAGCTGGAGCCGAACCAATCCGCCGTACTCAGCCTGTTCGGCAAGTACGTAGGCACGGTGAAGGACAACGGCCTGCGCTGGAACAACGTGTTCTTCACCAAGAGGAAGATCTCGCTGCGTATCCGCAACTTCGAAAGCAGCCGCCTGAAAGTCAACGAGCTGGATGGCAGTCCCATTGAGATCGCCGCGGTGATCGTGTGGCAGGTCGTGGATTCGGCCGAAGCCGTGTTCAACGTGGACGACTACGAGAGCTTCGTGCACATCCAGTCCGAATCCGCGCTGCGTGCGATGGCCTCCAGCTATCCCTACGACCAGCACGAAGATGGCCAGATCGCGCTGCGCAGCCATCCGCAGGAAATCTCGCAGCACCTGCAGGAGCAGATCGCCGAGCGTCTTGGCAAGGCCGGCGTGGACGTGATCGAAGCCCGCATCAGCCACCTCGCCTACGCGCCTGAAATCGCCCAGGCCATGTTGCAGCGCCAGCAGGCCAACGCGGTGATCGCCGCACGCACCCGCATCGTCGCCGGCGCGGTGGGCATGGTGGAGATGGCACTGGCCGAACTGCAGAAGAATGACGTGGTGAAGCTGGACGAGGAGCGCAAGGCACAGATGGTCAGCAACCTGCTGGTCGTCCTGTGCGGCGAGCGCGGCACCCAGCCCATCGTCAACACCGGCTCCATCTACTGACGCGGGCCCGCGCGCATGCACGCCCTCGTCCCGCTGATCCTCGCCGCCTCCGGCCTGCCCGCCCTGCTGATCGGCGCATGGATGAGCCGCGAACCCGATACCCGCTCGCGCGGCATGGCCCTGCACTGGGTGCTGGTGGGACTGGCGATCCAGACCGGCGCCGTGGGCGTGTACTGGGCCGGAAACGACGATGGGCGGGTGCATGGCATCGTGATCGCAATGGTCGTGCTGGTGAATGCACTGATCGTGTCGATGCTGCTGCAACTGCGCCGCAACAGGAACAATCCGTGAGCGAGAAGCAGGACAAGAAGGCCTATCCGCTGCGCATCAATGCCGAGGTCCTGGCGGCGGCGCAGCGCTGGGCGGACGACGAACTGCGATCACTCAATGCCCAGATCGAATACGTACTGCGCGATGCGTTGCGCAAGTCCGGACGGTTGCCGAAGGGCGATGCGTCCGCCAACACCAGGAAGGAATCGCCATGAACCACCGCTGGAGCCACAAGGTCGTCGAAGTGCCCTACAAGATGTTCGCCGGCAAGCTCACCGACCGCATCCAGCAGGAGCTGGACAAGATGAGCACGCAGGGATGGGAACTGGTCAGCACCCTCTTCATCGAACATGAAGTGTCGGTGCGCCTGTTCTTCAAGAAGCAGGCCTGAGCGGCAACGCAGTGGCCGGGCTCGTCAGACGGATCAAACGCATCTGGGTCACGCTGGGACTGGCGGCCACGAGCGACGAAGGCGTCTCGGTCGTGCATGCCGGCGGTCGCTGGGAGCTCCGGCCGCGCACTGCGGTGGCACAAGCGACCGGCCTGCTGTTCTGCTGCCGCGCACTGGTCGACCCGCGCGCCTACCTCGCCACCCTACAGGGCTGTATCCCATCCACCGACGCGCACTAGGAACCCCATGCAACAGAAGCAGGAATTCGACGTCGCCCCACTGCCCTCCCACGTCGCCTGGTGGCTGTGGCTGCCGGTGCTTGCCGCCATCGGCGCGGTGATCGTGGCGATGACGATGGAATCCCGCACCCCGCCGCCCTCGGCGGCATGGCTGGCAGTGCCGTTCGTGCTGGCCGTCGGCGTGGTGCTCACCTTCGCCCTGCGACGCCGCCGGATCGTGCTGGACAACCGCGAATTGCAGGTGCTCGCGACGTTCTACACCAGGAAGCTCGCCGTGGAAGCCTTCGACCTCGACAAGGCGCGTGTACTGAGCCTGGAAGAACACACCGACCTGGCTCCGATGCTCAAGACGAATGGCTTCAGCCTGCCCGGCTTCAAGGCTGGGCATTTCCGCTTGCGCAACCTCACCCGATCCTTCTGCCTGATCACCGACCGGACCCGGGTCCTGCTGTTGCCGCAGCGTGATGGCAGCCTCCTGATGCTCAGCCCGACGCGCCCCGCGGAGGTGCTGGCGCGCCTGCGCGAACTGGCGGCACCCACGCCGCGCCGTTAAGCTGCGGGCATGCACCGCCTGCCCTCCCGACCGCTGAAATCGATCCTGCTCAACACCGCGCAGATCGAACTGTGGCCTGCCGACCTGCTGCGCGTGCGCAGCAACGCTGACGCGCGCGCTGTCGCGACGGCGCATACCGTATTGCGCCGCAAGCACGACGGCCGCTACCTGGCCGCGATCTCCCACCGCGCCATGCAACCGCTGGTGCCATGCCTTCGTCGGGAACCGGGGCTGGATGACGCGTGGGATGCGCTGGACAGGCTTGAAGCAGGCACGCGCGGTTTTGATGCCGGCGCGCCGGACGCGTTACCCCTGCATGCCCTGCAGGATCGCCTCCACGCGTTGGGACTGGATGAGGCTTACGGCGAACGAACGGGATTGCCTCTGGTTGCGGAACCCGCCGCCCTCGCCTTCGCCGGATTCGACCGCTACCGCCGGCCGCTGTGGCTGACCGCCGGTGCAGCACGGGCCTGGCGCGCAATGCAGGCGGCTGCTGCACGCGAGGGCATATCGCTGGATGCGATCTCCGGTTATCGCAGCCACGACTACCAACTCGGCATCTTCGAACGGAAGCTGGCGCGCGGGCTGGCCGTGGAGCAGATCCTGACCGTCAACGCCGCGCCCGGCTACAGCGAACACCACAGCGGCAATGCGCTCGACATCGGCACGCCCGGTGAGCCGCCGGCCGAAGAATCGTTCGAGGATACGCACGCATTTGCATGGCTGACCCATTGCGCGGGCGACTTCGGTTTCACGATGAGCTACCCCCGCAACAACCCACACGGCATCATCTACGAACCGTGGCATTGGCGTCACCGGCAGGACGTCTGAGCGGCATGCATCGTCGTGATGCGCTAGGGCGTGCGCTTGCTGCCGGCACCATCGGACTGCTCTCCGCGTGCGGCCGCCATGCCGACTCGGCCGCGCGGGCGGCGAGCGATATTTCGGGCCTCGACAGCACCCGCATCGCCGGCGTGGTCAGGCCGGCCACCACTGCCGGCGTTGCAGCCGCACTGCGTGCCTGGCGCGGTGCCGTGTGCATTGCCGGCGCGCGCTTCAGCATGGGAGGGCAAACACGCGAACCGGACGCGCTCCAGTTCGATCTCTCCGGCATGGACCGGATGCTCCGGCTGGACACGACCGCACGCACCGTGCGCGTGCAGGCTGGCATGCGCTGGCGCCGCTTGCAGGCGTTGCTGGATCCGCATGACCTGGCCATCAAGGTCATGCAGAGCTACAGCAATTTCAGTGTGGGTGGCTCGGTATCGGTGAACTGCCATGGTCGTTACGTCGGCGAAGGCGCCATCGCCGGTACGGTCCGCGCCCTGCAACTCGTCACGGCGGTAGGCCGTGTGCTTGAGCTCTCCCGGGACCGCGACCCCGACCTCTTCGGCGCGGCACTTGGAGGCTACGGTGGCTTGGGCGTGATCACTGAGGTCGAACTCGACCTGGCGCACAACGCGCGCATAGGACGTCAGGTCGCGGCGGTACCGCTCTCCGAGTATCCGGCTTGGTTTCGAGCACATGTGCTGGGAGGGCGCGATGTCGTCATGCACAACGCCGACCTGGTTCCCCCGGATTTCGATGCCCCGCTGGCCATCACCTGGTCGCGAACGGATGCGCCTTTGACGGATGCGCGCCGGTTGGTGCCAGAGGGGCTGGACTACAGCCGCGAACAGAACCTCATCTGGTCGGCAACCGAATTGCCCGGCGGCGATGCACTTCGCGATCGCTACATGACGCGCCGCCTGCTGACCGAGCCGCGCGTGATCATGCGCAACTGCGAGGCCAGTCTGGACGTTGCCTCGATCGAACCCCGCACGCGCCGGGTTTCGACCTATCTTTTGCAGGAGTACTTCATCCCGATGGCGGCGTTCGACCGCTTCACCGCCAGGATGCGCGCCATCCTCCGTGCTGCGGACGCTGACATCCTCAACGTTTCCATACGGCATGCCATCGCGGATACCACCTCACTCATGCGCTGGGCGGACTGCGATATGTTCTGCTTCGTTCTCTACCATAAACAGCGCACATGGCAGGACGCGCGTGCAGCCAGCTGGACGCGCGCGCTGATCGACGCCGCGCTGGACCATGGTGGCCGCTACTACCTGCCCTACAGGCTGCATGCCACGCGACAGCAATTCGCGCGCGCCTACCCACAGGCGAACATCTTCGCCGCCATCAAGCGCGAGATCGACCCTGCCAACCGGTTCCGCAACTTGCTGTGGGATCGCTACCTGTCCGTTGCGTAGCGCAGCATCAATCCTGCGAACGCTTCGTCGGCGTCTTCGCCTCGACACCGAAGTCCGCGATGCGCCACAGGTACTGCGCTGCGTAGGTCCGGTAAGGGCCCCATTTCTCACCGCGAGCCAGCAATTCCTTCGGCGTCGGCATGGCGTCGAGCTTGTCGACGAACTGCGCGCCCTTGCGTACGCCAAGGTCGTCGATGGGCAGCACGTCGGGGCGTCCCAGGCGGAACATCAGCATCATCTCCACCGTCCAGCGGCCGATGCCACGTATCGGCACCAGCGCGGCGACGATGTCGTCCTCATGCATGGTGGACATCTGCCGCAGCGTGGGGATTTCGCCCCGTTGCTCACGCGCCGCGAGATCGCGCAACGCCAGCGCCTTTTTGCCGGAAACGCCACAGCCCCTCAGCGCGAGGTCGTCGATGCGGCCCAACGTATCGAAGTGCAGGCGGGTGCTGCCGATAGCAGCCTCCACGCGCCCCACGATGGTGGCGGCGGCCTTGCCGCTCAGTTGCTGGTAAAGGATCGCCCTGGCCAGCGCATCGACCGGATCGAAACTCTTCTTCCACGTGGGCTGCGGTTCGATATAGCCAATCCGCTTCATCCATGTGCCCAGCCTGCGGTCGCGCCGGCTCAAGTGATCCCAAGCATGCTCCGTGTCGAAGCCGCGCGCGTGTCGGGGCATGGCGTCAGCGCCGGACCGCGTCCAGTGCCCACAGCAACCAGCCCAGCATCAGGGTGATGCCGCCGGCCGGGGCGAGGCGCGTGCTCAGGCCACCCAGCGCGCCGCCCACCAGGCTGCCCGAAAAAAGCAGCGTGCCCAGCAGCAGCAGGCACAGCGCCACTTTGCCCATGCGCCGCGTGGTGCCGGGCGCCAGCGCCGCCAGGGCAAGCCCATGCCCGAAGGCGAACAACGCGGCAGTCTGCAGGTGCGACTGCGCGAGTCCGGTACCCACGCCGTGCGAGGCATACGCCGACAGGCCGACAGCCGCAGCGGCGAACACGGCCCCGGAAAACGCGAGGAAAGAAGGCTTGCGCTGGCGACGGTCGTAATTCATGGATGCTGCAGACCTCGTGGAAGGGCCGGCATCCTGCCAGGGGCGGAAAGAAACGCGGAGATCCGCGCTCCCACAAACGCAACGCGCCGCATGAAGCGGCGCGTTGGCGTGGTACTCGTCATTGCGGACGATGGTCCGGGCAGGGTTACTGCTTGACCGCCCAGTAGATGTCGAACTTGCCGCCGGCATCAAAGGAGCCATCGACACCCGACTTCCAGGACTCGTACGGACGATCGACGACTTCGTGGCCGGCGGTGACGGCCCAGGCGCGCAGCGCATTGCGCTGGTTGTCGAGTTCGGCCATGTAGCCGGTGTAGCTGGCGAATGCCGACTTGCGGGCTTCGGTACGGACGTACTCGACCGGTGCGCCCGAGGGGATGGTGACCTTCAACTCACCTGCGGAAGCGACCGGCGCGGGCGCTGCGGCAGGTGCCGTTTCACCTTCGGCGGCGGCATCGGCCTTCGGCGCCGCACTGCCCTTGCGGACCGGCTGCGCCACGTCGAACGCATACTTCTCGGTGCCGAAGTCGGTGGTGATGATACGCAGCGGACCGGCGGCGACCAGGCCGTTGGCCTCCATCACGCGCTTGATCCACTCCTGGTTCTGCTTGATCGACGCCTTGATGGCGTCGTTGGTGCGGTCGATGTTGCCGGCGTTGACGACCAGCAGATCTTCGGCCGGCACCTCGACGACCTTGAGGTCGACCAGCGGGCTGCCTTCGGTGCGGTAATCGAAATTCGGCACGGTGGCCAGCATGTTGGTCAGCTTCGACAGGCCGGCCTTGACGGCGTCGCCGACATGGCGGCTCACGTACATGCCGGCGTAGCGGCCAAGCAGGTTGAAGCCGTACTTCACCTCGTAACTCTGGGTGATCTTCACGTTGCGATTGTTCTTGCCGCTCGGCTCCAGCATGAAGACGCTGCGCTTGTCGCTGCCCATGCGCTTGTCGGTGATCGCGTACACGATCTTGCCGGCGCCACCGCTCGGCGCCGGACGCTCACTCTCGACGATTTCCCAGCTACCCTGGCCCCAGCCCGCATTGGCGGAGTTGAAGTCCACCTTCGCGCCGACGCCGGCGTTGTCTTCCCCGCCCGAGTAACTCAGTTCGTTGGCCGCGCTCGGGATCAGCGGGTTCCAGTCCTTCAGTCGACGCACGTTGTTCAGCGTGTCGAACACGATGGTCATGCGACGGTTGGTCTCGACGCTTTCCTGCAACTCGCGCGAGGACGGCAGGACCAGGCCGATCACCAGAAACAGCGCCAGAACCAGCGCCAACGCAATCACGAACTCGATCAAACGGGTCATTCAGGAGTCTCCGGGGGCCGGTGCCTCGGCCGTGAAAAAAATGCAACGCGCATCCTAGCAGGGTTGGCAGCCTTCGGGCAGCCCACCTGACACCGGTTGGCCGCCCTATTCCGGGGCGTATGGAAAGGGGCCTCGGGAGCCTTGGCGCACCTGTGCGCTGCAGCAAAAGACCCTGCCGCGGGCCTCAGACCAACTGCAGTTCGAACGCCTTGAGCACCGCCCGCGTGCGGTCGCGCACGCCCAGCTTGGAGAGGATGTTGGAGACGTGGTTCTTGATGGTCCCCTCGGCCACGCCCAGCGAGTTGGCGATCTCCTTGTTGGAGAAGCCGCTGGCCATCAGCCGCAGGATCTCGGTTTCGCGGTCCGTCAACGGGTCCGGACGGTCCAGGCTGACGAACTCGTTGCGCATGTGCTCCAGGCCGGACAGCAGGCGCTGGGTGACGGCCGGCTGCACCAGCGAGCCACCGCCGGCCACGGTGCGGATGGCGCCGACCAGTTGCTCCAGCGACACGTCCTTCAGCAGGTAGCCCTTGGCGCCCGCCTTCAGCCCGGCAAGGACGAGCTGGTCGTCGTCGAACGTGGTCAGGATGATGGTGGGGGGAAGCTGGCCCGTCCTGGCCAGCGCCTGCAGCGCCTCCAGACCCGACATCACCGGCATGCGCATGTCCATCAGCACCACGTCGGGGTTGACCTGGGGCACCAGGTCGACGGCCTGTTTGCCGTCTGCGGCCTCGGCCACCACCTCGATGCCGTCGTCCAGCGCCAGCAGGGAACGGATGCCCTGGCGCACCAGGGTTTGGTCGTCGACCAGACAGACACGGATCACGGGGTTCCTCCGGAGCTGAGCTCGGGTGTGGGTTCGGGTTGGGGAAGGGGGTGGGGTGCGAGGCCGGGGATGGCCTCGTTGACGGGCAACGCGATGTGCAGGCAGAAGCCGCGCCCAGGCTGTGTCTCGATGCGCAGGTCGCCACCGTACTGCGAAAGGCGCTCGCACATGCCGGTCAGACCGTTGCCGGCGACCACCTGCCCACTGCCGGCACCGTCATCGCGGGCGTCGATCAGTATCCTGGCCCCATCGCGCCGACAATGCAGCCACAGGTTGCGGGCGTCGGCGTGGCGCACGGCATTGGTGATGATCTCCTGGGTGCACCGCAGCAACACATGGGCGCGGTGCGGATCTTCGAGGGTCAGGGGCTCCTCGATGTCCATATGGATGGCCAATGAAGGGACCTTTTCGGCCAGCGGGACCAGCGCTGCCCCCAGGTCGATGGCGCCGCTGTCGCGCAGCTGGCTGACCGCCTCGCGCACATCTGTCAACAGCAGGCGTGCCAGCGTGTGCGCCTGGCGCACATGCTCTTGCGCGCGCCCCTCGGTCATGTGGCCGGCCACCTCCAGATTCAGGCTCAGCGCGGTCAGGTGGTGCCCGAGCAGGTCGTGCAGTTCGCGGGAAATGCGGGTGCGCTCGTTGACGCGGGCGCTTTCCGCCAGCAGCACCCGCGTGGCACGCAACTCCGCATTGAGCCGGCGCTGCTCTTCGCGCGCCTGGGCCTGTTGGCGCGCCACATAGGTGGTGATCAGCACGAAGGCCGAAAACCCCACATAGAACATCGACTGGAACAGGGCCTCCCAGAAATTGAAATCGTCGCGCGCCATGAACGACGGCACCAGCAGAACGTGCGCGGCCAGCAGCCAGGCCACCGCGAAGCGCAGTTCCAGCAGCCAGGGCAGTACGCCGGCCATGATCAGCAGCAGCACGGCTCCCAGCCCGGTCTGGGTGTAGAACCCCACCCCGATCGCGGTTGCCGTCAGCACCATGGCCAACGGCACGTTCCATGCCACCGGCACGCCATCCCGGCGGCCATCCAGCGCGCGCGTCGCCAGCCAGTACACGACGCCAAAGGTGAAGTAACACAACGCGGTCAGCGGCAGGTTCACGCCCTGCTCGTCCGTTCCGCTGGACGGCGGCAGCACCCACACATTCAGGATGATGGGGATCCCCACCAGGGCCCACGTGTAGAGCCCGGCGGCGCGCAGCAGGCGGGTATGGCTGAGTCGTCCCAACATCCGGGCATCTTAGGCGGAATCGTGCGCGGCCATGTCCCAACTAAAGTCATGCCCGCGTTGGAACGGGGGAAGGCCGGGTTCATCCCCCGCTCACCCGCCGCCTCGCCCGTCGCTGCGGCACCATGCGATAATCCCCGCTTGGCCGTGCGCCACCCTGCAAGACCCGTTCGGAGTCAGGTAATGTCGATTGTCATCCGCGACGTGCGCGAGCACGAGCTGGATTCCGTCCTAGCCCTCAACAACAATGCCGGACTGGCGATCCTGCCGCTGGATTCGGCCAAGGTCCGCCGCTTCTACGAACAGGCCGAGTACTTCCGCGTCGCAGAACGCGACGGCAACCTCGCCGGTTTCCTGGTCGGCTTCGGCTCGGACGCCGGCCATGACAGCAGCAACTTCGCCTGGTTCCGTGAGCGCTACCCGCAGTTCTTCTACATCGACCGCATCGTGGTGGCCAGCCGCCGCCGCGGCGGTGGCGTGGGCCGCGCGTTCTACGCCGACGTGCAGAGCTTCGCCGAGCTGCGCTATCCGCAACTGGCCTGCGAAGTCTTCCTCGACCACGGCGCCGACCCGGCCCTGCTCTTCCACGGCAGCTTCGGTTTCCGCGAAGTGGGCCAGAACGTCATGGCCGAGGCTGATGTTCGCGCCAGCATGCTGATGAAGGAGCTGTGCAGTTACCCGTGGGTGCGCGACACATACGGCGACGCCCTCCCTGATGTCCCGTGGGCCCGCACCCGCCTGCTGGCCGACGCCAGCGCGCAACGGCCGACGGGTACATGAGCGTGACGCGAGCCTCCATGGACTACGAACAGGCCGGCGAACTGAAGATCGGCCAGGTCGGCATCGCCAACCTCCGCATCCGCACCCTCGATGTCGACCAGTTGATCCGCGAGATGCGCGAGCGCGTGGAGCGCGCGCCCAAGCTGTTCGGCCGTGCGGCCGTGATCGTCGACTTCGGCGGCCTGACCCGGCTGCCGGACGAAGCAACCGCACGTGCATTGATCGACGGCCTGCGTGGTGCCGGCGTCCTCCCGGTAGCGCTGGCCTATGGCACGCGTGAAACCGAAAACCTCTCCGAACAGCTTGGCCTGCCCCTGCTGGCCAAGTTCCGCGCCCAGTACGAACCTGCAGCAGGCGCTTCAGCCCCGGCCGCTCCCCCCGCCCGCCCGGTCGCAGCTGAGGCCGCTCCTGCCAGAGCGGCAGCGGTGCCCGCCGCGTCCAAGGCGGCGGACACCAAACCCGGCCTGGTCCAGAAGACCCCCGTGCGTTCCGGTCAGCAGTTGTATGCCGAGAACCGCGACCTGACCGTGCTCAGCACCGTGGGTGCCGGTGCCGAAGTCATCTCCGATGGCTCCATCCACATCTACGGCGCGCTCCGCGGCCGCGCCCTCGCCGGCGCACGCGGCAATGCCGATGCGCGCATTTTCTGCCGCGAGTTCCATGCCGAGCTGGTCGCCGTCGCCGGTCACTACAAGGTGATGGAGGAAGTACCCAAGGAACTGCGCGGCAAGGCCGTGCAGATCTGGCTGGACCAGGACCAACTGAAGATCGTCGCGCAGGAATGATGCGCGGCGTTACCCCGAATAGAAGAACGACCAAGGAGAACACCGTTGGCTGAAATCATCGTAGTCACGTCCGGCAAGGGCGGCGTGGGCAAGACCACCACCAGCGCCAGCATCGCCTGCGGCCTCGCGCGTCGCGGCAAGAAGGTCGCGGTCATCGACTTCGACGTCGGCCTGCGCAACCTCGACCTCATCATGGGCTGCGAACGCCGCGTCGTGTACGACTTCGTCAACGTCACCCAGGGCGAAGCCACCCTGAAGCAGGCCCTGATCAAGGACAAGCGCTTCGACACGCTGTACGTGCTGGCCGCCTCGCAGACCCGCGACAAGGATGCGCTGACCAAGGAAGGCGTGGAGAAGGTGCTGAAGGACCTGTCCGACGACGGTTTCGACTACGTCGTGTGCGACTCGCCGGCCGGCATCGAGAAGGGCGCGTTCCTGGCGATGTACTTCGCCGACCAGGCCATCGTGGTGGTCAACCCGGAAGTGTCCTCCGTGCGTGACTCCGACCGCATCCTCGGGCTGCTGGATTCCAAGACCCGCAAGGCCGAGAACGGCGAGACGCTGAAGCCGCACCTGCTGCTCACCCGCTACAGCCCGTCGCGCGTGGAAGGCGGCGAAATGCTGAGCATCAAGGACGTGGAAGAGGTGCTGGGCCTCAAGACGCTGGGCGTGATCCCGGAATCCGGCGACGTGCTCAATGCGTCCAACAAGGGCGAGCCGGTGATCCTGGAGCTGGAGTCGCCCGCAGGCCAGGCGTACGACGATGCCGTGGGCAGGCTGCTGGGCGAAGACCGTCCGCTGCGCTTCACCACCGTCGAAAAGAAAGGCTTCTTCAGCAAGCTGTTCGGAGCCTGAGCATGGGCATGTTCGATTTCCTCAAGCCGAAGAAAGAAACCGCGTCCATCGCCAAGGATCGACTGCGGATCATCGTCGCGCAGGAGCGCACCACCCGCGGCGCACCCGATTACCTGCCGATGCTGCAGCGCGAGCTGCTCGAAGTGATCAAGAAGTACGTGAATGTCGATGCTGAAGCGGTCAACGTGAAGCTGATCAAGGAAGGCGAGCACGACGTGCTCGACATCTCGGTGTCGCTGCAGGAAGGCAGCGCCTGACCGCCGGGGCGGGGCTCTGCTCTGCCCTCGCTTGATTCGACCATGGATGTCGGTACAGACACCGCCGAACCCGAGGTGATGCGGGTGGCTTCGCTGGCTTTCGCCGCGGCCGATGCCCTGCTCTCGCATTACGGACTGCGTCTGCATCGTGTCGACGATGGCGCACCGATCCCCGGCAGCTTCTGGGGCGAGCCCGAGGCCGGCGTCATCGCCCACAACGTCTATGTGCGTGGTGACACGCCCGTGCATTCGATGCTGCACGAAGCCTGCCACCTGATCGTGCTTCCGCCCGAGCGGCGGGCGCTGGTGCATACCGATGCCACCGACTCGGTGATCGAGGAAGACGCCACCTGCTGCCTGCAGATCATCCTGGCCGACCAGTTGCCGGGCGTGGGGCGTGGACGGCTGATGGCCGACATGGATGCGTGGGGCTACACCTATCGGCTCGGATCGACGCAGGCGTGGTTCGAGCAGGATGCCGAGGATGCCCGGACGTTCCTGCGGGAACGTGGTCTGCCGCACCGCTGAGGCTGGGTGTCTCTGTAGGAGCGACGTAAGTCGCGACCGTCCACCTTCCGGCGACGTGCAAGCCGATGCATCCGGCTACAGAGGGAGATGGGCGCCGACGCCTTGCGGTCGCGACTTACGTCGCTCCTACAGGGGAAATGGGCGCCGCACTTGCACCCCCTCCCCCACCCTCACTACCCTTCCGGTTCCTGCGCCCGCGCACCCTGAAGGACGTCCCGTGAAGCATCGCCACCTCCTGCTCGCCCTCGCCGTCGGCGCGAGCATCGCCACGCTCGCTGCCTGCAAGAAGGATGAGCCTGCCACCGAAACGGCCACGCCTGCCGCGCCGAAAGGCGAGACCGCCGACCAGTTCATCGCGCGGGTCAACGACGAGCTCAAGAAGATGTACCCGGAACTGACCGCTGCGCAGTGGCTGTCCAGCACCTACATCAACGACGACAGCCAGCTGCTGGCCGCGAAAGGCAACGAGCGCTACCTGACCCAGCTCAACAGCTGGATCGAACAGGCGAAGAAATTCGAAGGCCAGAAGATGTCGCCCGAGACCGCGCGCGCCATCCAGCTGCTGAAGCTGGCCACCGCGATGCCTGCACCGAAGGACCCGGCCAAGCTGGCCGAGCTGACCCAGATCGCCACCAAGATGGAAGGCACGTACGGTGCCGGCACCTACTGCACCGGAGCAGGCGACGACAAGAAGTGCCGCCAGCTGGGCGAACTCGAGGAAGTGCTGCGCAGCAGCCGCGACTATGACGCCCAGCTCGACGCCTGGCAGGGCTGGCACACCATCGCGCAGCCGATGCGCACCGATTACACGCGCTTCGTCGAACTGGTGAACGAAGGCTCGAAGGAAATGGGCTTCGCCGACGCCGGCGAGATGTGGCGCAGCGGCTACGACATGACGCCGGCCGAGATCGCCGCGGAAACCGACCGCCTCTGGGGCCAGGTCAAGCCGCTGTACGAACAACTGCACTGCTACACCCGCACCAAACTGCAGGCCACTTATGGCGTGGAGAAGGGACAGGTCAACGGCCTGCTGCCGGCGCACCTGATGGGCAACATGTGGCAGCAGGACTGGGGCAATCTGTGGGACGTGCTGGAACCGTACAAGGGCGCCGGCAGCCTGGACATCACCGGCGCACTGGAGAAGCAGTACCAGGCCGACTATCAGGTGGCGCTCGGCAAGGCTGGCCCCGGCCCGGGCACCGACAAGCTGTTCCAGGCCGAGCGTGAAGCGCAACTGCAGGTCGCCAAGCAGATGACCGAGCGCGCGCAGGAGTTCTACACCAGCCTCGGCATGCCCAAGCTGCCGGAGAGCTATTGGACCAAGACCCAGTTCATCAAGCCGATGGACCGCGACGTGGTCTGCCACGCCAGCGCCTGGGACATGAACATGGCCGGCGACGTGCGCACCAAGATGTGCATCAAGCCGAACGAAGAAGACTTCACCACCATCTACCACGAGCTCGGCCACGTGTATTACTACCTGGCCTACAACAAGCTGCCGCCGCTGTTCCAGACCGGCGCGCACGACGGCTTCCACGAAGCGATCGGCGACACCATGGTGCTGGCGATGACGCCGGACTACCTGAAGTCGATCGGCATGGTCGATGCGCAGCAGCAGACCAACGAGGCGCTGATCAATGCACAGATGCGCATGGCGCTGGCGAAGGTGTCGTTCATGCCGTTCGGCCTGATGATCGACCGTTGGCGCTGGGGCGTGTTCGACGGCAGCATCAAGCCGGCCGACTACAACAAGACCTGGTGGGAACTGAAGGCCAAGTATCAGGGCGTGGCGCCGGCGACCGCGCGCGGCGAGGACTTCTTCGATCCGGGTGCGAAGTACCATGTGCCGGGCAACACGCCGTACACGCGCTACTTCCTTTCGCACGTGCTGCAGTTCCAGTTCTACAAGGGCCTGTGCGACGCGGCCGGTTACAAGGGCCCGCTGTACAACTGCAGCTTCTACGGCAACAAGGCGGCGGGCCAGAAGTTCTGGGCGATGCTGGAAAAGGGCGCAAGCCAGCCGTGGCAGTCCACGCTGAAGGAACTCACCGGCGGCGAGAAGATGGACGCCGGCGCGGTGCTGGAATACTTCGCCCCGCTGCAGGATTGGCTGAAGCAGCAGAACGAAGGGCAGACCTGCGGCTGGCAGGCCGCCGCGCCTGCCACTGCAGCGGCACCGGCCAAGCCCTGAGTTCGTCCTTCGGGCGGGCCACGCTCGGCCCGCCCGTTTCCAATCCACACTCCGACACGGAGGTCCAAAAAGTGACGCGATCCATGATCTTGCGATGCTTGGCGAGCACGATGCTCGCAGCACTGCCCCTCGCTGCCAGCGCCGGAGTGACCCAGGTCGCCGGCGAAGCCAGCCGCACGCCTGCGCAGCCTGCCCCCGCGTGGAAGCTGGCTCAGTTTCCTGCCCGCAGCGTCAGCCATCAGGGCTATCGCGAAATGGCCATTGAGCGTCTTGTCGAGATGGATCGGCGAAACGCACGCCAGCGCGTCAAGGCCGTCCAGATCGGCATCGGCCGCACGTTGACTGGCGAAGGGATGGAACGCACCACGCCTGCATTGCGCTGGGTACCCCTCAAGTCGGGTGGCGCGGTCGCACGACTGCAGGTCGGTTCGCCGGATGCGCTGGGCCTGCGCGTAGGCCTTCAGGTGAAGTCGCTTCATCCGCATGTCGAGCTGCGCTTTGCCGGCACGGATGCGCCCGGTCGCGTGGTCGCAGCCGTCACTGCGGCCGAGGCACAGGCGTTTGCTAGTGCAGACGGCATGTATTGGTCGCCCGTGACCGACGGGGCAACCCAGATCATCGAGATCTACCGTCCCGCCCACGTCAAGGCGGTGCAGGCCCGGCTGCAGGCTCCCCATGTCTCGCACCTGCTCACCAATACTCGCAACGACTTCAAGATCCTGAAGGCGCTGGGCGATTCGGGGAGCTGTAACATCGACGCGGCATGCCGTGTAGCTCAGTTGGGCCCTGCTTATGCGCATGCGAAGAACGCCGTCGCGCACATGGTGTTCAATGTATACGCCACGGGAGGCAGCATCCTGGGTTCGTACATCTGCACCGGGACGCTGTTGAACGACACGACGCCAAGCAGTCAGACGCCGTGGTTCTACACGGCGGATCACTGCTTCGCCGGAGGCGATGACGACGTGCCAGTGCAGGACCGGAGCAAGGTGGCTGCCAGCCTCAACACCTATTGGGGATACGAGAACTCTTCGTGCGGTGTCGTGAATGGTGTGCGTTCCAACCCGCTGACGGGGGGGGCCGACGTCATGTTCTTCGACCCGTCCACAGACGCCATGCTGCTTCGGCTGCGGAACGCGCCGCCCCCGTCGGCGACCTTCGCGGGTTGGGACGCCAGCACACTGGTGGCCAACGCACCGGTCATCGGCATCCATCATCCGTCAGGCGATGCGAAGAAATACTCCCGCGGCCAGCACGTCACCGACGCGTATGCGCAGCAGTTCACCGTCGGCTGGCTTGAGGGCACAACGGAAGGTGGCAGCAGTGGCTCAGGCCTCTTCACGCTGCACACCGATGGAAGTTACCGGCTGCGCGGTGGCCTACTCGGCGGCAGGGCGACCTGCACTAACACGGGCAACCTCAACGATTCGTTCAACCGCGATCACTATTCCCGCCTGAACCTGGTATTCCCCCAGATCAAGCAATGGATCGCCGCCGATCCCGTCCGCGAGAACGGCTCGCAACCTCTCGTCCGCAGCGCAGGCGCCACAGCCGGTGCCATGGCGCAGACCCAAGGTGCGCGCATCGTGACGACGCCTGAAACGCCGGCCAGGTCGCCTACGCATACCGATAGCCCGCGTCGGCCGGCACCGCTGCGCACGACCCAACTCGAACGCTGATTACGGCACGAGACTCGCTCTTGACAGGCCGGCGCAAGCCGGCCTTTTTCTTTGCCTCACGCCGGCTTCATCGACCGCCCATGCCCGCGGGCGAGCCTTGACGCTCCACACGCATCGGATCGTCCATGCCCACCATCATCACCCACGCCATACTTCCGCTCGCCGCCGGCATCGCACTCGGCAGGCATCGCATTCCATCGAGGCTCGTGCTGGCCGGCATGGCAGCCGCGATGCTGCCGGATGCCGACGTGGCGATGTTCAAGCTGGGGATCGAATACGCTCATGATTTCGGCCATCGGGGCGCAAGCCACTCGCTCGCATTCGCCGTTTTCTGCGGCGTATTCGCGGCGGGCTTCGCGCGATGGTTGAGGGTGCGCGCCGTCACCGCATTCCTGTTCATCGCCCTGTGCGTGGCCTCCCACCCGCTGCTGGACATGCTGACCGATGGTGGCCTGGGCGTCGCGCTGTTCTGGCCGTGGTCCGACGCACGCCACTTCGCTCCATGGCGGGTGATCGAAGTCTCGCCATTCGTGAATCGTTTCTTCAGCGCGCGTGGCGCCGAGGTGCTGGCCTCGGAACTGCGCTGGGTCTGGGTGCCGGTGGGCGTCACGGCGGGTCTGACAGTGTGGCTGCGCCGACCGCATGCGACCTTGTAGGAGCGACGTCAGTCGCGACCGCACGGCTGGAGGAGTCGAGTGCGACCAAGATGAGCACAGAGTGCGGCAGCGGAACCACGGCCACCTCGTGACTCGTCGATGGCCAGTCCCAGTCCGCGGTCGCGACTGACGTCGCTCCTACAGGGATACAACGCGCCTCAGTTCACGTCCGGCGCCGGATCCGGCTTGCCCGTCTTCATCTGTTCGGCGAGCTGCGCTTCGAACTGTTCCAGCGTCAGCCCCTGCGTGGCGGCTTCGATCACGGCGGTGTCGCGCAGTTCGTCGGAATACACCAGGCGCACCGCGTTGCCCTGTGCTTCGTGCAGCACCGCCGCCTGCTTGATCATCGCCAGCACTTCGGCGGCGCTGTCGGAGGTGCCCGCGATGCGGCCGTCCATGCCCAGCACCCAGACGCCAGCCTGGCGCACCACGCCGGCCAGCAGCTCGCCTTCGGGATTGCGCAACTCGGCATGCGGCTCGATGGCGGGCGCATTCGCCCGCGCCTGGTTGTGGGCCTTGGTCGCCTTGCGCTTCTTCGCCTCGCGGCGCGCCTTGGACTGGATGGACATGGACGGTCTCGCAGGAAGTCAGAGTTGATCGGTGGGTTCGAGCGCAGCGGGCTCGCGCGGGCACGCGGGCAGGCGCCGGCTGGCGTTCGCTTCCCATTGCCACATCAGCCAGCCTGCCAGGACGAAGCCGGCCATGCCCAGCGCCAGGTGGAGACCATGCTGGCTCAGCAGCGGCGAAAGCAGGCCGGCGATGATCGCGTTGATCACCAGGTTGCTGAAGGCCTGCAGCGACGACGCGGCGCCACGCTGGCGCGGGTACATGTCCAGGATGGCCAGGGTCAGGATCGGGAACACCAGCGCCACGCCCAGCGCCGCCAGCATCATGGGCAGCACTGCCCAGGGCACGCGGATGTCGTCGCCCGCCCACGCGTTGTAGGCCACGTTCGCCACCATCGCCACCGCCATGCACGCATAACCGATCTTCACCAGCCGTGCGCCCTCGACACGCCCCGCCGCGCGCCCGGACAGGAACGCGCCCAGCACCATGCCGCCAATGGTCGGCAGGAACAGCCACGCGAACTGCTGCTCGTTCAGATGCAGCAGATCCATCACGAACGCCGGCGCAGAGGCGATATACAGGAACAGGCCGCCGAAACTCAGTGAACCGGCCAGCGCCAGCCGCACGAACCGCCGGTTGCGCACGATGCCCACGTAATCACGCAGCAGGCGGCGGGGCGAGACTTTCAGGCGCGCTTCCGGAGGATGCGTTTCCGGCAGCCAGCCAACCACCGCCACCAGCAACAGCAGCGAGAAGGCGGCGAGGAACCAGAAGATCATTGGCCACGCACTCCAGCCCAGGATCCAGCCGCCCACGATCGGCGCGATGGCAGGCGCGATGCCGAAGATCATGGAGACCTGGCTCATCAGCCGCTGCGCGTCGTCGCCGTTGCGCGCGTCGCGGATCACCGCGCGCCCGACGATGAAGCCCACGCCCGCCGACAGGCCCTGCACGGCGCGGAAGAACAGCAGCGTGGCCATGTCGGTGGACAGTGCACAGCCCACCGACGCCAGCAGGAACACGATCAGCCCCCCCAGGATCACCCGCTTGCGGCCGAACGTGTCCGACAGCGGCCCGTGCACCAGGCTCATCAGCGCATACGTCAGCAGGTACACGCTGATCGTCTGCTGCATGGCCACCTTGTCCGCGCCCAGGTGCAAGCCCATGGCGGGGAACGCCGGGAAGATCGTATCGATGGAGAACGGACCGAACATCGCCAGCCCACCCAGCAGGAGGGCCAGGCGGCGGTTGGAGATGGCGCGGGGGGCCGTCATTGCGGGGAAAAACTCCAGGCGGGCGCGGCCGGCATGCATGAACAGGCGACGCGGGGCTGCACATGGTACGCCGAAACCGCCGGCGGCCCGCCGCGGCGGGCTATAATCCGCCGGCAAGACCAGGTGGGAGAAGCCCGTCGCCCGCGACGTGCTGCCGAAGGCGCAAACGCCCGTAATCGCTCAGGCCCGATACCACCGCTGCTGCAAACACTCTGGAGAGACCGGCCGCCCAAGCGGCAGCGCCGGCGCCGAAGGGGCACGAAGCACGCGACTTCCTCGTCGGCGCGCTTCCAAACTCTCAGGCAAAAGGACAGAGGGGCACCCCACGTGCGGCTTCCGCACGCTGGCCCTATTGCCCTTCCGGATGCCTGCCATGTCGAACACCCCCTCCCTGCGCGAGCTGGAACACCACGGCGCGTTCCTCGAACGCCACATCGGCCCCAACGACGCCGAGATCGCGCACATGCTGCGCGTGGTCGGTCACGACTCGCTGGATGCGATGACCGACGCCATCGTGCCGGGCAGCATCAAGTCGGCGCAGCCGCTGGCCCTGCCCGCACCGATCAACGAGGAAGAGGCGCTGGCCAAGATTCGCGCCGTGGCGGACCGCAACCAGGTGTTCCGCAGCTTCATCGGCCAAGGCTATTACGGCACCCACACGCCGAAGGTCATCCTGCGCAACATCCTCGAGAACCCGGCCTGGTACACCGCCTACACGCCGTACCAGGCGGAGATCTCGCAGGGCCGCATGGAAGCGCTGATCAACTTCCAGACCATGGTCACCGACCTGACCGGCATGGAGATCGCCAGCGCCTCGCTGCTGGACGAAGCCACCGCCGCGGCCGAGGCGATGACGCTGGCCAAGCGCTCGGCCAAGTCGAAGTCGAACACCTTCCTGGTCGCCGGCGACACCCATCCGCAAACGCTGGAAGTGCTCGCGACCCGCGCCGAGCCGCTGGGCATCACCGTCGACGTGGTGCGTTCCACCGACGCCTTCCACCAGAAGCTCGCCGCCGGCGACTACTTCGGCGTACTGGTGCAGTACCCCGCCTCCAGCGGCTGGGTCGAGGAATGGACGAAGGACGCCGAGACCATCCAAGCGCACAACGCGCTGTTCGTCGTCGCCACCGACCTGTTGGCGCTGACCCTGCTGAAGCCGCCGGGCGAGATGGGCGCCGACATCGTGATCGGCAATTCGCAGCGCTTCGGCGTGCCGTTCGGTTTCGGCGGCCCGCATGCCGCCTTCATGGCCTGCCGCGACGCCTACAAGCGCAGCATGCCGGGTCGCCTGATCGGCGTGTCGGTCGACGCCGAAGGCAAGGCCGCCTACCGCCTGACGCTGCAGACCCGCGAGCAGCACATCCGCCGCGAAAAGGCCACGTCCAACATCTGCACCGCGCAGGTGCTGCTGGCGGTGATGGCCAGCATGTACGCCGTGTACCACGGCCCCGAGGGCCTGGCGCGCATCGCCGACCGAGTCGCGCGCCTGACTGCCATCCTCGCCGAAGGCCTGCGCACGCTGGGCTACCCGGCCGTGCACGCCAGCGCATTCGACACCCTGTGCATCGAACCGGGCGACGCCCGCGACGCCATCCTCGCCCGCGCCCACGCCGCCCGCATCAACCTGCGTGTGCGCGGCAACGGCTCGCTGTGCCTCTCGCTGGACGAAACCACCACCCGCGCCGACATCGACGCACTGTGGGGCGTGTTCGCCGGCGAAGGCGCCGCACTGCCGTCGGTCGACACGCTGGACGCCAGCGCGCCGTCGATGATCCCGGCCGCCCTGCGCCGCACCAGCGACTTCCTGACCCACCCGGTGTTCAACACGCACCACAGCGAGCACGAACTGCTGCGCTACATGCGCGCGCTGGCCGACAAGGACCTGGCGATGGATCGCACCATGATCCCGCTGGGCAGCTGCACCATGAAGCTCAACGCCACCGCCGAGATGATCCCGGTGACGTGGCCGGAGTTCGGCAACATCCACCCGTTCGCGCCGGCCGAACAGTCGCAGGGCTACACGCAGCTGATCGACGAGCTGGAAGCGATGCTGGTCGAATGCACCGGCTACGACGCTGTCAGCCTGCAGCCGAACTCGGGCGCGCAGGGCGAATATGCCGGCCTGCTCGCCATCCGCGCCTACCACCGCGCGCGTGGTGAAGCGCACCGCGACATCTGCCTGATCCCCGAATCCGCGCACGGCACCAATCCGGCCAGCGCGCAGATGTGCGGCATGACCGTGGTGGTCACCAAGTGCGATGCCAACGGCAACGTCGACGTCGAAGACATCCGTCGCGCCGCCGAGAAATATAGCGAGCGCCTGGCCGCGATCATGATCACCTACCCGTCCACGCACGGCGTGTTCGAGGAAGACGTGGTCGCCATCTGCGACATCGTCCACCAGCACGGCGGCCAGGTGTACACCGACGGCGCCAACATGAACGCCCTGGTCGGCGTGGCCAAGCCCGGCAAGTGGGGTTCGGACGTCTCGCACCTCAACCTGCACAAGACGTTCTGCATTCCGCACGGCGGCGGCGGTCCCGGCGTCGGCCCGTGCGCAGTGAAGGCGCACTTGGCACCGTACCTGCCGAAGAAGCTGGGCGGCGAAGGCGACGTAGGCATGGTCAGCGCGGCCAGTTTCGGCAGCGCCAGCATCCTGCCGATCAGCTGGATGTACATCACGCTGATGGGCGCGGCCGGCCTGCGCAAGGCCACGCAGGTGGCGCTGCTCAACGCCAACTACATCGCCAAGCGACTGGAGCCGCACTTCGAGACGCTCTACACCGGCCGCAACGGGCTGGTGGCGCACGAATGCATCCTCGACCTGCGCCCGCTCAAGGACCGCACCGGCATCAGCGCCGAGGACGTCGCCAAGCGCCTGATCGACTTCGGCTTCCATGCGCCCACGCTGAGCTTCCCGGTCGCCGGCACGCTGATGGTCGAGCCGACCGAGAGCGAATCGCAGCACGAACTGGACCGCTTCATCGACGCGATGATCGAGATCCGCGAGGAGATCCGCGCTGTCGAGGACGGCCGACTGGACCGCGAGGACAACCCGCTGAAGAACGCGCCGCACACCGCCACGATGGTGATGGCGAGCGAGTGGACCCACGCCTATCCGCGCGAACTGGCCGCGTTCCCGCTGGCCACGCTGAAGCTGCAGAAGTACTGGCCGCCGGTCGCGCGTGTGGACAACGTCTACGGTGACAAGAACGTCATGTGCGCCTGCATCCCGGTGGATGCTTACAAGGAAGATGTGGAGGCCTAAGTCGCCAGCGCATCCACAAGAGAAGGCCCCGCACTGCGGGGCCTTCTGCTTTCCGGCCCGGGATATTCCCGCTGGGAGCGAGGTCACTCGCGAAGCCTTTCGCCGTTCCCCTGAGGCATCTTCGCGGCTGACGTCCCTCCCACAAAAACAGCGGACACGCATCAGTCCGTTTGCAGGTGCGGCCGCACCGTCTCCGCCAGCCACGCCATGAAGGCCTGCACGCGCTGCGGCAGGTGGCGGCGGTGCGCGTACAGCAGCGTCACCGGCATCGGCTCGGCGGCGTACTGCGGCAGCACCTCCACCAGCAATCCCTGATCCAGCAGTGTGCGCAGACCGGCGACCGGTGCCTGGATCAACCCCAGTCCGGCGATGCAGGCAGCTTCGTAGGCGTCGGAACTGTTCACCGTCAACGCACCTTCCATCGGCACGCTGGCGTAGCGCGCGCCGTCCCAGTACTCCCAGCCATCGGGCTTGCCACCGAACTGGCTGGCGTAGTGGATCAGCCGATGCGTGTGCAGCTCATCCGGCGACTGCGGCACCCCGTGTTGCTGCAGGTAGTCTGGGCTGGCGCATGTCACCACGCGCAGCTGGCCCAACGGCCGCGCGATCAGGCTGGTGTCGGCCAGCGTGCCCACGCGCAGCACGCAGTCGAAGCCCTCGCGCACCACGTCGACGCGCCGGTCGGTGCAACTCAGTTCCAGCGCGAGTTGCGGATGGTCATGCAGGAACGCCGGCAGGTGCGGCAGCACTAAGTGCCGCGCGAAGCGCGCCGGCATGTCCACGCGCAGGCGCCCGCGCAGTGCCTGCGGCGAGCGCGCGAACAGATGCTGCACTTCGTCCATGTCCGCCAGCAGATCCTGGCAGCGCTCGTAGAACGCCTGCCCGTCCTGGGTCAGCTGTACGCGCCGCGTGGTCCGGTGCAGCAGTTGCGTGCCCAGCCAGGCTTCCAACTGCTGCACGGCGGTGGACACGCTGGCCTTGGGCAGGCCCAGGCTGTCGGCGGCGCGGGTGAAGCTGGCCATCTCTGCGACCCGGACGAAGGCCTGCATGGCGTCGAGACGATTCATGACGGCTCCGGCGATTGTTCGCACTGAACGAACGGTGAAATCATTTTATGCCGATTTATCCGCCCAATCCCACCCAATACAGTGCCTCCACGGTGAATCCACCGCATTCCCCAACTGGAGACCTGCCATGACCACGAACGCTTCCTCCCCCCTCACCCTGATCACCGGCGGCAGCCGCGGCCTGGGCCGCAACATGGCCCTGGCCGTCGCCCGCCAGGGTCACGATGTCCTCATCACTTACCGCAGCCAGCAGGCCGAAGCGGCGGCGGTCGTCGCCGAGATCGAAGCCCTCGGCCAGCGCGCCGCGGCGCTGCCGCTGGATGTCGGCCAGAGCGACACCTTCGACGCCTTCGCCGACGCGGTGCGCGCGCACCTCGCCGCGTGGGGCCGTGAGCGCTTCGATCATCTGGTCAACAACGCCGGCATGGGCGTGCACGCTGGCTTCGCCGAGACCACGCGCGCGCAGTTCGACGCCCTGGTCGACGTGCACCTGAAGGGACCGTTCTTCCTCACCCAGACGCTGCTGCCGCTGATCGCCGATGGCGGCCGCATCATCAACATCTCCTCGGGCCTGGCCCGTTTCGCCCTGCCCGGCTACGCCGCGTATGCGGCGATGAAGGGCGCGATGGAAGTGCTGACGCGCTACCAGGCGAAGGAACTGGGTGCGCGCGGCATCGCGGTCAATATCGTCGCGCCCGGCGCGATCGAGACCGACTTCGGTGGTGGCGCCGTGCGCGACAACGCGCAGCTCAACGCCTTCGTCGCCTCGCAGACCGCGCTCGGCCGCGTGGGAGTGCCCGACGACATCGGTGGCGTGGTCGCTTCGCTGCTGTCGCCGGCGAACCGGTGGGTGAATGCGCAGCGCATCGAGGCGTCGGGTGGGATGTTTCTGTAAGCCAGCGCGCACAATCGCCGTTCCCTCTCCCTGCGAAGCGGGGAGAGGGTGCCGAAGGCGGGTGAGGCGCGAACGGAATTCGTGTGAACGAACATCGCGATGGTGTTTCCACGTTCGCGCTTGCCCCTCATCCGCCCCCGTATCAAGTACGGGGCAGGCTCTCCGGGCACCTTCTCCCCGCCACGCGGGGAGAAGGATTCTCAGAACTCCACCTTCACCGACGCTGCACTGCGTTTCGCTTCACCGTGGTACACAGCTTCGATGTTGTTGCCGTCAGGGTCGAGCACGAACGCGCCGTAGTAGCCGGGGTGGTAATCGCGCAGGCCTGGCGCGCCGTTGTCCTTGCCGCCGTGCGCCAGCGCGACTTCGTGGAAGCGGTCCACCATCGCGCGGTCCTGGGCCTGGAACGCAATGTGGTGGCGCCCGGTGAGCTTTCCATCCGCCGCTTCACTGTCGGCGGTGGAGACGAACAACTCGTCGGCCCAGAAGTAATTGCCGCCCTCGCCCGCCATCGGAATGCCGAGCACGTCGAATACCGCCGCGTAGAACGTGCGGCTGGCGTCCAGGTCGCGTACGACCAGCTGGATGTGATCGATCAGGCGGCCGCGATGCAGTTCGTTCGTTTCCATTGCGTCATCTCCAGGGGGAAAGGCGACAGTGATGCCACCGGATGCGGACAGCCAGTGTCCGCGACCGTGCGTCAGTCCCCCGTCAACGGCTCCTAACGCGGCCTCCACGCGGCGACGCCGATGATGAAGCGTGCCAAGGCCCTCCACCACGGAGTGCCCCCCACGCCGTCCAGGAGATCCCCCATGGCAGCGCGCAAATCCCCCGCGAAATCCTCCCCTCGTCCCACCGCCGACAACGCGACGCGCGGCGCGGGCGGCGAACTCCACTTCAGCGCCGGCGGCCCGCATCCACCGCTAACGACCAACCAGGGCATCCCGGTCAGTGACAACCAGAACTCGCTGCGTGCGCACGATCGCGGACCGACGCTGCTGGAAGACTTCATCCTGCGCGAGAAGATCACCCACTTCGACCACGAGCGCATTCCCGAGCGCATCGTGCATG
>NZ_CAMPJD010000050.1 GCF_946886695.1 uncultured Pseudoxanthomonas sp. | reverse complement strand
ACATACTTCCTTTGGCATACCCCAGCGCAGGAGACATCCCCGTCCAGGTTGCCGCCGGTCCCGCCTTCGGCTTTGGTCGGGTCACCCCCGTCTCAGTCTTGGCGGATAATCCGGGCAAGCCTCGACAAGACGCACAGGAACCACGGCTTATGCTGCTCCTGCGCCCCTTCCCCAACAGCTACAGGAGCCTCCGCGATGAGTGATTCCTTCGCCACCCGCCGTATCCTGGACGTGAACGGCACGTCCTACACTTATTTCAGCCTCCCGGCCCTTGCCGAACGACTGGACCCGGCGGGCGGCTTTGCCCGCCTGCCCTACTCGCTGAAGATCCTGCTGGAGAACCTGCTGCGCTGCGAGGACGGCGTGACCGTGCTGCCGGAACACATCCAGGCGATTGCGCAGTGGGAGGCGACCCGCGAACCGGACACCGAAATCGCCTTCATGCCTGCGCGCGTCGTGCTGCAGGACTTCACTGGGGTCCCCTGCGTCGTCGACCTGGCGGCCATGCGCGACGCCGTGGTGAAACTGGGCGGCAATGCCGACCAGATCAACCCGCTGATCCCTTCCGAACTGGTCATCGACCACTCGGTGCAGGTGGACGTGTTCGGCAGCGCGGATGCCCTGGACCTCAACGGCAAGATCGAGTTCGACCGCAACAAGGAGCGCTATGGCTTCCTGCGCTGGGGCCAGAAGGCGTTCGACAACTTCAAGGTGGTGCCCCCGAACACGGGCATCGTCCACCAAGTTAACCTGGAGAACCTCGCACGCGTCGTGATGACCGGCGAGAAGGACGGCCAGGCCATCGCCTACCCGGACACCGTCTTCGGCACCGACAGCCACACCACGATGATCAACGGCATCGGCGTGCTGGGCTGGGGCGTCGGCGGCATCGAGGCCGAGGCCGCGATGCTGGGCCAGCCGTCGTCGATGCTGATCCCGCAGGTGGTCGGCTTCAAGCTGACCGGCAAGCTGCCCGAAGGCGCCACCGCCACCGACCTGGTGCTGACCGTCACCCAGATGCTGCGCAAGCTGGGCGTGGTGGGCAAGTTCGTCGAGTTCTATGGCGACGGCCTGCAGCACCTGCCGCTGGCCGACCGCGCCACCATCGGCAACATGGCGCCGGAATACGGTGCGACCTGCGGCATTTTCCCGATCGACACCGAGTCGTTGACCTACCTGCGCCTGTCCGGACGCAGCGAGGAGCAGATCGCGCTGGTCGAGGCCTATGCCAAGGCGCAGGGGTTGTGGCACGACACCAATAGTCCGCACGCCGAGTACAGCGCCACGCTGCACTTGGACATGGGCGATGTAAGGCCCTCGCTGGCTGGCCCCAAGCGTCCGCAGGACCGCGTGCTGTTGCAGGACATGAGGCAGAACTTCCGCGACAACCTGACGCCCTTCGTCGACGCGCGCCGCAAGCGCATCGACCTGGTGCAGGAGGATCGCCTGAAGAATGAAGGCGGCGGCGGCACCGCCGTCGGTGCACACGAAGCTGCGCACGAATCCTCGCCGGACAGCGGCGGCGGCTGGAGGCTGCGGGATGGGTCGGTCGTCATCGCCGCCATCACCTCCTGCACCAACACCTCCAATCCCGCCGTCATGCTGGGGGCCGGCCTGCTGGCCCGCAATGCCGTGGCCAAGGGATTGAAAGCGCAGCCCTGGGTCAAGACATCGCTGGGCCCGGGTTCGCGCGTGGTCACGGACTACCTGGAAAAGGCCGGTGTGCTGTCCGACCTGGAGAAGCTCGGCTTCTACGTGGTCGGCTATGGCTGCACCACCTGCATCGGCAATTCAGGCCCGTTGCCCGACGACGTGTCGGCCGCCATCGCCAAGGACGACCTGGTCGTGGCGTCGGTGCTGTCGGGCAACCGCAACTTCGAGGGTCGCGTGCATCCCGAAGTGAAGATGAACTACCTCGCAAGTCCACCCCTGGTAGTGGCCTACGCCATCGCCGGCACCACCGATATCGATCTCACCACCCAGCCGCTGGGCACCGGCAGCGATGGCCAGCCCGTCTACCTGAAGGACATCTGGCCCACCAACAAGGAAATCGGCGACTTCATCGCGCGTACGGTGGGGCCTGAGATGTTCGCGAAGAACTACGCCGACGTGTTCAAGGGCGACAGCCGGTGGAACACGATCGCGTCGCCGGATGGCGCGCTTTACGCATGGGACGGCGGCTCCACCTACATCAAGAACCCACCCTACTTCGATGGCATGTCGATGGACGTAGGCAGCATCGACGATGTGCATGACGCGCGCGTGCTCGGGTTGTTTGGCGATTCCATCACCACCGACCACATATCGCCGGCAGGCAACATCAAGAAGGATTCGCCGGCCGGGCGCTTCCTCCAGCAACGTGGTGTACAGCCAGTGGACTTCAACAGCTATGGCAGTCGCCGCGGCAATGACGACGTCATGGTGCGCGGCACCTTCGCCAACATCCGCATCAAGAACCTGATGTTCGGTGGTGAGGAAGGCGGCAACACGCTGTACTTCGGCAGCACGCCGCCCGAGAAGATGTCCATCTACGACGCCGCAATGAAATACAAGGCCGATGGCGTGCCGCTGGTGGTCATCGCCGGCAAGGAATACGGCACGGGTTCCTCCCGCGACTGGGCGGCGAAAGGCACCAACCTGTTGGGCGTGAAGGCGGTGATCGCGGAGAGCTTCGAACGCATCCATCGCTCCAACCTGGTCGGCATGGGCGTACTCCCGCTGCAGTTCGTGGATGGACAGAACGCGCAGTCTCTCGGCCTGGATGGATCGGAGACGTTCGATGTCACCGGTTTGCAGGACGGCGCCGCCAAGGTCGCCACGGTCCGTGCACGCAAGCTCGACAGTACCGAGCTGAAGTTCCAGGCCAAGGTACTGCTGCTGACGCCCAAGGAAGTGGAGTACTTCCGCCATGGCGGGCTGCTGCATTACGTGCTGCGCCAGTTGGCTGCACGCAAGGCTGCCTGACGCACCATCGACGGGTTCCAGGGACAGAGAACGGGGCCGCCTTGGGGCGGCCCTTTTCATCAGCAAGAGCGCCGTCCCGACGGGACTTCGCGCCCCTGCGCCCTTGCTCGAATCAGTCCGGCGTGGACCTCGCCTCCGCATGCGCTTCGGCAACGATCTTCGACACGTTGCCGGTCGCACACGCGGATTGCGTTGAACCAGAGTGCGCCTTCGTTCGACGTCGGGAGCCAGCGGCATGAACATCATGATCCTTCGCCTGTGTGTGTTGCTGGCGTCTACCTGCCTCGCAGGAGCCTCGGCGCCCGTCGTGCTGGCAGCGTCGCCTGACGCCGAACAAGCCAGGCGCATCGCCGAGCAGTACGTCGCCGGCAAGCAGTCGGCAGGCGGAAATCCACAAGAAGGCTATGAGGCGGGCGATGTCGTGATGACCGACCTCGACGGCGATGGCCAGGACGAGATCGTCGTTCTGTGGACCATGTACGGCCCCACCTACTGGAACCATGGCGTCGCGGTGCTGGCGAAAAACGGAGCGCGCTACATGCCGGCAGGAGAAACGCGGGAGCCCTTGGGCAGCGTCGAAGCCATGACGGTCCGCGATCGCATGGTGGAACTCAAGACGAAATGGCCCGGCCCGAACGATCCGCGTTGCTGCCCGACCGTCGAGAAGACGCTGCGCTACCGATGGACGGCTGGACAACTCACGCCGGTGAAATGATCACCGGGCGTCCTCCCATCGCGCGTGATACACACGCCAGTCGCCGTCCTCTCTGTGCCAGGCTGTCGTCACCTGGTAGCTGCGCGCCTGCTCGGGCAGGAATCGACCGTTGCCCCCTGTCAGCAGTACGCGGAACGCAACCGAAGCGCTGTCGCCATCCACCCGAACGTCGAGCGGGCCCGTGGTGGCGCCGATGCGCGCATTCGCCAGCGTGTGCATCTTCAGAAGATTGTGCAGCGCAGCATGATCCATGCCGCCATCACCACTGAAGTCTCGACTCACACCGTCCATGAAATCGCCGATACGGCCCTCTTCCGCGGCCGCCTGCATGTCGTCGAACCGTTGCCGCAGCTGCGCCTCGGGAGTATCGGTCGTGCACGCGACCAGGCCCATCATCAGCGCCAGGAGACACCCGACTCCCTTCCACCTCAATGTCGACATCGAAACCTTCGCCTTTTCCATCCGGAACGGTATGCTCCCGACAGGCGCCCGTGACCGGGCGCTTGCCCACAGTTCGCCGCAAGGCAGCCCGAAGACCCTGGGGAGGGAGCAGAACGATGAGTCAGGAACGTCCGTGGTTCAAGAGTTACCCGCAAGGCGTGCCGCAGGAAGTGGACCTGGAGCAGTACCGCTCCATCGTGTCCGTCTTCGATGAGGCGATCAGCAAATACCGCGACCGCCCCGCGTTCCGCAACTTCGGCAAGACCCTGACCTACGGCGAGATCGACAAGCTCAGCCGCCAGTTCGCGGCCTATCTGCTCGGCGAACTCAAGCTCAAGAAGGGCGACCGCGTCGCCATCATGATGCCGAACTGCCTGCAATACCCCATCGCGATCTTCGGCGTGCTGCGCGCAGGACTGACGGTCGTCAACGTCAATCCGATGTACACCCCGCGCGAACTGAAGCACCAATTGGTGGACTCGGGCGCCAGCGTGCTGCTGGTCGTGGACAACTTCGGCAAGACAGCGCAGGAGGCCCTGGCGGGCACGCAGGTCAAGCAAGTGATCACCACGGCGCTGGGCGACCTGGTCGGTTTCCCCAAGGGCGCCATCGTCAACTTCGTGCTGAAGTACGTGAAGAAGATGGTGCCGGATTACGACATCCCCGGCACCGTCCGCTTCAAGGACACGCTGACACTCGGGCAGTTGCATGCACTGCCCGAGATCGACATCGATTCCGGCGACATCGCCTTCCTGCAGTACACCGGCGGCACCACCGGCGTGGCCAAGGGCGCGATGCTCACGCACCGCAATCTCGTGGCCAACATGCAGCAGGCGGGTGTGTGGGTCGGAACCGGCCTGGACTACGGCAACGAAGTGATCATCACCGCGTTGCCGCTGTACCACATCTTCGCACTGACGGCGAACTGCCTGGTCTTCATGAAGCTCGGCGGACTGAACCACCTGATCACGAATCCGCGCGACATGCCGGGCTTCGTCAAGGAACTCAAGGCCACCCGCTTCACCGCGATCACTGGCGTCAATACGCTGTTCAATGGCCTGCTCAACACGCCCGGTTTCGATGAAGTCGACTTTTCCAATCTCAAGATGACGCTCGGTGGCGGCATGGCCGTGCAGCGTGCGGTGGCCGAGAAATGGAAGAAGGTCACCGGTGTAACGCTGGTCGAGGCCTACGGCCTGACCGAAACGTCACCTGCGGCCTGCATCAACCCGATGAACCTGCACGACTACAACGGCGCCATCGGCCTGCCGGTGCCCTCCACCGATGCCTGCCTGAAGGACGACGATGGCAACATCGTGCCCGTCGGCGAGGTCGGTGAACTGTGCATCAAGGGCCCGCAGGTAATGAAGGGCTACTGGCAGCGCCCTGAGGAAACCGCGAACGTCATGGACGCCGATGGCTGGTTGCATACCGGCGACATGGCGAAGATGGACGAAAACGGCTTCTTCTACATCGTCGACCGGAAGAAGGACATGATCCTGGTCTCCGGCTTCAACGTGTATCCGAATGAGGTCGAGGACGTTATCGCCGGCCTGGAAGGGGTGCTTGAAGTCGCTGCGATCGGCGTGCCGGACGACAAGTCGGGTGAGGCCGTGAAGGTTTTCATCGTGAAGAAGGATCCCAACCTCACTGCCGAACAAGTGAAGGCGTACTGCCGCGACAACCTGACCGGGTACAAGCAACCGCGCCAGATCGAGTTCCGCACGGAGCTGCCCAAGACCAACGTCGGCAAGATCCTGCGCAAGGAATTGCGGGAGCCCGCCAAGGCATCCTGAACCCCGTTCATGTATCTGAATAAGGCCGGCCATGTGCCGGCCTTTTTCTTTTTGTTCAGGACTTTAGAGGCGGATTCTAGACGTGCATCACAAATTTTGATGCAGGTATGCCATTGGCGTGCTTTCCCTCGCACAAGCGCGCGCGTGCACTGGATTTTAATTATTCGTTCAGGTGTAGGATCGGCGCGTGATGCCACCTGCGTCACACAAATCCGTCACCCGCTTCCCCTGCCGCGCGGGCAAGAAACCCTCCATGGAGCTCCTCATGAACAACGTCGAAAAACTGCAGCGCACCCGTGCCTTCCCGACCATCCGCGTCGAATCCGAACCCAGCGGTGATGCCCACTGGCTGTACATGCATTCCGATGCCGCACCCGGCGTGCGTCCGTGCTTCCGAAGCCAGATGCTCGACGACGTGCTCAGCTTCACCAACTCGATCACCTTGCGCGAATCGCAGCGCCAGCCGGGCAAGCTGCGTCACCTCGTCATCGCGTCGGACGCGAATGCCTTCAACCTTGGCGGCGATCTGGAACTGTTCTCGCAACTGATCCGCGAGAACAACCGCGACCGACTGCTCAGCTACGCGCGCCGCTGCATCGATGGCGTCCACCACCTCAACACCGGCCTCGGCGGCGACGTCCGCACCATCGCGCTGATCCAGGGTGATGCTTTGGGCGGTGGCCTGGAGATCGCGTTGTCCTGCCACACGATCGTGGCCGAAGAAGGCGTGGACATGGGACTGCCGGAAGTACTGTTCGGCCTGTTCCCGGGCATGGGCGCCTACTCCTTCCTGTGCAAGCGCGTGTCGCCGCAGGTCGCGGAGAAGATCATCCTGGAAGGCAACATCTACACCAGCGACGAGCTGTACAGGATGGGCGTGGTCGATGTGCTGGTGCCGAAGGGCCAGGGCGCCGCCGCCGTGCAGACCATCATCGACAAGCAGCGTCGTTCACCGCATGCGCATCTGGCGCTGAATGCCTGCCGCAACCTGGCCCAGCCGGTTGGTTACGACGAACTGATGGGCATCACCGAAGTGTGGGTGGATACCGCGCTGACCCTGGGCGACAAATCGTTGAAGATGATGGAACGCATCGTCCGCGCGCAGGAGAAGCGGTCCATCCGCGCCGCCTGAAAGCTGCGCGCGTCGTCTGCTGCAAAGCGGCAGGGAGAATCAGGGGGTTGAAGCGCGCCTACGCGCCTTCAAGGGCGAGTCCGGGTCACCGTACTCGCCAGGGACCATCCATCCCGTCGATGTCCGAAGTCATGCGCTTCACCACTGCATGCCGCCGCATGAGCCGCGGCGGATCCGCGTGTCACGACGAAGTACCCTCGCCGCCTTTCTCGACGGTACCACGCACGCGTTGCCGCGCATCCAGCGCCGCGCGACCATGGCTCAGGTGTGAATTGAGCGCCGCCAGGCGGTGCCGCCATTCACGCGTGATCTGCCAGTCGGCCAGGCTCATCATTTCGCCCGCGGCGGCCGCAAGCTTCACCAGGCCGAGGTTGCTGGCCACGCCTTTCAGCGCATGCGCGTGTTCGCGCAAGTGTTCGCCATCGCCCCGCTCCATGGCATGCGCCATGGCGCCGATGCATCCGTCCGCATCGTTGAGACACTGCTCGATGAATTCGCGTTCGAACGCTTCGCCCATGCCGAGCGCGGTGAGTTCGTCCAGCACGCTGACATCGAGCACACCGTCAGACACTTCAGCACGTGCGGGCGTGGCCACCGTCGCGGTCGCGGAGACACGACCCGACGTGGCGATGTCCGCCAGCGCGTCCAGCAGCCGGGTGGCGACCACCGGTTTGGCCAGGAAAGCACGGGCACCGGCCTGTTCGCAGCGCTGGATCGACTCCGGCGTGACATCGGCGCTGAGGATGAGTACCGGCGTGCGACTGCCACTGCCGGCTTCCATCACGCGAAGTTGCTTCAGTAGATCCAGACCGCTCAGGCCGGGCATGTGCAGGTCGCAGATCACCGCGTCGTAGGATGCCGATTCCAATGCGTCGAGCACTTCTTCGCCGCCGTTGACGCAGGTGATGCGATGCCCTGCCTTCTGCAGCAGGCGTTGCACGACCATGCGGTTGGCCTCATGGTCGTCGGCCACCAGGATCTGCATGCTGCGCACGCGCGCACGATGGCGCAGGAACGGATCGGAGAACGCAATGATGTTCTCTGCACTGGATGCCTCGGATTCCTCCTGCAGCCATTCGGCATGGCCGTGCACCGCCGGCACCATGACGCGTTCCGGCACCGCTTCGAACGGCAACTCGACCCAGAAGCAGCTGCCCCGTTGCTCATTGCTTTCGAAGCCGATGGTGCCGCCCATCGCCTCGGTCAACCCCTTCGCGATGGTCGTTCCCAGACCCGTGCCGCCGTAACGTCGCGACAGGCTGCCGTCGGCCTGTTCGAAAGCCTCGAACAGACGCTCGCGCAAGGCGACAGGAACACCGATACCGGTATCGGTGACGGTGAATCGCAGGCGCATGTGCTGCCCGTCGACCATCGTCGGCGCGACCACCACGCGGACTTCGCCCTCATCGGTGAACTTCACCGCATTGCCCGCGAGGTTCAACAGGACCTGGCGCAGATGGCCGGCATCACCGCGCAGCTTCAACGGGATCGCATCGTCCACGTGTCCTTCGTAGCGGACCTGCTTGCCGCGCGCCTGCGGCATCAGGATCAGCCCGATGCTCTCCACCAGCTCGCGCGGCGCGAACTCGACCACGTTCAGCTTGACCTTGCCCGCCTCGATGGCGGAGATGTCCAGCACGTCCTCGACCAGGCCCAGCAGCGTACGCGTGGACGCCTGGATCGTGGACAGGCATTCGCGCTGTTCGGCATCCAGGCGCGTGGTCGCCAGCAGTTCGGACATGCCCGCCAGGCCATTGAGCGGCGTGCGGAATTCGTGGCTCATGTTCGCCAGGAACCGGCTCTTCGCCTCGTTGGCGCGGCGCGCTTCGTCGGTGGCACGGGTCAGGTCGCGCAACAGGCCGGAGAGGTACATGGGCACGGCGATCAGGCCCAGCACCAGACCGACACCCAGGGTCATGTTGCCGCGCCAGTAGTCATTCATCGCCACTACGGTCGCGAAGGCGGCGCTTGCCATCGCAACAGCGACCACGAGGTAGCGGTTGCCATAGCGCAGGCCATTGCCCACCGTGATCCACATCAGCACGACGTACGCCCACGAGAGCGGCTCGCCCATGCCGATCATGGCAGCGGCCAGCAGTCCGTAGTCGGCGATCATACCCAGCCCGCGACGGACATGGGACTTGCCCGGCTGCACCAGCAGCCAGGCGAAGATGCCAAGACTGTTGACCAGGCCCGAGGTGATGATGGTCAGGACGATGGTGTATTCGTCAGCCGGGAGTGCAGCGCGCGAGGACGGCAACAGCGCATAGGTCAGGATGATGGAGATCAGCGCGACGCGGATCAGCGCCTGGCCGTGTTCGCTGTCGCCACGATGCGCCAGGCGGGACTTGATCCATGCAAGGACATTGGACATGGCTTACTCCATCCCTGGACGGCTCTGCACCGTCGAGTAGCGTTCGCAGATGTCGTCCAGCCGCGCCCGCCCACGGATCAGCGCGTCGACACATGCGGGATCGAACAGGCGGCCGCGCTGGGCATAGAGATAAGCCAGCGCCGCGTCCTTTTCCCAGGCCTTCTTGTACGGGCGCGGTGAGATCAACGCGTCGAAGACATCCGCAACCGCCACTATCCTCGCTTCCAACGGGATCTGCTCACCCACGAGGCCATCGGGGTAGCCGCTGCCGTCGTAGCGCTCATGGTGGCGCAAGGCGATCAGGGCACCGGTCTGGATGAAGCGGTTCTGGCTGCCCGACAGCAACTGGTGGCCGATCTTCGGGTGGCGACGCATGACATCGGTTTCTTCCGCCGTCAGCGGACCGGCCTTCATCAGCACCGAGTCCGGGATGGCGATCTTGCCCATGTCGTGCAGCGGGGCGGCCATTTCGATGGTGCGTACTTCGTCCTCGGGCAGGCCGAGCTGTTCGGCGATCAGGCCGGCCACATGGGCCATGCGCTCCAGGTACGCACTGGTGCCGCTGTCGCGATATTCGATGGCACGCGCCAGCCGTGACAGTGTTTCGCGCTCGCGCTCCTCGACCTCGTGCATGCTGGACAACAGGCGCTGCTCCAGCGAGAGCGCGCGTTGCTTGACGTTCTCGGATTGCTGGCGGAGCTGCAACAGGTTGCGGCAGCGTGCGCGCAACTCGCGCGGACGCACCGGCTTGACCAGGAAATCGATGACACCCGCCTCGAGGGCGGCCTGGCGGATGGGTTCATCGCCCACCACGGTGATCAGGATGATCGCGATGTCGCGGTGCATGGGCAGCCGCCGGAAGCGGCGGGCGAATTCCAGCCCATCCATGCCCGGCATGCGGTAGTCCAGCAACAGCAGGTCGGTGCGGTTCTTCTCGCACCACTCCAGCGCGGCCAGCGGATCGCCGAAGTCGTGGACGGTCAGTTCGGACGCGATGTCCTCGATGACATGGCGCAGCATGGTGCGCGCAGACGTCTGATCGTCGACGATGACGATATTCAAAGCGTTACCCACCCCTTGAGGCCACATCACGTGGCTGTCGGGCAAGGATACTCCGGCGGTGGCAACGCTCGCATCTAACATGTCGGCAGTCCTGTTCGGCGGCGCGGACCCGGGCAGGGTCCGTGATCCACGAAGGGAACCGATGCGAATCCCGGGGCCCCCTCCCCTGATCTCTATCGGCGCAGGCGGCGGAAAATTGACCGGCCTGCGCGTGAATCGTCGCAGGAAGCGTGCCAGCCGTGGCCAGGGAGTATCAGGACAGAACATAGTGACCTCCGTCACGGAATGAGGCCTTTCCGTCCGTCCTTGACGAGGGGTACCGCGGAGTGAAGGGCCTGATGGCGGCTCCATCGCCGGCCCGTGGCCCCGCCGCGTCATGCAGACGGGAGCCCATTCTGCCCCTGAGCGTCACTCTCTTGACGCTTGGGGCTTGCCCGTCAGCCTTGGCTTTCCGGGCGCATGTAGGGGAACAGGAGCACGTCACGGATGGAGTCCGAACCGGTCAGCAGCATCACCAGGCGATCGATGCCGATGCCCAACCCGCCGGTCGGTGGCAGGCCGACTTCCAGCGCCCGGATGTAGTCGGCGTCGAAGTGCATGGCCTCGTCGTCTCCGCCCTCCTTCGCCTGGACCTGGGCCATGAAGCGCGCCGCCTGGTCCTCCGGGTCGTTGAGCTCGGAGAAGCCGTTGGCGAGTTCCTTGCCGTTGATGAACAACTCGAAACGGTCTGTATAGCCGGGGTGGTTGTCGTTGGCGCGGGCCAACGGCGACACCTCGACCGGGTGGTCGGTGATGAAGGTCGGCTGGACCAGGGTGTGTTCCACGGTCTTCTCGAAGATCTCCAGCAGCAGCTTGCCCCAGCCATAGGACGGCTTGACGTGGATATTCAGCCGCTCGCAATGCCGCACCAGCGCATCCCGGTCGGTGCAGTCGGCAGCGCTGATCTCGGGGTTGTGGTGGCGCACGGCCTCGTCCATGCGCCAGCGGCGGAACGCCGGTTCCAGGTCGATGTCCTGGCCGTCCCACGCCACTTGGCCGGTGCCCAGCACCTCGTGCGCCACATCCCGGATGACGCCCTCGGTCAGGTCCATGATCTCGGTATACGTGGCGTAGGCCTCGTAGAGCTCGAGCATGGTGAATTCCGGGTTGTGCCGCGTGCTGACACCCTCGTTCCGGAAGTTGCGGTTGATCTCGTACACGCGCTCCAGTCCACCGACCACCAGCCGCTTCAGGTACAGCTCGGGCGCGACGCGCAGGTACAGGTCCAGATCCAGCGCGTTGTGATGCGTGGTGAAGGGCTTGGCCGCGGCGCCGCCTGGGATGTAATGCATCATCGGCGTCTCCACTTCCAGGAAGCGGCGCGCATCCAACCATTCCCGGATCGCGCGGATGATGCGCGAACGCTTGATGAAGACTTCGCGCGCTTCCGGCGTGACGATCAGGTCCACGTAACGCTGGCGGTAGCGCTGCTCCACGTCCGACAGGCCGTGCCACTTGTCCGGCAACGGACGCAGCGCCTTGGTCAGCAGGCGGAAAGCATCGGCCTTCACCGACAGCTCGCCGGTACGGGTCCGCGTCAGACCACCCTCAACGCCGACGATGTCGCCGATGTCCCAGCCCTTGAACGCATCGTAGGTCTCGCCCAGCGCATTGGACTGCAGGAACAGCTGGATGCGGCCGCTCTCATCCTGGATCTGCACGAAGCTGGCCTTGCCCATCACCCGCTTCGCCATCATGCGTCCCGCGAGCTTCACGCGCCGGCCACCCTGCTCGAGCGCCTCTCCGCTCCACAGCTCCGCGTCCTGGTACTGCACCTGCAGGTCACCCGCATAGTCGGTGCGACGGAAGTCGTTCGGGTACGCGATGCCCTGCCCGCGCAAGGCCGTCAGTTTGGCGCGGCGTTCGGCGATGAGGCTGTTCTCGTCCTGCGGAAGCGTGTGGTCTGTCATGGGGTCGTATCGTGTCCTGGGACGTGGGAGCGACGTAAGTCGCGAACGAGTGCCGGAAGAGCTCGCGACTTGCGTCGCTCCCACAAGTGATTCGTGGGCGGATCAGGCGTCGATGCGTTTCGAGCCCGCTTCCAGGCCCGACTTGAGGCTGGCCTCCACGAACTCGTCCAGGTCGCCGTCCAGCACCTTCTGCGTGTCCGTGCGTTCGATGCCGGTACGCAGGTCCTTGATGCGGCTCTGGTCCAGCACATAGTTGCGGATCTGGCTGCCCCAGCCGATGTCGGATTTGGTGGCTTCCACCGCATCGCGCTCGGCGTTGCGCTTCTGGATCTCAAGCTCGTACAGCTTGGCGGCCAGCATCTTCATCGCGTTGTCGCGGTTCTGGTGCTGGCTGCGGCCGGTCTGGCAGGCCACGACAATGCCGGTGGGCACGTGGGTGATGCGAACGGCCGATTCGGTCTTGTTGACGTGCTGGCCACCCGCGCCGGAGGAGCGGTACACGTCGGTCCTCAGGTCGGCCGGATTGATGTCGATGTCGATGTTGTCGTCGACTTCCGGCGACACGAATACCGAGGTGAAGCTGGTGTGGCGACGGTTGTCGGAGTCGAACGGCGACTTGCGCACGAGGCGGTGCACGCCGGTCTCGGTCTTCAGCCAGCCGTAGGCGAAGTCGCCCTCGACGCGGAACGTCGCCGACTTGATGCCGGCGACGTCGCCGCCGCTGGCTTCCATCAGCTCGGTCTTCCAGCCGCGCGATTCGCACCAGCGCAGGTACATGCGCAGCAGGATCTCCGCCCAGTCCTGCGCCTCGGTGCCGCCGGCACCGGCCTGGATGTCGACGAAGGCATTGGAACTGTCCATTTTGCCGGAGAACATCCGCTGGAATTCCAGCTTGTCCACGTGCGCGGCATAGCGCTCGACGTCGGCCACCACGGCCTGCGCGGTGTCCTCGTCGTTCTCCATCTCCGCCAGTTCGAGGAGCTCGCCGGCGCCGGTCAGGCCTTCCTCGATGTCGCGGATGCCGTTGACCGTCTTGTCCAGCATGGAGCGCTCGCGCCCCAGCTGTTGCGCGTACTCGGCGTTGTTCCAGATATCCGGGCTTTCCAGCTCGCGGTTTACTTCTTCCAGGCGTTCGCGCTTGGCATCGTAGTCAAAGATACCCCCGGAGCGAGGCCAGCCTGTCCTGCAGGTCGGCGATGCGCTGGCGGATGGGATTGAGCTCGATCATGGGGGCTGTGGCGGGGATGGAATCGGTCGGCAAGGATACCAGAGCAGTGCGCCACGCCGTCTCCGGAACGGTTCTTGCATCGCACCCGATGCCCTGCCCAGAGTCACCCCAGGCATGACCAGCCCCATTGCCCCGTCCGCATCACTGCTGTCCGGCCTGCTCGGCCTGGCGCTGGCGTCCGCCTTTTCCGTGGCCTGCGCGGGCGATGCGCCGACGGCGCCCGTGGCGGAACGCGCAAGCCAGGTCAGCCAGTGCCTGAAGCTGCGGCGCGACGAACCCGCCAGGGCGGTCGCGCTGGCGGATGCCCTGCTGCAGGCGAAGGACCTGAGCGTCGAGGATGAGCTCAAGACGCTGAGTTGCCTGGGCATCGCCGCCGGCCTGAGCGGTGAACCGGCGCGGGCGATCGTCGCCGCCGAGCGGATGGAGCGGCGCGTCGATGGCACGCCGGACCTCGCACCTGCGCTGCAGATGCGGGCGCACTCGCAGATCGGTTCGATCTATCAGGGCGCCGGACACATCCGCGCCGCGGAGGCGGCCTATCTTCGCGCCTACGACGTCTCTTCACGACTCGACCAGCGCGATGCCGCCCTCGTACAGGCCGCCACGCTGACCAACATCGGGCTGATCCATGCCGACTATCTGGCCTCGCCGGAGGTGGCCGACGCGTACTACCGCCGAGCATTGGCAGCGGCAGCCGCCGTGGGGCTGGAAGACCCCCTGATCCTGCACAACCACGCGCTCAACCTCATCGCGCTGGAGCGCGATGCCGACGCCATGAGGGTCATCGACGCGGGCGAGGCCATGGCCGAGCGCCAGCAGGCCCATACGGTGATGCAGCGCCTGCGCAGCGAGCGTGCCGGCCTGTGGGTACGGCAGGGCCAACTGGAACGTGCCCGACCCGTGCTGGCATCGGCGATCCGCGAACAGGCCAAGCACAGGGACCTGCCCGGCCAGGCGGGTTCGCTGGCGAAACTGTCGGTGCTCCAGCGCAAGGCCGGCGAACACCGGCAGGCGTTGCAGACCGCCCGCGCCGCCTGGGCATTGGTCGACAACCAGCCCCAGCCGCAGAAACAGCGCGAAGTCCTGCTCGCCTGGATGGCGGCGCATGCCGCGCTGGGGGAGGCAGACGACGCGTTGGCGGTGGGCGCCCGCCTGCATGGGCTGGAGATGGAAGCGCTGAGGCATCAGCGGCTGGAGCTGCTGGCCGACCTGCAGGCACGCAGCGATAGCGCGAGTGCCCAGCGTGAACTGGAGCAGATGCGCCACCAAGCACAGATCCGCGCGCTGAACGACGAGAAATCCACCCTCCTGCGTCGTACTGGTGTGGCACTGATGACCATGCTGGTGCTGGCGGGCGTCGGCTTCGGTCTGTTGCAGCGTCGCAAGAACCGGCAGCTGCGCAAGGTCAGTGCCACCGATCCCCTGACCGGCCTGCGCAATCGCCGCGCGGCCACGGAGTCGTTGAAGGCCATGTCGTTGCAGCGGCCCGCCGCCGGTACGCGCCATGTGCTGTTCCTCATCGACATCGACCACTTCAAGAAAGTCAACGATGGTCATGGCCACCACGCCGGCGACCAGGTGCTGGTGGCGCTCTCGCGCCAGCTGCGCGAACTGGGGCGTGCGGACGACGTCATCGCCCGCTGGGGTGGCGAGGAGTTCCTGATGGCGTGCGCGGACCTGACCGAGGCCCAGGCCTGCACGGTGGCGGCGCGCGTGCAGGAAACACTGTGCGATGTGCACGAGTTGGCGCCAGGCCAGCGCTGGCCACTGACCGTCTCGCTGGGCTTTGCCCCTTTCCCGTTCTTCGACAACACCACAGGCGGTTGGGATTACGCGCTGCGCATGGCCGATCGCGCCCTGTATGCGGCCAAGGACCGTCGCAACGCATGGGCCGGTCTGTGGGGGCGCACGCTCCCGCCCGGCATCGCCCTTCAAGCACTGCTGGAGGAGCCTGAAGGCGCGGTCCGCAGCGGCGCCATCGAACTGGTGGCCAGCTACGCCGTGGAACGTCTGCCGCGCGTACCGGCGACCCGCGTCGCCTAGACGGCCTCCGCCCCGGTCCGCTGGCGCAGGTCCTGGCGGTAGCGGCGGCTGCAAGGCAGCGCGCTGCCATCCTTCATGTGCACGCGCGCATCACCGGTGTCCAGCGGCTCGATCGAGGCCACCTGGTCCAGGCTGACGATGTAACTGCGGTGGATGCGCGCAAACCTGCGCGGGTCCAGCCGCGTTTCGATGCCGACGATCGTGCTCCGCAGCGGATAGTCGTGGCCGCGCACACGCAGGTTGACGTAGTTGCCCGAGGCCTGCAGCCACTCGATATCGTTGGCCGCCACCAGGAACTCGCGGCCCAGCTTGCGCACCAGGAAGCGCTCCGGACGGTCCACCGGCTCAAGCGGCGGACCTTCGTCCGGCTCGGCCAGCAGGCTGGCTTCGCCCTGCCAGCGGCGCAGCAGGAAGCGGTAGCCTTCCACCAGCACGACGATCGTGGCGAAGCTGCGGATATCCTTCAGGTATTCGTAGACCAGTTCGCGAGGCCAGGGGCCGAACTCGTAGGTCATGCCCTGGCTCCGGTAGGCCAAGGCGCGCAGCGCGACCATGCCGGCCACGTGGATGACGCAGACCACGATGCTCGCCAGCAGGTACTCGGGTATCCGCCGGCGCCAGTTTTCCCAGTGCAGGGGGAAGCGTCGGGTGTACCAGGCGATCGCCGGGATCAGGACCAGCAGCCATACCAGCGCACTGCTCACCTCCCAGACGGCCGGCTCCCAGGCCTCCACGCCGGAGCCCTGCCGCCGCATGTCGATCAGCGTGGTCATGCTGTTGCCGATGCAGTTGGCGCCGATCATCGCCACCCAGAACCCGATCTCCACCCATCGCCGCCAAGGCAGGTAGCGTTCGTAAGTCGGCGGGGCCCGTTCCGTCATGCGCGCATTCTAGCCCGCGCCTCCCGCACCGCCGCCGCAGTTCGTCACTTGTCCCCCTCGATTGGCCCCTGCCCGTCCACCACGCGTCCCTTCGCAATGGCGCGGACATGCACGGTGCCCGACGCTGGCCGCCTTGTTGACGAAGGAGACGACCATGCAACGCCGCCACGATCTGGACTGGGTCCGCGTCTGTGCCTTCGGGCTGCTGGTGCTGTACCACGTGGGCATGTACTACGTGACCTGGGACTGGCACGTGAAGAGTCCGGAGGCCAGCGATGCACTGGAGCCTTTCATGATGCTCAGCTCCCCTTGGCGACTGTCGCTGCTGTTCCTGGTGTCCGGCTGCGCCACGGCATTCCTGCTCGGCAAGGCGCGGCAGGCCATCGATGCTGCGGGGGGCCGGATGCGCTTTCTTGGGAACCGTTCGTGGCGGCTGCTGGTGCCGCTTGTCTTCGGCATGCTGGTGATCGTGCCGCCGCAGTCCTACTACGAGGTGGTCGAACAGTTGCCTGGCGGCTACCACGAGGGCTACCTGGCGTTCTATGCGCGCTACCTGACCGGTCATGACGGCTTCTGCGATGCCGACGGCTGCCTGGACGTGCCGACATGGAACCATCTGTGGTTCGTCGCCTACCTGTGGGTCTACACCGTCGCGCTGTGGCTGCTCTGGAAGCTCGTGCCCCGCGGCATCAATGCAGCGGAGCGCCAGCTGGGCCGCTGGCTTTCCGGCATCGGCGTACTGGCCGGTCCCGTCCTGTTCCTCGGCGTGGCGCGCGTGCTGATGATCGGCCGCTTCGAGCAGACGCACGCCCTGGTGGACGACTGGTACAACCACGTGCAGTACTTCGGCGTGTTCCTGCTCGGCTTCCTCATCGCCCGTGCGGACGGGGTATGGGATGCCATCGAACGTCAGCGCTGGCCAGCCCTGGTTTCCTGGCTGCTGAGCTGGGCCGGGCTGGTCGCGTACTTCGCGCATTTTGCCGACGCGGCACCGCCCGACTGGGCGCGCATGGGGATGCGGATGGTCTGGGGCCTGAACCAGTGGTGCGCCATCGTGGCGGTACTCGGTTTCGCCCGCCACTTGAATCCCGCCGACAACCGCGCGCTGCGCTATCTGGTGCCAGCGGTGTTTCCGGTCTACATCCTGCACCAGACGGTGACCGTGGTCGTCGCCCACCACCTGAAGCCGTTGGCGATACCGCCGATGGTGGAAGGTCCCTTGCTGGTGGCGGTCACCTTCGCCGCGTGCTTCGCCGGCTATGAAGTGATCCGTCGCGTGGGATGGCTGCGGCCCTTGTTCGGACTGAAGCGTGCCGGCGAAGTGCCGTCCCGCAATCCGGAGCCCCTGGCCTGGCCGGAGCGCTGACCGGCGCCCTCAATCTGCCGGTTGCCAGTGCCGGACCAGCAACTGGATGCCGCGACGGTTCTGCCAGTCGTCGGTGTCCAGCTGATAGGCGGCCTGGATGCGGGAAGGCGGTGGCTGGTCGCGCCACCCGTTGAACTGGATCGCGTTCAACGGTGTGGCCTGTCCGGGCAGGCGCAACGAGAACTTCAGGTGCTTCTCGCCCACCACGCGCCAGTCCAGCACGTCGAACACGCCATCGAACATGGGCTCCGGGAATCCCTGCCCCCACGGCCCCGCGCCGCGCAGCGCGTCGGCATGCACGCGGTCCAGTTCGCCGGGCTGCAGTTCACCATCACTCAGGAGTTCTTCCTGCAGCAAGGCGTCGTCGAGCATCGCGACGGCATGGCGGTGGAAGGCATCGCGGAACGTCGGCAGTGCGCTTTCATCGAGCGACAGCCCCGCCGCCATCGCATGGCCGCCGAAGCGCTGCATCAGGCCGGGGTTCGCAGTGTCGATGGCCGCCAGCGCGTCGCGGATGTGGAAACCGGGAATCGAGCGCGCCGATCCGCGCAGCGTGGCGCTGCCCGGCTCTGCGGGTGCGAAGGCCACGACCGGGCGATGCAGGCGTTCCTTCATCTTCGAGGCGACCAGACCTACCACGCCGGGATGCCATTCCGGATCGAACAGGCACGGGGCGAGCGGCACCTGCCCGTCCTCCGCGACATCGATGCGCGCGAGCGCGGCCTGCGCCTCATCCACCATCTGCTGCTGAACGCCACGACGCTCGGCATTGATGCCTTCCAGCACGCGCGCCATCTCTTCAGCCTGCGTAGCATCGTCGGTCAGCAGGCAGGCGATGCCGAGGGCCATGTCCTCCAGCCGTCCGGCCGCATTCAACCGTGGCGCGATGGCGAAACCGATGTCGGCCGCCGTCAGGCGCGCAGGATCACGGCCCGCCACTCGCATCAGTGCCTGCAGGCCCGCACATGCCTGCCCGGCCCGCAGCCGGCGCAAGCCTGCGCCGACCAGGGCGCGGTTGTTCGCATCCAGTGGCACGAGATCGGCCACGGTGCCCACGGCGACCAGATCCAGCAGCGTGGAGAGATCCGGCCCCGCGCCGTCGAACGTGCCCCGTTCGCGCAGGAGCCGTCGCAACGCCAGCAGCACGTAGAACATCACCCCGACGCCGGCCAGCACCTTGCTGGGAAACGGGTCATCGCGCAGGTTCGGATTGACGATGGCATCGGCCGGCGGCAAGGCTTCGCCGGGCAGGTGATGGTCGGTGACAAGCACTTGCCAGCCTCGCGACTTCGCCGCTGCGATGCCGGCGTGGCATGCGATACCGTGGTCGACCGTGACGAGCAGATCGGGTTGCAGTGCGGCGAGCTCATCCACCAGCAAAGGCGACAATCCGTAGCCATGCACCATGCGGTTGGGCACTGCAGGCGTCACGTGCCGCGCGCCGAGCAGGCGCAAGCCGCGCACGCCGACCGCGCACGCCGTGGCGCCATCGCAATCGAAGTCGCCCACGATGACGATGTGCCGGTCCTGCGCGATCGCATCGGCGAGCAACGCGGTGGCGTCGCCAAGGCCGCCGAGCTGGTCGGGTGGCAGCAACTGCGCCAGACGTGGTTGCGCCTGGTCCATCGAGAGCGCGCCGCGGGCTTCGTAGAGGCGTTGCAGGAGCAACGGCACGCCCTCCGGCCACTGACCATTCGCCGCGATGGTCCGACGGCGGATCCTGGGCGAGGTCATGCCGGAACGTGGTCGGGGCGTACCGTATCCAGACGCTGCATCGGGCGGCGCCAGAGGCGCCAGCGTTGTTCGCGGCGCAGCGAGAACAGCGCGCCATCCTCGAAATCCAGGGTCAGCACGTCCAGCTCGCGCTTGTGCAGGGCGTCCAGCAGGGGCTGAAGTGCGTCATGACAGAGCAGATCCAGATTGCGCAGATGACGCAGGTCGATCAACGCATCCACGCCGCCCTCCCCGCTCGCGTGCACAGGTTCCACCCCGGCCGCATGCGCCAGCGACTGCAAAAGCACATCGCTGCCTTTGACCTGGCGGAAACCGGTGCGTACAAAATCCGGCAGCACGCCGCCGCCCCAGAACCACAGCGAGTTCACCGGCGGCTTGCCCTGCGCGACGCGCTGTGCGTTCCAGGGATGGTTGTGCAGCAGCACCTGCGCTTCGCTGAGCAGGGCACGCCAACGGCGGCCCGCGTCGCCCTCCGGCAGGTGCGCGAACAGATCGTCGCCCAGCACGTCATTCACCGGCGCAAACACCGGGAGTTTCGCCTCTGGTGGCAGGCGCAGGTACCAGCGGGCGGGATCCGGCGCGTCCAGCAGCATGCCGGCATCCCCGAACAGCGGCTTCAGTGCCGGCAGCAACTGCGCGGTGTCCTCTTCGCTCAGCGCCAGCGCCTCGCCATGCGCCAGCATGCGCGCGCCATTCATGTCGGGCGACACGCGCGCAGGATCGGCACGTAGCCACAACGCGCCGGCGGCATCCCGTGCGTCGCGCTGGCGCGTCAGGGCTGCGACCGGCCAATGGTCCGGCACCAACTGGAAGTGGCGCCGCAGCTGCGCATGCTCGCCGACTTCGCCGGTCGTGCGATCCGCACGCCCCAGTGCCCGCGCCACGTCGGCCGGCAACGCCTGGCCCACCAGTCGGGTACGCGGAGGCAACAGCAGCGTGGCCTGCGCCATCGGCTCAGTCTGCGTAGGAAACGCTGACGATTTCGTATTCGCGCTGGCCGGCAGGCGCGTCGATCGTGACGCTGTCGCCTTCGTGCTTGCCGATCAGCGCCCGGGCCAGCGGCGAGGAGATCGCGATCAGGCCCAGCTTGATGTCCGCCTCGAGGTCGCCGACCACCTGGTAGCGCTTCTCCTCGTCGGTGTCGACATCGGCCAGCACCACGCGGGCGCCGAACACGATGCGCGTGCCGGCGTTGAGCTTGCTGACGTCGATGATCTCGGCGTGCGACAGCTCGCCTTCCAGCTGCTTGATGCGGCCTTCGATGAAGCCCTGCTGCTCGCGGGCGGCATGGTATTCGGCGTTTTCCTTCAGGTCACCGTGCGCGCGCGCTTCGGCGATGGCGGTGATCACTTCCGGCCGCTTCACCGTCTTCAGCAGATCCAGTTCCTGGCGCAGGCGCTGCGCGCCCTGCATGGTCAATGGGGCTCTCACCCTTGAAGCTCCTTGTGCAGTTCCTGCAATGCCAGCACCGGGCCCGTGCCACGGTATTCCAGCGAATGCACCAGCGCCTTGGCGCCGGCTACGGTGGTTGAGTAGGTGACGCGGTGCTGCAAGGCCTCGCGCCGGATCGAGAAGGAGTCGGCAATGGCCTGGCGTCCTTCCGTCGTGTTGACGATATACACGATCTCGCCGTTCTTGATCAGGTCCACCACGTGCGGACGGCCCTCGACCACCTTGTTCACCTGCTCGCAGTCGATGCCGCGCTCACGCAGCCACGCGGCGGTGCCGGCGGTGGCCACGATGCTGAAACCGCGGCCGACCAGCTCCTGCGCCACCGGCAGCACGCGCTTCTTGTCCGGGTCGCGCACCGAGATGAAGACCTTGCCGACCGGCGGTGCCTTGATGCCACCAGCCTCCTGCGCGCGCGCCATGGCGGCGCCGAAACTGCGGCCCACGCCCATGACCTCACCGGTGGAACGCATTTCCGGGCCCAGGATCGGGTCCACGCCCTGGAACTTGGCGAACGGGAAGATCGCCTCCTTCACCGAGTAGTAGTCCGGCACGATCTCCCGGGTGGCGCCCTGCCCGGCCAGCGTCTTGCCGGCCATGCAGCGGGCCGCGATCTTGGCCAGCGGCATGCCGGTGGCCTTGGACACGAACGGCACCGTACGCGAGGCGCGCGGGTTCACTTCCAGCAGGTAGACGATGTCGTCACCACCATCCTCGGCGGCCTGGATGGCGAACTGGGTGTTCATCAGGCCGACGACCTTCAGTGCCTTGGCAAGCTCCACCACCTGCCGGCGCAGTTCGTCCTGCGTCTTGGCCGACAGCGAGTACGGCGGCAGCGAGCAGGACGAATCGCCCGAGTGCACGCCCGCTTCCTCGATGTGCTCCATCACGCCACCGATCAGCACGTTGCCTTCGGGGTCGGCGATGATGTCCACGTCCACTTCCACCGCATTGTCGAGGAAGCGGTCGAGCAGCACCGGCGAATCGTTGGAAACCTTGACCGCGTCGCGCACGTAGCGGGCCAGGTCGGATTCGCCATACACGATTTCCATCGCACGTCCGCCCAGCACGTACGACGGACGCACCACCAGCGGGTAGCCGATCTCGCGGGCCAACAACAGCGCTTCCTGGTCGTTGCGGGCGATGCGGTTCGGCGGCTGCTTCAGGCCCAGCCTGTCGACCAGTTGCTGGAAACGCTCGCGGTCTTCGGCCAGGTCGATGGAGTCCGGCGACGTGCCGATGATCGGCACGCCATTGGCTTCCAGGGCCTGCGCCAGCTTCAGCGGGGTCTGCCCGCCGTACTGCACGATCACGCCCTTGGGCTGCTCCAGTTCGACGATCGCCAGCACGTCTTCCAGCGTGAGCGGCTCGAAATACAGGCGGTCCGAAGTGTCGTAGTCGGTGGACACGGTTTCCGGATTGCAGTTGACCATGATGGTCTCGAATCCGTCCTCGCGCAGCGCGAGTGCTGCATGCACGCAGCAGTAGTCGAACTCGATGCCCTGCCCGATCCGGTTCGGGCCACCGCCCAGGATCATGATCTTGTCGCGGTTGGTCGGCTCGGCCTCGCACTCGTCCTCGTAGGTCGAGTACAGGTACGCGGTGCTGGTGGCGAACTCGGCCGCGCACGAGTCCACGCGCTTGTAGACAGGCTTCACCCCCAGCGCCTTGCGCAGCACACGCACGGCGGTTTCATTCGTGTTCGCCAGTTGCGCCAGGCGCGCATCCGAGAAACCCATGCGCTTCAGATGGCGCATGCGCGCCTTGTCCAGCGAGCCGAGCCCATCGGTGGCCAGTTGCTGCTCGGCGGCGATGATCTCTTCCATCTGGTCGAGAAACCACGGATCGATGAACGACAGCGCGTGCACCTGCTCCACGCTCATGCCGGCACGGAAGGCGTCGGCGACGTGGAACAGACGCTCCGGGCCGGGCGCCTTCAGTTCGCGGCGCAGCGTGGTCAGGTCGTCTTCGCTGGTGAGGTCCAGGCCGGTCGGGTCGAGGCCGACCTTGCCGGTTTCCAGGCCGCGCAACGCCTTCTGCAGCGATTCCTGGAAGGTGCGGCCCATCGCCATCACCTCGCCCACCGACTTCATCTGCGTAGTCAGGCGTGCGTCGGCCTGCGGGAACTTCTCGAACGCGAAGCGCGGGATCTTGGTGACCACGTAGTCGATGGCCGGCTCGAACGACGCCGGGGTGAGGCCGCCGGTGATCTCGTTCTTCAGCTCATCCAGAGTGTAGCCCACGGCCAGCTTCGCCGCGACCTTGGCGATCGGGAAGCCGGTGGCCTTCGATGCCAGCGCGGACGAACGCGACACGCGCGGATTCATCTCGATGACGACCACGCGCCCGGTCTGCGCATTGATGCCGAACTGCACGTTCGAGCCGCCGGTATCCACGCCGATCTTGCGCAGCACCGCGATGGAGGCATCGCGCAGGCGCTGGTATTCCTTGTCGGTCAGGGTCTGCGCGGGTGCGACCGTGATGCTGTCGCCGGTGTGCACGCCCATCGGGTCGAGGTTCTCGATGGAGCAGACGATGATGCAGTTGTCCGCCGTGTCGCGGACCACTTCCATCTCGAATTCCTTCCAGCCCAACACCGATTCCTCCACCAGCACCTCGGTGGTCGGCGACAGTTCCAGGCCGCGGGTGACGATGTCGATGAGTTCTTCGCGGTTGTAGGCGATGCCGCCGCCGCTGCCGCCCAGGGTGAAGCTGGGGCGGATGATGGTGGGATAGCCGACGCGGGTCTGGATCTCCAGCGCTTCTTCCAGCGTGTGGGCCACGGCGGCCTTCGGACATTCCAGGCCGATCTCGCCCATGGCCACGCGGAACAGCTCGCGGTCCTCGGCCATGCGGATGGCTTCGCGCTTGGCGCCGATCAGTTCGACGCCGTACTTCTCCAGCACCCCGTTGTCGGCCAGGTCCAGCGCGCAGTTCAGCGCGGTCTGGCCACCCATGGTCGGCAGCAGCGCGTCGGGCTTCTCCTTGGCGATGATCTTCTCGACCGTCTGCCAGTTGATCGGCTCGATGTAGACCGCATCCGCCATTTCCGGATCGGTCATGATGGTCGCCGGATTGCTGTTGACCAGCACCACCCGGTATCCCTCTTCCCGCAGCGCCTTGCACGCCTGCGCGCCGGAATAATCGAACTCGCAGGCCTGGCCGATGACGATCGGGCCTGCGCCGATGATCAGGATGGTTTTAAGGTCGTTGCGCTTGGGCATGGGAATCTACTTCTCGGATTGTGTGGGGCCGCCGCCCTGGGCATCTGCTCCAGGGACGCGTCCGACAGGGGCGATGGACGGGCCACGCTCCACCTCTTGTCCCGGCGCGCATGGGCGCGCACGGGTGCACATCACATCAGGGCACCTGGCGACACATCGCACGCCTTCATGCCCCGGAACATCATCTTGATGGCCGCCATCTCGCCCACCGACTTGCTGTCGGCCTTGTCGCCGTCGCCGGCGAGCACGTCGCCGAAGCCACTCAATGCGCGGAAATCGCGGTACTCGGGATCGCGCGCGATGGTGAGCAGCGCCAGCAGCTGGTCGGCACTGGCCGTTCGCATCAGGTCGGCGGGATCCAGGTCGGCGTCCGTCTTCGCCGAGGTGATGCCCGCCTGCACGATGCTGCCGAACACCGGTGCCGCCGTGCGCGCCAGTTGCAGTTCTTCGGCGAACCGGCCCGGATGTGCCTGTGCGTACTCGACCACTTCAGCCCGCTTCACACGGCGGAAGCCGTCGCGGGAAAGTTCGCTGCGCAGGCAGGCCAACTGCACGGGCGTGACGGCATCGGGCTTGTCCTGCACCGGCCAGGCGGGATTCTCGCCGGCCGCCTCTTCCATGATGGCGCCGACGGGCAGCATGCTGACCAGCAGGTCGGTCATCTCGTCGATCTGCTTTTCACCGGGCGTGGCGGCGGCGGCCGGCAGCGCAAGCGCGATCAGCAGGGCGGTGACAGCAAGGCGCACGCGCATCAGCGTGCCTCCATCGAGGCCACGAACCGGTCGAACAAGGGCGATACATCATGCGGGCCCGGCGATGCCTCCGGATGCCCCTGGAACGAGAACGCGGGTGCATCCGTCAGTTCGATGCCCTGGTTGGTGCCGTCGAACAGCGAACGGTGGATCACGCGCACGTGGGCCGGCAGCGTCGCTTCATCCACCGCGAAGCCGTGGTTCTGCGAGGTGATCATCACGCGCCCGCTGTCCAGGTCCTGCACCGGGTGGTTGGCACCGTGGTGGCCGTGGCCCATCTTCATGGTCTGTGCGCCGGCCGCCAGGGCCAGCAGCTGGTGGCCCAGGCAGATGCCGAACGTCGGAATCTTCTTCGCGATGAACTCGCGGATGGCGGTGATGGCGTAATCGCACGGCGCGGGGTCGCCCGGACCGTTGGACAGGAACACGCCATCCGGCTGCAGCGCGAGCACGTCGGCGGCGCTGGTCTGCGCGGGCACCACGGTCACGTCGCAACCGCGTTCGGCCAGCATACGCAGGATGTTGTGCTTCACGCCGAAGTCGTACGCCACGACCTTGAACTTCGCCGGCGCCTGCACGAACGCGTTGCGGTCCAGGTCCAACTGACCGTCGCGCCAGGGATACGGTTTGTCGGTGCTGACCACCTTGGCCAGGTCCATGCCTTTCAGGCCGGGGAACTTGCGCGCCGCTTCCAGCGCCATCTCCGCGTTGATGCCCTCGCCCGCCATCAGTGCGCCGTTCTGCGCACCGCGCTCGCGCAGGATGCGCGTCAGCTTGCGGGTGTCGATGCCGGCAATGGCCACGATGCCGCGCGATTGCAGCCACTCCGGCAGGGCCTGCTGGCTGCGCCAGCTGCTGGGGCGGCGCGGCACGTCGCGCACGATGAGACCGGCGCACCAGACCTTGGACGCTTCGTCGTCCTGGTCGGTGCAGCCTGTATTGCCGATGTGGGGATAGGTCAGGGTGACCAGTTGGCGGGCGTAGGACGGGTCGGTCAGGATTTCCTGATAGCCGGTCATCGCGGTGTTGAACACCACTTCGCCGACCGAAAGGCCGTCGGCACCTACGGAGTCGCCCTCGAATACGGTGCCGTCTTCGAGTACGAGAATTGCGGGTCGTGTCACGGGGTTCGCCTTGGGGTGGAGGAACCCTGCCCCACCGACTTGCGGCTGCAAGAAACCGCGAACGCGGCATTTATCCGGTCCGTGGCGATGGGTAACAGGCGAGCGGGAATTGTACGGGGATGGCCTGTTCAGCGCCACCGTTTTTTTGCTCGCCCGACGGACAGCACCTGCTTGCAGCGAGGCGTGTTCAGATTCAGGCACCCGTATCAGAGCGCCCGGCCAGCCTTCAATCCAGCAGGTCCCGCACGTGATAGGCGCCCGGAGGGCGCCCCGCCAACACGCGCGCGACGTGCAGGGCACCACGTGCGAAGACGTCGCGATGCGTGGCACGGTGCGTCAGCTCGATGCGCTCGCCGAGCCCGGCGAACTGCACGGTATGTTCACCGACAATGTCGCCAGCCCGCAGGCTGGCGTAATGCACCTGCGCGCCCGCACTGCCGGCGGCCTGTCCCAGCGTCAATGCGGTGCCGGACGGGGCATCCTTCTTGTGGACATGGTGGGACTCCACGATGTCCACGTCCCACCCCGGCAACGCCGCCGCCACACGTCCGACCACGTCGGCCAGCACCGCCACACCCAGGCTGAAATTCGTCGCCCACACCAGCGGAATGCGCCCACTGGCCGCGGCCAATGCCTGCTGTTGCGCAAGGGATATGCCGGTAGTGCCGGAGACCAGTGCCCGGCCACGGTCGGTACAAAGCGCCAGCACCGGGTCGAACCCTTCCGGCAGGCTGAAATCGATCGCCACGTCGAAATCGGGCACGCCCGTCAGTTCGCTGGCCGCGAAGTGGGGTACGCCATCCACCACCCGCTGCGCTGGCGCGCGCCGCGTCACGGCCGCCACGGTCTGGTACACCGCAGGCTGCTCGGCAGCCAGTCGAAGCAAGGCCTGGCCCATCCGGCCGGAGGCACCATGGATCAGGAGACGTGTCGGGGAAGTGTCCATGAAGGCATGGTAGCGGGCGCGTGATGCCAACGCGAACCGGGAATGTCCGGATCAGGGAACCTGCGGATAGCCCAGGTGGAATCCCTGTGCGAACGGCACCCCGAGCTCCTTCAGCGTCTGCAGTTGCCGTTCGTTCTCGACGCCTTCGGCGATCAGCTCTGCCTGCGTGCCCTGCGCGAACGTCAGGAGCGCCGCCACGAGCGATTGCACGCGCGGACGCTGGTCGATCTCACGCACCAGCGTGATGTCGAGCTTGATGATGTCCGGCGCCAACCTCAGCACGTGGCGCAAGCTGGCGAAACCTGCCCCGGTATCGTCCACGGCGATGCGGACGCCGTGCCGCTGCAGCGTGGACAGGCACTGGCCAAGGCGCGCGTAATCTTCCACGGCGGTGTGTTCGGTGATTTCCAGCACCAGCCGTTCCGGGGCGTGGCCGGCGAGCAGGTCGTGGAATCGTGCGTTGCAGGCGGTTTCGGGCGATACATTGACGGCAAGGAAGGCGTCATCGGGAAGGGATGGCAGCCGCGCCAGGGCGACCGCTGCGGCGGCCAGTTCCAGTTCCACGCTCAAGCCGCTGCTCGCCGCATCCTCGAACCAGCGACCTGTCGACAGGTCGTACTCCAGCGGAAACCGCGCAAGCGCCTCGTACCCCACCACCACGCCGTCGGCGAGCCGGACGATCGGCTGCAGGGCCGCCGTGAGCTGCGCCCCTTCCAGCACCTGCAGCAGCCGCTCCCGGGCGTTCTGCGCATGGCGCCGCTCGCGTTCGCCCTGCCCCATGCGGGCATCCAGCGCTGCGCGCATCTGCGCATGCTCGATGGCCTTGTACATGCTCGCGGCCACGAGCGTGCTCAAATGCTCGAGGGTCCTGCAATCCGTGTCCGCGTAGGCGGCGGGCGTGGTCGCCAGGACCTTCAGCACACCCACCACGTGTCCGCGGAAGCTCAGGGGCGCGACCAGCATCGAACGCAACCCTACGCTGCGGCACGCCTCACGATTGACGCGCGGATCCACTTCGCTGTCATCGCATCTCAACACCTGCTGTTCTGCGATGCAGCGCCCCGACAAGCTGCCGGAGACCGGCAGGCTGAAGCCGACCTGCCCTTGCGCGATCCCGCTGGCCGACCAGTAGCGCATCACGTCGCCATCGCGGATTTCCAGCACCGCGCCGGCTGAGCGGGTGAGTTCCTGCGCACGATGGGTGATCGCGTCCACGACCTCCTGCGGTTCGGGGCCTGCGGCGGCGATCTCGCTTTGCGCCGCAACGATGCGCTTCAGCAAGGCGATATCGTCGGCGGCCGACGAAGCTGCTTCGCCGCTTCGCATGTCAGGCCGCACTGACGACAACGACGTCAATCTGTTATCCCGGCTCATCTCCCCACACTCCCTGCGGATGATGAAAGCGATGCCGTGCATGCCGGCACCGGACACACGCGATGCTAGTGGGACGACATCACCCTGTCGAGTAAACGCATGTATCTGGTGCGTCGCCGCACGCATGAAGCGCGGTGCGGTGCTTCATGCGTGCGAAGAAGCGCCCGTCAATCGTTTGCCCCAATCCTCGATGGCGCCCTGCGCAAGGCGGCGCTCGAACAGCGTCCGCCATGACGGTACCAGTGGCAGCAACAGCACATCGCGCAGCAGGACGGGATCTGGCGATCGCCGATACAGTAGTTCGATCAGGCGCGCGAGTGGCCACGCCGGATGTGGCCGCGCCTCCAGCGTCATGCGGTCACCTGCCTGCACCTCTCCCTCTTCGAGCACGCGGTAGTACCAGCCGGTCCGCCCCGAGTCCTGTACGCGGCGGGCCATGTCGGACACGGCGAAACGGTCCGACAGTTTCCAGCACGGCTGCCGGGACTGGGATACCTCCACCAGCGCCGTGCCCAGCCGGAAGCGGTCGCCAAGACAGATCGCGTCCTCGGTCATGCCATGCGTACTGATGTTTTCGCCGAATGCACCGGGAGCATCGAGCAGTGGATGCGCCCCGATATCGTCGCGCCATCGGGCGTAGTGGTCCGCAGGGTAGTGATGGATGGCCTTGTCCGGCCCGCCATGCACGCGCAGGTCACCTTGCTCGTCACCCAGGATGCCCAGCAGGGTGACCCGCTGCCTGCCCTCCAGCCGTGATTTCGCGATCGCGCTGCGACTGCCGGGACGGCTGAACTCGACAGCCTTCCCCGCGAACACGCCATCGATGGTCAAGGCCATCACCTCCTTCGTCGCGCTCATGCCAACACCTTCCCCAGGCCCGTGCCGTTGATGTCACCCACCACGCGGGCCAGTGCAATGGGGTCCACGTCCGCATCGAATCCGATGCGGAAATGCACCTCGCCTTCCGGCGTGCGCGATGAATGGATCGATGACAGGCTGACGGCGTGCCGCTCGAACACGTGCAGCAGAGCACGCAGCGAGCCCGGCCTGTCTTCCGGCAGGTGCACGCTGAGCGCTTGCGCGCCGGCGAGATCGGCCAGCAGGTAGCCGATGCGCTCGTAACTGTAGTTGCCCTCGGCCAGCGTCGTGTCGCCAAAGGCATCGCGGTTTTCGCGCAGGAATTCTTCGCGGAACGCCGCGCGCGCCACGTCCGTCCCCTCGCCCACCAGCGACGCCATCCGGGTGATCTGCGTGCCCAGCGCCCGCAGCGTTTCGCCGGCATAGGGATTCCCGAACTGGATGTCTTCGTAGATGGCCGGATTCAACGACAGGATGCGCGCGATGATCGCCGCATCCATCTCGAAGGATGCGGAGCGGAACGGCATCAACGCGGCCAGGTCGCCGACCCGCGCCGACTGCGCGCGCAGGACGCCCGCCTGGGCCAGATGCGAGGCATGCACCATGGCCTGCACCAGCGCCATCACCCGGTCATGCTGCTCGGGCGTCGCCTGCACGCACTCGGCTTCCAGCGCGGCCAGCAATCCGGCCAGCCACGGCCGCCAATGTTCCAGGCGCGCCTCGCAGACCACCATGACGCGACCCTTCAGCGTGGGCGCCTTGGGCGGTGCGGTCATCGGGTGCAACCCCACAACCTCGGCTTGTGAGTGCAGCATGGCGGCGACGGGGGCCGCTTTGATCGACGTGATGTCCAGCCACAGCTTTCCCGTTTCGCTGCCGTCGGCCAGTTCAATGTAACGCGCAACCAGCATGGTGGTATGGCGGATCGGCGCCGAGAACACCAGCACATCGGCACGCCGCACCAGTTCCGGCTCGTCGACGGAATCAGGGTCCGCCGGATCATGGCCGATGACCTGCAAGCCCAGCCGCATGCGGAAGAAGTTCTGCAGCCAGCGGCCGTATGCGCCTGCGCTGCCAACGATGCCGATCAGGGGTCCGGACACGGATAGGGCTCCACCAGGGAGCCCTATTCTAGAAGCAAGCCGGAAGTGCGGCGTCAGGACGTCATCCGGTCCCAGAAGCCCTTGACGCCATCCAGGAACGTGGCCGACTTCGGTGAGTGCTTGCGGGCTTCATCGCCGCTGAAAGTAGCCTCGAACTTTTCCAGCAATTCGCGCTGGTCGGGAGTCAGGTTGACCGGCGTCTCCACCACCACGCGGCAGTACAGATCGCCTTCGCTACGGCTGCGCACGGACTTGACGCCCTTGCCGCGCAGGCGGAACAGCTTGCCGGTCTGCGTTTCCGCGGGAATGCGGATCTCCGCCTCGCCATGCAGTGTGGGAACGCGCACGGTGTCGCCCAGCGCCGCCTGCGAAATGCGGATGGGCACTTCGCAGTGCAGGTCGTCGCCATCGCGCTGGAAGATGTCGTGCTCGCGCACGCGCACTTCCACGTACAGGTCACCAGGCGGCGTGCCCGGCGGGCCGGCTTCACCCTCCCCGGCCAGGCGGATGCGGTCACCGTTGTCCACGCCGGCCGGAATCTTGACCGACAGGACCTTTTCTTCTTCCACGCGCCCGGCGCCATGGCATTCCGTGCAGGGATTCCGGATGATCTGGCCGCGGCCACCACAGGCCGGACACGCCTGCTGCATGGCGAAGATGCCGCGCTGCATGCGCACGTTGCCGCGCCCACCGCAGGTGCCGCAGGTCTCCACCTTGCCATCGGCCGAACCCGAGCCCTTGCACGGTGCGCAGGCGACCAGCGAGGGAATGTCGATGCGCTTCTCGACCCCGGCGACGGCTTCCTCCAGGTCCAGTTCCATCACGTAGCCGACATCCGCGCCGCGCCGTGCCGCGCGTGCACCGCCCCCGCCGAAAATGTTGCCGAAGATGTCGCCGAAAATATCGCCCATGTCGGGGCCGCCGGGACCACCGCCGCCCATGCCGTGCTCGAACGCGGCGTGTCCATGCGCATCGTAGGTACGGCGCTTGGCGCCGTCCGAGAGGACCTCGTAGGCCTCCTTGCACTCCTTGAACGCGGCCTCGGCGGCGGCATCGCCCGGATTGCGGTCCGGGTGGTGCTTCATCGCACAGCGGCGATAGGCCTTCTTCAGGTCTTCGTCACTGGCGTCGCGGGCCACGCCCAGGACTTCGTAGTAGTCGCGTTTGCTCATGGAGCCGTGATTCGTGAGGGGTTATGGGTGATTCGCAAAAGCAACTGCCTGTTCGATGTCCAGGATCCGCAACGGAAGAAGTGGAGCTTGCGCTCCACCTTTCCGAATCACGAATCCCGAATCACTCATCACGGCTTCTTGTCGTCCTTCACCTCGGTGAATTCCGCATCGACCACGTCGTCGGCGGCATTGCCCTGGCCCGCGTCGGCGGCGCCCGGCTGTTCGGATGCGGCGGCCGCATACAGCGACTGGGCGGCTTCCTCCAATGCCTTGGACTTGGCTTCGATCTGCGCCTTGTCGTCTCCCTTCATGGCGGTATCGAGGTCGGCGATGGCGGCTTCGACCCGGCCGATCACGTCACCGGGCACCTTGCTGCCGTGCTCGGTGATCGCGCTGCGGGTGGCGTGCAGCAGGCCGTCGGCCTGGTTGCGCGCCTGCACGAGTTCCTGGAACTTCTTGTCCTCTTCGCGATGCGCTTCGGCATCGGCGACCATGCGCGCGATCTCGTCCTCGGACAGGCCCGAGCCGGCCTTGATCTCGACCTTCTGTTCCTTATTGGTCTTCTTGTCCTTGGCCGACACGTGCAGGATGCCGTTGGCGTCGATGTCGAACGACACTTCCACCTGCGGCATGCCGCGCGGTGCCGGTTCGATGCCGGACAGGTCGAACTTGGCCAGCGACTTGTTGAAACGGGCCTGTTCGCGCTCACCCTGCAGCACGTGCACCGTCACCGCGGACTGGTTGTCCTCGGCGGTGGAGAAGGTCTGCGAGGCCTTGGTCGGGATGGTGGTGTTCTTCTCGATGATCTTGGTGAACACGCCGCCCAGCGTCTCGATGCCCAGCGACAGCGGGGTGACGTCGAGCAGCAGCACGTCCTTGACGTCGCCGGCCAGCACGCCGCCCTGGATCGCGGCGCCCAGCGCCACGGCTTCGTCCGGGTTGACGTCCTTGCGCGGTTCCTTGCCGAAGAACTCGGCCACCGCCTGCTGCACCTTCGGCATGCGGGTCTGGCCACCGACCAGGATGACCTCGCCGATGTCGCTGGCGCGCAGGCCGGCGTCGTTCAGCGCGATGCGGCAGGGTTCGATGGTCTTCTTCACCAGGTCTTCGACCAGCGCTTCCAGCTTGGCGCGGGTCAGTTTGATGTTGAGGTGCTTCGGACCCGAGGCGTCGGCGGTGACGTACGGCAGGTTCACTTCGGTCTGCTGCGAGCTGGACAGCTCGATCTTGGCGCGCTCGGCGGCGTCCTTCAGGCGCTGCAGGGCCAGCGGATCCTTGCGCAGGTCGATGCCCTGGTCCTTCTGGAATTCCTCGACGAGGTAGTCGATGACGCGCTTGTCGAAGTCCTCGCCACCCAGGAAGGTGTCACCGTTGGTGGCCAGCACTTCGAACTGCTTCTCGCCGTCGACGTTCGCGATCTCGATGATCGACACGTCGAACGTGCCGCCGCCCAGGTCATAGACGACGATCTTGCGGTCGGAACCACCATCGCCCTTGTCCAGGCCGTAGGCCAGCGCGGCCGCCGTCGGTTCGTTGATGATGCGCTTGACGTCCAGACCGGCGATCTTGCCGGCGTCCTTGGTCGCCTGGCGCTGGCTGTCGTTGAAGTAGGCCGGCACGGTGATGACGGCTTCGGTGACGGTCTCGCCCAGGAAGGCTTCGGCCGTCTTCTTCATCTTCTCCAGGATGCGCGCGGAGATTTCCTGCGCCGACAGCTTCTTGCCGTCCGAGGTCTGCACCCAGGCGTCGCCGTTCTCATGCGCGATGATGCCGTAGGGCACCAGGTCCAGGTCCTTCTTCACTTCGGCGTCGGTGAACTTGCGGCCGATCAGGCGCTTCACCGCGTAGAAGGTG
>NZ_CAMPJD010000049.1 GCF_946886695.1 uncultured Pseudoxanthomonas sp. | reverse complement strand
CAGCGCACCGGGCTGGTGTGCGACCCAGCGCAGGGCCAGCGCCGGCTTGTCCGGGGCGGCGGGATGCACGATGGGGCCGTAGCGCGTGTCGATAACGTCCAGCGTGACGGCATCGGCACCGGCCACGCGGATGGTTTCGGCATGGTGTTCGGCCGCATCGCAGGTGGCCGGATCATCGCCCTTGTTGCATGGCTTCACCGGATACCAGTCCGCGGTGTCCGCATAGCTGTTGGTGAAGCCCCATGCCACATGCCCATTGCTGCCGACGATGATGGCGGGCAGGCCGGGCAGGCTGAAGCCGGATACATCGACCCTCCCGCCGGGCGCGCGCGGGTTTGGATAACGCAGGCGTACGCGGAACCAGATGTTGGGCGCGCGCAGGCCAAGATGCATGTCGTCGGCAACGATGGCGCGGCCGTCGGCGGTCAGTGCGCCGGCCACCGCCCAGTTGTTGCTGCCGGGCGTGCCCTTGTCGGCCAAGCGCTGGTGCGAGTCGGTGTTCGGCATCGGCAGCGTGCGCAGGTCGACCCCCGTCGCCGTCGGAAGCGCGGCGTTGCCTCGTGCCTGCCCGTAGAGCGGTGCGTCCCATTCGGTGCCATCGTGGGTCAGCAGGTCGAACAAGGCCGGCGGCACGTGCTGGCGGATCTTCCACAGGCCGAGTTCGCGCAGGTTTCCGGAATCCTGCAGGTCGAAGTACATCGCGTATCCGGCCAGCGCCGAGTCGGTCACTTCCCAGGCGCGTGGCGATTGTCGCAGCAACAGGTAGGGCCAGGGACGCGCGCGCAGGTCGCCAAGGCCGGCGTTGACACCCGCGGCATAGGCTTCGAGCTGCGGCATGCGGTCGCCCGCGAATTCGCCCAGGTGCGCGGATACCCGTGCGCGGATGCGGTGGGTGCGACGCTCCTTGTCCATTTCCACCGCAATGGGGCCGAACAGTTCCGACAATTCGCCGGCGGAACTGCGCCGCATCAGGTCCATCTCGAAGTAGCGCTCCTGGGCATGCACGTATCCCAGTGCGCGGGTGGCGTCGGCCTCGCTGGCGGCGTCGATGGTCACGACGCCCAGCGCATCGCGCTGGATCGAGACCGGTGCCGACAGTCCGGCCAGGCCGGACTCGCCCTCCAGCCGGGCCAGGCTGCCCCGCATCAACCACCACACCACAAGCAATGCCACGACAACGAGGGCCAACAGCAACAGCGCGATGCGCCGGGTCCACTTCAGCATTGCGGAATCCTTGCGGTAGGGGCGTGAGGGTCGTGGCCGATTATTCCATGGAAGCCGTGACCGCCACTGCCGCAGCGCAACGACGAACGAGAGTGATTCCGATTCGGTCATGCTGGTACCGGATACGGCATTCTGTGCGCCTCGCTACCGGAGCCAAGCGCCATGAAAGGCCATCCCGATGTCGTCGATTACCTCAAGTTCCTGTTGCGTGGCGAACTTGCCGCGCGCGACCAGTACTTCATCCATTCCCGTCGCTACGAAGACCAGGGATTGAAGGCCCTGTTCCACCGGCTCGATCATGAGATGCAGGAAGAAACCCAGCATGCCGACGCCCTGCTGCGCCGCATCCTGTTCCTGGAAGGCGACCCGGACATGCGCCCGGAGCCCTTCGTGGCCGGCACCACGGTCGAAGAGATGCTCCAGCGCGACCTGGACGTCGAGTACGCCGTGCGTGCGCATCTTGCCAAGGGCGTGGCACTGTGCGAACAGCATGGCGACTATGTCAGCCGCGAGATCCTGCTGGCCCAGCTGAAGGACACCGAGGAAGACCACGCGCACTGGCTGGAGCAGCAGTTGGGCCTGATCAAGCGCCTGGGCATCCAGCTGTACCTCACCTCGAAGCTGGATGGCGAGGCAAGCGCCGCGTAACCGACCGGCATGGAGCCGAGCTTGCCGGGCTGGGGGAGACGCGGACGCTGCGCCGGAAAAGCAGCGGAGCAAGTCCGCTCTAAGACCGCTGAAGACGGTAGACCGCTGTCTCCAGTGCACTGAGGCCTTCTTCGCGGAAGCGCGGCTCCTGGTCCAGGATGTCGCGACGTTCCAGCAGCGCGTGCCGCCACGGTGCGGCGAACAGCGTCTCGACTTCCGCTGCTTCCACCGAGAACGGCGGGCCGGCTTTCTCGGTCTGCGGATATTCCAGCGTGATCAGCAGTCCCCGGCACCCGGCGGGCAAGGACGCATAGACCGTATCGCGGTAGTGCAGGCGCAGGTCCGGGGGCAATGCGATCAGCGCGGCGCGATCATAGACGCAGGACACGTCCGCGAGCAGGGCAGGATCCAGGCCGAAGGCGTCACCCAGGATGATCTCGATGGGGCCGGCAGTGAAGTGCTCGCCATACCGGCTGATCGTCCTGACCGGCTCCACGCCCGCCTCCTGGAAGAACTGCGCCACGGCCAGGGGCGACAGCTCCACGCCCAGCACGCGGTATCCCTGCGCGGCCAGCCAGTGCATGTCCAGCGATTTGCCGCACAGTGGCACCAGGACACGGGCATCAGCACGCACCTGCAGCGATGGCCAGTGTTTTTCCAGCAGCGGCATCACGTCGCTGCGGTGGAAACCGATCTGGCCTTCCTGCCAGCGTTGCAACCAGAAGTCGGCGTCCATTCGTGCGGCCCTCATTGGAAATCCGTGGAGTCGAACCCGTCCGGCTGTTGTAGGAGGGGCTTCAGCCCCGATCGCTTTACATGGGAAAAGCATCGGGGCTGAAGCCCCTCCTACAGCAATGGTGTCCCGTTGCATGCAGGTCGTCGCGATCACGAACGCGCCGCAGCGCGCCGGTGTGGCGAACTACTGGACATCCAGTCCATCGACCTTCTGCCAACCCCGCGGCAACAACCCACCCCGCGTCGCGCGCGCACCGACGTAGGCATCCAGGTCCTTGAACGACAGGCTCATCGTGCGCTGGCCGCTTTTCACCTGCAGCGTGCCGCCGGGCGACACCGCGGCGATGGCGACGACATGTTCGGTACCCAGCTTGGCCTTGGGGATCTCGATGATCTTGTTGCCCTTGCCTTTGTCGAGTTCCGGCAGCTCGCTGACGGGGAACGCGAGCAGGTGGCCGGCGCTGGTGACCGCGACGATGCGGTCGGCTTCCGTATTCGGCACCGCCGCAGGTTGCAGCACGTGGGCGCCGGTGGTCAGGTTGAGCATGGCCTTGCCCGCCTTCTGGCGACCGGTGAGGTTCTCGAAGCGGGTCACGAAGCCGTAGCCATGCGAAGAGGCCACGATGAAGCGCATGTCGTTGTCGCCGCTGGCCAATGCCTGGAACGATGCGCCGGCGGCAGGGGAGAACCGGCCCGTGAGGGGTTCGCCGTTGCCGCGCGCCGAGGGCAGCGTGTGCACGGCGGTGGAATAGCTGCGGCCCTCCGAATCGAGGAACGCCACCTGTTGCGTACTGCGCGAACGCACCGCTGCCAGCAGGCTGTCGCCGTCGCGGTAGGAAAGCGTGGCCGCGTCCATGTCGTGTCCCTTGGCTGCGCGGATCCAGCCCTTCGCCGACATCACGACCGTCATCGGCTCGCTGGCGACCAGTTCGGTTTCATCCAGCGCCTGTGCGGCGTGGCGCTGCACCAGTGGCGACATGCGCGCGTCGCCGAATTTCTTCGCATCGGCGGTGAGTTCATCCTTGATCAGCTTTTTCAGCTTGGCCTTGGAGTCCAGCGTGGCGATCAGCTTCTCGCGCTCGCGGGCGAGTTCGTCCTGTTCGCCGCGGATCTTCATTTCCTCAAGGCGGGCGAGTTGCTTCAGCCTGGTGTCGAGGATGTAGTCCGCCTGTTCCTCGCTGAGTGCGAAGCGCGCGATCAGCGCGGCCTTGGGCTCGTCCTCGGTGCGGATGATGCGGATGACTTCATCCAGGTTGAGGAAGGCCACCAGCAGGCCTTCCAGCAGGTGCAGGCGACGCTCCACCTTTTCCAGCCGGTGCTTCAGACGGCGGGTGACGGTGTCGCTGCGGAATGCCAGCCACTCGGTCAGGAACATCTTCAGGTTCTTGACCTGCGGCCGGCCATCCAGCCCGATGATGTTGAGATTGACCCGGTAGCTCTTCTCCATGTCGGTGGTAGCGAACAGGTGGCCCATCAGCTGTTCGGCATCCACGCGGTTGGATCGCGGGATCAGCACCACGCGCACGGGGTTGGCGTGGTCGGATTCGTCGCGGATGTCTTCCAGCCACGGCAGCTTCTTGGCGCGCATCTGCGCCGCGATCTGCTCGATCACCTTCGACGGCGACACCTGGTAGGGCAGCGCATCGATGACGATGTTGGCGTTGTCCTTGCGCCAGGTGGCGCGCGCGCGGACGCTGCCGGTGCCGTTCTCGTACATCGCGCGCAGGTCGGAGGCGGCGGTGATGATCTCCGCCTTCGTGGGGTAGTCCGGGCCGCGCACGTGTTCGCACAGGTCGGCGATGGTCGCGTCCGGATCATCGATCAGGCGGATGCAGGCGCTGACGATCTCGTTGAGGTTGTGCGGCGGCACGTCGGTGGCCATGCCGACCGCGATGCCGGTGGTACCGTTGAGCAGCAGATGCGGCAGGCGGGCCGGCAGCCACGTAGGCTCTTCGAGCGTGCCGTCGAAGTTGGGCGTCCAGTCCACTGTGCCCTGGCCGAGTTCGCCCAGCAGCACCTCGGCGATGGGGGTGAGCTTGGATTCGGTGTAGCGCATGGCTGCGAACGACTTGGGATCGTCCGGCGAGCCGAAGTTGCCCTGGCCTTCGATCAGCGGATAGCGATAGGAGAACGGCTGTGCCATCAGCACCAGCGCCTCGTAGCACGCGCTGTCGCCGTGCGGGTGGTATTTGCCGATGACGTCGCCGACAGTGCGCGCGGACTTCTTCGGCTTGGCGCCGGCATTGAGCCCCAGTTCGCTCATCGCATAGACGATGCGGCGCTGCACGGGCTTCAGGCCGTCGCCGATGAAGGGCAGGGCGCGGTCCAGCACCACGTACATGGAGTAATCGAGGTAGGCGCGCTCGGCGTACTCGCGCAGCGGGATCTGCTCGAAGCCGTGGAAGGTGGGGCGGATCGTTTCGGTCATTGCGGGCTTGCAGTCTGCGGGTCGTGGTCGACCCCGCCATTCTACCCGCCGCCTCGTCTCACCCGATGCTACCCGGCAGCAGTGGACCGTCCAACCACAGCCAGCGCGCCAGCCAGGCCGTGGTGAAGGCGATGCCCAGCGTGAGGGGAATGCCGACCCGCAGGAAATCGCCGAAGGTGTAACGGCCAGGGTTGAGGATCAGCAGGTTGCCGTGGTGGCCGATGGGGGTGAGGAACGACGCCACCGCTCCCATCGCCGTGCACACGACGAAGGGCACCGGGTTCAGGTCCAGTCCTGCCGCCAACGCCAGCGCAATGGGGGCGAGCAGTACCGTCGTCGCGGCGTCGGACAGGATCTGCGTAAGTAACGCGGCGGTACCGAACATCACCAGCAGCAGCACCAGCGGCGACCAGTGCGCGGTGTGGTTGAGCAGCAGGTCAGCCACCAGCGCCGCGGTGCCGGTCTTCTCCATGGCGATGCCCAGCGGGATGACGCCACCGATCATCACGAAGATGCGCACATCGATTTCCTGGTAGGCGCGCTCGATGTCCACGCAGCGCGTCAGCACCATGGCGACCGCGCCGGCGAGGAAGGCGATGTGCGGCGCGAGCACCTCGGTGGCCGCCGCCGCCACCGCCGCCGCCATGATCAGCAGGGCGATGGGCGCGCGACGACGCGGTTTCTCCCTGCCACCGAACGGCATCAGCATCAGGAAGCCGTGATGGGCCGCCAATGGTTCGAGGTTCTGCTGCTGGCCCCACAGCACGAGCAGGTCGCCCTCCTGCAGCACCATTTCCGAGAGCTCGCCATGCAGCCAGCCTTCGCGGCGCCACAGGCCGACCACCACCACGCCGAGGTTCCGCAGGAAATCGATGTCGGCGACACTGCGGCCGACGAACTCGGAATGCGGCGCGACCACGGCCTGCACCAGCTGCTCTTCGCCCAGGGCTTCGGTCTTCGGCTGTTCGTTTGGTTTTTCGCCGTACTTGGCCACTGCATGCAGGGCCAAGCCGGGTTCATTGCGGATGGAGGCGATCTCGTCCGGCGAGGCCCGCACCAGCAGCACGTCCCCGGCATCGAGCTTGCCGTCCATCCGCTGGTTGCGGCGACGCATGCCCTGGCGCAGCCAGTCCACCACCTGGAGCCGCTTGTCGAACGCTTCGGCGAATTCGCCGCGCGTCTTGCCCACCCACGGCGAGGCTTCTTCCACCAGCAGTTCGGTGTAGTAGCGGTCCAGCTTCAGATAGTCGCCTTGCGGCGTTTCGCCCTCGCGCTTGGGCACCAGCCAGCGCCCCAGCAGCATGTAGGCGGTCCCCAGCACCACCAGGGCGGCACCGATGGGCGTGATGGCGAAGATGTCCAGCCCCGGCAATCCCGCGCGCTTGATCAGGTCGTTGGAGAGCAGGAAGGCCGGCGCGCTGAACAAGGTCAGCGTAGTGCCGAGCGAGGCCGCCAGCGACATCGGCATCAGCAGGCGCGATGCCGCCAGTTTCTGCTCGCGCGCGATCCGCATCAGGATGGGCAGCATCATCGCGGTGACCATCACGTGGTGCGAGAACGCCGCCAGCGCGGCCGTGGCGGGCATCACCACGGCGATGGTTCGCCATTCGCTGCCGCCGGCCGCCCTGCCGATGCCGGCCCCGATGCGATCGGTGATGCCGGTGGCGGACAAGCCGGCCGACAGTACGAACACGGCGGCCACGATGATCGCCGGCTCGCTCGCGAAGCCCGACAGCGCTTCCTTCGGGCCGAGGATGCCTGACAGCGTCAGCGCGAGCAGCGCAAGCAGAGCGACCAGGTCGACGCGGAGTTTCTCGCTGACGAACAGACCCAACGTGATTGCCAGGATGGCAAGGAAGAGGATCTGCTGGAACTCCATTCGCGCCCCCTGTTCGATGTCGGGTCGGGTCTCAGGTGCCCAGCCTAACGCGTGTGGCGATGCGTGCGCCCGGCGTCGTCGCGGGGATCGGCGGGTACGTCGTGACGAAGCACGCAGGCTGGAACCCCGGAAACAAGAAACCCCCGCTTGCGCGAGGGTTTCGTGATGCATGGTGCCCAGGAGAGGACTCGAACCTCCACGGTTTTACCCGCTAGTACCTGAAACTAGTGCGTCTACCAATTCCGCCACCTGGGCAGGTAAGCGAGGCGCGCATTTTGTGGGGAGTGCAGGGGATTGTCAACGGTTCCCTTCGCGTGGCGTTGTTCAGGCGGGGTGTACCATCCCCCCCATGACCAAGAAGACACCACGCAGCGGCGGCAAGACGCCCGCCGGAAGAGGAAGCAAGCCGGGCGGCACGCCGGGTTCCCGCAACGCCGGCAAGGCGGCCCCCCCGGGCAAGTCCGGCAAGCCGGCCAAGAAGAATCTCCCGCCCTGGATGCCTGATGTGCCCGCACGGGCGCCTTCCCGCACGCATGCCGGCGGTGCACCCGCCGCCCGCCGGAACCCGGGCTCCGGGTCACGCACGGGCGGTCGTTTCGTCGACCCGCATGCGCAACGCGAAGCGCAACGCTATGAACAGCCTATCGCCAGTCGCGAGGCCATCCTCGGCTTCCTCGAAGCCGCAGAGGGTCCGCAGACGGCGGAGGAAATCGCGGGTCCGCTGGGCCTCGACGCACCCGAGCGTTTCGATGCGCTGTCCAAGCGCCTGGGCGCGATGGTCCGCGATGGCCAGCTCGTGCAGAACCGGCGCGGAGGCTTTGCGCCGGTGCAGCAGACCGACCTCATCTCCGGCACGGTGATCGCCAATCCGGATGGCTTCGGTTTCCTGCGTCCGGATGCGGGCGGCGACGACCTGTTCCTGCCGCCCTATGAAATGCGCAAGGTCATGCATGGCGACCGCGCGCTGGCCAATGTCACCGGCATCGATCGTCGCGGTCGTCGCGAAGGCAGCATCGCACGCGTGCTGGAGCGTGGCGTCACCCGTCTGATCGGACGGTTCGGTTTCGAAGTGGGCATCGCCTACGTGGCGCCGGACGACAAGCGTATCCAGCGCAATGTCCAGATCCCGCAGGATGCGACTGGCGGTGCGCGCGACGGCCAGCTCGTCGTGGTCGAACTGACCCAGGCACCGGACACGCGGCGCCCGCCCATCGGTAAGGTCATCGCCGTGCTCGGCGACAGCCTGACGCCATCGCTGGTGGTCGAGGCTGCGATCCACGGCCACAACCTGCCGCACGAGTTCCCGCAGGAGGTGCTGGACGAAGCCACTGCCGTACCGCTGGTGATCGAGCCCTCGATGATCGGTGGCCGCGTGGACCTGCGCGACATGCCGCTGGTGACCATCGACGGCGCCGATGCGAAGGACTTCGACGATGCGGTGTATTGCGAAAGCAATCGCCAGGGCCTGCGCATGAAGAACCGCAGCGGCTACCGCCTGGTCGTGGCCATCGCCGATGTCTCGCACTACGTGCGCCCAGGCACGCCGCTGGATGATGAGGCGCAGAAGCGCGCGACGTCGGTGTACTTCCCCGGTTTCGTGGTGCCCATGCTGCCGGAGACGTTGTCCAACGGCATCTGCTCGCTGAATCCGAAAGTGGACCGCATGTGTTTCGTCTGCGACATGCAGGTCAACAGCGAGGGCGAAGTCACCCAGTCGAAGTTCTACGAGGCGGTGATGCGCTCGCATGCACGCCTGACCTACGACCAGGTGTGGAAGGCGGTGGGCGAGGGTGACGCCGAGGCGCGCCAGTCCATCGGTACGCTGCTGCCGCAGGTCGAGCGCCTGCATGAACTGTATGGCCTGCTGGCCAAGGCGCGCGAAAAGCGCGGTGCGATCGAGTTCGAGACGTCCGAAGTCCGCTTCGAACTGGACAACCGCGGGGAAGTCACCCAAGCCGGCATGTTGCAGCGGAACGATGCGCACAAGCTGATCGAGGAATGCATGATCGCGGCCAACGTGGAGGCCGCCCGGTTCCTGCTGGGCGCGCGCATTCCCGCGCCGTACCGCGTGCACGACCGGCCACCGGAATCCAAGTACGCCGACCTGCTCGAGTTCCTGAAGGAATTCAAGTTGAGCCTGCCGGCCTGGAGCAAGGTGCAGCCTCGGGATTTCACCCAGTTGCTGAAGAAGATCCGTGAGCGTCCCGACGTGGCCCTGCTGGAATCGGTGGTGCTGCGCAGCCAGAGCCTGGCGGTCTACTCGCCGGACAACGCAGGCCATTTCGGCCTGGCGCTGGAGGCCTACGCGCATTTCACTTCGCCGATCCGCCGGTACCCCGACCTGCTCGTGCATCGCGCCATCAAGTACGCGCTGACCAAGGGCAAGCCGGAGAAATTCCTGTATTCCACGCACGAGATGGCGGCCCTGTCGCTGCAGTGTTCGGAACGTGCGCGCCGCGCCGATGAAGCCGAGCGCGAGGTCGACGAACGCTACCGCGCGGCGTGGATGGAGCAACACGTCGGCGGTCAGTTCGACGGCGTGATCAGCGGCGTCACCAGCTTCGGCCTGTTCGTGGAGCTGGACCAGTCCAAGGTCAACGGCCTGGTCCACGTGACCCAGTTGCCGCAGGACTACTACCACTTCGATCCGCTGCGCAAGACCTTGTCGGGCGAGCGCCGCGGCATGTCGTTCCGCTTGGGCGACCGGGTGCGCATCATCGTGCTGAAAGCCAGCCTGGAGGAACGCAAGATCGACTTCCGCCTGGTCGACGACAAGGCGAAAGACGGTGGCACGCCCTCGCCCCAGCCGCGTGGGCAGCCGGCCAAGCGCAGGAAGCAGAAGTACTGATTGAGGCCCGTCGTCCCAGCGCAGGCCGGGATGGCGAGCAAATGCTGCACCGTCGTCCCAGCGCAGGCTGGGACCCATGTTGATCTTCGCTCTCTCGGCACGGACGTGCGTGTAGAAGCAGCATCAGGATGGATCCCGGCTTTCGCCAGGATGACGATCAAAGGCGAATCGTCGTCCCAGCGTACGCTGGGACCCATCTTGATCTTCGCTCTCTCGGCACGGACGTGCGTGTAGAAGCAGAATCAAGATGGATCCCGGCTTTCGCCGGGATGACGATCAAAGGTGGCACCGTTGACCGGCGTTTGTGGGGATGACGCGGCCCTTGTCGTCGGGCGTTGCGGGATGGGCGTGGTCCTGCAACGACATGCGCATCCCACGCCAGGAGCGTCAGCCCATGTCCATCCCGATCCACACCGGCGGCTGCCAATGCGGTGCCATCCGCTTCCGCGTCAGCGGCGAGCTGAAGGACGCTTCCATCTGCCATTGCCGCATGTGCCAGAAAGCGTTCGGCGCGTACTACGCGCCCCTGGTGTCCACGCGTGGCGCGGCGCTGGAGTGGACGCGTGGTGAACCGAAGCGCTTCCACTCGTCCAACGTCGTCCAGCGCGGTTTCTGCGGCGACTGTGGCACGCCACTGACTTACGAGGCACCGGATGGCGTGGCGCTGGCGGCGGGGGCATTCGATGAGCCCTCGCGATTGTCGCCCTGGGTCCAGTACGGGGTGGAAGCCAAGCTCCCGTATGTGGACACCCTGCCGGCATTGCCACAGAGGCGCACCGAGGAGGACGAGGCGGCTGCGGCCTTTCTGGCCGGGGTGGTGTCGTTCCAGCATCCGGACCACGACACGGCCGCGTGGCCGCCGCGCTGAGCGACCGGTCGGTGCGATAATGCCGGCCTTTCCAACGCGGCCGTACAGCGCATGAGCAAGCAGAATCAATGGATTGTCGGTGTCAATGCGGTCGCTTCGGCCGTCGAGAACGATGCCGACAACGTGCGCGAAATCCTGCTTGAGGGCGGAAGCAAGAACGCGCGCCTGACCGAGATCGAGGAGAACGCACGCCGCAAAGGCATCGACGTGCGCCGCGTGACCGGCCAGGCGCTGGACGGCGTGGCGGGTGCGTTGCGCCACCAGGGCGTGGTGGCACGCTATGCCGCTGCCCGGACCTGGGACGAGAACGAACTGCAGGGACTGGTGGAAGCCGCCGAAGGCAAGGCGCTGCTGCTGGTGCTGGATGGTGTGCAGGATCCGCACAATCTTGGCGCCTGCCTGCGCAGCGCCGCGGCGGCCGGCGTCACCGCCGTGATCATTCCCAAGGACAAGTCGGTCGGCGTCAACGCGACCGTGCGCAAGACGTCGGCCGGTGCGGCCGACCGTATCCCGGTCGTGCAGGTCACCAATCTGTCGCGTTGCCTGCGCGATCTGCAGCAACTCGGGGTGTGGATCTATGGGTTGGCCGGGGAAGCCGATGCTTCGCTGTATTCCATTGACCTGCGCGGCAACGTGGCACTGGCGCTGGGTGGCGAAGCCGACGGCCTGCGTCGTCTGACCCGCGAGCATTGCGACGGGCTGGTGAAGATTCCTATGCCCGGCGACATCGAAAGCCTCAACGTGTCGGTCGCGGCCGGCGTCACCCTGTTCGAGGCCGTCCGCCAGCGCCAGTAGAGGAGCCCGCATGTCCCGCACGCCGCATCCTTCATTCCTTCGACTGGCGGCGCTGCTGCTGGGGCTGTCCTCGCTCTCCGCCATCGCGCAGGAAGCGCCGCGCGCACGGGCCCGCGACCTCGGTGTCGCCCCCGGCATCTTCGCCCCCGGCACGCACAACGCGATCACCGATGTCGCCGGCGTGCGCGTCGGGCAGGTGACGTTGAAGGACGGCGACACCGTGCGCACCGGCGTCACTGCGATCCTGCCGCACGCGGGCAACGTCTATCGCTCGCGCGTGCCGGCCGCGGTGCATGTCGGCAACGGATTCGGCAAGTTCATCGGCAGCACGCAGGTCAACGAACTGGGCGAGCTGGAAACGCCGATCCTGCTGACCTGCACGCTGTGCGTGTGGAAGGCCGCCGATGCGATGGCGGCGTGGATGCTGGAGCGCCCCGACATGCAGCAGGTGCGTTCGCTCAACGTGGTCGTTGGCGAGACCAATGATGGTGGACTCAACGACATCCGGGCGCGGCCGATCACGGCGGACGCGGTCCGGCGCGCGCTTGGAACGGCGACCGATGGTCCGGTGCAGGAAGGCAGCATCGGCGCCGGCACCGGGACGGTGGCGTTCGGCTGGAAGGGAGGCATCGGCACGTCGTCGCGCAAGCTCCCCGCGTCACTGGGAGGCTGGACGGTGGGCGTGCTGGTGCAGAGCAATTTCGGCGGCGTGCTGCAGGTCTCGGGTGCGCCGGTGGGGCGTGAACTGGATCGTTACGCCTTCCAGAACGCCATCGCCGTGCAGGCCGATGGGCGCCACGGCCTTGCGGACGACCGTGGCGATGGATCGATCATCATCATCATCGCCACCGATGCACCGCTGGATGACCGCAACCTGCGCCGCGTCGCCTCGCGCGCGATGATGGGCCTGGGCCGCACCGGCAGTTCGGCGTCCAACGGCAGTGGCGACTACGTTCTGGCGTTTTCTACCGCGGAATCGGTGCGGCGCGCCTTCGATGCGCCACGGCTGGAAACCGCCGAACTCGCCAACGAGCAGATGAGCGCGGTATTCCAGGCCAGCGTGGAAGCGGTGGAAGAGGCGATCTACAACTCGCTGTTCATGGCCACCACCGTCAGCGGCAATGGCGAGACGGTCGAGGCGATTCCGTTGGACAGGGTGCGCGAGGTGCTGCGGCGCCACGGCATTGCGCCACCGGTCCGGTAATCCATCGCGCGATCAATGCGCCACGTTGCGGATGAAGCGCAGCGGCATGTCGCCGTCGTTGCGGTAGGCGTAGTCGCGGTCGCTGGGGAAAACGAAAAAGTCGCCTGCATCGATGGCATGTTCTCCGTCGGGCAGTTCCACCACCAGCCTGCCTTCGATGACGAAGAACATTTCGTGCCATCCGGTCGGGTCGGCTGCCGACGTATAGCGGTCGCCGGGCATCAAGGTCCACGACCACAATTCCACCTCGCGAGTGGCCGGCGCACTGGCCAGCAGCACGCCTTTGGAACCCGGCGTGCGTCCGCTCCAGACCAGGGCGTCGATGCGGTCCCGGTTCGGATTGCTCGGCGCCTTCACCAGATCGGCGAACGTCACTTCCAGCGCTGCGGCGATCCGGTCGAGGGTATTCAGGCTGACATTGGCATCGCCGGATTCGATACCGACCAGCATGCGGCGGCTGACGTCCGAGGCATCCGCCAGCACCTGCTGGCTGAGGCCCGCTTCGGTCCGCAGGCGGCGGACGTTCTCGGCGACGTGTTCAAGTACGCTCATGGGCAGGGGGTTGCGCAGTATATTGCGCACACGGTAAGCTTCGATTGCGCAATATAGTGCGCATCCTGTTCATCCTTCAAGCGCGGCGCTTCCGGCGTCCGCAGGTAGTGTCTTCATGTCCCCCCAGAATTCCCCCGCGCCCGTCCACTGGCAGCCGATCGCGCTGCTGCTCGTCGCCATGCTGTCCATCCAGGCTGGCGCGTCGATGGCGAAGGGTTTGTTCCCGGCGGTGGGCGCCACCGGCGCCACCGCGTTGCGGCTGTCGTTGGCGATGTTGATCCTGGTGGCCGTGTTCCGCCCATGGCGCGCACGCATCACGCGGACGCAATGGCCGCTGCTGCTGTTCTACGGCACCTCGCTGGGGCTGATGAACCTGCTGTTCTACAAATCGCTGGAAACGGTGCCGCTGGGTATCGCCGTCGCGCTCGAATTCACCGGTCCACTCGCTGTGGCGCTGTTCGGTTCCCGCCATCTGCGCGACGTCGTCTGGGTGGCGTTGGCCGTCGCCGGGCTGGTGCTGCTGGTGCCGGAACAGGGCGCCCAGGCAGTGGACCTCGTGGGCGTGGCGTACGCGCTCGGCGCCGGGGCGTGCTGGGCGATGTACATCGTGTTCGGCCAGAAGGCCGGCAATGCGCACGGCCCGCAGACGGTCGCGATAGGCAGTTGCATCGCCGCGGCGGTGGCGGTGCCGTTCGGTGTCGCGCACGCCGGGGCAGCGCTGCTGGCGCCCGCGTTGCTGCCCGTCGCGTTGGCGGTGGCGCTGCTGTCCACCGCGATTCCCTACAGCCTGGAGATGGTCGCGTTGACGAAGATGCCGACGCGCACCTTCGGCATGCTGATGAGCCTGGAGCCGGCCATCGCCGCGTTGTGCGGCCTGCTGTTCCTGCACGAACGCCTGTCGCTGCTGCAGTGGCTGGCCATCGCCGCGATCATCGTGGCATCCGCCGGGGCGGCGATGAGCTCGCGTCCGCCGGTGCAGACGGCTGGTATCGGTGAAAGTTAGCGTGACGGACTCGCGACTAGTGAGCTGCCGAGGCTAACGTCAGCGGTATTCGCCGATGACTTCGATGGTTCCGACTATATTGTCGTTGAACAGCTCAAGCTCTTCTGCGGGAACCCACCACTCAGTGTGGTGCGTGCCTCCGACCTTCTGGAGGGGGTAACGGGACATGAAGTCCTTGCGCACTCTGAAACGGGTCACGTAACCGACACCGCTGTCCTTGATGTTCCAGCGCTCCGCGATCTCGGCGGCGTATTGCTCGTTGGTTACGGGGTAGAAGATCGGCTGCTCGGGCAGACGTGGCGGCCAGCGACGGAACTCGCGCTGTGCGAGCAATGCGAGTTCTTCAGGACCGGTTGGACGGTACATGGTCACGGTGTCCTGCTCGGGCTCGACGACCGGCGCTGATGCGAGTGGCTTCTGCCACATGTTCACGATCTTGCAGAACAGCCGCGCCGTCTGCTCGGCATCGTAGACGGCGGAGTGCGCGTCTTCCGCATTCCAGTCGAAGCCCGCCGCCTGCACCGCGCGCGCCAGCACGGTCTGGCCATAGGCCACCCCGGCGAGCGTCACCGTATCGAACACGCTGAAGGGATGGAACGGGTTGCGCTTGTGCGCCACGCGCGTGACCGCCGCATTGAGGAAGTTCAGGTCGAAGTGGGCGTTGTGGCCCACCAGGATCGCGCGCTGGCACCCGTGCTTCTTCACCGCGGCACGCACGGGCGCGAAGACATGGTCCAACGCGTCCTTCTCGTGCCTGGCAAAACGGAACGGGTGGTCGAGGTCGATGCCGGTGACTTCCAGCGACTTCGGATCGATTTCGGTGCCGGGCGCCGGATGCAGGTGCACGCTGGCGGTCTCGCCGCAGACCAGCAATCCGTTTTCGTCCAAGTCCAGCGGCACCGCAGCCATTTCCAGCAGCGCGTGGCGGTTCCAGTCGAAACCGCCGGTTTCCACGTCAACCACCACCGGCAGGTAACCACGGAAGCGCTGGGCCATCGGGGTGATGCGGGTGGGTTCGGTGGCGTTCTCCATGTGGGGAAGGGTAGCAGACGGCGTGGCGCTTCTTCTGCTGGAAACCCAACCGCGAGCTCGCAGTTGTAGGAGCGACGTGAGTCGCGACCGCACGCGATCGGCGTTCCGGTTCTCCCGGATATTCGCGTAGCGGTCATGCGACACCCGCCTGTCGGACGGGCACGCGTGCGCCCCGGGTCTGCGGTCGCGACTCACCTCACTCCTACAGGAGTCAGGGGCGCGTACCCAGCAGTGTGCCTTCTTCACGCATGCGGGAAAGCATGGCGCCCCCCTCGTGGACGAAGGTGGGCACATCCTCCACGCCAGCTTCCGTCGCCAGATGTCGCAGCGCATCGCCACCGCTGCGACCGCCTTCGCCCAGCAGCTCCATCAGCCGGTACACCAACGGCGAGATGGCGGCGAATCTCACCTGTTGGCCGGCATCACGTCGGACGAGCAGGAAGGTCGGTTCGGAGGGCGCTGCGTCGGGCAGGTAGTCCGGTCCGATGCGGTGCACCGGCCATTGATAGGCGAGCGCCCATGCGAAAGGCGATACAACCGGCTCACCCGCGACAAGGTCGCCGTCCGACACGTGGGGGGGCTCGGTATCGTCCGCGATCTGCAGCGCCAGTTCGACCCATTCGTAATGCGCTAGCTCGCGCAGCCAGGCGGGCAGTGAGCCGTCGCGCCCGGCACGTGATTCCAGGTAGCGGATGAACTCGCGCGCGACTTCCGGGAACAGCGGCGTCCTGCTGCGATGTCCGGCATAGAACTGCCGTACCAGCGTGCGCCAGGCGTCATCACCCAGGGTCTTGCGGATCACGGGGAAGTTGCCGGCCAGCAGGTTTTCGATGTTGTTGAAGAACAGGTCACGGTAAATCGCCAGCCGTCGGTCCTCGATGCCGGGCGGCGCCGGATGCGACGATGGGTCGCGCAGGTGGCGCGACAGGGCGAACTGCTGGTCGTGCAGCGCGTCAGCCATGCAGCACGTGTCCGTCGGAGGTCGCGTGCGCCGATTGAAGCTCGCGGATGCGCTGGACTTCCGCCGCGAGTTCGGCGAGCGGCGGGAAGTTGAAATCGCGCTCCAGCAGGGTGGGGCGCACGCCGTGCGTTGCATAGGCGAGCGACAGCAGCGACCACACATCGCCCTTTACCGGCGCGCCATGCGTGTCCACCTTGAGGTCATCGGCTTCGTCGTAGTGGCCGGCAATATGGTACGAGGCGATCCGTGCCGACGGCATGCGTGTCAGGAAATCGCGGGCTTCGTAGCCATGGTTGATCGCGTTGACGTAGATGTTGTTGACGTCCAGCAGCAGGTCGCAATCCGCTTCGGACAGCACCGCGATGATGAAGTCGGCTTCGTCCATCGCCTGGTAAGGCGCGGCGTAGTAGGAGACGTTCTCCACCGCGATGCGCCGGCCGAGGGTGTCCTGCGCCTGGCGGATGTGCGCCGCGACATGCCGCACCGCTTCCTCGGTGAAGGGAATCGGCATCAGGTCGTACAGGTGGCCGTCGTCGGTGCAGTAACTCAGGTGTTCGCTGTACAGCGTCACGCCGTGCTGGTCGAGGAAGCGGCGCGTGCGGGCGAGGAACGTGTCGTCCAGCGGCGCGACGCCGCCGAGCGACAGCGACAGGCCGTGGCAGGTCAGTGCATGGCGCGAGGAAAGCGTCTGCAGCGCTTCTCCGTAGCGGCCGCCCACCCCGATCCAGTTGTCGGGCGCGCATTCGAGGAAGTCGAATGCGCCGGCCGGCGCTGCCAGCAGTTCATCCAGCAGCTCGCGGCGCAAGCCGAGGCCGGCAGAGGCGGCAAGCAGGGGAGCAGTCATCGGGGTGCGGTGACGTCCCGCCTTCGATGGAAGGCGGGGTGGTCGTTCAATGGGGCCGGATCAGCCTTCCTTCTTCTTGTCGGCCCCGCACTTGCCTTCGCCACACTTGCCTTCACCGCATTTGCCCTCGGCGCTCTTGGTGCCCGCGTGGGCCTTGTGCTCGGCCGCGTCGATGAAGCCGTCCTTGTTGGTGTCGATGCTGGCGAACGTGGCCGTCTTGTCCGGATGGGCAGCGGCGAACTCGGCCTGCGAGACCTTGCCGTCCTTGTCGGTATCGGCCTTGGCCATGCCGCACTTGCCTTCGCCGCATTTGCCTTCCCCACACTTGCCTTCGCCGGCCTTGGCGGCTTCGGGCGCGGCCAGCAAGTAGCCCTGGGCCAGCGGTTCCATCGCGAAGCTGGAACCGGTCAGCAGGATGCCGCCCGCCAGGGCAACGGCGATGGCGGCGGGCTTGGTGGTGTTCTTGGACATCGTGGTCTCTCCCGGGAATGGGCGGGGTATCCGCACCAACGTGGCGGGATTGTAGCCGCGGGACGTTAGCGGTCCGTGTGGGCAGGGGCTGGAACGGAAACGCCCCGCGATGGCGGGGCGTTCCGGGTGTTGCGCTGCGGCGAAAGGCTCAGATGACGCCGGTGGTGCTGGTCTCGTCGCGCTTGTCGCGCGGGGGCAGGGGCTGCTCGCCGTGCACCAGGAACCAGACGTTCTCGGCGATGTTGGTGGCGTGGTCGCCGATCCGCTCCAGGTTCTTGGCCATGAACAGAAGATGCGTGCACGGCGTGATGTTGCGCGGGTCTTCCATCATGTAGGTCAACAGCTCGCGGAACAGCGCGGTGTAGTGCGCATCCAGTTCGGCATCGCGTGCGCGCACCTGGACAGCCTGTTCGGCGTCGCTGTTCTGGTAGGCCACCATCACGTCGCGTACCTGGCGGGCCGCCAGCTTGCCGAGCGCGCGCAGGCCGGTGATCTGCGGCATCGGTGGCGACACGTTGAGGGCGATCGAGCGCTTGGCGACGTTGGCCGCATAGTCGCCGATGCGCTCGATATCGGCCGGGATGCGCAGGCCGGCAAGGATCTCGCGCAGGTCGCGCGCCATCGGTCCGCGCAGGGCGAGGTGCATCACGTCATGGCTGACCTGGTGCTCGATGGCGTCGATGGCTTCGTCGTTGGCGATGATGCGCTGGGCGGCCTTGTCGTCGCGGCGCTCGACCACGTCCAGCGCGGCTTCCAGCTGGGCGACGGCGGTTTCGCCCATGCGCACGATCTCGGCCACGATGCGGCGCTGTTCTTCGTCGTAGCTCTTCACGATATGGTCGTTCGGTTGGGTGTTCATGGGCGTCCTCAGCCGAAACGGCCGGTGATGTAGTCTTCCGTCTGCTGCTTGCCGGGGTTGGAGAAGATCGTCGAGGTGACGTCGTGCTCCACCAGCTCGCCCAGGTACATGAAGGCGGTGTAGTCCGATACGCGCGCCGCCTGCTGCATGTTGTGGGTGACGATGGCGATGGTGTACTGGTGCTTCAGTTCCTCGATCAGCTGTTCGATCTTGCTGGTCGAGATGGGGTCCAGTGCGGAGGTCGGTTCGTCCAGCAGGATCACGTCCGGACGCAGCGCCACCGCACGCGCGATGCACAGGCGTTGCTGCTGTCCGCCGGACAGGCCCAGCGCGCTCTGCTTCAGCTTGTCCTTGGCTTCATCCCACAGGGCGGCCTGGCGCAGGGCCTGTTCGACGCGGTTGTCCATGTCGGCCTTGCCCAGGCGCTCGTGGTGGCGGATGCCGTACGCAACGTTCTCGTAGATGGTCATCGGGAACGGCACCGGCTTCTGGAACACCATGCCCACCTTGCTGCGCAGGCGGTTCATCGGGTACTTGGCGTCCAGGATGTTTTCCCCGTCCAGCGACACGACACCGGTCGCGCGCAGCTTGGGATAGAGCGAATAGATGCGGTTGAACACGCGCAGCAGCGTGGACTTGCCGCAACCGGACGGGCCGATCAGTGCCGTCACGCGCTTCTCGGGGATCTCCAGGTTGATGTTCTTCAGGGCGTGGTAGTCGCCGTAGTAGAAGTCCAGGTCCTTGGCGGCCAGCTTCACCTTGGCCTGCGCGCTGTGCTCGTCGTGGCGCTGGGTGGCAACGACCGAAATGCGGGCCGCGTCATTCATGGGTCACCTTGTTTCGAAGAAGGATGGTTCGCGCAGCCAGGCTGAGCAGGAGGACCAGAGCGGTCACCAGGAACGCGCCGGCCCACGCCAGCGAGTTCCACGAATCGTAGGGGCTCATGGCGTACTGGAAGATCACCATGGGCAGGTTGGCCATCGACTGGTTGAGGTCGGTGCTCCAGAACTGGTTGTTGAAGGCGGTGAACAGCAGCGGTGCGGTTTCGCCGCTGATGCGCGCCAGTGCGAGCAGCACGCCGGTGACGATGCCCGGCAATGCAGAACGCATCAGCACCTGCGTGGTCACCTTCCACTGCGGCACGCCCAGCGACAGCGCCGCTTCACGCATCTGCTGCGGCACCAGCCGCAGCATCTCGTCGGTGGTGCGCACGATGACGGGCAGGGCGATGAATGCCAGAGCGACCGCACCGGCCCAGGCCGAGTAGTGGCCCATCTGCGCCACCATCACGGTGTAGATGAAGAGGCCCAGCACGATGGACGGTGCCGACAGCAGGATGTCGTTGACGAAGCGGACCGTTTCGCCCAGCCAGTGCTTGTTGGCGTACTCGGCCAGGTAGGTGCCGGCGGCCACACCGATGGGCGTGCCCAGCAGGATGGCCAAGAGGCTCATCACCACGCTGCCGAACAACGCGTTCGCCAGGCCGCCGGGTTCGTTCGGCGGCGGGGTCATCTGGGTGAACAGGTCCAGGTTGAGGCTGCTCATGCCCTTGGTGATCGTGGTCCAGAGGATCCAGACCAGCCACATCAGGCCGAAGATCGCGGCCGCGATGGACAGCGTCAGCGCGACGCCGTTCTTGACCTTGCGGAAGGTGTACAGGGACGTGGACATCAGTTGCCCTCCCGCTTGGCCAGCTGGCGCAGCATCAGGCGGGCGATGGCCAGCACGATGAAGGTCAGCAGGAACAGGGTGAAGCCGAGCAGCAGCAGCGAGCCCTTGTGCAGCGGGTCGGTGGCTTCGGCGAATTCGTTGGCGATGGTGGAGGCAATGGACGTGCCCGGTTCCAGCAGCGCGGCGCTGATCGTGTAGGCGTTGCCGATCACGAACGTCACCGCCATGGTTTCGCCGAGTGCCCGACCCAGGCCGAGGAACACGCCGCCGATGACCGCCGAACGCGTGTACGGCAGCACCACGTCCCACACCACTTCCCACTTGGTGGAGCCCAGCGCGTAGGCCGACTCCTTCAATCGGCCCGGCACGGTCAGGAACACTTCGCGCATCACCGACGACACGAACGGGATCACCATGATGGCCAGCACCAGCCCGGCGGTCAGCATGCCGATGCCGAGCGGCGGACCGGACAGCACGGCGCCGATCAGCGGCAACTGCCCCAGGTTGTCGTTGATCCACGGGTAGACGTGCTCGCTCAGCTGCGGCGCCAGCACGAACAGGCCCCACATGCCGTAGATGATCGAAGGAATGCCGGCCAGCAGCTCGATGGCCATGCCGACCGGCCCGCGCATCCAGGCCGGCGCCACTTCGGTCAGGAACACCGCGATGCCGAAACTCACCGGCACCGCGATCAGCATGGCGACACCGGCACTGACCAGCGTGCCGAACACCGGCACCAGGGCGCCGAACTCGCGCGTGCCGACGTTCCATTCGGTGCTGGTGAAGAAGCCCAGGCCGAAGGTCTGCAGGGCTTCGCGACCGCCCCACAGCATCGACAGTGCAGCGGCTACCAAGGATGCCAGCACGAACATGCCGGCGCCGGTCATGGTCCAGCGGAACAGCTTGTCGGCACGCGCGTCGCGCGTGGTCCGAACATCCGACAGCGAAGCGGGGAGAGCGGTGGCGTTCATGCAACCCGGGAGATAGGGGGGAGGGGCTGGTGCGATGTGTTCAAGTGCACGTTGTCGCGGTTACCGCGTGATGACACCGGGCCGCTCATGAGGCGGCCCGGTGCGTTCCTGTCAGAGCTTGATTTCGGCCGCCCAGTACTGCTCGATCTGTCCCACCAGTTCTGGCGGCAGCGGCACGTAGTCGAGTTCATTCGCCTGCGCCTGGCCCTGTTCGTAGGCCCACTTGAAGAAGTCCAGGGTGTGCTTGGCCTTCGCGGCGTCCTTGGGTTGCTTGTAGACGAGGATGAAGTTGGTCGCGGTAATCGGCCACGCCTGTTCGCCTGGCGCATTCGTGATGACCAGGTTGAAGTCCTTGGCATTCGCCCAGTCGGCGCTGGCCGCAGCGGCGGCGAAGCTCTCCGCCGTTGGCTGGACGAACTGGCCCGCAGCATTCTGCAGCGACGCGTACGACATGTTGTTCTGCTCGGCGTAGGCCAGTTCGACGTAACCGATCGAGCCCTTCAGCTGGCGCACGTACGCCGCCACGCCTTCATTGCCCTTGCCGCCGACGCCGCCGGGCCAGTTGACGCTGGTCCCTTCGCCGACCTTGGTCTTCCACTCGCCGCTGACCTTGGACAGGTAGTTGACGAAGTTGAAGGTGGTGCCCGACCCATCCGAGCGGTGCACGGTATTGATCTTGCCGGCCGGCAGCGTGGCGCCCGGGTTCAGGGCGGCGATGGCCGGGTCATTCCAGGTGGTGATCTTGTGGAGGAAAATGTCGGCCAGCACGGTGCCGCTGAGCTTCAGCTGCCCGGGCTGCAGGCCTTCCACGTTGATGACGGGCACCACGCCGCCGATGACCGACGGAAACTGGCCCAGGCCGGCCTGCGCCAGTTCTTCGGACGACAGCGGCTTGTCAGACGAACCGAAATCGACGGTCGCGGCCTTGATCTGCGCGATGCCGCCACCCGAACCGATGGACTGATAGTTGATCTTGGCGCCCGTGGCCTTGTTGTAGTCGGTCGACCAGCGGGCCATCAGCGGATAGATGAACGAGGCGCCGGCCCCGGTGATCTCGGCGGAGATCTTCTGAGCACCTTCGGTCGCTGCCGGGGTGGCTTCGTTGCCTGCCGTCGCGGCGGGTGCATCAGTCTTGCCGCCGCAACCGGCGACGAACAGGGTGGTTGCCAGGGCCAGTGTGGCCAGGCGAGAGTTACGGATGTGCATGGGATCTCCGGACGTGTCGATTGTGATCCACGCTATGAAATGATGTTTTTGTTACAGCGTAATGACATGGCGGTCTCGCACTGCTCTGCGACAGATCTGGCCTGTTCGTTCAGCATAAAAAAGGCGGGCCCGAAGGCCCGCCCGGTGATGCAGGCGCGGGAGGAACGCCGCATCGGGCCGGCACGGGGAGAGACCGGGCCGGCGGGGTCGATCAGTACTTCAGGTTCGCCTTCCAGTAGGTCTCGATCTGCTGCACCAGCGCCGGCGGCAGCGGCACGTAGTCCAGCGACTTGGCCTGGGCATCGCCGTTGGCGTAGACCCAGCGGAAGAAGTCGCGGGCGTCCTTGTTGCCCTTCTTCGGGGCCTTGTACATCAGGATGAAGTTGGTGGCGGTGATCGGCCAGGAGTTGGTGCCCGGCGCGTTGGTCATGACCAGGTAGAAGTCCTTGGACTTGCCCCATTCGGCGCTGGCGGCGGCGGCGGCGAACGTCTCGTCGCTGGGCTGCACGTAGTTGCCGGAGGCATTCTTCAGGCTGGTATGGGCCATCTTGTTCTGCAGGGCATAGGACAGTTCGACATAGCCGATGCCGCCCTTGATCTGCTTGACGTAAGCAGCCACGCCTTCATTGCCCTTGCCGCCCACGCCGGTCGGCCACTGCACGGTGGTGCCTTCACCCACCTTGCTCTTCCATTCCGGGCTGACCTTGGACAGGTAGTTGACGAAGTTGAAGGTGGTGCCCGAACCGTCCGAGCGGCGGACGACGGTGATGCGCTGCGACGGCAGCGTCAGACCGGGGTTCAGCGCAGCGATGGCCGGGTCGTTCCAGGTCTTGATGGTGCCCAGGAAGATGTTCGCCAGGGTCGGGCCGTCCAGCTTCAGCTGGCCCGGCTTCAGGCCGGCCACGTTCACCACCGGCACCACGCCGCCGATCACCGACGGGAACTGCGCCAGGCCGTACTTGGCAAGTTCTTCGGGCTTCAGCGGCGCATCGGACGAGCCGAAATCCACCGTGCCGGCCTTGATCTGCGCGATGCCGCCACCGGAACCGATGGACTGGTAGTTGACGCGATTGCTGGTGGCTTTGGCGTAGTCGGCCGACCACTTGGACATCACGGGATAGACGAACGATGCACCGGCACCGGTCACGTCGGCGGCGAATGCCTGCGCCGAGAAGGCCGAGGCGAGCGCCAACAGCGCCACGCGGGATTTGAGCGAATTGAGCACGGAAATCTCCTGGATAAGACAGGGTGAAAGGCACAGGCGTGCCCGTTGGGTGGCCATTCCACGACGTTTGTGTGACAGCCCCGTGTCTTCATTGCGACAGTCGCATGACGAGGGGTGGCAGCCCATGCGAGATGGGACGGCCCACATTCCCGATGGCTGAGGAGAGGGCGAGCGGAGCGACATGATCGTTCGAAGGACTCCGTCGGTCCCGCCCCGTTCCTTATATGTATCTAGTCACTGGAGGCCCTTGGCGGAAACGGTCGGAATCTCGCTGTCACATGACGGTCATGAAATTCACATGTGACTGCAAGATTTCACTCCCATGCTTTAGCGCATCTTTGACGGGCGCTTAATCCTTTCCGAACGATTCGTCGGGGAGGCACCCGCGAAGCCCACGTTCCTTACTCCAACTTCCATCCGGAGAGTCACCCATGCGTTATTCCATCCTGGCTGCCGCGCTTGCCGTCGCCATGGGCAGCACCAGCTTCTCTGCCTCGGCTGCTGAAAACCGCGATCAGACGATCGCCGAACTGAAGGCGCAGCTCGAGGCGCTGACGGCCAAGGTGGCCGAATTGGAAGAGCGCAGCGATGCGCAATCCGACATCAACATCGGTACCCAGGAGAATCTGGACAAGATGTCGACGAGCATGCCGAAGGTCGAGACCAAGGGCGGCATCAAGATCACCTCGCCGGACAAGAAGTTCGAGGCCTCGATTGGCGGCCGTATCCACTTCGACACCTACGCCTTCGATCGCGATCTCGCCAGCACCACCGGCACCACCGAGTTCCGCCGCGCCCGCTTGACGCTGGGTGGCAAGGCCTATGGTTGGGATTACAAGCTGGAGCAGGACTTCGGCGCCGGCACCAACCTGGACGGCCTGCGTGACGCCTACATCGCCAAGTCGGCGCTGGGCGGCAAGTTCACCATCGGTCACTTCAAGCCCTACCGCGCGATGGAAGAACTGACCAGCTCCAACGAACTGCTGGTGATGGAACGTCCGTTCGCCTCCGCCACGGGCCTGTTCGGCGGTCGCCAGTTCCAGCAGGGCGTGGGCTATCTGCGTGCCGGCGACAACTACACCGCCGGTGCCACCGTGTTCAACCTGCGCGGCGCTGCCAGTTCGCGCAACGAGGGCATGGGCGCTTCCGGTCGCGTGACCTTCGCGCCGATCAACAACGACAACAACACCCTGCACCTGGGCGCGTGGTACAGCTACGAGAACGCCAACCAGGGTTCGGACAACCTGTCGGCCTCCTTCAACTATGCCGGCCGTCGCGGTCCGTCGCAGAACATCGCCACCACGACGGGCGCCAGCCGGAACGAAGTCACCGTGTATGCCGTCGAAGCCGCCGGCTCATTCGGCCCGGCGTTCTTCCAGGCCGAGTACGCCGACGCTTCCTTCGGTCAGCCGCTGGGCGCCGACCAGGACGTGAAGACGTACTACGTGCAGGGCAGTTTCATGCTCAATGGCGGTCACAAGCCGTACAAGGGCGGTACCGGCGTGTTCGGTTCGCCCAAGGTGGCCGACAAGGGCCTGTGGGAGCTGACCGGTCGCTACGACTACGCGGAGAACGAAACGCTGAACCGCGAAGTCACCAGTTGGATCCTCGGCATGAACTACTACGTCAACCCGAACCTGCGCTTCATGTTCAACTACACGCAGGGCGACAACGAAGTCACCGGCGACGAGACTGCCCAGTACGCACTGCGCACGCAGTTCAGCTGGTAAGCGTCACGCGGGACCAGTAACAAAGAGCCCCGGGCATGTCCCGGGGCTTTTTTGTGTGGCTTTTCTGTAGGAGTGACGTCAGTCACGACCGCCGACCGTGACCGGAGGGGAACAGACAGCGTTCCGGTGATGGCCGCCACATTGCACGCATCGCATGGTTCTGTAGCGGCCCGGATGCACGGTCGCGACTTACGTCGCTCCTACATGGGAGCTGGGGTTCGTTGGTAAGCCAATCCCATTCAAGGCGTCTTGTCCTTGAACCGGCAGAGGTCCCGGATCACGCATTGCGGACAATCCGGCTTCCGCGCCTTGCAGACGTAACGGCCATGCAGGATCAGCCAGTGATGCGCGTCATGCATGAACTCCGCCGGCACCACCTTCACCAGTCTGTCCTCCACCGCCCGCACATCCTTGCCGGGTGCGAGCCCGGTCCGGTTGGCGACACGGAAGATGTGCGTGTCCACCGCCATGGTGGGCTCGCCGAACGCCGTGTTCAGTACCACGTTGGCGGTCTTGCGGCCCACGCCGGGCAAGGCTTCGAGTGCTTCGCGCGAACGTGGCACTTCGCCGCCGTGCTCGTCGAGCAGGATGCGGCAGGCGGCGATGACGTTCTTCGCTTTCGCGTTGAACAGGCCGATGGTCGAGATGTACTTCTTCAGCCCGTCCTCGCCCAGCGCCAGGATGGCCGCCGGCGTATTGGCCACGGGAAACAGGCGCCGGGTCGCCTTGTTGACGCCCACGTCGGTCGCCTGCGCCGACAAGGTCACCGCGACCAGCAATTCGAATGGCGTGCTGTATTCCAGCTCGGTGGTTGGCTTCGGGTTGAGCTCGCGCAAACGCGAGAAGAGTTCCACGACTTCCGCGCGCGTCAACGTGGCGCTGCGCCGGGGTGCACGCGTCATCGCTTCATCCTGTCGGCTGCCTTGGCCTTGGCACGCGCCAGGATCGCTGCGGCGCTGGCGGGCAGTGCAGGACGTTCCGGTGCGGAAGATGCGGTGTCCGTGGTGGCCGGCGCCGCCGCCAGGCGTCGGGCTTCGCGTTCCTGGGCGCGTCGCGCCAGGCGCGCCTGGCGCAACCGGTAGCGGCGGCGGGCCTCCCAGGCGGTACGCAGTCGCGCCTGTGCCTGCATCACTGACGTGATGGTGACGACATCGTCAGTAGTGCAATCGCAGGCAGCGAATGACATCAGGCCCGCCTCGATGGCGCCATCCACATCGTCTGCCATGAGCAGGGCGTGCAGAGACCGCGCGAGGTCGCACGTCGGGCAACGACATGGGGTCATCGCCATGCCCTTCCACTCAGCGGCCGGTGAAGGCCGGCTTGCGGCGTTCGATGAAGGCACGTGTGCCTTCGCGCATGTCATCGGTGGCGAACATCAGGCCGAACTGCGCGGTTTCGTACTGCAGCCCTTCTTCGATGCCGCACTCGCCGCCGACATTCACGGCATCGAGCGTTGCGCGCAGTGCAAGCGGCGCGGACGCGGCCAGTTGCGCCGCGACCTTCGCCGTCTCGACCTCCAGCTCCGCCACTGGCACCACACGGGTGACGATACCCAGCTGCAGTGCACGCTCGGCCGTAACCGGGGCGCCGAGCAGGCAGAGCTCCAGCGTGGCCGAACGCCCGGCCAGGCGCAGCAACCGCTGGCTTCCGCCGAAGCCCGGGATGAGCCCAAGGTTGATCTCGGGTTGGCCTACCTTGGCCGTATCCGCCGCAATGCGGAGATGGCAGGCCATGGCCAGTTCCAGCCCGCCGCCCAGGGCGAAGCCGTTCACCATCGCGATGACCGGCTTGGGCAGCGTCTCGATGCTGCGCATCAGTTTCTGGCCGCGCAGGGAGAAATCGCGACCCTCCGTGGCGCGCAGGTCTGCCATTTCGGCGATGTCGGCGCCGGCGACGAACGCCTTGGGGCCGGCGCCGGTCAGCACGACGACTCTGACGGCCGCATCGGCAGCTGCTGCGTCGAACGCCGCCTGCAGCGCATCGAGCGTGGCGGCATTGAGGGCATTCAGCTTGTCGGGGCGGTTCACGGTGATGCGGCGGACACCTTCCGCATCGGTAACGAGGACGAGACTGTCGGGCATGGGTTTTCTGCGGTGAATTGTAAAATTTGAGTGAAGCGGGAACTCTGCCATGAAGGCCCGGTCAGACCAGCCTGTCGTCAGTGGCGGTTAAGCGCCCCGGCGGCTATCCTAGCGCGTCCATTTCCAGGCGGTATGCCGCCGCCCAATCCGGAGAGTGTGTTGATGAAGGTGCGTTCGTTAGTGGTCGCAGTTGCGGCATTCGCCATGGCCGGTAGCGCCCTGGCCCAGGACGTCTCGTCCGAGAAGGGCAAGTTGAGCTACTACTTCGGTTACGACTATGGCAACAATCTGGCCGAGCTGACCGCACGTGGCGAACAGCTGGACATCAATTCGGTGGTGAAGGGCCTGCAGGACGCCTACGCCAAGCAGAAGCCGGCGCTGACGTCCGAGCAGCTGAAGCCCGCCCTGGAAGCCTTCCAGAAGCGCGAGCAGACCCGCGCGCAGCAGGCCAAGGCCGAGTACGACAAGGTGGCGGCCGAGAACAAGACCAAGAGCGACCAGTTCATCGGTACGTTCAAGGGCCAGCCGGGCGTGAAGTCGCTGGCCAGCGGTGTCCCCTACAAGGTGCTGGAGAACGGCAACGGTGCCAAGCCGACCCAGGCCAGCACGGTTGAACTGCTGGTGTCCGGTCCGTATCCGTTCGGCCAGCGCCCGGCCGAGGCACGCCCGGCGCAGCAGATGAAGGACTTGAAGGTCAGCGCGGTCGAGATGCCGGCCATGCGTGAAGCCCTGCTGCAGATGCCCGCAGGCGCCAAGTGGGAAGTCGCACTGCCGCCGGACAAGGCCTATGGCGCCGATCCGCGCACCGGCTTCCCGCCCAACGTGGCGGTGGTCTTCGAGATCAAGCTGGTCAGCGTCAAGTGACGCAATGACGCGTCCGCGCACCGCGCGGGCGCCTTGGTCACCGCGTCATCCCCGCGCAAGCGGGGATCCAGTGGCTGTCAAAGCAACGTCCATCTGCGCCGGCCCTGTGCCGGCGCAGTGCTTTTCAGCGCCGGGCAGCGTTCCGCGCTACCCTCCGCAGGTGTCGGATGAAATGAATACCGCTTTCCGCGCCGTGCTCAGCCCATGCATCGGCGTCTGTACGCTGGACGACAACGGGTTGTGTGAAGGCTGCCTCCGTACCACGTCCGAGATCGCGCACTGGTCGCAGATGAACGATGACGAACGCCTGCGTCTGATGGAGTACGTGCTGCCTGCGCGCGAACGCGTGCGCTCGCCGCTGGAGCAGCGCTTGCGCGAAGGCGGCGCACTGCGTCGTGCACTGCATCCGCTGGGTGCCATGCCGGCCGAGGCGGGCTGGAACCACGATGATCTGGTCGACCTGCTGCCGCCGGGACCATTGGCCGAAGCGGCCGTGCTGGCGGGACTGGTTCCCCGCGAGGAGGGCACCCAGGTGCTGCTGACCCGCCGCACCGATGGCCTGCGCCACCACGGTGGGCAGGTGAGCTTCCCGGGCGGCCGCATCGAGCCGACCGATGCCGATGCCGTCGCGGCGGCCTTGCGCGAAAGCCATGAGGAAATCGCATTGCCGGCGTCGCAGGTGACGCCGCTGGGCTTCCTCGATCCATTCACGACGATCAGTGGGTTCCGCGTGGTGCCGGTGGTCGCGTTGATCGATCCCGCCTTCGTGCCAGTGCCCGAGCCGAATGAAGTGGCCGACGTGTTCGAAGTGCCGCTCGACTACCTGCTGTCGCCGGACAACCTCCGCCGCGTCGAAGTCGACTATCGCGGGCGCCGGCGCGTCGTGCTTGAGTACGCGTGGCCTGGACAGCGCATCTGGGGCGCGACGGCCGCCATCCTGTTCAACCTGCGGCAACGGCTGGAGCAGCTTGCATGAATACGAACTGGACCACCCTGATCGATGCGCCTGCGTTGTCCGCCGTTCTCGGTGATGCGGGAGTGCGGCTGGTGGATGCGCGTTTCGTGATGCTCAACGCGGCGCCGGATGCGGGCCGCCAGGCCTATGCCGAGTCGCACCTGCCCGGCGCGGTGTACGCCGACCTGAATCTCGACTTGTCGGATCTGTCGAAGGTCGGTGAGGGTCGCCATCCATTGCCCGACAGCGACGTGCTCGCCCGCAGGTTGGGCGAATGGGGGATCGGGCCGGTACACCAGGTGGTGGTCTACGACGCCGGCGACGGCAGCATGGCGGCCGCACGCCTGTGGTGGTTGTTGAGGCTGATGGGACATCCGCGGGTGGCCGTGCTGGATGGAGGATTGGCCGCATGGCGTGTCATGGGTGGAGAGGAAACCGCCGAGGTTGCCGCACCGCCACCCGTCGCGGCGTATCCATCTCGTATGGATGCCCGTCAGCTCGTAAGTGCTGACGAAGTCCTGGACCGGCTGGACGAAGACAGCGGTTGGCTTGTCGATGCGCGGGCGGCCGAGCGCTTCCGTGGGGACGTCGAGCCCATCGATCCGGTCGCCGGGCATGTGCCGGGCGCGCTCAACCGTCCGTTCGCACAGAACCTGCGCGAGGGCCGTTTCAAGCCGGCGGAGGAGCTCCGCCTCGAGCTGTCTTCGCTGCTGGGTGCGCGCGCTCCTGGCGACACTGTGTTGATGTGCGGATCCGGCGTGACGGCTTGCCACCTGCTGCTCGCCTTCGAGCACGCCGGCCTGCGCGGTGCGCGGGTGTATCCCGGTTCGTGGAGCGGCTGGATCAGCGATCCATCGCGTCCTGTCGCCCGCGGCGACTGACGGCGCGACGCCTCACTTCTTCAGCTTGTCCACCAGAGCGCGCAACGCCTGCTGCGTATCGGGCGCATGCCATGCATCGACGAAGCGTTCCAGCTGGATCAGGGAAGGGTCCAGGGCCTCGACCAGGTCGCGGCGGGCGAGGGCGCGCGTCTGCAGCATCGGGTGGTGCGGCAGGCCCAGCAGTTGCTGCAGCCAGGCCACGGAACGGGCGACAACCTCCTGCTGATCGACCAGTTCGTCCACCAGGCCGATGTCGATCGCACGTTCGGCGGGCACCATTTCGCCCGCGACCAGCAAGCGTTCCGCGCGGTAGTTCCCGACCACGCGACGCATCAGGCGCTGGATGCCCTCCGGTACCACCAGTCCCACCTGGGTCTCGTTGAGGCCGAGCGCGAAGGGACGGGCGGGATCCGCGCTGCGCGCCATCACGCGATAGTCGCAGCACAGCGCCAGGACGCAGCCGCCGGCCGGGGCGTGACCGGTGATGGCCGCCACCACCGGTACGCGTGATTCGGCCAGCGTGCGCGCCGCGCCGAAGAATGCCTGCCAGGCGTCGAGGAGTGCCTTGCGGTCGTCGCCCAGTGACAGCAGATAGGGAACGTCCATGCCGGCAGAGAAGATCTTCGGGTTGCCGGCCAGCACGATGCCGCGCACCCCTTGGTCCAGCGCGGTGTTGAGCGCGTCGATGAGCGCGCGGCACAGCTCGGTGTTCAGAGCGTTGACGGGCGGGCGCGCAAGCCGGATCTCGCGGATGTCGCCATGGTCGATGGTGTCGATGAGTCCGGTCATTCATCCGCTCCCTGAAGTCAGGCCGGTATCATAGGCGCATGAACCATCGCACCGGAATGATCGGCCTGTCGGCCCTGTTGATGTCGGGCCTGGGCACCGCCCACGCGACCGAATGCCTGCCCGTCGCCAAGGCGGCGTGGGTGCGCATGCCACCGGTTGCGATGCCGATGATGGCTGGCTTCGCCCGCATCGAGAATCCGTGCAAGACCCCGGTCAGCATCGTCGGCGCGGAGAGCCTCGCCTTCGAGGACGTGTCCCTGCACGAAACGCGCGAAGCGAACGGCGTCAGCCGCATGCGCGAAGTGGCCGCGCTGCCCATCGCGCCCGGCAAGGCCGCCGAACTGAAGCCCGGCGGGCTGCATCTGATGCTGCATGGCCCCTACGCGCCGATAGCGGCGGGTGAGAAAGTGGTGATCACGCTGAGGCTCGCCGACGGCCGCTGGTTGCCGGTGCAGTTCGAGGTGCGCAAGAGCCTGCCCTGAACGCATCGATTCCTGTAGGAGCGACGTGAGTCGCGACCGCGGACCTGAAGCGACACGGCAGAACCGGAAGCATGGAGCAGCGTAGACGGAAGCAATTGGATAGCCTTTTGCATCCACTGTCTCCGGAAGATTCCGGTCGCGACTCACGTCGCTCCTACAGGGGGCCAAGGGCGCCGTTACTCCGACACCGCCCTGATCGCCGCCGGCAGCGGCGCGCTGTGGCCGGTCTGCGTGTCCATCCACACCACCACCACGTTGCCGTCCGAATACAGCACGCTGTCGTCCTTCGCCGACACGATGCGGTGGCCGATGGTGACGCTGCTGGTGCCCAGGCGGTCGACATAGAGCTCCACCACTACGTCGTTCGGCCAGGTGAGCGGGCGCTTGTAGTTGATGTTGTTGGCGGCCACGACGGGGGCGATGCGGTCGGTCATCGACACTTCCGGCACCGTCAGCATCCAGCGCACACGGGCTTCTTCCAGATACGAAATGTACTTGGCGTTGTTGACGTGGCCCATGCTGTCCATGTCGCGCCAGCGCACGCTGATCGGAATCTTCGCCAGCAGCTTGCGGCCGGCGGCGTTGGGATCGGTTGCGCTCATCGTGCGGCCTTCTTCGTCGTGGACTTGGTGGTTTTCTTGGTGGCGGACTTGCGCGGGGGCAGCACGTCGGGCTTGGCGACCGCGGCCGGCTTGCTGGCTTTGGGCGCCTTCGATTCGGGCAGCAGCTTGGCGAGGAAGCGACCGGTGTGCGAGCCGGGATGCGCCGCGATCTCTTCCGGCGTACCAGTCGCGAGGATCTGTCCGCCACGATGGCCGCCTTCCGGCCCCAGGTCCACCACCCAGTCGGCGGTCTTGATGACGTCCAGGTTGTGTTCGATGACGACAATGGTATTGCCGTCGTCGCGCAGCTTGTGCAGCACAGCCAGCAGGTGCTCGATGTCGTGGAAGTGCAGGCCGGTGGTCGGCTCATCCAGGATGTACAACGTACGGCCGGTATCGCGGCGCGAGAGTTCCTTCGACAGCTTCACGCGCTGCGCTTCGCCGCCGGACAGCGTGGTCGCGCTCTGGCCCAGCTTGATGTAGCTCAGGCCCACGTCCATCAGTGTTTCCAGCTTGCGCGCGATCGACGGGACCGGCTCGAACAGGGTCAACGCATCCTCGACGGTCATTTCCAGCACGTCGTTGATGTTGTAGCCCTTGTAGAGGATCTCCAACGTCTCGCGGTTGTAGCGCTTGCCGTGGCAGACATCGCAGGGCACGTACACGTCCGGCAGGAAGTGCATCTCAACCTTGATCATGCCGTCGCCCTGGCAGGCCTCACAGCGGCCGCCGCGCACGTTGAAGCTGAAACGCCCCGGCGAGTAGCCGCGTGCGCGCGACTCCGGTACCTGCGCATACAGTTCGCGCAGCGGCGTGAACAGACCCGTGTAGGTCGCCGGATTGGAGCGTGGCGTGCGGCCGATCGGGGACTGGTCGATGTCGACGACCTTGTCGAACAGGTCCAGGCCGGTCACTTCGCGGTACGGCGCGGGCTTGTGCGAGGCGCCGTTGATCTCGTTGGCGGCCAGCGAGTACAGCGTGTCGTTGATCAGCGTGGACTTGCCCGAACCCGATACGCCGGTGATGCAGGTGAACAGTCCCGACGGGATGTCCAGGTCCACGTCCTTCAGGTTGTTGCCAGTGGCGCCGCGCAGGTGCAGCGTCATCTTCGGGTTCGCCTTGTGGCGCGCCTTCGGCACTTCGATCTGGCGTTTGCCGGACAGGTACTGCCCGGTCAGCGAGCGGGGCGCCTTCAGCAAGTCTTCCAGCGTGCCCTGGCCGACGATCTCGCCGCCGTGCACGCCGGCACCGGGCCCGATGTCGAGCACGTAGTCGGCCATACGGATGGCGTCCTCGTCGTGCTCCACCACGATCACGGTGTTGCCGAGGTCGCGCAGGCGCGTCAGCGTGCCCAGCAGGCGCTCGTTGTCGCGCTGGTGCAGGCCGATGCTGGGCTCGTCCAGCACGTACATCACGCCAACCAAGCCGGCGCCGATCTGCGAGGCCAGGCGAATGCGCTGCGCTTCGCCGCCGGAGAGCGTGTCGGCCTTGCGCTCCAGCGTCAGGTAATCCAGGCCCACGTCGACCAGGAAGCCCAGGCGTTCGGCAATTTCCTTGACGATCTTGGTGGCGATCTCACCGCGCCAGCCGGGCAGGTCGAGGCTGCGGAAGAACGCCAGCGCTTCGTCCACCGGCAGTACCACCAGCGATGGTAGTGGGCGGTCGGCGACGAACACGTTGCGTGCGGACTTGTTGAGGCGCGCGCCCTGGCAATCGGGGCAGGGACGATCGCTGATGTACTTCGCCAGTTCCTCGCGCACCGCCGGCGATTCCGTCTCGCGGTAGCGGCGCTCCAGGTTCGGCACGATGCCCTCGAAGCGATGCTTGCGCTGCGTGCGCCCGCCCGATTCGGTGAGATAGGTGAAGGTGATGGTCTCTTCGCCACTGCCGTACAGCACGGCTTGCTGCACTTTCTCCGGCAGCGACTGCCACGGCGCGTCCGTGTCGAACTGGTAATGCTTGGCCAGCGAGGCGATCAGCTGGAAATAGTAGGCGTTGCGGCGATCCCAACCGCGCACGGCGCCCGCGGCCAGCGACAGCTCCGGATGCACGACCACGCGCGAGGGGTCGAAGAACTGCGCCACGCCCAGGCCGTCGCAGGTTGGGCAGGCGCCGACCGGCGAGTTGAACGAGAACAGGCGCGGTTCCAGTTCCGGCAACGAGTAATCGCAGACCGGGCAGGAATATTTCGACGAGAACAGCAGCGGGGCCGCATCGGGCTGGTCGAGCGACATCACCTGCGCCATGCCGTCGCCCAGCTTCAGCGCGGTCTCGAAACTTTCCGCCAAGCGCTGCTTGAGGTCCTCGCGCGGACGGAAGCGATCGATCACCGCTTCGATGGTGTGCTTCTGGCGCAGCGCCAACGGCGGCACGGCATCGATCTCGTGCAACTCACCATCGACGCGAACGCGCACGAAGCCCTGCGCGCGCAGCTGGTCGAACACTTGCGCATGTTCGCCCTTGCGTTCTCGGATCACCGGTGCCAGCAGCATGTAGCGCTGCTCGCCGTCGAGGGCCAGCACCTGGTCGACCATCTGGCTGACGGTCTGCGCTTCCAGCGGGTAGCCATGGTCCGGGCAGCGCGGCAGTCCGACGCGGGCGTACAGCAGGCGCAGGTAGTCGTAGATCTCGGTGATCGTGCCGACCGTCGAGCGCGGGTTGTGGCTGGTCGACTTCTGTTCGATCGAGATCGCCGGCGACAGGCCCTCGATGTGGTCTACGTCGGGCTTCTCCATCACCGACAGGAATTGCCGCGCGTACGCCGACAGCGATTCCACGTAGCGGCGCTGGCCCTCGGCGTAGATGGTGTCGAACGCCAGCGACGACTTGCCGGAACCGGACAGGCCGGTGATCACGATCAGCTTGTCGCGCGGCAGGTCGAGATCGATGTTCTTGAGGTTGTGGGTACGGGCTCCGCGGATGCGGATGAAGTCCATGGCCATCGGGTGGGGGGATCCGGAAAGCGAACAAGGAAGCGTAGCGATCTGCCTAGGTGGGGGCAAATGGCGCCATTGCCAGCGAAGTAGCGGGTTCGGGTGGGCGCTCAGTCAGCCGGGACGGCCGTTAGGGTGGCCAGGCTGCCGCCGTGCCCGCGACCGCAGTCCGCAAGCAGGGCCACGGGGGCGATCCATCCAAGTCATTGATCTAAAATGCTCCGCCCTGCTGCCGGCCGGACCTGTGGCCGCCCTCAGGCACCAGTCTGTGCGCCGATGCGGACACCGGCGACGGTCGTGTTGCGCGGGACCTTGTCGCCGGC
>NZ_CAMPJD010000048.1 GCF_946886695.1 uncultured Pseudoxanthomonas sp. | reverse complement strand
CGTCTCAGGCTGTAGGCGTGCCCTGATCAGCCGCAGCGGTGCATCCCTTCTCCCCGCTCCCGCAGGGAGAAGGCCTCAGCAATCAGGCTTCCAGCGCCCGCAGTACGCCGCGGGCCTTGGCGCGGGTCTCGTCGAGTTCCTTGTCCGGCACCGAATCCGCGACGATCCCGGCCCCGGTGCGGAAGCGGGCCACGCTGCCCGCGCCGTCGGCCATGACCTCGGCGCTGCGGATCAGGATGTTCAGATCCAGGTCGCCGTCGCGGTTCAGCCAGCCGAAGGCGCCGGTGTAGGCGCCGCGGGGGGTCTGTTCCAGCTCGGCGATGATCTGCATGCAGCGCACCTTGGGGCAACCGGTGATGGTGCCGCCCGGAAAGGTGGCGCGGATGACATCACCTGGCGTGGCATCGGCACGCAGGTGGCCGCGCACGTTGCTGACGATGTGGTGCACGTGCGCGTAGCTCTCCACCGTCATCAGCTCGTCCACCTGCACGCTGCCCGGCGTGCAGACCCGGCCCAGGTCGTTGCGTTCCAGGTCGATCAGCATGACGTGCTCGGCGCGCTCCTTGGGATGACCGACAAGTTCACGGATGCGTGCGGCATCGTCGTCACCCTCAAAGCGGGGCCGAGTGCCCGCGATCGGCCGCGTTTCCACCACTTCGCCGCGCACCGAGACCAGGCGCTCCGGCGACGAGCTCACCACGGTCCAGCCCGGCGTGGCGAACAGCCCGGCGAACGGTGCGGGGTTCGCGGTACGCAACCGGGCATACAGCGCGGCCGGATCCAGTCGCGTCTCGAAGCGCGCATGCCACGCACGCGAGAGATTGACCTGGAAAATGTCGCCGGCACGCAGGTAGTCGAGGATGCGCTCGACGCCATCGGTGAAACGCCGGGCTTCGTCCTCGTCGATGCGTGCCGGCGACTGCCATGCCGGCAGTGGCAGCATGTGCGCCGCACGTGCGACGTCATCGAGCGTGCGCGCCATCAACTCGCCCCGCCCCGCTTCCGCGACGACGACGCAGTCGCCCGTGCTGCGGTCGCGCAATACGGCGGCAGGGCATCGCAGTGCGAGCGCGACGGGTTGCGTGTCGGGTGCCTGGGGCAATCGCAGGACGGGTTCGACCTGCTGCGCCAGTTCGTAGGCCAGCAGCAGCGCCCAGCCGCCGCGGAACGGCCAGCGCGGCTCTTCGCGCGGCGTGCGCTGTGCCTCCCAGTGCCGATCGAGCGCGGCCAGGAAGTCACCCGCCTCCACATCGCCGTGGAGGTTGCGGGTGACCCCGTCCGCATCCAGGCGCAGCCCGGTGCCATCGGCCACCAGCAGGAGATCCCAGCGTCCCTGCGCCGTGCCCGACGCGACGGACTCCAGCAGAACGGGGTAGCGCTGCGGATCCTGGCGATGCAGGGCCAGCAGGTCGGTGTCTGAGGGAAGCGCGCGGGTTTCGATCATGTCGTTCCTGGCCCCTCTCCCGCCGGGAGAGGGGTTGGGGAGAGGGTGCGGAGAAGATGCAATGATTCAGGGGTCGATGATTCCGCCGCACCCTCATCCGGCGCTGCGCGCCACCTTCTCCCGGAGGGAGAAGGACGGAACAGGATCAGATCCGCTTGAACACCAGCGTGCCGTTGGTGCCGCCGAAGCCGAAGCCATTCGACACCGCCACATCGATCTTCTTCTCGCGCGCCGTATGCGGCACGTAGTCCAGGTCGCAGCCTTCACCCGGTTCGTCCAGGTTGATGGTCGGCGGGATGATGCCGTGGTGGATGGCCAGCACGGAGAAGATCGCTTCCGCGCCGCCCGCCGCCCCCAGCAGGTGGCCGGTCATCGATTTGGTGGAACTGACCATGATCTTGTAGGCGTGGTCGCCCAGCGCGCGCTTCATCGCCAGCGTTTCGGCCAGATCGCCCAGCGGCGTGGAGGTGCCGTGCGCGTTGAGGTACTCGACCTGGTCGGCATTCAGACCCGCATCTTTCAACGCGGACAGCATGCAGCGCGAGGGACCCTCGCCGTTCTCGCTGGGCGCGGTCATGTGGTACGCGTCCTGCGAGGCGCCGAAACCGGCCAGCTCGCAATAGATGCGTGCCCCACGCGCCTTGGCGTGCTCGTATTCCTCCAGCACCAGGATGCCGGCACCGTCGCCCAGCACGAAGCCGTCGCGGTCCTTGTCCCACGGACGCGACGCGCGTGCCGGATCGTCGTTGCGGGTGGACATGGCCTTCATCGCGCAGAAGCCGCCCACCGACGTCGGCGACGAGCCGCGCTCGGCGCCGCCAGCGACCATCACGTCGGCGTCGCCGTACTGGATGCTGCGCATGGCAATGCCGATCGAATGGTTGGAGGTGGCGCAGGCGGACACCGCCGAATAGCCGGGGCCTTTCAGCCCCTTCATGATGCTCAGGTGGCCCGGCAGCATGTTGATGATGGTGCTGGGGATGTAGAACGGGGAAATCTTGCGCGGGCCGCCTTCGTGCAGCTTCACCGCGGTTTCCTCGATGCCGAGGATGCCGCCGATGCCCGCGCCGATGATGGCGCCGATGCGCTCGGCGTTGGCTTCGGTCACTTCCAGTCCGGCGTCGTCCATCGCCATCAGCGATGCGGCCAGTCCGTAGTGGATGAACGAGTCCATCTTCTTCACGTCCTTCGGCGGCACGAAGGTAGTGGGATCGAAACCGCGGATCTCGCCCGCGATCTTGGTGCTGTAGCCCTCGGTATCGAAGGTGGTGATCGGGCCCAGGCCCGACCGTCCGTTGACGATGCCGTCCCAGCTGCTGGCCATGTCATTGCCCAGGGGGGACACCAGGCCCATGCCGGTGATGACGACGCGACGACGCTGGCTCATATCGGATTCCTCGTGGATCTTGCGGCCGCGCCCGGCAGTACGCGGGCGCATGGGGGCCGGATACGCGCGGGGCCGCATGCGCGGCCCCGACACGGTTTGCTGCAGGTGCGGGACTTACGCCTTGACGTGCGCCTTGACGTAATCGATCGCCTGCTGCACCGAAGTGATCTTCTCGGCTTCCTCGTCCGGAATTTCGCATTCGAACTCTTCTTCCAGCGCCATCACCAGTTCAACGGTGTCCAGCGAGTCGGCGCCCAGGTCATCGACGAACGATGCGCTGGTGGTGACTTCCTCTTCCTTCACGCCGAGTTGTTCGACGACGATTTTCTTGACGCGTTCTTCGATGCTGCTCATGGATTCGCTCCAGACGGAGATGGGTGACTTGTTGGATTCTGCCGACGCGGGGCGAAGGCAAACCGGGGATAGTGTAGTGGAAACCGGCGACGGCGGGCAGGTATCGCCAATCGCCACCGAATCAACCACTTACAGCTAATTCTTTAGGGCATGTACATGCCACCGTTGACGTGCAGGGTCTCGCCGGTGATGTAGCCGGCCGCCGGCCCTGCGAGGAAGGCGACCGCATTCGCGATGTCGGCCGGCTCGCCCAGGCGGCCCAGCGCGATCTGTTCGCCGAGCGCCTTCTTCGTTTCTTCGGGCAGGTCCTTGGTCATGTCCGTGGTGATGAAGCCGGGAGCGACCACGTTGACGGTCACGCCGCGGCTGCCGATCTCCTTCGCCAGCGACTTGGAGAACGCGATGATGCCGGCCTTGGCGGCGGCGTAGTTCGCCTGCCCTGCGTTGCCGGTCACGCCGATCACCGAGGCGATGTTGATGATGCGGCCCTTGCGTGCCTTCATCATGCCTCGCATCACCGCCTTGGACGTGCGGTAGACGCTGGTGAGGTTGGTATCGAGGATGGCCTGCCAGTCTTCGTCCTTCATGCGCATCAGAAGGTTGTCACGGGTGATGCCGGCGTTGTTGACCAGGATCGAAATGCCGCCGAATTCCTTGGCGATGGCATCGATCAGCGCATCGACCGCCGCGCCATCGGTGACGTTGAGTTCGCGGCCGTGGCCACCGGACGCGGCCATCCGTTCACCGATGGCCTGCGCCCCGGAGGCGGTGGTCGCGGTGCCGATGACGGTGGCGCCCTGGGCCGCCAGTGCGTCTGCGATCGCGGCGCCAATGCCGCGACTCGCGCCGGTGACCAGTGCGATTTCACCCTGCAGGGGCTTGCTCATGATGATGTCCTCGGAACGGCTCCGCGCAAGCGCGGAAGGTCAGGATAAGGGAAGGGAGCCGCGCGGGCGTCAGGCCTGCCAGTCGGCGAGCGCGCCCTGGAAGTCGCCCACGCCGCCAATGGCGCGCGCGTCCAGGCCCTTGTCGATGCGCTTCACCAACCCGGCCAGCACCTTGCCGGGGCCGCATTCGGCGATACGCGTGGCACCGTTGGATGCCAGCACCTGCACGCATTCGGTCCAGCGTACCGGCAGGTACAACTGGCGCACGAGTGCATCGCGGATGGCATCGACATCGCCCTGCACCTTCGCATCGACGTTCTGCACGACGGGCAGCGATGGCGCGCGCCAGTTGAGGCCCGCCATCACCTCTGCGAGGCGATTGGCCGCTTCGCGCATCAGTGGCGTATGCGACGGCACGCTGACCGCCAGCTTCACCACCTTGCGGATGCCGCGCTCGGTAAGCAACGCGATCGCGCGATCGACCGCTTCGGCGTCGCCACCGATCACGATCTGGCCCGGCGAATTGAAGTTGGCGGGTACGACGACCTTGCTGTCGGAGGCCTGCGTGCAGACCTCCGCCACCATTGCATCCTCTGCGCCGAGCACGGCAGCCATCGCACCGACACCCGCCGGCGCGGCATCCTGCATCAGCTGGCCACGCAGGCGCACGAGGTGCGCGCCATCCTTCAGCGACAACGCTCCAGACGCCACCAGCGCGGTGTACTCACCGAGGCTGTGGCCGGCGAGCTGCGACGGCTGCAGACCGTCCTGCTGCTGCCATGCGCGCCACACGGCGACGCCGGCTGCGAGCAGCGCCGGTTGCGTGTATTCGGTCCGGTTGAGCATTTCCTCGGGGCCGCCCTGCGACAGTGCCCACAGGTCGACACCGGCACCCTCGGACGCTTCGGCGAACGTCTCGCGCACGATCGGATGCAGTTCGGAAAGCTCGGCCAGCATGCCGACCGACTGCGAGCCCTGGCCCGGGAAGACGAAAGCGAGTTGCGTGGAAGTCACTCGGACACCCTGCGTGAAATCAGGCGGCGATGATACGGGCGAACCCGCTCGATTGTCTGTACCGGTGCGTATGCGCATGCGACGCCGTGTCGCACGCAGCAACGCCATGTGCAACGGAAAACGGAGCGACGGAAACGAAGAAGGCGATGCCTCCCGGCATCGCCTTCGATCATCCCAGAGGTGCGGACCTCAATAGCGCAGCAGCACCGAGCCCCAGGTGAAGCCACCGCCGAACGCCTCCAGCAGCAGCAACTGGCCTCGTTCGACGCGGCCCGACCGGACGGCCGCATCCAACGCAAGCGGCACGGACCCGGACGATGTGTTGCCATGCTTGTCGACGGTCACGATGACCTGGTCCATCGACATGTCCAGCCGCTTGGCGGTGGCTTCGATGATGCGCAGGTTGGCCTGGTGCGGGATCAGCCAGTCCAGGTCGTGCTTGTCCAGGCCGTTGGCCTCGAGCGTCTCATCGACCACGCTGTCGAGCGCCTTCACCGCGTACTTGAAGACGTCGTTGCCTTTCATGTGGATGCGGATGCCGTTGTTCGGCTCGTCCGGCTTGAAGCCGGCCGACACGCCGACCGGGTTCCACAGCAGTTCCTTCTTGCTGCCATCGGCATGCAGGTGGGTGCTGAGGATGCCGGTATCGCCGTCGGCCTTCAGCACCGCCGCGCCGGCACCGTCGCCAAACAGCACGCAAGTGGTGCGCTCGGTCCAGTCGACGATGCGGCTGAGCGTCTCGGTGCCGATGACCAGGGCCGTCTTCGCATCGCCGCAGCGGATGAACTTGTCGGCCACGCTGAGGGCGTAGATGAAGCCCGAGCAGGCCGCATTGACGTCCAGCGCCGCGCAGCCCGCGATACCCAGCCGCGCCTGGATCAGGCAGGCGGTCGAGGGAAAGATGAGGTCGGGCGTGGTGGTGCCCACCACGATCAGGTCGATCTCGGAGGCATCGACGCCGGCCGCTTCAAGGGCGCGGAGCGCCGCCTGGTAGCCGAGGTCGCCAGCGGTTTCGCCTTCGGCAGCGATGTGCCGCTCGCGGATGCCGGTGCGGGACTGGATCCATTCGTCGCTGGTATCGACCAGCTTCGACAGGTCTTCGTTGGTCAGCACCTTTTCGGGCAGATAGCTGCCCGTACCGGCGATGCGCGCGTAAATGCGCCCCTTGTTACCCGGCTCGCTCATGCACGCTCCCATTGCCGGCCCGACGAAGGGCCCTGGTTGTCATTGATCATGCGGGAAGCGCGCCCTGCGGGAGGGCGCGCCGCACGGATCAATCTTCTTCGACGGCCGTCGTCTTGGTGGCGATGACCTTCTTGCCACGGTAGTAACCGTCGGCGGTCACGTGGTGGCGCAGGTGGATCTCGCCCGTGGTCGGGTCGGTCGACAGCTGCTTGGCGGTCAGCGCGTCGTGCGAACGACGCTGGCCACGACGGGACGGGGTGACGCGGGATTTCTGCACAGCCATGGGATTGCTCCAGCTCTTGTATCTGTTGGTGAACCTTGCGGTTCGTGTTGCCAGACCGCGGTAGCGGCTAGTTCTTCTTCAGCGAGGCCAGTGCCGCGAACGGACTGGTCTTCGCCACCTCTTCTTCGTCAGCGGCCCACTCACGCTCGACCGCCTCGGACATCGGATCCACCGGCACCACCGGCACGGCCAGGACCAGTTCGTCCTCCACCATGTCGGCGGGGCGAAGCATGCCGTCCTCCGGCACCAGCAGGGCCTCGTAACCCGGCGGCAGCGCGGATTCCTCATCCTCGCTGCGCACCAGCCCCAGCCGCTGCTCGACCGTCACCGGCAGCACGAACCGCTTCAGGCTGCGCTGGCATACCAGCGGCAGTTCCGCTTCGATCCGCAACCCGATGAAAGGCACCTGCAATGCGTCGCGATCGAACTCGATCACGTAACGCACTTCGCCCTCGGTATCGACCAGAAGGCCCTGCAATCGGGTCATGGAGGACAGCGGCAGGCGGCCTTCAAAGCTGCGCCGGGCCGCGACCATGCGCCAAGCATCCAACATCTCGGGCGTATTCGCGGACATAAGCCGCTGAATGTTAAGGATGAAGGACCGAACTGTCAAACCACCCCGTCCGACGAGGATGGCTTGCCGGGCGCCCCGCCGCCCGTCAGACTCCCCCGCCCGCCCCTGCCGGTCACCCGACACCATGCCGCTGATGCTTGCCTCGACTTCCCGCTATCGCCGCGAACTGCTGGAGCGGCTGCGCGTGCCGTTCCACATCGCGCGCCCGGAAGTGGACGAAGTGCTGCTGGATGGCGAGTCCGTGCCCGCCATGGCCAGCCGGCTGGCCCGGATCAAGGCGGGCGCCATCGCCCACCAGCATCCGGGCAGTTGGGTCATCGGCGCGGACCAGGCTGCCGAGCTCGACGGACAGCCCTTGGGGAAGCCCGGCCAGCGCGAGGCCGCCATCGCCCAGCTGAGCGCCATGTCGGGCCGGGAGGTCCGCTTCCACACGGCCGTATGCCTGGTACGTGATGAACAGGTCCTGCAGGCACAGGACGTCACCACCGTGCGCTTCCGCCGCCTGGATTCCGCCGAGATCGAGCGGTACGTGGACGCGGAGCAGCCCTTCGATTGCGCTGGAAGCTTCAAATCCGAAGGGTTCGGCATCGCCTTGTTCGATGCCATCGAATCGTCGGACCCCACGGCCCTGGTCGGCCTGCCCCTGATCACGGTGGCGCGGATGTTGCGCGAGGCCGGCTTCGAGCTTCCCTGAAGCGCGTCACCGCACCACGACGGGCTGCTCCGCCCAAGTCTCCACGCTGCCGTCTCCGCCGGTCACCCGCAACCCCAGCCAGTGCCGACCCGCCGGCAACGCGCCGACGTCGACCTCGACATTGAACTGCACGCGCGGCATGCGCGGATCGCGCGAGGCGCCCTTCAGGAAAACGATCAGCCAGTCATTGGCGCTGGCGTCCGTGGCTTCGGCAACGACCCGGCCGTCCATCAGTACTTCCACCTTCGTCACGCCCACAACGTCCTTCACCGCCCAGCCTCCCACGCTGAAGCGCCGGCCGACGGTGGCACCCGCTTCCGGCACGTCGATGTTGGCGACCACCGGCGTGATGCATGCACCGCCCGCCGTTTGCGCGGGCAGCGCGAACAGCAGGAAACGGCGCGCGCCGTGATCGATGTTCACCGCTTTCGCCGGCGGCAACGGCCCCACCATGGCGCACAGGCGCTGGTAGTGCGCGAGCAATGCGCTGAACTTCACGTCGGTGGCGGCGACCACCAGCAAGGTGGGTGCACTGCGTTTGCCATCGTGCTCCAGGCCCCACAACTGGAGCTGGGGCGCCCGCCCGTGCTTGCGGTTCAATGGATGATCCAGTGTCGGGATATCCGCGTCACCCAGCGCGAAGCCGAGTTCGGCGCCGGTCTTGAAGCTGTCCGCGAGCAGCACGGCCCCCTCGGGCAGACTTGCCTGGGCCTTGCGCACTTCTGCCGCCAGCGTGTCCCAGCCCGCGAAGTTCTCGGGGTAGTACTTGCTGCCGGCCATCTGCGTGCGCAGCCCCGGCAACGACACCACCACGTAGTAACCCAGCATCAGCGCCGCGCCGATCCCCGCGAGCCCCCAGGTCGCTTTACGCCGCGCGGGAGACCACGCACGCAACAGAAGCGGCACCACCACGACAAGGGCGAGATAGCCCGGCAACGGCCAATGGAAACTGACGCGTTCGTTGTCGGCGAAGAAGCCGATGAGGAAAAAGCCGAGTGTGGAGATCGCGCCGAGCAGCGCGAAATAACGCCATGCGGTGCCGGCCTCTTCGCCACCACGCAAGCCGCGCAGCGAAACGACGAGCATGGCCCAGAACAGCAACGGCGTGACCATCGCCGCCTGCACCAGCAGGAAACGTGCGCCATCACCGTGGAAGGCCCAGGGATGGCGATCGAGCAACTGGAAACGGAGGCCGGCATCAGCGTATTCGAGGTTCCACGCGAGCAATGGCGCCCAGGCGAGCAGGCCCACCGCAAGCGCGACCCAGACCCGCGCATCGCGGAGCACTTTCCGGCCCTCGGGCAACCACAGCAGGGCGACCAGACCCACGCCGATCACGCCCACGAAACGGTAATGGCTCAGCGCGCCCAGCATCAGTCCAAGCGCCAGTTCGGTCGCCGACATCGCATCGACTTCACGCAGCAGGCGCGCACCGGCATCGGCGCAGAGCACCGTCGCGACCGCCATCGGCACGTCCGGCAACGCCAGCAGACCGAGCGTGCCCGACAGCGGCATCAGCACGGTCAACAGGGCCGCCTGCCATCCCGCCGCTGCACCGAACCAGTGGGCTGCGCTCCGGGCCACCAGCCATGGCAGCAGCGCCGCCAACAACAGGAAGGGCGCGCGCACCGCCAGCACGTGATGTCCGCCGAACTCGGTTCCGAGGCGCGTCAACCAGGCGGTCAATCCCGGCAGGTCGGAATACGCAGCCGCCAGATGCTGGCCTTCCTGCCAGTAGAACGCTTCGTCCACGAACAACGGCAAGCGCGTGGCGATCGCGATCTTGACGACCGTCACGATTGTCCACACCGCAAGGAACCATTGGCGCGCGCGTTGTTCTTCTTCCATCTCGCTACACTTCCCTGAACCCACGATCGGAAACCGAGAGCGCGATGTCCGCCATTCCCAGCACCCGCCCTATGCTATCCGAAGGCTTGGCCGACGCCCTCAAACTCGCCCAGGCACAGGTCAACTCACTGGTGCTGGGCAAAGCCCATGAAGTCCGCCTCGCCTTCGTGGCGCTGCTCTCCGATGGCCATCTGCTGATCGAGGACCTGCCGGGGCTCGGCAAGACCACGCTGGCGCATGCACTGGCGGCCACGCTGGGCCTGACGTTCCAGCGCGTGCAGTTCACTTCGGACCTGTTGCCGGCCGATGTCCTCGGCGTGTCGGTTTACGATGCCCAAGCGCGTGCCTTCAGCTTCCATCCGGGACCGGTCTTCACCAACGTGCTGCTGGCGGACGAAATCAACCGCGCGCCCCCGCGCACGCAAAGCGCGTTGCTGGAAGCCATGGCCGAACACCAGGTCACCCTGGATGGCGTGACCCACGCGTTGCCGGAGCCTTTCTTCGTGATCGCCACGCAGAATCCCGTGGACCTCTCCGGCACCTATCCGTTACCGGACTCGCAACTGGATCGCTTCCTGCTGAGGCTGGCCCTCGGATATCCGAATGCGGAATCCGAGCGCGCACTGCTGGCCGGCACCGACCGGCGGATGATGATCGCGCAGGCGATGCCGCTCTTGTCGTCCGAAGAAGTAGTGGCGCTGCGGCAAGCCGTTGGCGAAGTGCATGCCAGCGATGCCCTGATCGACTACGTGCAGGCGTTGCTGGCCCGCAGCCGGCAGCACCCCGGCGTGCGGGTCGGCCTGTCGCCGCGCGCAGGCATCGCCCTGCTGCGCGCTGCCCGAGCCTATGCATTGCTGGTGGGCCGCAACCACGTGCTGCCCGAGGACGTGCAGACGTTGTTCCTGGCTGTGGCCTCCCACCGCATCGTCGCGGAAGCCGAAACCGGTCAGGCGGTCGCGCTGACCAAGGCCATCCTGCACGCGGTGCCCGTGGACTGAGCATGGCAAGCACGCCGCGCGCACGCCTCGCCCGCCGCTTCGCCCTGCTGGCGCGACCCCGTCGACCCGAATCCCTGCCCGTGCAGTTGGACCGCCGACGCATCTATGTGCTTCCCACGCGGTTCGGACTTTTCTTTGCGGCGCTGGTGTTCACCATGGCGCTGGGGGCGTTGAACTACAACAACAATCCGGGGTTGCTGCTGGCGCTGCTGCTGGGCGCCACAGCGATGGCCAGCCTGATCTTCGCGCACCTGCAACTGGCAGACCTGCGGATCGATGCGATCGCTGCCGATCCCGTCCCGGCAGGTACCCCACTGCAGCTGCAGGTGGCCCTATCCTCACGCGACGCGCGCGCGCGCCACGGCTTGCGGGTGGATGCCTGCGACCGGCACGTCTTCGCCATGCTGGCGCCGTTGGATGGCGCCGTGGCCGAATTGTCGCTTCCGACCCACCGGCGCGGATGGTACGACCTGGACCGTATCCGCCTGTCCACCACCCAGCCGCTGGGACTCGCGCGGGCCTGGGCCTGGGTATGGCCTTCCTCCCCGTTGCTGGTCTACCCGGCCCCCGAGCCGCAGGGTCCACCGTTGCCCGACATCTCGGGCGCCGGAAGCCGCGCGCGCGTGCATCCCGGTGGCGAGGACGTGCACCAGTTGCGCAACTACCGTGCGGGCGATGCACGGCGTTCCATCGCATGGAAACCGTCGGCTCGGCGCGATCAGCTGCTGGTACGCGAATACGAACAGCCGCTTGGGCAGGAAGTGGAACTCGCATGGACCGCATTGCCATCGCTGCCCCACGAACACCGCATCCAGCGCCTGGCGCACTGGATCGACCTTGCCGAACGCGAAGGTCGTCGTTACCGCTTGGTGCTACCCGGCCAACCACCGCTCGGTCCCGGCGCAGGCACCGCCCATCGACACCTTTGCCTGCGCGCACTGGCGCTGATGCCCCATGCCGTCTCCTGAGCCCGTGGCGCTGGATCCGGCAAGTCGCCGATGGACGCTGGCGACGGCCGGCGTCTGCCTGTTCGCCCTGCTGATCCACCTGCCGCCCACCTTGGCGGCGGGCTTGGGCGCAACGGGCCTCATGCTCACCTTCGCCTCATGGAAGCGTCCGCTGCCCGCGCTTCTGCGTGCGCTGCTGGCCATCGCGATGGTGGTCGCCGTGATGGCCTTCACCGGCATGCAGTTCGGCCGTGACACGGGTTGTGCACTGCTGGCGGCGATGCTGGCCATAAAACCCACCGAAACCCGCAGCCTGCGAGACAACCGCAGCTTGCTGGGTTTCGCACTGTTCGCACCGTTCGCTGCTTTCCTCCTCGACCAGGGACCACTGAGCATGGCCTTGGGGCTGGCCGGCGTTTTGAGCAGCCTGGTCGCGCTGCATCGCCTTGCCGATGCCGAGGTGACTTCGCTCGCTGCCCCGGCGCGCCCGCTGCAGCAACTCCACCAAGTCGGGAAACTCGTGCTGATCGGCGTGCCGCTGGTGATGGCCGCATTCTGGCTTTTCCCGCGCTTTCCCACGCCGCTATGGGGTGTGCCCGAGCGCGCGCTTTCCAAGCCCGGACTGAGCGACGAAATGTCCCCCGGCGGCTGGCTGGACCTGATCGCCGACGACACCCCTGCCCTGCGCGTGCAGTTCTTCGGCGCAACGCCGCCGACCTCCCAGATGTACTGGCGCGGCCCGGTGCTGGCGGACTTCGATGGCCGGACCTGGACCCGTGGCAATCCGCTGGCCGGCTGGCCACCGGCACCAAGCACGCGCGCACCCACAGTGTGGGATTACCAGATGGACGTGGAGCCGACCGACAACCGCGACCTGGTGATGCTGGACCTTCCCGTCGCCGCGCCGGAAGGCACCAGCCTGACACGCGACTACAGCACGCGTACGCGCCTTCCATTGAATGCACTGAGCCGCTGGCGCGCGCAATCGTCGGCGCCGACCCGCTTCGATGTCCAACTGCCCGACGCGTTGCGCCGGCAGGCGCTGCAGCTGCCCGCCGGCTTCAACCCGAGGACGCGCGCGCTCGGCGCGCAATGGCGACGCGAGGCCGGCGGCAATGACGCCGTCCTGGTCGGGCGTGCACTGAACTGGATCCGCTCCAGCTTCGCCTACACGTTGAACACACCCTTCCCCGGGCGCGACACCGTCGATGAGTTCCTCTTCGACCAGCAGGCAGGATACTGCGAGCACTTCAGTTCGGCTTTCGTCTTCCTGATGCGCTCCGGTGGCGTTCCGGCGCGCGTGGTCACCGGCTACACCGGTGGCACCTACAACCGGTTGGGTGATTACTGGATCGTCCGCAACATGGACGCGCATGCATGGGCCGAGGTCTGGCTGCCGCAGAGGGGCTGGGTTCGCGTGGACCCCACCGCTGCGGTCGCACCGGAGCGCATCTACGACACCCTCGAGGACAGGCTTGGCGATGCCCGTGCCGGCGGCGCCGGATTGATCAGCATGGATGGCCTTGGCCAGGTGAGCGACTGGCTGCGCCGCGGCTGGAACGACATGGTGCTGGGTTTCGATGCCAAGCGGCAGGCGCGCATGCTGCAGCAGTTCGGTGCGCAGCAACTTGGTGCATCCGGACTGGCCGCGCTGTTCGGCGTGTTCGCAGTGATCGCAGTGGGCTGGATGGCCTGGCTGCTGGCCCGGGGCGAGCGCGAGCGCGACCCGCTGCTGCGCGCCTGGCATCGCCTGGGGGCACGCTACGCCCGGCTGGACCTGGGACGGGAACCACACGAGACTGCCGCCGCCTGGACCCGCAGAGTGGCCACCCAGCGCCCCGAAGGCGCCGACTCGCTGGTTTCGCTCAGCCGGCGTTTCGCCGCAGCACGCTACGCTGCGGATGAGGGGGACCACCGCGCACTGATCGAAGACCTGCGCCGGCACCGCCCATAACCCGCTGGAGACTGGCCATGAACCTTCGCTTTGCCGTTGTCGTCGCAGCCGCCGCGCTGCTCTCCGCCTGCGCTACGGCACCCGCGCCGTTGCAGGGCACCTTCACCCCGGTCAACCCGCGGGATTCCGTCGGTACGCCGCAGGTAGGCGCGCCGGTGCGCTGGGGCGGTCGCATCATCAGTACCACCCCGGCCCAGAACGGCACCTGCTTCCAGCTTGTATCGCGCCCGCTCGCCGCCACCGGCAGGCCGCTGTCGTCGGCACCGGATGCGACCGATGGCCGCTTCATCGCGTGCCGCGCGGGCTTCTACGACCCGGCCGTGTTCTCCGAGGGCCGCGAGGTGACGTTCGTTGGCAAGATCGAGGGCTACGAAAGCACGCGCATCGGCGACTACGACTACCAGCTTCCCCGTGTCGCGGCGGACGTGGTGTATCTGTGGCCGGAAGTGCGCGAAGTGGAGGTCCGCCCCTACCCGTACTACGACCCCTTCTGGGGACCGCGCTGGGGCCGTTGGGGCTGGTGGTAACACCTCGCCAGCAGACGAAAAAAGCCGCTCGAACGAGCGGCTTTTTCTTGCGTGCACCACCCGCCGGTCTTTCAGACCTGCGTACCGAAACGACCCAGCGGCGCACCGGCAAGCAGATGCAGGTGGATGTGGAACACCGTCTGCCCTGCATCCTCGCGACAGTTCATGACTACCCGGTAGCCATTCGCGGCAAAGCCTTCCCGACGCGCGTACTCCGCCGCGGCCAGCGCCAGCTTGCCTATCAGGTGCGCCTGGTGCGGCTGCACGTCATCCAGTGTGGGGATGGCGTCGTTCTTCGGGATGAAGAGCACGTGCACGGGCGCCTGCGGCGCGATGTCCTTGAAGCCCAGCACCTCGTCGTCCTCGTAGACGATGGTGGCGGGAATCTCGCGGCGGATGATCCTGGCGAAGATGGTGTCGGTCATGGTGTTTGCGCGTCCCCGTGTGAGTGCGGTCAGGTCATTTCACTGCGGCCGCCGAACGCATGCGCCAGCGTGCCGCGGTCGACGTATTCCAGTTCGCCGCCCAGCGGTACGCCATGGGCAAGCCTGCTCGGACGCACGCCCTGCTGCCGCGCCAGCTGCGCCAGGTAATGGGCCGTGGCTTCACCTTCGACGGTGGGATTGGTGGCGATGATCAGCTCGGTGACCTCGCCCTGCGCCAACCGCGACGACAGTGCGTCCAGCCCCAGCTCGCGCGGTCCGATGCCGTCCAATGGCGACAACCGGCCGTGCAGGACGAAGTAGACACCGCGGTATCCCGTCGCCTGTTCGATCGCCAGACGATCCGAAGGCGACTCCACCACACACAACTGGTGACGGTCGCGACTGCCACTCGCGCAGAGCGTGCAGATCTCGCCCTCGGTGAAATCGCGGCACTGCGCGCAATGACCGATATGGTCCAGCGCCTCGGCAAGCACGCCGGCCAGACGCTTGCCCCCGTCCCGCTCGCGGTCGAGCAGGTGGTAGGCCATGCGCTGCGCCGTCTTCTGCCCGACTCCTGGCAGGACGCGCAGCGACTCGATGAGCTGTTCGAGCAGCGGACTGGACATGATCGTCATCGGGACCGGCGATGGCGGGTTCCCCGCACAGGCCGACCACGGGCGAACATCAGAACGGCAGCTTCATGCCCGGCGGCAGCGGCATGCCGGACGTCGCTGCGCCCATGCGCGTCTTGGATTCGGCATCGACCTTGTTGGACGCATCATTGAACGCAGCCGCGATCAGGTCTTCCAGCATCTCCGCATCGGACAGCAACGAGGGATCGATGCGTACTTTCCGGCATTCCTTGGCGCCGGTCAGGGTCACGCTGACCATGCCGCCGCCGGCATTGCCGGTCACTTCGAGCTTGGCGAGTTCTTCCTGGGCGCGCTGCAGGTTCTCCTGCATCTTCTGCGCCTGCTGCATCAGTTGGGCGATGTTTCCACGCATGTCGTGATCACTCTTCGTAAGGTCGGATGGAGTCCGGGACGAGCCTGGCGCCATGCTGCTGCATCAGCTGCCGTACGTCCGGATGATTCATGAAGGTTTCTTCGGCCTCGCTCTGGCGTTCGTCGCGTTGCCGATGGCTGCGCTCCTTCAGCGTTTCGGCATCGTTCGCCGTTGCGGCGAATGCGAGACGGGGAGCCACGCCGTAACGACTGGCGATGGCGTCGGCCAGCTCGCCGAGCGTGCGCTCGGAGCGCAGGTAGTCGAAGCCGCTGTCCAGCGCCAGCGTCAGCGTGCCATTCGCGTAGCCCGCGAACGCGACATTGTCGACCAGTTGCTTGCCGACGCCCTTCAGTCCGCAGCTGCCGGCGAAGTGCAGCCACGTCTCGGCGTCGGTGATGCCGATGTCCGCCGGCATGGACGGGGCGGCCACCGTGGCGGGTGACGGTTTCGTCTGCGCAGGAAGCCAGGGCGGCGCATCCTCGGCGACAGGTGTCGCCACGCGCGGCGGAGTCGGAGCTTCTTCGCGCGCCATCTGTTGCGGCTGCGCCAGGGATTCGGGTGCAGGTGTCGTGCGAGCAGGGCTGGCAGTGGGTGCGGGGGCCGTGGTCTGGCCAGGCGCGGCCGTTGCCGCAGCGCGAGCATCGCCGCGCATTTCACCTGCTTGCGCTGGACGGAACGCCAGCATGCGCAGCACGCTCATCTCGAAGCCGGCGCGCCCGCTGGGCGCTAGATGCAGGTCGCGACGACCATTGATCGCCATCTGGTACCAGAGCTGGACCACTTCGGGCCGCAGCTGTCCGGCGAAGGCTTCGATATCGACCCCCTCCGCTTCCACACCGGCCGACGGCACCAGCTGTCGCACCTGGATGCGATGCAGTGCTTCGGCCACCGCATCCAGCACGCCAGCCCAGTCGGGCGAGAAGTCCGCCAGCCGCGCGACCACCTGCAGCAATGCCTCGCCGTCGCCCTGCGCCAGCGCCGCCAGCATGGCGCTGACCTGGGTCCGGTCAACCGTGCCCAGCATGGTGCGCACACCATCCTCGCGGAGCGCGCCACCGGCATAGGCGATGGCCTGGTCGAGCAATGAAAGACCGTCGCGCAGCGACCCATCGGCGGCAAGCGCGAGCTGGGCGATGGCACCCGCGTCGGCCTCGATGCCTTCGGCGCCGAGGATCTTCGTCATCTGGCCGCGGATCTGCTCTTCGTCGAGCCGCTTGAGGTTGAATTGCAGGCAGCGCGACAGCACGGTAACCGGCAGCTTCTGCGGGTCGGTCGTGGCGAGCAGGAACTTCACGTGTTCCGGCGGCTCTTCCAGCGTCTTCAGCAACGCGTTGAACGCGGCCTTCGACAGCATGTGCACTTCGTCGATCAGGTAGACCTTGAACTTGCCGCGCGACGGCATGTACTGCGCGTTCTCGATCACCTCGCGCACGTCGTCCACGCCGGTGTTCGACGCGGCGTCGATCTCCAGCAGGTCGATGTAGCGGCCGGCATCGATGTCGAGGCACGCCGCGCACTCGCCGCAGGGGTCGGCACTGGTGCCCTTCTCGCAGTTGAGCGACTTGGCGAAGATGCGCGCGATGGTGGTCTTGCCGACCCCGCGCGTGCCGGTGAACAGGAAGGCGTGGTGCACACGGCCGCTGTCCAGCGCATTGGTGAGCGCCCGGACCACGTGTTCCTGGCCCACCAGTTCGGCGAAACGCTTGGGGCGCCACTTGCGGGCGAGGACTAGATAGGACATGCCGACATTGTGCCACGCCCCCGCCCGCCGTCTCTCCGCTCGCGGATGCTGCAAGGCTTCGCTTGTGGCCGGCCTCGGCGAAGGCTAGAATTCACGGCCCTGAAAGCGGCTCATGGCTGTGTTCAGGTCCCGGAGAGGTGTCCGAGTGGTTGAAGGAGCACGCCTGGAAAGTGTGTAAGCGTCTAAACCGCGCTTCGGGGGTTCGAATCCCCCTCTCTCCGCCAGATTCATCCATCCCGAGCTATCGGGATGAACGACGCAGCCGCGCCCGAGCGCGGTTTCGTTTTCTATGGTGGCCCCGTCGGCCCCTCGCGACGCTAGGTTGAAAACTCCGCCAGGGCCGGAAGGCAGCAACGGTATCGACTGACGCGGGCGCCGAGGCCAGCCGGCGGGGTCACCGCCTTTTCGGGCATGCGATACCGGGGAATCGCTCCCTAATCCGCGACGATGCCCAGCGCATCCGGTTCGCGGCCGGTGACCCAATAGTCGACCACCTGCCAGCGCTGCGTGTCGATCACCGCGATCCTGTCGCCGCCACTGATCGCGACATAGGCACGCGGACGGTCCGCCGCGACGGCAATCCCGATCGGCAACGCCGCACTGCCCAGCATCGTGGGCTGATAGGTCATGTCCTCGCGCGACAACGACAGGGAGGCCACCGGCACCCTGGTGCGCGTGTTGAATACGGCCAGTGTCGCCGCCCGTGCGTTGGTGACGAACGCCAGTGCGCCATCGGGCGAGAACACGACCCGAATGGGGAAACCCTTGCTGCTCATGCGCCGCTTGACGACCAGCGTCCGGGGGTCGTGCACGGTGATGGTGCCGTCCTCGCGGTTGGTCACCCAGACTTCGGCGCCATCGGGGCGGACCGCGACACCCTCCGCGCCTTTCCCGGCAGGCCGCTCCACGGTCTTCACACCCGTCTGCAGATCGATGCGGCTCAGTGTGCCGGCCTGGATCTTGGTGAGATAGGCCACATGCCCGTCCGGCGACACCGCCACCATGTGTCCGGTGCCACCTCCCACCTCGACCTCGCGCTCGATCTCGCCGCTCGCCACGTCGACCACGAGCAGGCTGGCGGATCCTTCGGTGGTGACCAGTACCCGACGGCCGTCCGGCAGGAAACGGAGCCCGTGCGGGGCGCTGTGCTGTCCAAGATCGATGGAGCGCGTTGGCTTGCCGTCCCGCAGGTCCAGCACCGAAAGCGAGTTGCCGGATTCCGCTGCACCGTAATTCGTCACCACGGCGAGACCGCCATCCGGCGCCACTGCGATTTCGTGCGGCGCCGCGCCGGTGCGGAACTCGCCGATCCTGCGCCCGTCGCGCAACGACAGGCGCCAGACGGTATCCGCGGACTTGTTGCCGACAAGAAGTTCCGCCGCGTGGCCGACCTGCGCAGCGAGACAGGTGACCGCGGCCAGGCCCGCAGAAAGAAGAACAGTGTGCAGCGTACTCAAGGCCCATCCCCCATCGGATGCAGCCAGTCCGCATCGCCCTCGCGGTAATGCTCCCGCTTCCAGATGGGCACGCGCTGTTTCACTTCATCGATGATGTAGCGGCAGGCGTCGAACGCCGCACCGCGATGCGCGGCGCTCACACCCACCCATACGGCCAGGTCCCCGATGGCCAGCGTGCCCACGCGATGCACGCAGCTCGCCGCCACCACATCGAACCGCGTCATCGCTTCGGCCAGGATGCGCCCACCCTCGATCTCCGCCAAGGCTGCATAGGCTTCATAGTCGAGGCCATCCACCGCTCGCCCGGCATGATGATCGCGCACCCATCCCTCGAAGCTGGCATATCCGCCGGCGCGCGCATCGAGGAGGGATCCGCGCAGTGTGGGCACGTCAAGTGGAACCTCGGAGAGTCGGAAACTGTGCATCCTCAGCCTCCACTCACCGGGGGAATGAAGGCGATCTCACTGCCCTCCGTGGGCGCATCACGCCAGTGGACGAACTCGCCATTCATCGCCACCCGCAGATGTTCGCGCGGCCAGGCGATGCCATGCCGTGCCTGCACTTCGGCATAGAGCCCGGCGAGATCGTGGGCGCTGGTATCGACCGTCTCGCTGGCAGCGCCTGCGCGCTCGCGCAGGCTGGCGAAATAGAGCAATGTCACGGTGACCATCAGATCCTTCCCACGTCGTGCTTGCCGCCCCGCTTGCCCACCAGCTTCGCGGGACCCAGCACGATGGCATGCGACAACGCCTTGCACATGTCATAGACCGTCAGCGCGGCAATCGTGGCGCCGGTGAGTGCCTCCATCTCCACGCCGGTCCGGTGGACGGTGCGCACGTGGCAATCGATGCGCAGCGTGGACTCGCCGTCCCAGTCCACGGTCAACCGGCAACCGTCGATCGGCAGCGGATGGCAGAACGGGATCAGCTCGTGGGTGCGCTTCACGGCCATCGTGCCGGCGATGATGGCGGTGTCGACAATGCCGCCCTTCGCGCTGCGCAAGCGATTCTGCCTGAGCTGGCGTGCGACCTCCGCCGGGAAGCGTACGCGGCAGGTGGCTCGCGCTTCGCGCGCGGTGGCTTCCTTGCCGGATACATCCACCATCGCGGGTCTGCCGTCGGCGTCCAGATGGGTCAGGGCTTTGCGGGGCATGCGGATCCTGGGGATTCAACCGCCGATAAGATACATCTCGACGCGCCGCCGGTCCCGCACTTCCGGGCTGCCGCGAAGTTCGCTGTAGCGGTCGCCGCGCGCGTTCCACAGGCTGGCGACGTGCGCAGCCAACGCCTCCTCGCCCTGCCCCACCACCGCGCGCAGGTCGGCGCCTTCCGAGGCGAACAGGCAGGTGAAGAGCCGGCCATCGGCCGACACGCGTGCCCGGTGGCAGTCGCCGCAGAACGGGGTACTGACGGAGCTGACGAAGCCGACTTCACCGCCCCCGTCGTCGAAGGCATAGCGTTCGGCCACTTCGCCGCGATAGTCCGCCTGCAGCGCATGCAGCGGCCAGCGCGCGCCGATCCGATCGCGCAGCACGGAGGACGGAACCATCCGGTCGCGACGCCAATCGTTGCTGTCGCCGACATCCATGAATTCGATGAAACGCACCACGTGTCCCGTGCCGCGGAAGCGTTCGACCAGCGGCAGCACCTGCGCTTCGTTGACGCCACGCTGGACGACGGCGTTGATCTTGAGGTGGGTGAACCCGGCCGCCGTGGCCGCCTCGATACCGGCCAGCACATCGCCTACCTGCCCGCGTCGCCCCGACATATCGGCAAACACTTCGGGGTCCAATGCATCCAGACTGACCGTGATCCGCTGCAGGCCCGCATCGTGCAGCGCACGCGCCTGTGTCGCCAGCAACATACCGTTGGTGGTCAGCGCGATGTCTTCAAGTCCGGCGATGCCCGCCAGGCGCCGTACCAGCTCGGGCAACCGCTTGCGCAGCAGCGGCTCGCCGCCGGTCAACCGAAGCTTGCGCACGCCGAGCCGTGCGAAGGCGCGGACCAGCGTTTCGATTTCGTCGAAGGAAAGCCGCTGCGAGGCGTCGGTACCGTAGTCTTCGGGCACGCGGTCGGCCGGCATGCAGTAGCCGCACCGGAAATTGCAGGCATCGATGACCGACAGGCGCAGGTCGTGTAACGGCCGTCCCAGCAGATCACGTGGCAGTGCAGAGATATTCACGGCAGCATCGTCGGGAGGGGCTGCGCCAACGGGATCACCTCATCGGGCATCGCCACGCGATGACCACGGGCGCGCAGTGCCACACCTTCTTCAGCACTCGCGTAGTGGTACAGCACGCAGCGGGCCAGCAAGGACGCCGGGTATTCGCGTTCCAGATCGTCGATACCACTGTGCGAAGGATTGCCGTGCAACGCGCAGTCGTGGGCAATCAGTTCACCGGCATCGGCGTGGCGTGCCAGCATCTCCGGGATCGGGCGCGTGTCGCCGGTCCAGACCACGCTGCCGCGCAGACGCAGCCCGAATGCCGTATCAGGCCAGTGATGGCGCACGGGAAACACCTCCAGCCGCTGGCCGTCATGCCAGAACGCGTCGCCCACCGGCACCAAGTGGAACGCATCCCAGAAGTTCGCACCGCCCTCGGCCAATACATTCGGGTAACTGGCGATGCGCTGATGCAGCAGCGGCACCAACGGTGCCGGGACATAGAGGCGAACCTTGCCCCGCCGCGCGGTGTCGAAATAGCTGGCCACGAACAGGCGTTCGAAACCGGCGACATGGTCCAGGTGCAGGTGGGTGACGAAGACCGCATCGGGCATCGCGCCATAGCGGGCCTGATACGCCGTCAGCCCTTCGCCGCCGCAGTCGATCACCAGCCAGGGCTGCCCACCGCGTTCGAGCGAGGCCATGGCCGAACCGAGTTCGACGGCGCTGGCGTTGCCGACGCCCAGGAAGCGTAGCGCCCAGTCCATGTCAGTAGCCTCGCGACCAGGCAAGGTCGTAGGCGCGGCGCACGTGCGCGAACTCGTGATCCACTTCGTCCGCACTGCGTTCGCCGCGCAGCTTGAGCAGGGAGCGCTTGAGCCGCGCCAGGTTCTGCTCGCGCCAAGCCGTGGCCGGAATGCGCAACCGGCCGCGGTCGAAATCGATCAGCCAGCCATGCCCGCTTCCGTCGAAGAGGATGTTCTGTGCGTTGAGGTCGGCGTGGTCCAGGCCCGCGCGATGGAAGCGCGCCACCAGCTTGCCGGTGCTTTCCCATGGCGCATGGCCATCGGTCTGGCCCGCGATGTCGGCCAGCGTGCGCACCTCCATCACTCGCTCCAGGAGGATGGCGGCGCGATAGAACATGCCGTCGCGCACGTAGCTCGCGGCCACCGGGCGTGGCACCGGCAGTCCGCGCGCCAGCAGCGCGCGCGTCAGCCGGAATTCGGCGAAACTGCGTGTGCGGTCCGGGCCGTGCCAGAGGTAGCGGTCCCGGCTGAAGCGCGCGGCCAAGCCCCCGCGCCGGTAGTGGCGCAACACGCACTGGCTGGAGGGTGCATCGATGAACCAGGCCCCGCCCCGCCCACCACTGTCGACCGGACGGGCGCGGTCTCCCCACTTCTCCGGAGCGAACCAGTCGGGATCCGCTTGCCGCAGGTGTTTGCGGTCGAACAGAATCGCGCCGTATCCGCTGCCTTCGCGGAACGGCGTCAGGGATTCCGAGGCGTCAAATCCGACCATCCAGCGAGTCTAACAACACTTGTCCACGATTCCCCAATCACTCTGCCTGCTTCGCCTGTCCGCACTCGGCGACGTGACCCATGTCGTGCCGCTGGTGCGCACCCTGCAGCGGGAATGGCCCCGGGTGCACCTGCATTGGGTGATCGACAAGGGCGGATTCAAGCTGCTCGAAGGATTGGAAGGCGTGACCTTCCACACCTACGACAAGAAGACCGGACTGGCCGGCATGCGGGCCTTGCGCCGCGCGTTGCCTGCCGGAGGATTCGACGCATTGCTGCAGATGCAGGTGGCGCTGCGCGCCAACCTGTTGTCGGCCTTCATTCCTGCCCGACGCCGGATCGGCTACGACCGCAGCCGCTCGAAGGACCTTCATGGCTTCGTCGTCAACGAACGCATCCCTGACCGGCCCGGCATCCACGTGCTCGACGCGATCGGCAGCTTCTGCGAACCCCTCGGCCTGAAACAGACCGATGTGGTGTGGGACCTGCCGGTACCCGCCGACGCGCACACCTGGGCGGCTGCCCAGTGGAGTGCAGACGGGCAGCGCACGCTGGTGATTTCGCCCTGCTCCAGCCACGAACGGCGGAACTGGTACGCCGATCGCTACGCCGCAGTGGCCGACCACGCCGCCGCGCAGGGCTGGCGCATCGTAGTGTGCGGAGGCCGCAGCGACCTGGAACGACGCACTGCCGACGCAATCATCTCGGCCATGCGCTCGCCGGCACTGGACCTGGTAGGCAAGGACACCCTCAAGCAGCTGCCGGCCCTGCTGGCGCGCGCGGACCTGGTGATGACGCCGGATTCCGGTCCCATGCACATCGCCAACGCGATGGGTACGGCCGTGCTGGGATTGCATGCAGCCAGCAACCCGCTTCGCAGCGGCCCCTACTCCAGCATCCGCTATTGCGTGGATCGCTACGATGATGCCGCGCGCCGCTACAAGGGCCGGCCGGCCGCGGCGCTGAAGTGGGGAACCAAGATCGAGCACGATGGCGTGATGGAACTGATCACCGTGGAAGACGCCATCGCCGCCTTCGAACGTCGCCGCAACGATCTTGACGGGTAGCCCGGGGTCCTGTCAGGACGTGCTGCCGCCCCGGTAGTCCTGGTACGACTTCTCTTCCACGTAGCTGGACCCCAGCGCGAGATTGATCGCCTTCTTGATCCGCGCCCGCTCATCGTTCTCGATATAGACGCTGCGGGCCAGGCGAATGAAATCCTCGTCGAATGCCTGCGCCTTCTCCTTCAGGCGTACATCATCCTCGATCACCCACAGGCGCTCGTTGACGGCCTTCAGCTGGGCGCGCAGTTCGGCGATGTTGTGACCGGCGACCGGATGCGCCATCCAGCTGTGTTCCAGCGCGGCCAGTTCATCGCGCACGTGGGCGAGCTTGGCGGGGTCGCTCATGCGCTCGGACTTGATCTGGAGGATGGCGATCTTGTCCAGCAGCTCACCGAAGGAAACGGGGACGAGGATTTCGGACATGACGGCTCCCGGGCAAAGAACGCCATTCTAGGCGCAGCCGCTTGCGCGGGCAGCCGCGGCGTTGGATTCCAAGCCCTGAAACGCAAAAGCCCCCTTGCGGGGGCTTTCTTGAAACTGGCGGAGAGGGAGGGATTCGAACCCTCGATACGCTATTAACGTATGCCTGATTTCGAGTCAGGTACATTCAACCACTCTGCCACCTCTCCGGTGGCCCCGGGCTGCCCCGGGGCCGTGAATGATACGTGGCGGACCGCATCCGGACAAGCCGACGGCCCCGATCCGCATCGACTCGTCACTCCGCCTGCACCTGGATGAACCCTTGTTGCCCTTTGGAAGCACATCAACCTTGCCCGATGTCCTGTCCGACCGGATCATTGCGTATGACCGGATAGGCGAAATCCGTCCGAACAGACAGGGCACCATGATCGAATTCGGCCACATCTCCCACGTCGGGCTCCGGCGCGAGCTCAACGAGGACACCTACTACGGCGACAGCGAGCTCGGGCTCTGGCTGGTGGCCGATGGCATGGGCGGCCATGCCTGCGGTGAGGTGGCCAGCGCGCTTGCGCGGGAGACCATCGTGCGCGAGATCCGCGACGGCACGCCGCTGGCCCAGGCCATCCGGATCGCCGACGAGGAGATCATCCGCACCTCGCGCCGCCGCAACGACACCCTGCCGATGGGCACCACCGTGGTGGCCGCCCGCATCCAGGGCAACCGGTTCGAAGTGGCATGGGTCGGCGACAGCCGCGCCTACCTGTGGCGGGAAGGCCAACTGGCGCAACTGAGCCAAGACCACAGCTACGTGCAGGAACTGATCGCGCAGGGCGCGCTCACCAGCGAGCAGGCCCGTACCCACCCGCACCGCAATGTCGTCACCCAGGCCCTGGGCGTCACCGACCCCAACCATCTCAACGTGGAAACCATGACCGGCGAACTCCGGCCGGGCATGCAGCTCCTGCTGTGCAGCGATGGGCTGACCGAAGAAGTGGATGACCGCAGCATCGCCGCGACGTTGAAGTACGACGACTGCAGCGCCCAGGAATGCGTGGATACCCTGATTGCCGCCGCGCTGGATGGCGGCGGTTCGGACAACGTCACCGCCGTCCTGGTGCGTTGCCACTGACGCATCAAGGGCCGCTCAACCGGCCTCGAATGCGGGTGGGTCCCACAGGCACCGCCCACCCGCCTTCTTCCGCAGGGTCGCCAGGCGCGCTTCGTGCGCGGCCAGTTCGTCCACCGTGGGCGACACGCGCGGACGCGCGCCGGCAACGGCCGAATCGAACTGATGCACGACCATCGTGGAGGTTCCGGGCGCTGCGTCTTCCGCTCCCCCGAATCCGATTTCGCTCTGGCCGGCGGTGAGGTTCAGGTACACGTCGCACAACAGCTGGGCGTCCAGCAGGGCGCCGTGCAGCTGACGGTGGGTGTTGTCCACGCCCAGCCGCTTGCAGAGCGCGTCCAGCGAGTTGCGCTGGCCAGGATAGCGTTGTCGCGCCAGCAGCAGCGAATCTTCGACGGTGACGCGGTCGGCCAGGCGGCCATAGTGCTCACCCAGCCGCGACAACTCGTAATCCAGGAAGCCCACGTCGAAGGCGGCGTTGTGGATCACCAGCTCCGCACCGTCGATGAAGGCCAGGAACTCGTCCGCGATGGCGGCGAAGAGCGGCTTGTCGGAGAGGAACTCCAGGCTGAGCCCGGTGACTTCCGCCGCTCCCTGCTCGAATTCGCGCTGCGGGTTGATGTACTGGTGGTACGTACGCCCGGTGGGTCTGCGTTCCAGCAGTTCGACGCAGCCGATTTCGACCACCCGGTTGCCTTTCCTCCATTCCAGGCCGGTGGTTTCGGTGTCGAGGATGATCTGGCGCATCAGGCGTTGGCTTCCGTAGGGACATTCAGGTGGAACAGGTCGAGCGCATGCTCGACGTGTGGCAGGACGACCATTCTCTCGAATTCGAATCCCAGCTTCTGCAACAGGCCGATGGAGGCCGCATTGTCCGGATTGACGATGGCCTGCAGCCGGGTGATGCCTAGCCGGGTCCTCGCATCGGCGATCACCGCATGCGCAGCCTCGCATGCGTAGCCTCGGCCGCAGTGGTCGGGCAGCAGGGCATAGCCCAGGTCCGGCCCATCGAGACCCTCGCGCCGCACCAGCCCGCAGTTCCCGATCAGCGCACCGGTGTCCTTCAGCTGGACGGCGTACATGCCGAACCCGTGCTCCGCGTAGCTGCGCAACGCGCCATTGCACAGGTAGTCGCGCGCCTGCTCCAGGCTGCGGACGCCGCGGTCTGCGATGTTGCGGATGAAGCCGGCATCATTGAGTAACGCCAGCATCAGGGCCGCATCGGCGTGCGCGTCATCGGACATGGCGTACAGGCGCAATCGGTCTGTCTGGGCGACGACCTGTCCCGGCAGGAGGGGCGTGGTCACGCCACGGCGCCGCTGCGGAAACGTACGGCCGCGTTGCGCGCAAGCACGTCCACGCGTTCGTTGTCGGGATCGCCGTTGTGGCCCTTGACCCACTTCCAGTCGATCTTGTGGCGAGCCGTGGCCGCATGCAGACGCTCCCAGAGGTCGCGGTTCTTCACCGGATCGCCGCCGGCTGTCTTCCACCCGCGCCGCACCCAGCCGGGCATCCATTCGGTGATGCCCTGGCGGACGTATTGCGAATCGATGTGCAGGGTGACCTCGCAGCCTTCCGTCAACACTTCCAGCGCAGCGATGGCGGCCATCAGCTCCATCCGGTTGTTGGTGGTCTGCGCCTCGCCGCCGACCACTTCGCGTTCCTTTTCGCCGTAGCGCAGGAGCGCTGCCCAGCCACCTGGGCCCGGATTGCCCAGGCAGGAACCATCGGTATGGATGCTGACGTGCTTCATGTGTCCTCTTGGTCGAATGTCAGGCTGCGGGCGCGGTGCGCCACGCGCGCGCCAAAGGCGCGGGGGGAATCAGGCCGGCCACGCGCTTCTCGGCTTCCAGCAGGCGGGCGGCGCGCAACGGTGCAGGTCCGTTGCCGGGAGCGTCCGGCATGCCGCGCCAGACCGGGCCGTAGTGCAGGACATGCTGCGACATCGTCAGCCCCGCTGCCGCCAACTGGAGGCGCCACTGGTCCAGCGCACGCGACTTCAACCCGGTGCCGCGCCAGCGCAGGCGATAAGGGCTCCACGGATTGAGGACGAACAGCCACAGGCGCCCCCCGGGTTCAAGCACCCGGGCACATTCCTGCAGCAGCGGTTGCGGATCGCCAGCGTCCAGCGTGTGCTGCAGCACGATCACGCCCACGGCCTCGGTGGGCAGCGGCAAGGGCAGCCCGCAATGGACGGGTCCGGACAGGCGATGCGAGCCCGCCGTCGCCCTCAGGCGCAACCCGCGCGTCGCGGGGACGGTGATGGAGGGGTCTGCGCCCTCCGGCAATACCCAGAGCCAGGGCTGGGGGATGCGACTGGTGAGCGCCTGGTTCACCCGGGCATGCTCCGACGCGAGGATCGGCCCGCCGCAGCCCGTCCCGAACCACGCCAGGGCATCGGGTTGACGGGTAAACGCGAAGGCAGGCATGTTCGGATTGTAGAGGACGCCGCGCCCGGTCGTCCGTTCCCGCCCGGAGCCCGTCCGCCGATGCGCCTGCTTGCCCTGCCCGCCTTCGACGACAATTACATCTGGGCGCTCGTCGACGACGACGGCGACGCACTCGTGGTCGATCCCGGCGACGCGGCGCCGGTGCTGGCGGCGACCGGCAACGGCTTGTGGCCCGCTGCGGTCCTGGTCACCCACCATCACGCCGACCATGCCGGTGGTGTCGCCGCCCTGAGGGAGCGCTGGCCGACGCTGCCGGTGTTCGCCCCTGAAGACGAACGCATTCCCGAAGCCACGGAGCGCGTGGGCGACGGCAGCGTCGTGCAGGTGAAGCGTTGGCGGCTGTCGGTGCTCTCGGTGCCCGGTCACACCCGCAGCCATATCGCGTTCCATGGAGGCGGCAGCGAGGGGCCGCCCCATCTGTTCTGCGGGGATACCCTGTTCAGCCTGGGCTGCGGCCGGTTGTTCGAAGGGGCGCCGGCACAGATGCTCGCATCGCTGGAACGCCTGGCCGCCTTGGCTGGCCCGTCGCTGGTCTGTTGCGGCCATGAGTACACCCTGGCCAACGCTGCTTTCGCCGAAACCGTCGACCCACACAACCGGGCACTGCGCCTGCGCATCCAGGAAGCCCGCGCCATGCGCCATGCCGGCCGCCCCACCCTGCCCACCTCGCTGGCCAGCGAGGTGGCAACCAATCCCTTCCTGCGGGTGGACGACGAAGCCGTGCATGAGGCGGTCACTCATCGTCTTGGAAGGCCGCCTGCCGACCGGGTGGAAACGTTCGCGACACTGAGGCAATGGAAGAACGATTTTCGCGCATGAGCAGACGCAACCTAATGCACCGGGCGATCCTCGCCGCAGCCTTGGCCATCACCTCCCACGCTGCGATGGGCGCCGATCCTGCGCCCTCCATCGAGACGCAGGCACCAATGCCAGAAGCGCCAGCGGTCGATCCGCTTGCTCCCGCGAGCCTGCTCGCCACGCACCAGCGCAGCGGCCTGAATATCTACCAGCGCTTCCGTGATGGGCTCGCCGATCCGGAGTGCGACAGCCAGGCAACGAATGGCCGCTGGAAAAAGCACTTCAGCCATGCGCCAGGCCAGCTCGCCAGCGCACAGGAAGACCTGCTGCCGCTGTTCGGCTACGTGGTCGATGCCCTGCGCGATGCCCACCTGCCCACCGAGTTCGCGCTCATCCCGTTCGTCGAAAGTGGCTACAAGCCCGGTGCGCGCAACCCCAGCGGCCCAGCAGGGCTGTGGCAATTCATCGGCATCACGGCCCGCAACCACGGCGTCCCCATGCGCGAGGGCTACGACGGACGGCTGTCTCCGGTGGACTCCACGCAGGCGGCCATCCGCTACCTCAAGACATTGCACGGCATGTTCGGCGGCGACTGGAGGCTGGCGGTGATGGCCTACAACGCGGGGGAATACCGCGTGCTGCAATCCATGCGCCGCGCAGGCATGAACGCACGCAATGCAAGGCCAGCGGAATTGCCCGGCCTATCCGGCATCACGTACGCCTACGTGGAAAAACTGCACGCGCTCGCCTGCATCTTCCAGCAGGCCGACGACCGCGATGCCTGGCTGCGACAGATGGACCGCCCCGTGCCGCGTTTGGCGGCACACACGCTGCCAGGGGACGCCACACTTGAATCCTGGGCGCGCAGCCAGCAACAATCCGCCACGCTTCTCAAACGCCTCAATCCTGCGCTTGCAGGCCGCTTCAGCCGCGGAACGAAGCCCTTGCGATTGCTCGCACCCGCCATCACCGGCGACGACAGCGCAACCGGCGTGAGTGACACCCCTGCCCCCCGACCCGCCGTAGCCAGCGCGGACATGCTTGGCAGCGAACCCGCCCCTTCACGCACGCACGTTGTGAGAAGCGGCGAGTCGGCCTGGACCATCGCGCGCCGGTACGGCATTTCCACCGCGCACCTGCTGCGCGTGAATGGCCTGAAAGCGGACGCCGTCCTTCGCCCAGGCATGGTGCTGAAGCTGGACGACGATCCGGCCTGATGCGCGGGCCGGGCTGAAAAAAAATCCCGCCGTTCGGCGGGATTCTTCACGGGGCGAGGGATACCCGGCTCAGAGCCGGTCTTCGAACACTTCGACCTTGAAACGCTTGCGCAGCGCGTCGACGTACGCCTGTGTCGCAATGCCGCCGTTCAACTGCGTCATCTGCTGCTGCATCGTCGCGCGCTCTTCGGGCGGCATGTCGGCGATCGCTCCCTCCGTCACCTTGTTGACGGTGAAGATGGCGTAGGCACCGTCACCCAGCGCCACCTTGCCCGCCGTCGCCTTGCCTTCAGCAGGGCGCGCGGCGGCGAAGATCGCCTCGTTCGCCTCGGCCGTCGGCATCGGCATGCCACGACGCAGGCCGGGCAGTTCGTTGTAGCGCAGACCGTCGGCCGTGGCGATGGTCGCCAGCGATTCGCCCTTCTGCACCCGCGCGACCAGCGCATCTGCGGCAGCCTGCGCAGCTTTCTCCCGGCGGTCGGCACGGATGGCCACCACCACCGCATCACGCGCCTTGTCCATCGGCAACGCCTGTTCCGGTGTGTGCTGGGTGACCCGGATGACGACGCTGTGGTTGGGGGCGATCTCGATCGGATCGCTGATCGTGCCATCCTGGACCAGCGTGTCCGAGAAGGCGGCACGGAGCACGGCCGGTACGGTCGCGATGCCCTGCGGATCGGTGCGGGAGAACGGACCGACCTTCTGCAGCGGCAGCCCCGTGGCCTGCGCGGCGGGGGCGAGCGCGGTCGGATTCTTCAGCGTTTCATTGACCACGCGGCCAGCAAGGTCGTTGAACGCGCGATCGCGCTCACTGCTGGCTTCTTCAGCCGCCAGTTCGTCGCGCACTTCCTCGAAGCTGCGACCGGTACCGCCCGTGACCTGCTTCAACTGCAGCACGTGGTAACCGAAATCGCTCTTCACCGGCCCGCGTATCTCACCGGCCTGCATGGCGAACGCGGCGTCCTCGAAGGGCTTCACCATCGAACCGTCCTTCGCGAACGGCGGCAGCTCGCCACCCATGTCCTTCGAACCCGGGTCCTCGGAATTGGCGCGCGCCAGCGCCGCGAAGTCGGCACCCTCACGCGCCTGCTTGGCCAACGCAGCGGCTTTTTCTTCCGCCTTCTTCTGCGTAGCAGCATCGGCAGTCGCGTCGGCCGCAATCAGGATGTGGGCGACCACGCGCTGCTCGGGCGATACGAAACGCGACTTCTCCGCGTCGTAGCGCTTGCGCAACGCAACCTCGTCGGCCACCGCCGCGACCGGCAGCGTGGCCCCATTGATTTCCAGATACTCCAGCGAGACCTGCTCCGACTGCTTGAAGTCGTCCTTGTGCCCGTCATACCAGGTCTTGATGTCCGCATCGCTGACAGGCGTGGCGTCCTCGGCAGCCGGCGGCAACAGGGCAATGCCGATGTCGCGCGTTTCGCCCAGCAACTTCCACATGCGCTCCTGCTCGCCCTCGGTGACGAAGTCGGAATCGCTGATCGCCTGGGGCACCAGCATCATGCGCAGCCGTTCGCGCTGGTCTTCCTGGAACTTCAGTGGCGAGATCGCAGGCACCTGCGACGACAGCAGCAACTGGTACTGCTCCTGGCTGAACTTGCCGTCGATCTGGAACGCGGGCTCGCTCAGGATCATCTTCTGCACGGCTGCATCGCCCACGACGATACCGGCGCGCTTGGACGCCAGCGCCAGCACCTTCTGCTCGATCAGTTGCTCGAGCACCTTGCGCTTGTTGTCGACACTCTCGAACTCGCGCGGATCGAACGCCTCACCCTGCGCCTGTCGCTGCTGCTGACGCGCCTGCTCGAATGCGGCGCGGAATTCATCCTGGGTGACTTCCTCGCGCTGCCACAGCATCGAAGCCGGCCACCATTGCGGTGCCGACTCCCACCACGTCGGCGGCGCTTCGACCAGGGCCACGTCGCTGGCGGTGCCACCGGTCATGTACTCGTTCACGCCGACGAAGGCGAACGGAATGATCAGCAGGCCCAGGATCAGGCTGGCGACCCAGCCGGAGGTTTTGTCGCGGAGTTTCTGCAGCATGTGTGCACGGGGCTCGGATTCTTTCAGCCGCGCAGTTTAGCGTGCCGGGACAACGGCGTCTCGCCACCTAGCGGATCACGCTGCCGGGGAGCACCTTCCCGGTCACAGTGCGGCGTGACACGAACAGAAAGCAGAAAGCCCGCTTTCGCGGGCTTTCCGGGTGTAATGGCGGAGTGGACGGGACTCGAACCCGCGACCTCCGGCGTGACAGGCCAGCATTCTAACCGACTGAACTACCACTCCGCGCTGAGACAAACATTGTAAGACGATTTACGCGGTTTACGCTAGACCGTCCTGCAAATTTTTTAACCTTGCATCGCCCCGAGGTGGTGGGTGCTGAGGGTTTCGAACCCCCGACCCTCTCCGTGTAAGGGAGACGCTCTACCGCTGAGCTAAGCACCCCAGGTGCATCACGCACCCTGCCATCGGCAGCGAGTCGATTAGTTTACGGCATCCTTCAGGGCTTTGCCAGCCTTGAAGGCCGGGTTCTTGGACGCCTTGATCTTGATGGTGTCGCCGGTCTTCGGGTTGCGGCCCGTGCGTGCTGCACGCTTGCGGACCTGGAAGGTGCCGAAGCCGACCAGCGTCACGGTGTCGCCCTTCTTGAGGGCCTTGGTGATGCTGGAGATGACGGCGTCGACGGCGCGGCCAGCTTCGGCCTTGGACACTTCGGCTTCGTCGGCGACGGCATCGATCAATTCGGTTTTGTTCATTGAGTAACTCCCTTTGCGGCACAACCGCGGAATGAGTAACCGGAACCACGGGGCATCGCTTGCCTCACGGGAACCGGTCGTTATATCCACACGCAGTAAGGCATCGCCCCATGCGCGCGGGTGTCGTCGTTATACCAGTGCAAAAAAAGCCACGCAACCCGAAAACCCAGTAATGACGCGGGTTTCGGGGCGATTCGAGCCCCCATCCGTCACATCGTTCAGTGCTTCACGTCCGGTTGTTGCGACCCTTTGCCGCTTTCCTTCTCCGCCGTCGGCACCGTGCGCTCGCCGCCGCCATCGGCGGGTACCGGCGCCAGCGGGCGCTCCAGTGCCAGGTCCAGCACTTCGTCGATCCACTTCACCGGCACGATCTTCATACCCTCGGTGACGTTGGCGGGGATATCCGCGAGGTCTTTCTTGTTCTCGTCCGGAATGATCACGGTGGTGATGCCGCCACGCAGCGCCGCGAGCAACTTCTCCTTCAGGCCGCCGATCGCGGTGACGCGGCCACGCAGCGTGATCTCGCCGGTCATGGCGACGTTGGCGCGAACCGGATTCTTCGTCAGCGCCGACACCAGCGCCGTCGCCATCGCGATGCCCGCGCTGGGCCCGTCCTTCGGCGTGGCGCCATCCGGCACGTGCAGGTGCACGTCGTGCTTCTGCAGGAATTCCGCATCCACTCCCAGGCTGGTTGCGCGACTGCGCACTACCGACAATGCGGCGGAACCCGATTCCTTCATCACGTCGCCAAGCTGGCCGGTCAGCATCATGCCGCCCTTGCCAGGCACCAGCGCAACCTCGATCTGGAGCAGGTCGCCACCGACTTCAGTCCAGGCCAGGCCAGTCACCAGGCCGATCTCGTTCTGCTCTTCCGCACGCCCGAAATCGTAGCGGCGCACGCCGGAGTACTTTTCCAGGTTCTTCGACGCGACCTGCACCGTCGCCGCCTTCGTCGTCTTCTTCTTTGCCAGCGCCTTGGCCCCGCCCAGTGCGATCTCCTTCACCACCTTGCGGCAGATCTTGGCGACTTCGCGCTCCAGGTTGCGCACGCCCGATTCGCGGGTGTAATAACGGACCAGATCGCGGATCGCGCTTTCGGCGATCTTCAGCTCGTCCGCCTTCAGGCCGTTGGCCTTCAGCTGCTTCGGGACAAGGTAACGCTGCGCGATGTTGACCTTCTCATCCTCGGTGTATCCCGGGATGCGGATCACTTCCATGCGGTCCAGCAACGGGCCGGGGATGTTCAGCGAGTTCGACGTGGCGACGAACATCACCTCGGACAGATCCAGGTCCACTTCCAGGTAGTGATCGTTGAACGCGTTGTTCTGCTCAGGATCGAGCACCTCAAGCAGGGCCGAAGAAGGATCGCCGCGGAAGTCCATCGACATCTTGTCGATCTCGTCCAGCACGAACAGCGGGTTCTTGCTGCCGGTCTTGTTGAGGTTCTGCACGATGCGGCCCGGCATCGAACCCACGTAGGTGCGACGATGCCCACGAATCTCGGCCTCGTCGCGCACGCCACCCAGCGACATGCGGACGAACTTGCGGTTGGTCGCCTTCGCGATGCTCTGGCCCAGCGAGGTCTTGCCTACGCCCGGAGGACCGACCAGGCACAGGATCGGCCCGCGCAGCTTCTTCACACGCGACTGCACCGCGAGATATTCGAGAATGCGCTCCTTGACCTTCTCCAGACCGTAGTGGTCGGCGTCCAGCGTGTCCTGCGCGACCTTCAGGTCCTTGCGTACCTTGGTGCGCTTGTTCCACGGCACGCCCAGCACCCAGTCCAGGTAGTTGCGCACGACGGCGGCTTCGGCCGACATCGGCGACATCTGCTTGAGCTTGTTGAGCTCGTTGCGCGCCTTGGTCTCAACCGGCTTCGGCATGCCCGCCTCGGCGATCCGTCGCGCCAGGTCCTCCAGTTCGTTGGGCGCTTCGTCGAGTTCACCCAGTTCCTTCTGGATGGCCTTCATCTGCTCGTTGAGGTAGTACTCGCGCTGGCTTTTCTCCATCTGCGACTTCACGCGGCCGCGGATGCGCTTCTCCAACTGCTGCACGTCGATCTCGCCGTCGACGAAACCGACCAGCAGTTCGAGCCGCTCACCGACTTCGATGGTCTCCAGCAAGCGCTGCTTGTCGCTGAGGCGCACGCCCAGGTGCGCGGCGATGGTATCGGCCAGCCGGCTGGGTTCGTCGATGCCTGCCAGTGTCTGCAGCAGTTCGGGCGGCAGCTTGCGGTTGGTCTTCACATACTGCTCGAACAGGCCCATCAGCGAACGCGCGACCGCCTCGATCTCGCGCGGCTCGCGTCCGTCGGTGGAGTCGATCTCCTCGCCCTGCCCATACAGCGCGCCATCGCGTTCGTCCACGTTGGAAACGCTGATGCGTGCCGTGCCCTCGACCAGCACCTTGATCGTGCCGTCGGGCAGCTTCAGCAACTGCAGCACCTGTGCCAGGGTGCCGACCGTGTACACGTCGGCGGCAGCGGGATCGTCGGTTTCTGCGGACTTCTGCGCGAGCAGGATGATGCGTTTGTCGGCCTCCATCGCCTGTTCCAGCGCACGCATGGATTTGTCGCGCCCGACGAACAGCGGGATGACCATGTGCGGAAACACCACCACGTCGCGTAGCGGCAGGACCGGCAGGTCGAGGGTTTCAGTCTGGGGGTTGCGGGGCATGGGGGCTCCAGCGAAGTGCGGAATACGGGGCATCGAAACACCAATGGGGCCGTTATGGGGCCATCGGCATCGGGATGCAATAGCGGGCTGGAAACTGCAACAAAAGCAGTGCGTTGGAATCGGCGCGCGGAAAATGAACAGGCGCCACCAGGGCGCCTGTCGTAGACCGCTTCGCGGGGCCGGTCACTCGGCCGCCGCGACCTTCGGTGCGGGCGGATTCTGGTAGATCAGGTACGGCTCGGACTTGTGCTCGATGACCGACTCGTCCACGACCACCTTGCTGACGTTTTCCAGCGACGGCAGTTCGTACATCGTGTCCAGTAGCACCGACTCGACGATGGTGCGCAGGCCACGGGCGCCGGTCTTTCGCTTGAGCGCCTTGCGGGCGATGGCGGACAGGGCATCCGCGCGGAACTCCAGTTCCACGCCCTCCATCTCGAACAGCTTCTTGAACTGCTTGGTGATGGCGTTCTTCGGCTCGGTCAGGATCTTGACCAGCGCGGTCTCGTCCAGTTCCTCCAGCGTCGCGACCACCGGCAGGCGGCCCACGAATTCGGGAATCAGGCCGAACTTGATCAGGTCTTCCGGCTCGACCTCCGACAGCACCTTGCCGATTTCCGACTTCTTCTCGGAACTCTTCACCTTGGCGCCGAACCCGATGCCGCCGGCCTCGGTGCTGCGCTGCTGGATAATCTTGTCCAGGCCGGCGAACGCGCCCCCGCAAATGAACAGGATGTTCTTCGTATCGACCTGCAGGAATTCCTGCTGCGGATGCTTGCGCCCGCCCTGTGGCGGAACGCTGGCCACGGTACCTTCGATGAGCTTCAGCAGCGCCTGCTGCACGCCCTCACCCGATACATCGCGGGTGATCGACGGGTTCTCGCTCTTGCGCGAGATCTTGTCGATCTCGTCGATGTAGACGATGCCCTGCTGCGCCTTGTCGACATCGTAATCGCACTTCTGCAGCAGCTTCTGGATGATGTTCTCCACGTCCTCGCCCACGTAACCGGCTTCGGTCAGCGTGGTGGCGTCGGCGATGGTGAACGGCACGTTGAGCAGGCGCGCCAGCGTCTCGGCCAGCAGGGTCTTGCCGGAACCTGTCGGGCCGGCCAGCAGGATGTTGGACTTGGCCAGCTCGACCTCATCGTTCTTGCTGCGGCTCTCGATGCGCTTGTAGTGGTTGTAGACCGCCACCGCCAGCGTGCGCTTGGCCCGGTTCTGGCCGATCACGTACTGATCCAGGACTTCGAGGATCTCGCGCGGCTTGGGCAGGTGGCTACGGGCCGACTGCGCCTTCTCCTCCAGCTCCTCGCGGATGATGTCGTTGCACAGCTCCACGCATTCATCGCAGATGAACACGCTGGGACCCGCGATCAGCTTGCGCACCTCGTGCTGGCTCTTGCCGCAGAACGAGCAGTACAGGATTTTGGTGCTGTCGCCGGAACGGCCCTGACGATCTTCGCTCATGCTGGTAATACTCGGTCGCTCAACCTGCCCTCGGGGGCTTGCGGTCGGAGAATAGCACACGGCCCCGGCGTGTCAGCCGGGCCCGTGAACAGGGGATTCGTGCCGTAAAAGCGGGCAATCCGGGGAATCAGGCCGACTGGATGGAGTCGTCCGGGCGACGTTCCAGCACCTGGTCGACCAATCCGTAGGCCTGGGCATCGGCCGCACTCTTGAAGTTGTCGCGCTCGGTGTCGCGCTCGATCGTCTCCAGCGACTGCCCGGTGTGCTTGGCCAGGATTTCGTTCAGCCGGGCACGCAGGGTCAGGATCTCGCGGGCATGGATGTCGATGTCCGTCGCCTGGCCCTGGAAGCCCCCCAGCGGCTGGTGGATCATCACGCGCGAGTTCGGCAGCGCATACCGCTTGCCCTTCGCGCCCGACGCCAGCAGCAGCGCGCCCATGCTGGCCGCCTGGCCCACGCAGATGGTGCTGACGTCCGGCTTGATGTACTGCATGGTGTCGTAGATCGCCATGCCCGCCGTCACCACGCCACCCGGCGAATTGATGTACAGGCTGATGTCCTTCTCGGGATTCTCCGCTTCGAGGAACAGCATCTGGGCCACGATGACGTTCGCCACGTGGTCATCCACGCCGCCGACCAGGAAGATGACGCGTTCCTTCAGCAGGCGGGAGTAGATGTCGTAGGCGCGCTCGCCGCGGCTGGTCTGTTCGACCACCATCGGCACCAGGTTGAGGGCTTGGGTTTGGATGCTCATTCGGTTTTCGCGCCTGTCGTTCGTGGAAAGGTCCGGCCTAGGATAGCCGGACCTTCTGCCCGGACGGGTGCCCGGCTCAGTTGCGGATGGCTTCCTGGAAGGAAAGCGTCTGCTCGGTGTGCTGGGCGCGCTCGGCGATCCAGTCGATCACCTGCTCTTCCATC
>NZ_CAMPJD010000047.1 GCF_946886695.1 uncultured Pseudoxanthomonas sp. | reverse complement strand
TGCGCCTAGAGGAATGACTGTCCACGACAGAACCCGGCTTACCGGCCGGCTCCGCCGCCAGCTTCATCGCGCGACGCGCGATGAAGCTCCCAAAGTTCGCGCGCGAACTTTGGGCCCCAGGCCGTCGCTGCCACACCCCCATCCGCACCTGCGGTGCGGATCGCCCCCTGACTCAGGGGGCTGGTAAGCAGGTGCCCGCTGTTTTTCCTTGCAGGAGCGACGTAAGTCGCGACCGCACGACTTCAGACGTGGAAGGGTTGATTACGCGCCCGTTCCTATCCGCAGCGTTGTCTCCCCCTCAAACACCCCTTTCGGACCGAACCGGCGCTCGCTGATCCAGCCATGTCCGGTGTGGTCGATTGCGATCAGGGTGCTGGCGCGGGTGCCGTAGCGGGCGTCGCGGATGAAGGCGGACGAGAGCATGCGTTCCAGGTCCAGCCCCACCCCGGTGTCCGGCAGGCGTGTATCCGAAGCGCGGGTTTCGTCCGACAGGGCCCGCCACAAGGGCGTCACGTCATCTTCCCCTGAGGCCACCCAAGCGGCCAGGCGCTCCTTCAGCGCCATCGTCTTGGGCCAGGGCTCGTCCAGATCCCCATTGGAGACGGCGTGCAGGCCGGGTGCCAGGGGGATCCGGCGCGGCGTGGGGTAGTTGCTGAGGTACTCGCATGCGACCGCATCGGCCAGCAGCAGATTGAACGGGGCGAACCCTTCCGCCGCCGCCAACAGGCCTGCCGTGCGGTGTTCGGCGCTGTCGGGCGAGCCCAGGAATCCCGCCGCAAGTTGGCCCCGGGAGGGCGCCCCCGGCACCTGGATGGCCGGGTCGCGCACATTGGTCACCACCGCCATCCGGCCCTGCTGGTCCACGCCGGCCCAGGTGCCGCCCGACTGCAGGTCGCGGCCAGCCAGGACACCGGGCGCCTCGGCCCAGATCGCCAGCGCGGCGGTCGGGCGCGCGTGGAACTCATCACGGTTGCCCGCCAGCAGCAGCCGCCAGCGGGGATGGACGTTCCAGGCGAGCGCGACCAGGCACATGGGGAGAATTCTGGACCGGCGGTTTGCGCAGTTCCACTCCGGTCCGCATGTCGCGGCTGGCTCGCATGTGAAACGGCGATCACCTCACTGAATCCTTCCTCAATCTCAAAATTTGAGACGAAACAGCAACTTGTGGATAAGGCTTGAACAAGTCTCTGAAGTTTGCTGCAAACCATTGATCCGTCAAGCGATTTCCCGTCCGCTTCCCTGTTGACAACCTTGTGCGCAGTGCTAAGGTGGGTAGCAGAGGGAAAACCGGGTTTTTAGTGGTTTTCCGTGGTTCAATTGATCGCTCTTTTAGCGAACCGGGAAGGCAGGGGCTGTGTTTCAGGGTGAGACCGCCATCACAGTGGACGACAAGGGACGGCTCGCGGTGCCCACCGCGTACCGCGACCTCGTCGCGCGCGAGTGCGGGAACCGCCTGGTCATCACCTACAACCCCTTTGAAGCCGGCAGCCTCTACCTCTACCCGGAACAGGTCTGGCAGCGCGTACGCGATGACGTCAACAGGCTGCCCAGCACCCAGCGCGCGCACCGCAACCTGCAACTGAAGCTGGTCGGTGCCGCCTCGCCCGTGGAACTGGATGGCAATGGGCGCATCAGTATCCCGGCCAGCCACCGCAGTGCGGTAGGCATCGAGAAGAAGGCCGTGCTGCTGGGCATGGGCGAGAAGTTCGAACTCTGGAGCGAACAGGCGCATCACGCGCAGATCCGTCAGACCCTCACTGACGACGATCTGAGCGCACACATGCTCGAGCTGCGCTTGTGAGCAAGGGTGACGGCAAGCGGCAGTCCGCGCCGGCCGGTCACCTCCCAGCGCTGCACTTGCCGGTGTTGTACACGCAGGTCATGGAAGGGCTGCAGGTGAAAGAGGACGGAACATATCTGGACGGCACCTTGGGGCGCGGAGGCCACGCGCGCGGCGTGCTGCAACAACTCGGCCCGGGAGGCCGGCTGCTGTTGATGGACAAGGATCCCGACGCGATCGCGCATGCCGAACAGATGTTCGCGGGCGACGCGCGCGTGGCGATCCGGCGCGGCAGCTTCGCGTCGATGGCGCAGTGGGATGAAACCGCCGCGGGCCTGGACGGCGTGCTGCTCGACCTGGGCGTGTCGTCGCCCCAGCTCGATGTCGCCGAGCGCGGCTTCAGCTTCGGCAAGGATGGTCCGCTGGACATGCGCATGGATCCCGATGCGGGCGAGAGCGCCGCCGACTGGATCGCACGCGCCGAAGAACGCGAAATCGCCGACATCCTGTGGACCTACGGCGAAGAGAAGCAGAGCCGCCGCATCGCGCGTGCCCTGGTGGCGCGCCGCGCCACCCAGCCGTTCCTGCGCACCGCCGACCTGGCGGCCGCAATTGCGTCCGTGATGCCGCGCGGCGACAAGATCCATCCGGCCACGCGCAGCTTCCAGGCCATCCGCATCCACATCAATCGCGAACTGGCTGACCTCGAGGCGGGGCTGGACGCCGCGCTGGCGCGGCTCAAGGTGGGTGGCCGGTTGGCGGTGATCAGCTTCCATTCGCTGGAAGACCGCATCGTCAAGCAGTTCATCAACCGGCACGCGAAAGCGCCGCCAGCCAATCGACGCCTGCCCATGGCGGATACCTTCGTGCCCACGCTGCGTGCAATCGGCAGCGGGCAGAAGGGCGAACCCGACGAAGTCTCCTCCAACCCGCGCGCGCGCAGTGCGGTGTTGCGCGTGGCGGAGAAGCTGGAGGTCGCGGCATGACGCGCTTCCTGATGATCGTGCTGGCGCTGGCCAGCATCGCCTCGGCGATCGGCGTGGTGTACGCGCGCCACCGCCATCGCGTGCTGTTCGATGAAGTGACGCGGCTGGAGCGCGCCCGCGACGAACTGAACGTCGAGTTCGGGCGCCTGCAGCTGGAGCAGGCCACCGTCGCCGAGGCCACGCGGATCGACCAGGTGGCGCGTGTCCGCCTGGGCATGAAGTTCCCCGAGACGGCCGACGTGGTGGTGATCAGGCCATGAACGCCGCACCCACCAAGAACCGCAACCGCGCCCGGTTCAACCTGCGCGGACGCCTTGCGCTGGTGCTGGGTGCGATGGGCCTGTGTTCGATCAGCCTGGTCGGTCGCGCAGCCTATGTGCAGCTGATCAACCACGACTTCTACCAGCGCCAGGGCGACGCGCGCTTCCTGCGCGAGATCCCCATCCCCACCTCGCGCGGCATGATTACCGATCGCAATGGCGAGCCGGTCGCGGTGTCGTCACCGGTGGAATCGGTATGGGGCAATCCGCAGGAGTTGTTGAAGGCCCCGGATCGTCTGCCCGAACTGGCCAAGGCACTGGGCGTGCCGGTCGAGCACCTGACCCATCGCCTGTCGCAGCGCGCCGACAAGGAGTTCCTGTACCTCAAGCGCCGGATCAATCCGGACGAGGCGCAGCGGATACTCGCGCACAAGATTCCCGGCGTGTTCTCGCAGCGCGAGTTCCGCCGCTTCTACCCGCAGGGGCCGGCGATGGCCCATGTACTGGGGTTCACCAACGTCGACGATCGTGGCCAGGAAGGGTTGGAACTGGCGTTCGACGAGTGGCTGAGCGGTACGCCGGGCGCGCAGAAAGTGATCCGCGACAACCGCGGCCGCATCGTCGAGAACGTCGACCTGATCCGCTCCGCGCAGCCGGGCAAGGACCTGACGCTCAGCATCGATCGCCGCATCCAGTACCTCGCGCATCGCGAGCTGCGCAACGCGTTGCTGGAGCACCAGGCCAGCAGTGGTTCGATCGTGATCATGGATGTGGCCACGGGCGAAGTGCTCGCCATGGTGAACCTGCCGACCTACAACCCGAATGCGATCGATCGCGTGAAGCCGGACGCGCGCCGCAACCGCGCGCTGACCGACATGATCGAACCGGGTTCGACGATGAAGCCCCTGACCGTGCTGACCGCACTGAAGGCCGGCGTGGTCACGCCGTCGACGCTGATCAACACCAATCCGGGCTACCTGGCGTTGAACAGCCGCTACACCATCAGGGACGTTCCGCGGAACAATGGTGTGCTGACCGTCACCGGCGTCATCACCAAGAGCTCGAACATCGGCTCGATCAAGATCGCAGAGAAGCTGCCGAACGCCTACTTCTACGAGAGCATCCAGAGTTTCGGCTACGGCCAGAAGCCTGGCAGCGGCTTCCCGGGCGAGTCCGCCGGCATGCTGGCGCCGCCGGATCGCTGGAATGGCCTGCAGAAGGCCACGATGTCGTATGGCTATGGTCTCGCAGTGACGCCGTTGCAGATCGCGCGCGCTTACTCGGCGCTGGGCAATGGTGGCAGGCTGGTGACGCCGACCTTCGTAAAAGGCCAGCGGGGCGAAGCGCCGCAGGTGCTGGATCCGGCGATCGCGCGGGAAGTCGTCGGCATGATGGAAACGGTGGTGACGCAAGGCGGCGCCAAGCGTGCCGGCGTACTGGGCTACCGGGTGGCGGGAAAGACCGGTACGGCCCGCATCGCCTCCGGCGGCGGCTACGCGAAAGGCCGATACGCTTCATTCTTCGCCGGCCTGGTGCCGGCCAGCAATCCGCGTTTCGCCGCCGTCGTGGTGATCAACGACTCGCAGGAAGGCGGCTATTACGGCGGCCTGGTCGCCGCCCCCGTATTCCATGACGTGATGGACGGAACGTTGCGCCTGATGGACGTGCCGCCGGATGACATCGAGGCGTGGCTCGCCGCGCAGGCCAGGAACACGCAGAAGCCCAACGGAGGCAACGCACCTGTGCCGGCGGCCCTCGTCGACGACGCCGTCGACACGATGGACCCGTCCGCGTTCGACGCCCTGCGGGCCACGGTGCCTGCGACGGGGGCGACGCGATGAGGCGGATGATGGCGCTGGCCGAACTGCTGCCCGACGTGGAGGTGCCGCGCGACATCGTCGTGCGTGGCCTGACGCTGGACAGCCGCAGCGTGCAGCCGGGCGATGCCTTCGTCGCCATCGCCGGGTTCGGCGCGCATGGCCTGAACTTCGCCGCACAGGCGAAGGAAAACGGCGCCAGCGCGATCCTGTTCGAGCCGCCGGTGCCGGACGGACTGGAGGCGCCGCGCGACGCGATCGCGGTGCCCGGCCTGCGCGCGCGCATGGGCGTCATGGCCGACCGCTTCCACGCGGCGCCGTCGCACGACATGAAGATGGTCGGCGTCACCGGCACCAACGGGAAGACATCGACCGTGCAGCTGCTGGCGCAGGCGTGGCACCTGCGCGGCGTGCGCTGCGCGACCGTGGGTACCCTGGGCGCCGGCATGTACGGCGAAGTGGTGCCCACCGGCTTCACCACGCCGCTGGTGCTGCAGATGCATGCGTTGCTGGCACAGTTCCGCGACGCCGGAGCCAAGGCCGTCGCGATGGAAGTCAGTTCGCATGCGCTGGACCAGGGTCGCGTGGATGCCGTGCATTTCGATGTCGGCGTATTCACCAACCTCACCCGCGACCATCTGGACTACCACGGCGACATGGAACGCTACGGCGCCGCGAAGTCGCTGCTGTTCTTCCGTACCGGCCTGAAGGCTGGCGTGGTCAATCTCGACGATGCCTACGGACGCGACCTTTTCGCGCGCCTGCCGCATGGCGTGCAGCGCATCGGCGTGAGCTCGCGCGGGCAGGCCGAGGCCAGCGTGCGCGCGGATGCTCTGCGCCTGGATGGCAACGGCATCGCGTTCGAACTGGTCGTTGGCGACGATGTGCAGCCTGTGCAGTCGCGCCTGCTGGGACGCTTCAACGTGGACAATCTGCTGGCGGTCGCCGGCGCGTTGCATGCGCTGGGCGATACCACGGCCGACATCGCGCGCACGCTGTCGCGCCTGGCGCCGATCCATGGCCGGATGAACCGGCTCGGCGGCGACAGCGATGCCGCAGGCAACCTTCGCCCGCTGGTCGTGATCGACTACGCGCACACGCCGGACGCGCTGGAACAGGCACTGGCCAGCCTGCGCGACCACGTGCAGGGGAGGCTGTTCTGCGTGTTCGGCTGCGGCGGCGATCGCGACGCGGGCAAGCGTCCGCAGATGGCCGTGATTGCCGAGCGCTTGGCGGACGTGGTGGTGGTCACCGACGACAATCCGCGCACCGAAGATGGCGACCGCATCGTGGCGGACATCATGGCGGGCTTCTCCCGTCCTGGCGCCGTCACGGTGCAGCGCGACCGCGCACAGGCGATCGCGCAGGCGATCGCGCAGGCCGGCGGCGACGACATCGTGCTGGTCGCGGGCAAGGGTCACGAGCCCTACCAGGAAATCCATGGCGTGAAGCACCCGTTCGATGACACCGCCGTGTCGCGTCAGGCATTGGAGGAGCGCCGATGAAGCGTCTTCCCCTTTCCCTGTTGGCGCACTGGGCGGGCGGTGAACTGCTGGGCGATGACCTCGTGATCGGTTCGCTTACTCACGACACGCGCACGCTGGTGCCGGGCAGCCTGTACGTCGCCCTGCGCGGCGAGCGGTTCGATGGTCATGATTTCGCCTACGACGCCTCCATGCGCGGCGCTGCCGCAGTGCTGGTCGACCACGAGGTGAAGGTGGACGTGCCGCAGGTCGTCGTGCCGGACACGCTGCTGGCGATCGCGCGCATCGCCGCCGGCCTGCAGCGCGACCGGGTGGAGAAGACCGTGGCCATCACCGGCAGCAACGGCAAGACCACGGTGAAGACACTGGTGGTCTCCATCCTGCAGCGCGCCGGCGTCACCTACTTCAATCCCGGCAACCGCAACAACGAGATCGGTCTGCCGATGGCCGTCATCGACGCGCCCGACGATGCCGACTTCTCGGTCTACGAGATGGGCGCGGGCAAGCCGGGCGACATCGCCTACCTGACCGACATCGTGACGCCGGAAGTGGCGCTGGTGAACAACATCGCGGCCGCCCATCTGGAGCGCATGGGCTCGTTGATGGGCGTGGCGGAAACCAAGGGCGCGATCTACGACGCCCTGCCTGCCGACGGCACCGCGGTGATCAATGCCGACGATGCGTTTGCCGAGTATTTCGCCAGCCGCGTGCCGGATCGCCGGATCCTGCGTTTCGGCCTGGAGACCACGGCCGACCTTTCCGCGCGCGATATCCGTGCGACGGCGGAGGGTTCGGATTTCGTACTGGTCGCTCCGCACGGCGAGGTGGGCGTGAGCCTGCACCTGCCGGGTCGGCACAACGTGTTGAATGCGCTGGCGGCCGCCGGCGTCGCGATGGCTTGCGGCGTGTCACTCGCCATCATCGCCGAGGGCCTGTCGGCCGCGCAGCCGGTGGCGGGTCGCCAGGTGGCGCACGCGCTCGCCAATGGCGCAGTGGTGATCGACGACAGCTACAACGCCAATCCTGGCTCGCTGGTGGCCGCCATCGACACGCTGGCCGCGGCGAGCGCACAGGCGGGTGGCGAAGGTTGGCTGGTGCTCGGGGACATGCGCGAGCTGGGCGACGATGCCGAGGCGCTGCATGCCGATGCCGGTCGTCGCGCCAAGGCAGCCGGGATCCGTCGCCTGTACACGCTGGGTCCACTCAGCGCCGCCGCTGCCGCTGCCTTTGGCGAAGGCGCGTATCCGTTCGACAGCCACGCTGCGCTGGCCGGCGCTTTGGGCGCCGATCTGCGGCCCGGCGTGCGCTGTCTGGTCAAGGGCTCGCGCGGCAGCGCGATGGACCGGATCGTCGCCACCTTGCTGTCCACCGGGGAGGACACATCGCATGTTGCTTGAGCTGGCTCGCTGGTTGCAGAGCCTGGAGAATTTCTTCGGCCTGTTCGGCTACCTGACGTTCCGCGGCATCCTCGCCGCGCTGACGTCGCTGTTCCTGTCGCTGTGGCTGGGCCCGGCGGTGATCCGCAAGCTCGGCCAGTTGAAGGGCGGGCAGCCGATCCGCAAGGACGGCCCGCAATCCCACTTCTCCAAGGCCGGCACGCCGACGATGGGCGGCGCGCTGATCCTGGTGACAGTGCTGCTGTCGGTGCTGCTGTGGGGTGATCTGCGCAACAAGTACGTATGGGTGGTGCTGCTGGTGATGGCGACGTTCGGTGCCATCGGCTGGTACGACGACTGGATCAAGATCGTCAAGCGCGATCCCAACGGCCTGAAGTCGCGCTGGAAGTATCTGCTGCAGTCGGTCTTCGGCCTGGCCGCCGGCCTGTACCTCTATCTGTATGCCGACGTGCCGGCGGCGACGACCTTCTACGTGCCGTTCTTCAAGTCGATCGCGCTGCCGCTGGCGGGCATCAGCTTCGTCGCCATCGCATACTTCTGGATCGTGGGCTTCTCCAACGCCGTCAACCTGACCGATGGACTGGATGGCCTGGCGATCATGCCCACGGTGCTGGTGGCCTGCGCGCTGGGCGTATTCGCCTATGCCTCGGGCAACGCGGTGTTCTCCAGCTATCTGCAGATCCCGCAGGTGCCGGGCGCGGGCGAGCTGACGATCATCTGCGCGGCCATCGCGGGCGCGGGCCTGGGCTTCCTGTGGTTCAACACCTATCCGGCCATGGTGTTCATGGGCGACATCGGCGCGCTCGCGCTGGGCGCGGTGCTCGGCACCATCGCGGTGATCGTGCGCCAGGAACTGGTGCTGGTGGTGATGGGCGGCATCTTCGTCATCGAGACGCTGTCGGTGATGATCCAGGTGGCGTCGTTCAAGCTCACCGGCAAGCGCGTGTTCCGGATGGCGCCGATCCACCACCACTTCGAACTGAAGGGCTGGCCGGAGCCGCGCGTGATCGTGCGTTTCTGGATCATCTCCGTCGTGCTCGTCCTCGTTGGCCTGGCCACGTTGAAGGTGCGCTGATGAACGACACGCCGCGCCAGGCCACACGTCTTGAAGCCATCGGGGGCCGCTTCGACCCCTGGTTGCTCGGCGCCATGCTGGCGCTGGCGTCGTTGGGCGTGGTGATGGTGGCGTCGGCGTCGATCTACCAGCATGGCAACCCGTTCCACTATCTGGTCCGCCATGGCTTGTTCCTGGTGGCGGGTGCAGGCCTGGCGTGGTGGGTGACGCGCACCGAGCTGAAGAGTATCGAGGCGCGCAATCACTTGTTGTTGTTGGGGTGCGTGGTGATGCTGTTGCTCGTGTTCGTGCCCGGACTGGGCGTGAGCGTCAAGGGCGCGCACCGCTGGATCAACCTGGGCGTGTCCAACTTCCAGGTGGTCGAAGCGGTGAAGGTCTTCTTCATTGTCTGGCTGGCCAGCTACCTGGTGCGCTTCCGCGATGAAGTCAACGCAACCTGGGCCGCGATGCTCAAGCCGTTGGGCGTGGTGGTGGTACTGGTCGCGCTGCTGCTGATGCAGCCGGACTTCGGTTCGTCCTCGCTGCTGCTCGCGATCACCGCCGGCATGCTGGTGCTGGGCGGCGTGAACATGCCGCGGATGTTCGGCCCGGTGCTGGTGGGTCTGCCGATTCTTGCGGTGATCGCAATCGCCGAGCCCTACCGCATGCGCCGGCTGACCTCGTTCTCCGATCCGTGGGCCGACCCGTTCGGCAGCGGCTACCAGCTGACCAATGCGCTGATGGCGATCGGTCGCGGCGAGTGGGGTGGCATCGGCCTTGGCGGTTCGGTGCTCAAGCTCAACTATCTGCCGGAAGTGCATACCGATTTCATCTTCTCGGTGATCGGCGAAGAGCTTGGCTTCGTGGGCGTTTGCCTGGTGGTGGCGCTGTACGCGCTGCTGGTGGGGCGCGCCTTCGTCATCGGCCTGCGCTGCGTGGAAATGCGCAGGCACTTCGCGGGTTACATCGCATTCGGCGTCGCGCTGTGGATCGGCATGCAGAGCTTCGTGTCGATGGGCGTCAACCTGGGCTTACTGCCGACCAAGGGCCTGACCCTGCCGCTGATCTCATCGGGAGGTTCCAGCATCCTCATGACCTGCGTGGCGATGGGCCTGCTGCTGCGCGTGTCCTACGAACTGGAGCGCACGCAGCGCCAGGTCGCGCTGCGCGGGGAAGTGATCCAGGGTGCGGGCGATTCGCCTGCGCCGGTCGATCCGCGCCCGGTGCCTGCCGCGCCTGCTTCGTTCTCGCAGACGCTGCGCGGCACCAGCCGCCTGCAGCAGCGCGTCGAGCCCACGTTCGAGAGGATCGCATGAACACTGCGGGCGCTCCCGTCATGATCATGGCCGGTGGTACCGGCGGCCACATCTTCCCCGCGCTGGCCGTGGCGAAGGTGCTGCGCGCGCGCGGCGTGCCGGTGGTCTGGCTGGGCGCGGACGGGGCAATGGAAACGCGCCTGGTGCCGCCGCACGACATTCCGCTGGACACGCTGGCCATCACCGGCCTGCGCGGCAAGGGCAAGTTGGCATTGCTGGGCGCGCCCATACGCGTGCTGCGCGCGATCCGCGCCGCAGGCTTCGTGCTGCGTCGCCGTGCGCCGCGATCGGTGGTGAGTTTCGGTGGTTTCGCTGCCGGTCCCGGCGGTGTCGCCGCGCGCCTGATGGGCTTGCCGCTGCTGGTGCACGAACAGAATCGCGCGGCGGGCTTCACCAATCGCATGCTGGTGAAGGTCGCGCGCCGCGTCATGACCGGTTTTCCCGGCGCGTTCCCTTCGCGCGAGGAAGTGGTCGGCAATCCGGTGCGGGACGAGATCGCGGTGCTGCCGCCGCCTGCCGAACGTATGGCTGGCCGCAGCGGCCCGCTTCGCGTGCTCGTGTTGGGCGGCAGCCAGGGCGCGCGTGCGCTGAATCTCGCGGTTCCGTTGGCCATCGCGACGCTGCCGGCAGGCAGCATCGACGTGCGTCACCAATGCGGCGAGAAGCTGCGGGACGAAGCCGCCCGGGCCTACGCGGACGCCGGCGTCGCCGCGAGCGTGGAAGCCTTCATTACCGACATGGCAGCCGCGTACACATGGGCTGACCTGGTGGTCTGCCGCTCCGGCGCATCGACCCTGGCTGAGCTGTGTGCGGTCGGCGTGGCCAGCGTCCTGGTGCCGTTCGCGCAGGCCGTCGATGACCACCAGACCCGCAATGCCGAATACCTGGTCGAGCGTGGCGCAGCCGTGCTGCTGAAGCAGGACGACACGCTGGCCGATGCGCTGGCCACCACGCTGCGCCAGCTGGCCGGCGACAGCGACAAGCGCCTGGCCATGGCGCAGGCCGCGCGCGCGCTGGCGAAGGCCGACGCGGCCGACCGCATCGCCGACATCATTCTCGAGGAAGCAACGAACATGAGGACGCAGGCATGATGATGGCTGCTGCACGCGAGCGCCGCCTGCAACACACCGGCAACCTGGCGAAGGAGTTCCGCCGTGTGCACTTCGTCGGCATCGGTGGCTCCGGCATGAGCGGCATCGCAGAAGTGCTGTGCACGCTGGGCTATGAAGTATCCGGTTCGGACAACGCCGACAACGCCGCGACCCGTCGCCTGGCGTCGCTCGGCGCGCGCGTGATGCGCGGCCACAATGCTTCCAACGTGCTGGGCACCGACTGCGTGGTCGTCTCCAGCGCCATCAAGCACGACAACCCCGAGCTGATGGAGGCGCGCAGCCAGCGCATTCCGATCGTTCCGCGTGCGGCGATGCTGGCCGAGCTGATGCGGTTCCGCCGCGGCATCGCGGTCGCCGGTACGCATGGCAAGACCACCACGACGAGTCTCACGGCCGCCGTGCTGAGCGAAGGCGGTCTGGACCCGACCTTCGTGATCGGCGGCCAGCTGCTCGCGGCCGGTGCCAACGCCAAACTCGGCGACGGCCAGTGGCTGGTGGCCGAGGCCGACGAGAGCGACGGCAGCTTCCTGCGCCTGAATCCGCTGATCTCCATCGTCACCAACATCGATGCGGACCATCTGGAGAACTACGGCAACGACTTCGAACGCGTGAAAGCGGCTTTCGCCGAATTCCTGCAGCGTCTGCCGTTCTACGGTCTGGCGGTGCTGTGCATCGACGATCCGGAAGTCGCCGCCATTGCCGTGGAAACGCCGCGCCACGTGATGAGCTATGGCTTCGCGGAGAACGCCGACGTGCGTGCCGAGGACGTGGAGCAGGACGGCGGCCGCATGCATTTCACCCTGCGGCTGCCGGAGGACGCGAGCATCCGCGTCAGCCTGGCGTTGCCAGGGCGCCACAACGTGCAGAACGCGCTTGCCGCGGCAGCCATCGGGTGGCAGCTCGGCGTGTCGCCGGAGAACATCGCGGCGGCGCTGGAGAAGTTCGCCGGCATCGGCCGCCGTTTCAACGACCTGGGCGAGATCGTCACGCCGCAGGGCGCGCGCGTGCAGCTCGTCGATGACTACGGCCATCATCCGAAGGAACTGGCGGCGGTATTCGCCGCCGCACGCGGTGGCTGGCCGCACAAGCGGCTGGTCGTGGCCTTCCAGCCGCACCGTTACAGCCGCACGCGCGACCAGTTCGATGCATTTGCCGCTGTCCTGTCGGAGGTCGATGCGCTGGTGCTGAGCGAGGTGTACCCCGCCGGTGAGCAGCCGATCGCAGGCGCTGACGCGAAATCGCTGGCGCGCGCCATCCGTGCACGTGGCCGCAACGAACCCGTGGTGGTCAGCCAGGTCGCGGACTTGGTCGACGTGCTGCCGGACGTGCTGCAGGACGGCGACCTGTTGCTGCTGATGGGGGCCGGTGACATCGGCCACATGTCGCAACACATCGCCGCGCATGGCTTCACCGCGAAGGACCCGGCATGACCACCGTGACCGTGCAACCGCCGCGTTTCAAGGATCCGGCCCGTTTCGGTCGCCTCGCCGTGCTGATGGGCGGCGTGTCCAGCGAGCGCGAAGTGTCGTTGAACTCGGGCCAGAACGTGCTGGCCGCGCTGCTGGCGCGCGGCGTGCAAGCGTTCGCCGTCGATGGCGTGCCGGCCCTCATCGAAGCGATCCGCGCGGGCAAGGTGGACAGGGTGTTCAACATCCTGCATGGCGGCGACGGCGAGAACGGCGTGCTGCAGGGCCTGCTGCAGTCGCTCGGTGTGCCGTACACCGGCCCGGGCGTGCTGGGTTCTGCGCTGACCATGGACAAGATCCGCACCAAGCAGGTGTGGCAGGCGGCCGGTCTGCCGACCGCGGGCTTCGTGCGGATTCCGCAGGGTGGTGACCTCGCGGCCGCGGTGCGAACGCTGGGCTTCCCCGTGTTCGTGAAGCCGAGCGCGGAAGGGTCCAGTGTCGGCGTGTTCCGCATCCTGGGCGAAGACGACCTCGTGCCCGCCGCGACGTTCGCATCAACCTACCCCGGCGAGCTGCTGGCGGAGCAGATGCTGACCGGCGGCGAGTTCACCGTCGCCATCCTGGGCGACCTCGCACTGCCGTCGGTGCGTATCGTGCCGGCGCAGGGCTGGTACGACTACCACGCCAAGTACATCGCCGACGATACGCAGTATCTCTGTCCCGGCCTGGATGACGCGGCCGAGGAAACGCAGATCCGTGCACTGGCGCTCGAGGGCTTCCGCGCGGCCGGCTGCAGCGGCTGGGGGCGTGTGGACGTAATGCGTCACGCGGACGGACGTTTCCTGCTGATGGAGGTCAACACCGCCCCCGGCATGACGAGCCATTCGCTGGTGCCCAAGGAGGCGGCGCAGGTCGGCATCGGTTTCGAGGAACTGTGCTGGCGCATCCTGGAGCAGACCGTGCCGGAGGTCGCCGGCTGATGAACGCCGCTCTGCGCATCATGGCCTGGTTGCTGGCGCTGGCGCTGGTCGCGCTGCCGGTCGTGGCCGTGGTCAACGGCTGGATCGGCGCCGACCGGTGGCCGTTGTCCAGGCTGCGCGTGCAGGGCGAATTCGAACGCGTGGATGCGGCGCAGTTGCAGGCCGCAGTGCTGCCGTACGCGAAGCACGGCTTCTTCGCCGTCCAACTGGAAGATGCCAAGCACGCGGTCGAGCGGCTGCCGTGGGTGGAACGCGCGGACGTGCGCAAGCGCTGGCCGGACGTGCTGGAAGTGCGCATCACCGAGCACAAGCCGTTCGCGCGCTGGGGCGACGACAAACTGCTGTCCGAGCACGGGCGCCTGTTTCCGGTGCCGAAGGAACTCGCCGGCCTGGATCTGCCGCAACTGGGTGGGCCGGACTCCCAGGTGCAGGAAGTGACCGCGCTCTACAACGAATCGCGCCAGCTGTTCGCGCCGCTGGGACTGGACGTGACCACGCTGGTGATGGATGCGCGCGGCAGCTGGTCGCTGCTGCTGGGCAACGGCACCCAGGTGGTCGTCGGTCGCACCGATGCGCGTCCACGCCTGGGCCGCTTCGCGCGGATGCTGCCGCAGCTGCTGGCGGCCGCGCAGGCACAGCCGCTGGTGCGCGCGGACCTGCGCTACACCAATGGGTTCGCACTCAGCTGGGGCGAAGCGCCCAAGGCGCCGCCACCGGCTTCCACACCGTCTCCATTGCCTGCGCCGATCGCGGCCGCGGGTCGTCTTCTGCAGGGCATTACATGAATCGCAAGGGTGACAAATCGCTGATCGTCGGGCTGGACATCGGCACCTCCAAGGTGACGGCGCTGGTCGGCGAGTACGCACCGGGCAATCCGATCGAAGTGATCGGCATCGGCTCGCACGAGTCGCGCGGCCTCAAGCGCGGCGTCGTCGTGGACATCGAATCCACGGTGCAGTCGATCCAGCGCGCGATCGAGGAAGCCGAGCTGATGGCTGGCTGCGAGATCCGCTCGGTCTACGCCTCGATCTCCGGCAACCACGTGCAATGCCGCAACTCGCCCGGGATCGTGCCGATCCGCGACGGCGAAGTGACTTGGGGCGACCTGGACCGCGTGCTGGAAGCGGCGAAGGCCGTCGCCATCCCGGCCGACCAGAAGATCCTCCATGCCATCCCGCGCGAGTACAAGCTGGACAATTCGCAGGAAGGCATCCGCAATCCGGTCGGCATGACTGGCGTGCGCCTGGAAGTGGATGCGCACCTGGTGTTCTGTGCGCAGTCGGCCGCCGCGAACATCAGCAAGTGCGTGCAGCGCTGCGGCCTGCAGATCGATGACCTGATCTTCTCCTCGCTGGCCTCCAGCGTCGCCGTGCTGACCAGCGACGAGCGCGAGCTGGGCGTGGTGCTGGTCGACATGGGCGCGGGTACGACTGATCTGGCGGTGTTCGTGCAGGGCGCGATCTGCCACACCGCCTCGCTGCCCATCGCCGGTGACCAGGTCACCAACGACATCGCGCACATGTTGCGCACGCCCACGCCGGAAGCCGAGCAGATCAAGGTGCGCTACGCCTGCGCGCTCGCGCAGCTGGCGACGGCGGAAGAAAGCATCCAGGTGCCCAGCGTGGGCGACCGTCCGCCGCGCCGCCTGCCGCGCCATGCGCTGGCGCAGGCGGTGCAGCAGCGTTACGAGGAAATCTTCGAGATGGTGCAGGCGGAACTGCGCCGTTCCGGTTTCGAGGAGCGTGTGCGCGCCGGCATGGTGCTGACGGGCGGCGCGTCGAAGATGGAAGGCGTGGTCGAACTGGCCGAGGAGATGCTGCAGATGCCCGTGCGCGTCGGCATTCCGCAACACGTCACCGGACTGGGCGAAGTGGTCGGCAACCCGGTGCATGCCACCGGCGTGGGCCTGCTGCTGATGGGCAGCCAGATCGAACATCCACGGCGTCCGTCGTTGCCCACGGGCAAGGCGGGGAGTTGGTTCAAGAAACTGCAGAACTGGTATCGCGGCGAGTTCTGAGTGAGGCGACACCTACCGCGAAGTTGAAGGCATCACGACGTTCGTTCCACCCAGCAACACATAACTAAATAAACGAGGACAAGGACATGGCACATTTCGAACTGGTTGAAAAGATGGCCCCGAATGCGGTGATCAAGGTCGTGGGCGTGGGCGGCGGCGGCGGCAACGCCGTTGCGCACATGGTCAACGGCAGCGTGGACGGCGTGGAGTTCATTACCGCCAACACCGACTCGCAGGCGATCAAGAACTGCGGTGCCAAGCTGCAGCTGCAGCTCGGCAGCAACGTCACCAAGGGCCTGGGCGCGGGCGCGAATCCGGAAGTCGGCCGCCAGGCCGCGCTGGAAGACCGCGAGCGCATCATCGATGCGCTGGACGGCGCCGACATGGTGTTCATCACCGCGGGCATGGGCGGTGGCACCGGCACGGGCGCCGCACCGGTCGTGGCGCAGCTGGCCAAGGAGATGGGCATCCTGACCGTCGCCGTGGTCACCAAGCCGTTCCCGTTCGAAGGCCGTCGCCGCATGCAGGTCGCGCTGAAGGGCATCGAGGAACTGAGCCACCACTGCGACTCGCTGATCACGATTCCGAACGAGAAGCTGATCACCGTGCTGGGCCGTAACGCGACGATGATCCAGGCGTTCCGCGCCGCCAACGACGTGCTGCTCGGCGCCGTGCAGGGCATCGCCGACCTGATCGTCCGCCCGGGCCTGATCAACGTCGACTTCGCCGACGTGCGCACCGTGATGAGCGAGATGGGCCTGGCCATGATGGGCACCGGTTCGGCACGCGGCGACGACCGCGCGCAGGCCGCTGCGGAAGCCGCCATCCAGAACCCGCTGCTCGACGACGTCAACCTCAACGGCGCCAACGGCATCCTGGTCAACATCACCGCGGGCCCGGACTTCACGATGGCCGAGTTCGACGAAGTGGGCCGCACGATCGAAGGCTTCGCGTCGGAAGACGCGACCGTGGTCGTCGGCACCGTGCTGGACCCGGACATGCAGGACGAAGTGCGCGTGACCGTGGTGGCGACCGGCCTGAACCGCAACGCCGCCCGCCAGCCGGTCGGCCGTGGCGGCGACCTGCGCGAGCCGATGCGTGCGCCGATCAAGCTGGTTCGCGACGCCACCACAGGCATGCCGATCGATGACGGCTTCACCGTGGACCCGATCAGCGCCGCCACCAGCGGCATGGGCCTGCGCCGTGGGTCGGCCGCACCGGCACCGTCCGCACCGGCGTCGGCCCCGATCGCGGCCGACCTGCCGCCGGACTACCTGGACATCCCGGCGTTCCTGCGCCGCCAGGCGGACTGATCGTGTAAAAGTGGAACCCTCCTCCGCCTGCGGGGGAGGGCAGGGTGGGGGCAAGCGGAGTCGGTCGACGCGAATGCCATCCCGTGGGTTCGAGTAAGCGGTCTTCGACGCCCCCATCCCAACCTTCCCCCGCATGCGGGGGAAGGGGCTGTGCACTGCCATGTCCCTTCGCTGCCGGACCTTCGCCGGTCCGGCAGCCCTTTCACGACGTCCCTATCAGGTCGTTGTTGCAGGAACGGGACACACCGGTTCTTCCGTTAAGATTCAGTGGCCTGCGTGATATTCTCGCTGCCCGCTCAGGTCCCCCCTACCTGCGATTCCTTCGAATGGCCCAGCAACGCACCCTCAAGAACGTGATCCGCGCGACGGGCGTGGGGCTGCACAGTGGCGAAAAGGTCTACATGACCCTGCGCCCGGCCCCCGTGAACACCGGTATTGTGTTCCGGCGCGTCGACCTGGAGCCCGTGGTGGAGATTCCCGCCAGCGCGGGACTCGTCACCGAGACCACGCTGTGCACCGGGCTGACCTGCGAAGGCGCCAAGGTGCAGACCGTCGAGCACCTGATGTCGGCGATGGCCGGCCTGGGGGTGGACAATGCCTACGTGGAACTGTCCTCCGCGGAACTGCCGATCATGGACGGCTCCGCAGGCCCGTTCGTGTTCCTGATCCAGTCCGCCGGCATCGCCGAGCAGGATGCGCCCAAGCGTTTCATCCGCATCACCCGTCCCATCGAAGTGACCGAGGGCGACAAGGTGGCGCGCTTCGAGCCGTATGACGGCTTCAAGCTGGGCTTCACGGTGAAGTTCGACCACCCGATGATCCCGACCTCGCAGTCGCGGGCCGAAGTGGACTTCTCCACGGGTGCCTACATCAAGGAGGTCGCCCGCGCGCGCACGTTCGGTTTCATGCGCGATCTGGAGTACATGCGCGAGCGCAACCTCGGCCTGGGTGGTTCGATGGACAATGCCATCGTGCTGGACGAGTTCCGGGTGTTGAACGAGGACGGCCTGCGCTACACGGATGAATTCGTCCGCCACAAGATCCTGGATGCCATCGGCGATCTTTACCTCGCCGGGCACCCGATCCTGGGGGCGTACGAAGGCTTCAAATCGGGCCATGCCCTGAACAACAAGCTGGTCCGTGCCCTGCTGGCCGAGACCACTGCCTGGGAAGAAGTGACGTTCGAGGACCGCGCCGCGCCGTCCCCGGTCATCTACGCAACGCCTGCCCTGGCGATCTGAGACCCCCGTCCTCTGCGGACGGTGACCCCGCTGTCGACCGGTTTCCCACCACCATCACGCAGTGGTGTGCGAATGGTTACGCCTTGGCGAAAGTGTGAACTGAGTCAGGAAATCTGGCCAGAAATAACACTTTTCTAACCTCTGACTAACGACCCGACGGGCGGTGGCCGGTACCATGCCCCGTCCCTCGTGAAGGCCGAATCAAATTTTTCGCCTTCCACGATGCCCACCCCCCGGGGTGGGAGCACCCGCGGAGTCCGGGGTGGACAGGAGGTCGAGGGCCGCTTGCAGCCCTTTGCGGGAGGCCTCCGATACAGGTACGACCGGATCTTGCGCAGGCTTCACGGGATGGAGCGGCGCGAGGCTCGTCTTGGCGGTGACTTCGGTGACCGCCAGTCCGATGGATTGGGCCGCGTTGATCAGTTCGGGTGCGGCGAGGCGAAGCCTGGCATGCCACACCGGGGAGTCGACGATAAAAACGAGCCGTTTGCCTGCCACGTTCGCCAATCGGCAATGCGGCGCCAAGGCAGGCGGCAGGCAGGGGCGAAGCTGCTGTTCCAAGGCGTCGAGCCACATGGCACGACGCACCGGGTCGGTGGCGGCATCCGTCAGGGCAGCCTGCAGGGCAGGTTGCGCGGTGCCGGTACGGCGCGGCTTGGACTTCGAATCAGACATCGGTATCTATGAGCTTTAAAACCATCGTCAACAATACGCGTACCTGGTGGGCCCATGCATCGGCCCATGGTGCCTATCGAATCCGCCTCGCGTTCCACGCCCGGCCGCTCGCCAGCGCAGCGGTGCTTGTCGCCGCCGGCCTGCTGGTCGGCGTGGGGGGGCGCAGCGCCTTCGGCATGGCGCAGGTCTCGATGCTTCAGGCCAAGGCCGAGCAGCGCGATACCGAGCTTGAGCAGGTCCGCCGTGGTGCCCAGCAGGAAATCAACGCCATGGCCGCGCGCCTTGGCGAGCTGCAGGCGCAGGCCAATCGCCTGAACGCGCTCGGTGAGCGCCTCACCCGCGTGGGCCAGCTGCAGGACGGCGAGTTCGACTTCAACGAGCCAGTCGGCGTAGGCGGCAACGACGTGTCCTACGACATGAAGCCGGCCGATCTGACCGCGGGCGTGGACAAGCTGGAGAAGCAGTTCGCCGAATCCGGCCGTCAGCTGTCGGTGCTGGAAGCGCTGCTGTTCAACCGCGAACTCGACAGGAATGCGACCCCGGGCCGCATGCCCATCGCCAACAGCTACATCACCTCCGGCTTCGGCGGTCGTGCGGACCCGTTCGGCGGCGGCGGCCAGAACCACAAGGGCATCGACTTCAAGGCCCGCGTGGGCGATCCGGTGCTGTCGGTGGCCGATGGCGTGGTCAGCTTCGCCGGTGTGAAGGGTGGTTACGGCAACGTCATCGACGTTGACCACGGCAACGGCTACGTGACCCGCTATGCGCACAATTCACGCCTCAGCGTGCGTGCCGGCGATCTGGTTCGCGTGGGCCAGGAAGTGGCCAAGGCCGGCTCGACCGGTCGTTCCACGGGTGCGCACGTGCATTTCGAGGTGTGGGAGAACGGACGCGTGGTCAATCCACGCAAGTTCCTGGGCGAAGGCCCGACGCCCGTGGGGCAGATCAAGCGCGGCTGACCGCGACCTGATGTGGAGCGGAGCTTGCTCCGCTGCTCTTCGGGGCGGGACCGGCACCCGATGCTGCGTGGCGTCGAGCAAGCCCGATGCTACTGCCGATGTCCGGGAACCATCCGGCGTCCAGTCGGTCTGACGGCCCGCCTTGATTCCCCGGGCGGCGCCCCAAGCTACAATACGGTGTTGCCAGACAGGGCGCCTTGCGCCCTGTTTCGTTTTGGGCCCGCCGAAGTCGCGCGGCCCCGGTGTCCTTTTCCTTTCCGGTTCCCTACATGATCAACAACCTGCTTACCCGCGTCTTCGGCAGCCGCAACGAGCGCCTGCTCAAGCAGCTGCACCGCACCGTCGACAAGATCAACACGCTGGAAGCGGAGCTGCAGACGCTCACCGACGAGCAGCTGAAGGCGAAGACGCCGGAGTTCCAGCAGCGCATCGCCGGCGGGGAAGCACTCGACAAGATCCTTCCCGAAGCCTTCGCGGTCTGCCGCGAAGCCAGCCGCCGCGTGCTGGGCATGCGCCATTACGACGTGCAGCTGATCGGTGGCATGGTGCTGCACCTGGGCAAGATCGCCGAAATGCGCACCGGCGAAGGCAAGACGCTGGTCGCCACGCTGCCCACCTACCTCAATGCGCTGGAAGGCAAGGGCGTGCACGTCGTCACCGTGAACGACTACCTGGCCCGCCGCGACTCCGCCTGGATGGGCCGCCTGTACAACTGGCTGGGCCTGAGCGTGGGCGTCGTCTACCCCGGCATGCCGCACGGCGACAAGAGCGCCGCCTACGCCGCCGACATCACCTACGGCACCAACAACGAATTCGGCTTCGACTACCTGCGCGACAACATGGCGATGTCGCGCGCCGACCGCTTCCAGCGCGGCCTGCACTACGCCATCGTCGACGAAGTCGACTCCATCCTGATCGACGAGGCGCGTACCCCGCTGATCATTTCCGGCCCGGCCGATGAATCGCCCGAGCTGTACATCCGCGTCAACCGCATCGTCCCCCAGCTGATCAAGCAGGAGAACGAGGAAGCCGAAGGCGATTATTGGGTCGACGAGAAGGGCAAGCAGGTGCACCTGTCCGAAGCGGGCATGGAGCACGCCGAGGAACTGCTGCTGCAGGCCGGCATCATCAGCGAGGAAGAACCGCTGTACGGCGCCAACAACCTCTCGGTCGTGCACCACCTCAACGCCGCGCTGCGCGCGCACGCCATCTACCAGCGCGACGTGGACTACATCGTGCGCGATGGCGAAGTGGTCATCGTCGACGAGTTCACCGGCCGCACGCTGACCGGTCGCCGCTGGTCCGACGGCCTGCACCAGGCGGTCGAAGCGAAGGAAGGCGTGCCGGTCCAGCGCGAGAACCAGACGCTGGCCAGCGTGACGTTCCAGAACCTGTTCCGCATGTACAAGAAGCTGTCCGGCATGACCGGCACGGCCGATACCGAAGCCTTCGAGTTCCAGAGCATCTACGGCCTGGAAGTCATCGTCATCCCGACCAACCGCCCGACCGTGCGCAAGGATTCGCCCGACCAGGTGTTCCTCAACCGCCAGGGCAAGTTCAAGGCGGTGCTGGCCGACATCCAGGACTGCTACCAGCGCGGCCAGCCGGTGCTGGTGGGCACCACGTCCATCGAGACGTCGGAAATGCTGTCCGAGTTCCTTACCAAGGCCGGCGTGCCGCACGAAGTGCTCAATGCCAAGCAGCACGAGCGCGAAGCGCACATCGTGGCGCAGGCCGGTCGTCCGGGCGCGATCACCATCGCCACCAACATGGCTGGCCGCGGTACCGACATCGTGCTGGGCGGTTCACTGGAAGCCGAGTACGAGACGCTGCCGGAAGACGCCAGCGACGCCGACCGCGCCGCGGTGAAGGCCGAATGGCAGAAGCGCCATGACGAAGTGAAGGCCGCCGGTGGCCTGCACATCGTCGGCACCGAACGCCACGAATCGCGCCGCATCGACAACCAGCTGCGTGGCCGTTCCGGCCGTCAGGGCGACCCGGGTTCGTCCCGCTTCTACCTGTCGCTGGAAGACAACCTGATGCGCATCTTCGCCTCGGACTGGGTCCAGAAGGCGATGAAGCTGATCGGCATGAAGGAAGACGACGTCATCGAGGACAAGCTGGTCAGCCGGCAGATCGAGAAGGCGCAGCGCAAGGTGGAAGCGCACAACTTCGACATCCGCAAGAACCTGCTCGACTTCGACGACGTCAACAACGACCAGCGCAAAGTGATCTACGCGCAGCGCGACGAACTGCTCGACGCCGATTCGGTGAAGGACAACATCGACGGCATCCGCGGCGACGTGGTCGCCGAAACGGTGGCGCGCTTCGTGCCGCTGAACTCGGTGGACGAACAGTGGGACCTGCAGGGCCTGGAACGCGAACTCGGCGAGGAAATGGGCGTGGAGCTGCCCGTGAGCCGCTGGCGCGAGGACGCCGAGGAGCTCGATGCCGAGACCATCGAGCGTCGCGTACAGGAAGCGATGGACAAGCATTTCGCCGACAAGGAAGCGGTGATAGGCGATGAGACCATGCGTGCGCTGGAAAAGCACATCATGCTGACCGTGCTGGACAAGAACTGGAAGGAACACCTGGCGCGCATGGACTACCTGCGCCAGGGCATCCACCTGCGTGGCTACGCGCAGAAGCAGCCGAAGCAGGAGTACAAGAAGGAAGCGTTCGAGTTGTTCTCCGGCATGCTGGAACGGGTGAAGAGCGAAGTGGTGACCCTGCTGTCGCGCGTCCGCATCCGCAGCGAGGAGGAAGTCGCCGCGCTGGAAGCGCAGGAGCGCGCCATGGCCGAGGCACAGGCCCGGCAGATGCAGTTCCAGCATCAGGATGCCGGCGGCTACAGCGCCGACGAGGAAGCCGAACAGGCCCGGCAGCTGGCTGCGGCGCAGGGCGGTTACGTGCAGTCGGGCCCGATGCCGGCGCACCGAGACGCCCCCAAGGTCGGTCGCAACGATCCGTGCCCCTGCGGCAGCGGCAAGAAGTACAAGCACTGCCACGGCCAGCTCGGCTGAGACGCCGCCGCACCTCGCCTGACGGAAAAGCCGCGCACCGCGCGGCTTTTTCTTTGCGCGCGGCATCGTGTCCGGGCGAGACTATTTGCGTCTACCTGACCGTTCCCGGCAAGCTTCTTCCATGCTCACTCCGTTGCGCTCCATCCACGTCATGGCCGCCGTCATCACCGACGCACGCGGCCGCATCCTGCTGACCCGCCGGACGGAAGGGCGCGACCTGGCGGGGCGCTGGGAGTTTCCCGGAGGCAAGCAGGAACCCGGGGAAAGCCCCGAGGATGCCCTGGTACGCGAACTGCGCGAGGAACTGGGCATCGAGGCCCGGGTCGGCGACCACCTCATCAGCGTGCCCCAGCAATACCCCGACAAGCGCCTGTGCCTGGAAGTGCGGCAGCTGACCGGATGGGAAGGCGCGCCGCGCGGGCACGAAGGCCAAGCGCTGGCCTGGGTCGCGCCGGACAAACTGATGCGCTACGACATGCCGCCAGCGGATCGCCCGGTGGTGGCGGCGCTCATGCAGTCGGACCGTTACCTGGTCACGCCGGAACCCGAGGATCCGCCTCGCTGGCTGGCCTCGCTGGATCACGCGTTGTCGCAGGGTATCCGTCGCGTGCAGGTGCGTGCGCGCAGCCTGTCGGACGACACCTGGCGATCGCTGGCGAAGGAAGCTGTCGCGCGCTGCCGCACGGCCGGCGCCGAGGTGCTGCTGAACGGCGACGTGGACCTGGCGCGCGAACTGCAGGTCGGCGTCCATCTGCGTGCCACGCAACTGGCGGCACTGTCGGAGCGGCCACTGCCGGAGGGATTACCCGTCGCGGCGTCCTGCCATGCCGCATCGGACCTGCGGCAAGCGGAGGCGCTGGGGTGCGATTTCGCGGTGGTGGGCAGCGTCTACCCGACCCTGAGCCACCCCGGCGGCGAGTCGCTGGGATGGCCGGGCTTCGCCCACCTGCGCGAGGGCGTGTCCTTGCCGATCTACGCCATCGGCGGCATGGCGAACGACGACATCGCCGACGCGCGCCGGCATGGGGCGCAGGGCATCGCCGCGATCCGCGGACTGTGGCCGGCCACGGACCGGGAAACGCCGTCGATGGGGTAGAGCCGAGCTTGCTCGGCTGCGCGATCCGTCTCCGGCAGCTCCGGCAGGGGCAGCGGAGCAAGCTCCGCTCTACGAAGAGACGGTGGCGGCAAGCGCCAGATAGCGCCGATGCAACTCGTCGGCGGCGTGTTGCAGGTGGCTGATGTCGCCATCGTTGACGACAATGTCGTCGGCCAGCGCCAGCCGGTCCACGCGCGAGGCCTGGGCGGCCAGCATCTTCTCCGCCAGCGCAGCGTCGACGCCGTCACGTTGCATCAACCGTGCCTTCTGCACGGCGACCGGGGTATCCACCACCACGATGCGGTGCAGCCAGGGATAGGTCCGGCGGCCACCGCCTTCGGTGAGCAGGGGGATCGTCGCGATGGCGTAGGGGCTGGCGGCGCGCCGGCAGAGGGCGAGCAATCGCGCGCGGATGGGAGGATGCAGGATCGCTTCCAGTGCGCGCCGCTCTTCCTCGTTCCCGAATACGCGGACACGCAACGCCGCCCGGTCCAGTTGGCCGTCCGCCATCAGCACATCGCGCCCGAAGCGCTCCGCCACGGCGGCCAGCGCGGGTTCGCCTGGCCGGACCACCTCGCGCGCCAGCAGGTCGGCATCGGCCACCGCGATGCCGCGTGCGGCAAATGCTCTCTCAAGCGCACTTTTCCCGGAGGCGATGCCGCCGGTAAGTCCGATGAAGTAATCGCTCATGGGCGGATTATGTACGAGCGCCGTCGGTCGAGGTCGAGACGCCTATGCTCCCGCGCCGTGCGGGAGAAGGGCATCGCCCACGGGGGCGCCTACTTCAGGCCGGCGAAACGCAGGTAGGCGTCCACGATCTGCTGGCCCCAGAAAAACACGATCCAGCCCGCGATGGCCAGATAGGGGCCGAACGGGATCGGCGTGGCGCGGTCGCGGCCCCGCATCGCCAGCCAGGCCGAACCGACCACGGCACCCACGAGCGAGGAGATCAGGATGATGGGCAGCACGCCATTCAATCCCACCCAGGCGCCGAGGGCCGCGAGGAGCTTGAAATCGCCCCGGCCCATGCCTTCCTTGCCGGTGATCTGCTTGAACAGCCACCACACCAGCCACAGCGACACGTAGCCGGCGATGGCGCCCAGCAGTGCCGGCTTGGCGGGCATGTACAGGTTATCGAGGCTGCCGATCAGGCCCAGCCACATCAACGGCAGCGTCAGCTGGTCGGGCAGCAGCCGTGTGCGCAGATCGATGCCGCTCAACGCCACCAGGTAGCAACTCAGCAACGCCGCGCCGAATCCCTGCCAGCCGAAGCCGAACCGCCATACCGAGGCCACCGCCAGCAGCGCGGTCAGCAGCTCGACGAGCGGGTACTGCGGCGAGATCGGGGCCTTGCAGTGGCGGCACTTGCCGCGCAGGGCCAGCCAGCTGAACAGCGGGATGTTCTCGTACCAGGACAGCGCCGTCTTGCAGTGCGGGCAGTGCGAGCGTTCCACCACGATGCCGGGAGGCGGCGGATCGTAGATCTCCGGCTCCTCCAGCACCTCGCGGGCGTCACGCTTCCACTCCCACTCCAGCCGCCTCGGCAGCCGCAGGATGACCACATTGAGGAAGCTGCCCACCAGCAGGCCGAGGCCTGCCACCACCGGGTACCCCAGTTCGGGGTGCTGATCCAGAAACGCCATGGATCAGCCGACCACCGTCGCCGCAATCTTGAAGATCGGCAGGTACATGCCAATGACCAGGCCACCGACCAGCACGCCGATGATGACCATGATGAAGGGTTCGATCAGGCTGGCCAACGCATCCACCGCGTTGTTGACCTCCTGCTCGAAGTACTCGGCCACCTTGAACAGCATGGTGTCCAGTGCGCCGGCTTCCTCACCGATGGCGGTCATCTGCACCACCATGTGCGGGAACAGCTGGGTCTGCTTCATCGCCATGTTGAGGGGATAGCCGACCGATACGTCGTCGCGCATGCGGAAGACTGCTCTCTCGTACACCGTATTGCCGGTGGCGCCGGCCACTGTATCCAACGCCTCGACCAGCGGCACGCCGGCCTTGAAGGTCACCGCCGTGGTACGGGCGAAGCGGGCGATGGATGAGTTGTGCATGATCTGGCCGATTACCGGCACTTTCAGGATGGCACGGTCGACTGCATGCTGGAACGCGGGCGACCGTTTGAAGAAAAACAGGGCAGTAAAGATGCTGCCCGCCACCACAATCAGGATGGCCCACCACCAGCTGACCATGATGCGCGAGGCGCCCATGATCATCTGGGTGAAGGCCGGCAGCTCGGTGCCGAAGCTGGCGAAGGTCTTCTCGAACTCTGGAATCACGAACATCAGGATCACCGACGTGACCAGGATGGCCACGGCGACTACTGCCGCCGGATAGAACAGTGCCTTCTTGATCTTGCCTTTGAGGGCTTCGAGATTTTCCTTGTAGTTGGCAATCGTCTCTAACACCGTTTCCAGTACGCCCGCACCTTCGCCCGCTCGCACCAAATTGCGGTACAGCTCGTCAAACTGCACGGGGTGCTTGCTGATCGCTTCGTGCAGCGAAGAGCCGCCTTCGATGTCGAAACGGATCTGCTCGACCATCTTCTTCATGCGGATGTTCTTCTGTCCGCTTTCGATGATCTCCAGCGACGATACGATCGGTACGCCGGATTTCATCATCGTCGCCATCTGGCGGCTGAAGAAGGCGATGTCCTTCGGCGATACCGGCTTGCCGGCGGAGCCGAACAGCGGCTTCCCCTTCACCTTGACCACGTTGGGCGTGATGCCCTGCTTGCGCAGCTCGGCGCGCAGGAAGTTGGCGTTCTTGGACTGCTGCTCGCCCTTCATCTTGACGCCGCGCTTGTCGGTGCCCTCCCAGATGAACAGGTTCAGCGGGTTCTCGCGGACGGGCGCGGAGGCGGCTTTCTTGGCGGCGGAGCGGGTCACGGCCATCGGATTTCCCCTGTCCGGCTTTCCCCATCCGGACTTCATCGCCCCATGTTAGCCGGTTATCCGCCCAAGGGAAGCGCTGCGCCTGTGACGGCGGCCGGGTTTCGGTGATATGGCCGGGGCCGGGCGGCCCCGAGCGGGCCGCCACCGCGCGGTTGTAGGAGCGCCTTCAGGCGCGATGCTCTTGGCCGGCGCGTCGCAGGTATAGCCGCCTGCCCAACCCTGCTCATTTGTAAGGGTGCACTTTTGCGGGACGGCTTCGCGCCCGATCCGAATCAGGAGCATCGCGCCTGAAAGCGCTCCTACAACCGCGAGGTAGCGGAGCATCAAAGTGTGGAATTGCGCGCGGGAGCCTGTCCTCCGCCTCAATCCTTGGTGACGCGGTTGATCTCGGCCAGACTGGTGATGCCGTTGCGCACTTTCATCAGCGCCGACTGGCGCAGGTCGCGGATGCCGGCCTTCTGGGCCTTTTCCGCGATCTGCATGGCATTGCCGCCTTCCAGCACGATCTCCTGGATCGCGTCGTTCATCGGCATCACCTGGTAGATGCCGGTACGGCCCTTGTAACCACCCGTGCACTCGTCGCAACCGACGGCCTCGTAAACGGTGAAGCCCGCGGCGATCTCGGCTTCGCTGAAGCCTTCCGCCAGCAGCGCCTGCGGGGGCAATTGCACCGGGCGCTTGCACTTCGAGCACAGCCGGCGCGCCAAGCGCTGCGCGATGATCAGGGTCACCGAGCTGGTGATGTTGTACGGCGCGATGCCCATGTTCATCAGGCGGGCGACGGTCTGCGGCGCGTCGTTCGTGTGCAGCGTGGACAGCACCATGTGGCCGGTCTGCGCGGCCTTGATCGCGATCTCGGCCGTTTCCAGGTCGCGGATTTCGCCGACCATGATGATGTCCGGATCCTGTCGCAGGAAGCTGCGCAGGGCGGCGGCGAAGGTCATGCCGCGGCGGTTGTTCTGCTGTACCTGGTTGACGCCGGGCAGGCGGATTTCCACCGGGTCTTCGGCGGTGGAGATGTTACGCGTCTCGTCGTTGAGGATGCCCAGTGCGGTATACAGCGATACGGTCTTGCCCGAGCCGGTAGGGCCGGTGACCAGCACCATGCCGTAGGGCTTCTGGATGGCGTCCTCGAACAGCTTCTGCTGGTCGGGCTCGTAGCCCAGTTTGTCGATGCCCAGCTTGGCGGCGCTGCCGTCCAGGATACGCAGCACGACCTTTTCGCCGAACAGCGTGGGCAGCGTGCTGACGCGGAAGTCCATCTGCTTGCTCTTGGACAGGTTCAGCTTGATGCGCCCGTCCTGTGGCACGCGTTTCTCGGCGATGTCCAGTTGCGCCATCACCTTGATGCGCGCGGCAATGCGGTCCTTCAGCTTGGTCGGCGCCTTGGCGACCTGCTTCAGGATGCCGTCCACGCGCAGCCGCACGCGGTAGTCGTTTTCGTACGGCTCGAAGTGGATGTCCGAGGCGCCGCGCTTGATGGCATCCACCAGGACCTTGTTGACGAACTTGACGACCGGCGTGTCATCGCCCTTCGAGTCGACCGCATTGTCGGTACCGCCGTCCTCATCGGAAGCATCCACCTCCAAGCTTTCCAGCCCGTCGTCGTCATCGCCGAAGTTGCTGGACAGGTTGTTGGCGGCGTTCTGCCATTGTTCGAGGGTACGACGCAGCTGGTCCTCGTCCACCAGCACCGGCTCGACGATCAAGTTGGTGTGGAACTTGATCTCGTCCAGTGCGCCATGGCTGCGGGTGGGATCGGCGACACCGACGAAGAGCTTGTTGCCGCGCTTGAAGAGGGGGAGCACCTGGTGCTTCTGCACCAGTTCCTCGCTGACCAGCTTGAGTGCGCTGTGGGTCGGGTCGAATGCCGTTGCATCCAGCAGCGACATGCCGAATTCCATCGCGTTCGCGGCCGCCAGTTGCGGTGCTGTGACCAGCCGCTTTTCCGCGATCCACTGCGGCAAAGGCACCTTGGCTTCCGTAGCATGGGCCATGGCGGCACGAGCGCTGGCCTCGTCCATGGCGCCGTCCTGGACCAAGCGGCGGGCGAGGCCGGTGATGCCTACGAGATTGGCTGCGGGGACTGCGTTCATGGCGGGAAGCTCCGGAATCTGCGTGAGACTTTAGCTCAGGCGCTGCATTTTAGTCATGGGAAGCACCGCGCCCCCAATGATGCGAAATGTCTTCATCGCCACTGTGCGCTTGCCTTCACGCGGAAGCGGCATCCGCCGGATGACTTACTCCAGTACGCAGTTGCCGGTTTCCATATCGCAGAGCGTGCGTCGCGTGCCGGGCTCCTGTGGCGTTCCCGTGATGTCCGCGCCGACGGCGGTCGCATCGTCGGCTGCACTGCATGCCTCGAGCGGGGCGGCATCCGGTGTGTCGTTGTTGTGCAGAGTGGCCAAGGAAAAGTTGGCGTAGCTTTTCATCTCGGCCTGGCAAGCGCCTTCCGCCGCGCGGATCCGATAGTTGTTGTATGCCGGCAGTGCGATGGCGGACAGGATGGAGATGATGGCAACCACGATCATCAGCTCGATCAGCGTAAAGCCGCGTGTGGTGCGTGACATGCGAGCTACCCCTAAAGTGAAAATCCCCGTCTCCGATCAGAAGCAAGGACCGCGCCAACGCGACAGCTTCTGATGACGGCATGGCTGCACATGCGTGGATCTGTGATGGGCGTCGCCTTGTGGCATGTGCCGCCGGAGTCTGTCTGCCTCAGGGAGGCGACCGGCTGAACTTCTTGCGGACCCATCGGATATAAAAAACAAACCCCGCCGAAGCGGGGTTTGCCTATACAAAGTGCAGTATGAACGAACCGGTTACGGTGTTTCCATACGGCAGGTCGCGGTATCAGCGTCGCAGATCGTCGTCAGCACGCCTGGCTCAGCGGGTTCAAAAGTGATCGCGGTGCCAGCGGTCACATCGGCGGCCGTCAGGGCGACGACCGGCGCAACGCAAGCTTCAGCTTCCGGAATCTCGACCGTCATGCCCGGGGTCTGGGCAGCAGCCACGGCCGAGTTCATGTAAGCCTTGGCTTCAGCCTGGCAGGCGCCTTCGGCCGAACGGATGCGGTAGTTGTTGTAGGCCGGCAGCGCGATGGCAGCCAGGATGGCGATGATCGCGACGACGATCATCAGTTCGATCAGGGTGAAGCCCTGGGCGTTCTTCTTCATGGTGTTTCCCCTTTCAGGATTGGCTTGATGGTTAGGGACACAAGCCCCGTGTCCCTACATGGACCGTGGGCGCCGCGTACAACGTTACGACGCGTGCACGGAATGTAGAGCAGGTTGCGTGCCAACTTCTGATACCCCCAGCGATTCCCCCAACACTTCCCCGGAAGGAAACCCTGACGCCGAAGTCGGGCGGGACTATCGCATCATTCCCGGCGGTTGTGTATCGGGAATCGTGGCCAATGCCGGAGCAGTTCACAGATTGCGACATCGGTCTGTCAGGGTGGTGCGCGTCAATCCAATGGCGCTTGCATGGCAATGTGACTGTCTGCGTCATAAAGTGACATGAAAGGTCACCCGGGTCACTGTGGGATGCGGCGCACGTTTGTGCGGAGGCATATATATAAGGTTTCTCCGCAGGCCGCGTCCCGCGCATCGCGGATGCAGGCGCGGCATCCCAAAGCACCCCGATGCATGAAATACATCGTGCACGAGCGCCCTTCGGCGCGATGCTTTCGCGAGCGGCCCATCCAGGAGCGTCGAGCCCGAGGCCGATCCTGCTGACCCATTGGGAATCGCGCGCGGGGGCGCCGGCCTATTCCATCCCCAGCTTCTTCAGCTTGTAGCGCAACGCCCGGAAGGTGATGCCCAACTGGGCGGCGGCCTTGGTCTTGTTCCAGCGGTTCTCTTCCAGCGCCTTCTGGATCGCAGCGCGTTCCAGTTGCTCGATGTACTCGGGCAGGGCGCCGGCCGCGGGGTCCACGTCCACCGCGCCCGGGACATCGCGGATCACTTCCCCCGGGCTGAAATCCCCACCGAACTTCCTGCCTGCCGGCGCTTGCGGCAGGTAGAGGTCGTCGATCTCGATGCTGTGGCCTTCGGACATGGCCAGCGCGCGCTCCAGGATGTTCTCCAGTTCGCGCACGTTGCCCGGGAACGGATAACGCCCCAGCGCTTCCATCGCCTCCGGCGACACCGACGGCGCCATGCGGCCGTGCTGGGCGGCCAGGCGTTCCAGCACGGCGCTGGTCAGCTGGGCCAGGTCGCCCGTGCGCTCGCGCAGCGGCGGCACCCGCAGTTCGATCACGTTGATGCGGTAGTACAGGTCGTGACGGAAGCGGCCATCGGCGGCCAGTTCGCCAAGATCCTTGTGGGTGGCCGACAGGATGCGCACGTCCACCTGCGCCTCGCCGGAGGCGCCCACCGGGCGCACCGCTTTCTCCTGGATGGCCCGCAACAGCTTGACCTGCATGGGCAGCGGCAGCTCGGCCACTTCGTCCAGGAAGAGCGTGCCGCCACTGGCGGCCTGGAACAGGCCCTGCTTGTCGGCGTGCGCGCCGGTGAAGCTGCCCTTCTTGTGGCCGAAGAACTCGCTTTCCATCAGCTCGGCGGGAATCGCACCGCAGTTGACTGGAATGAACGGACCGGCAGCGCGCGCGCCCTGCTCATGGATGGTGCGCGCCACCAGCTCCTTGCCGGTGCCGGACTCGCCCATGATGTAGACCGGCGCCTGGCTGCGCGCCACCTTGCCGATGGTCTCGCGCAAGGCATCCATCGCCGCCGACGTACCCAACAGTCGGCTGGCCTGTTCGGGCGGCGGCGGCGGCGGGGGTGCGCGATCGGTGTTGTTCAGTTCCAGCGCGTGCTTGACCAGCCCGCGCAGGACGGCGAGGTCCACGGGCTTGCTGACGAAATCGAAGGCGCCGGCCTTCAGGGCTTCCACCGCCAGCTCGATGTTGCCGAACGCCGTGATCATGGCGACCGGCGTATTGGGATAGTTGCGGGAGATCTCGCCGACCAGGTCGATGCCGTTGCCGTCGGGCAGGCGCATGTCGGTGAAACAGAGGTCGTAGGTGTTGCGGGCCAGCAGCTCGCGGGCTTCACCTACATTGGCGGCGGTATCGATGCGCAGGCCCATGCGGCCCAGCGTCAGCGTCAGCAGTTCGCGGATGTCGCGCTCGTCGTCGACGATCAGGGCGCTACGGCTTTGATTCATGCATCCCCCCTATTGCCCCTGTGCAGGCAGTGTACCGGCTGAATGTGAATCATGGTAGGCAACGGCCCGTGATCGTGGCGTGGCATGCGCGCGGGCCTTCCCGGAGCAGCACGCCCGGGTGTGATGCGTCCTTGCGTGAGCCCCTGAATGCATCGTGGCCATGTAGTCCGCTGGGGCATGAGGGGTGCTGCTGCAGGGTTCCTGGCGGCGTGGCCGGTCGATCCTACGCCGGCAGCAGGGCGTGCGGGCCGGGCAGGATGATGCGGAAACAGGCGCCACCGCCCGGCACCGGGACGTATTCGAGCGTGGCCTGGTTGGCCCGGCACAGCTCGCGGGCGATGTACAGGCCCAGGCCGGTGCCGTGTTCGGAGGTGGTGAAGAACGGCCGGAACAGTTGCGCGGCCACGGCCTCGGGGATGCCGGGGCCGCGATCCATCACGTCGATGGTCGGGCGCCCCTCGGCATTGAACACGCGCAGGCGGACACGCGCCGATTCGCCCGGCAGGCGCCCGTAGTTCAGCGCGTTCTGCACCAGCACCGTGACCACCTGCTGCAGGTGGCGCGAATCGACCAGCGCAGGCACCGGCTTGGCGCCGATGATGGTTTCCAGCGTGTCGGTCTCGATGGAAAGCGTCTGCTGGTATTCGTCCACGAAACGCCGGGCGAACGTGTTGAGGTCGATGTGTTCGGGCGTGGCGCGCTCGCGGCGGGCGAGGCCCAGCACGCTCTCGACGATGCCGTTGGTGCGCTGGCACTGCTGATGGATGATCTGCAGCAAGCGGCGGTCGCCATCGCTGACCTGCTGGGATTCCTCCAGCAGCTGCACGGCGTAGTTGATCGCGGCCAGCGGGTTGCGGATCTCGTGCGCCAGGCTGGCCGAAAAGCGGCCCAACGCGGCCAGGGTCAGGGATTCGGCCCGGCGCGAAACCACCGTGGCGTCGTCGAGGAAGATCAGCGAGGTGTCGCTGTCGGCCAGCAGGCGGGCGAAGCGGGGTTGCACTTCCGGCTGGTCCGGCGAGAACTGCATCGGGGTCTCGTCGGTCTGCCAGCCATTGCGCCAGCGCTGCAGGCGGCGGGCAAGTTCGGGCGCCGCGTGTTGCAGCGACACCCCCTTGCCGTCGACGCCCTTGCCATCGCCACCGTCGCCCAGCAGCAGGCTGGCGGCCTCGTTGGAGAGTTTGATGTGGTTGTCGGCGTCCACCACCAGCACGCCGGTGCGCATGCGGCGGATGATCAGTTCGTTGACTTCGAACAGGTTGGCGACTTCCTCGCCGCGCTTCTCCGCCAGCGCCTGGCTGATGCGCGCCTTCTGCCCGGCCTGGTGGGCGAGATAGGCCAGGGCCAGGTAACTGACCGCGAACATGATGACTTCGGCCAGCGAGCGGCTGCTGTTCTGGTCGTGGAAGAAGGTGAAGAAATACTCGCCGAACAGCGCGGCAATGGCGATCAACGCCACCACCAGGGCCATCCGGGTGGACGGCAGCAGCAGGGCCGCTGCGGACACGTTGAACAGCAGCATCATCGCCACGCCGGCGGTGGCGCCGGGCAGGGCGTGGGTGATCAGCGCGGCGACCAGCACGTCCAGGCAGACGCTGATGAACACGATCCACACCAGCCACTGCACGCTGCGCCCGACGAAGAACAGCACCAGCGCCAGCACCAGGTAGCCGATGGCCACCAGCATGCCGAGGTCTCCATGGCGGGGCTCGCCGAGCAGGTCGCCCAACGGGCTGAACATCAGTGCGGCCAGGATGCCGGCTTCCAGCACGCGGTAGAGCGCGAAGAAATACAGCTCGCGGCGCGGTACTGATTCGATGCGGGACAGGAGCGACTGGGCCTGACGCAAGACTCGTACTTCCCCGTGACGAGGCGGCCAGTATAGGCAGGCTGGCCCCCGGCTGCGCGTTGGAACCCTGTTTCCGCCTGTTCCACCAAAGGCTTAGGTGCCGGGTTTTGCGCCATCCGGCCCGGTCGGCGACAATAGGGGGCTCGCCCGCGCCGCCGCCCCTGTGGCCCCGGCCCTGGGCGATGTCTTCTGTTCCCTACCCACGGTGACGCATGAATTTCCACGAATATCAGGCCAAGCAGCTGCTGGCCGAGTACGGCATCCCGGTCCCGGCCGGCAAAGTCGCCGCCACGGCGGACGAAGCGGTTGCGGCCGCCACGTCCCTCGGCAACGGCCCCTGGATGGTCAAGGCCCAGATCCACGCGGGCGGTCGCGGCAAGGCCGGCGGCGTCAAGTTCTGCAAGACCGTCGATGACGTGAAGGCGGCCGCCGGCAAGATGCTGGGCACCAAAATGGCTACCTACCAGACCGCCGGCGTCGAACTGCCGGTCAACCTGGTGCTGGTGACCACCGCCGGCGAGATCGTCAAGGAGCTGTACCTGTCGGTGCTGGTCGACCGTGGCACCCGCACCATCACCTACATCGCCTCGTCCGAGGGCGGCGTGGAGATCGAGCAGGTCGCGGCCGAGACGCCGGACAAGATCCACAGCCTCAACGTCGACTTCGTCGAAGGCGTGCAGCCGTACCAGGGCCGCGAGTTCGGCTTCAAGATGGGCCTGACCGCCAAGCAGGCGGGCCAGTTCGCCAACATCATGGTCAACCTGTACCGCATCTTCAACGAGAAGGACCTGGCGCTGGTCGAGATCAACCCGCTGGCGATCCTGGACGACGGCAACCTGTACGCGCTGGATGGCAAGTTCAACAGCGACGACAACGCCGCCTTCCGCCACAAGGACCTGGTCGCGATGCGCGACAAGAGCCAGGAAGACGAGACCGAAGTGCTGGCCTCGGAGATGGACATCAACTACGTGACCATGGACGGCAACATCGGCTGCATGGTCAACGGTGCGGGCCTGGCCATGGCCACCATGGACGTCATCAAGCTCAACGGCGGCGAGCCGGCGAACTTCCTCGACGTCGGCGGCGGCGCCACCAAGGAGCGCGTGACCGAGGCGTTCAAGCTGATCCTGTCGAGCGACAAGGTGAAGGCGATCTTCGTCAACATCTTCGGCGGCATCGTCCGCTGCGACATGATCGCCGAGGGCATCATCGCCGCGGTGAAGGAAGTGGGCGTCAAGGTGCCGGTGGTCGTGCGCCTGGAAGGCACCAACGTGGAAGAAGGCAAGCAGCTGCTGCGTGACAGCGGCATGGCCATCATCCCGGCCGACAACATCAACGACGGTGCCAAGAAGGTCGTCGCTGCTGTCAAAGCTGCCGCCTGATCCCCCGCGTGTCGTAGGGCGGGCCCAGCCCGCCATCGACCGATCCAGACATCAAGACGGCGGGCCAGGGCCCGCCCTACAGGAAGACAGATTCCATGAGCGTTCTGATCAACAAGAACACGAAGGTGATCGTGCAGGGCTTCACCGGCCAGCAGGGCACCTTCCACGCCACCCAGATGATCGAGTACGGCACCCAGGTCGTCGGCGGCGTCACCCCGGGCAAGGGCGGCACCACCCACATCGACCTGCCGGTGTTCGACACCGTCGCCGATGCCGTCAAGAGCACCGGCGCCGATGCGTCCGTCATCTACGTCCCGCCGCCGTTCGCGGCCGACGCCATCCTTGAAGCGGCCGCGGCCGGCATCAAGGTCATCGTCTGCATCACCGAGGGCATCCCGGTGCTGGACATGCTGCGCGTGGACAACGTGCTGAAGGGCTCGCACCCGGACACCGTGCTGATCGGGCCGAACTGCCCCGGCGTGATCACCCCGGGCGAATGCAAGATCGGCATCATGCCGGGCCACATCCACAAGCCGGGCAAGATCGGCATCGTGTCGCGTTCGGGCACGCTGACGTATGAAGCGGTCAAGCAGACCACCGAAGTGGGCCTGGGCCAGTCGACCTGCATCGGCATCGGCGGCGACCCGATCAACGGCCTGAACTTCGTCGACTGCCTGAAGCTGTTCAACGAAGACCCGCAGACCGAAGGCATCATCATGGTCGGCGAGATCGGCGGCGACGCCGAGGAAGCCGGTGCCGAGTACATCGCCAAGTACGTGAAGAAGCCGGTCGTCGGCTTCATTGCCGGCGCCTCGGCCCCGGCCGGCAAGCGCATGGGCCACGCCGGTGCGATCGCGTCGGGCGGCAAGGGCACGGCGGAAGGCAAGTTCGCGGCGATGGAAGCCGCGGGCGTGGTCACCGTCCGTTCGCCGGGCGATCTGGGCGCGGCGATCGCGAAGCTGGTGAAGTAAGCCTCGCTGTCGCGCGTCACGCAGGAAGCCGCCTTCGGGCGGCTTTCTGCTTTCCGGGCGGCGGGTGAAAAGGCGTGACGCTAGGGTTCTTCCGGGCAAGGGTGGGGATATAGGCTTCGTCGCCCCCACCCCAACCCTCCCCCGCAAGCGGAGGAGGGGGCCTTGCCTGGGGGCCGCAAAGTTTCCCGGTTCCGGTCCAGGATCCCCGATCCCGATCCCGATCCCGATCCGCCCCTTCCCCCGCTTGCGGGGGAAGGCTGGGATGGGGGCAAAATGGCGGCGAAGCCCAAGCACAGGACGTGCAGTGTGCGACAAGGACAGAAACGCAACCGCGCGCGCGAACTCCGCCGCGACATGACGCTCGCGGAACGGAAGCTCTGGAGCATCCTCTGTCGTCGACAACTTGAAGGCTTCCGCTTCCGTCGGCAGGTTCCGATAGGTCCATACATCGCCGATTTCGCGTGCCTCGAAGGCGCACTGGTCGTCGAGGTGGATGGCGGACAGCATATGGACGCCGAGACCGACTGCGCGCGCGATGCGTTTCTCCGCGGGAAGGGGTTCCACGTCCTGCGCTTCTGGAATAATGAGATCTTGGCGAACCTCGAAGGTGTCCGGGTGCTGATACTCCGCCGGCTTTCGGACACTCGCCCCTATCCCGGCCTTCCCCCGCACGCGGGGGAAGGGGCAGACATCGAAGGCTGACATGACCCTGACCCTCCGCATCGCGATGGCCCAGTTCGACTTCCCGGTCGGCGCGGTGGCGCAGAACGCGCAGAACATCGCCCGCATGATCGCCGAGGCACGCGACGAATACGGCGCCGACGTGGTGTTGTTTCCCGAACTCGCGATCAGTGGCTATCCGCCGGAGGACCTGCTGCTGCGGCCGCGCTTCCTCGCCGACTGCGAGACGGCGCTGACGGAGATCGCCGCCACCACGCACGGCATCGTCGCCGTGGTCGGTTGGCCGCAGAGTGCGGGCAGCGTGGTCTACAACGCGGCCAGCGTGCTGCGCGATGGCGCGGTCGAGGTGACCTACCGCAAGCGCGAACTGCCCAATTACGCGGTGTTCGACGAGCGCCGTTACTTCGATGTCGATCCCGACGGTGGCAGCTGTGTCTTCGAGGTGAAAGGCACGCAGGTGGGGCTGGTGATCTGCGAGGACCTCTGGTTCCCCGAGCCGTTGGCCGAGACGGGCAATGCAGGCGCGGTGTTGACGCTGGTGCCGAATGCCTCGCCGTTCGACCGCGACAAGCATGCGCAGCGCGATGCCTTGATCGCCGAGCGCACGCGCGAGACCGGCATGGCGCTGGCTTACCTCAACGTGGTGGGCGGACAGGATGCGGTGGTGTTCGACGGTGCATCCGTCGTCGCCGATGGCGACGGCACCGTGCATCCCGCAGCGGCCGCGTTCACCGACCAGTGGCTGGTGGTGGATTTCGACGTCACCACGCGCAGGTTCACGCCGGTCGTGTGGATGGACGATGGCGACGAGAGCCGGGATGCGTTGGCCTGGCGCGCCATCGTGCGCGGCATCCGCGACTACTGCGGCAAGAACGGCTTCTCGAAGGTGTGGCTGGGCCTGTCCGGCGGCATCGATTCGGCGCTGGTGCTGGCGCTGGCTGTGGATGCGCTGGGCGCGGAGAACGTCACCGCGGTGCGGCTGCCGTCGCGCTATACCGCCGGTTTGTCCAACGACCTGGCCGCCGAGCAGTGCGCGGCGATGGGCGTGAAGCTGGAAGCGATCTCGATCGAAGCGCCGTTCAAGGGCTTCCTCGAAGCACTGGGCCCGGTATTCGGCGACACGCCTGCCGATACCACCGAGGAGAACCTGCAGTCGCGCAGCCGAGGCGTGATCCTGATGGCGCTGAGCAACAAGTTCGGCGGCCTGCTGCTGACCACCGGCAACAAGAGCGAATACGCGGTGGGCTACGCCACCATTTACGGCGACATGTGCGGCGGCTACGCGCCGATCAAGGACCTGTACAAGACCGAAG
>NZ_CAMPJD010000046.1 GCF_946886695.1 uncultured Pseudoxanthomonas sp. | reverse complement strand
CCTGTACTGGGGTATGCCTAAGGAAGTATGTATAATTTCTCCATACTCAAGAGGGCCCGCCGATGGAAGCCACCGTTGCCGAACGCGGACAGATCACCCTGCCCAAGGCCGTGCGCGATGCGCTGGGCCTGACCAAGGGCAGCGTGCTGAAGGTCGAGCTGGAAGGTAGCCGCATCGTGTTGCGGAAGAGCGTCGACGACGCGATCTCGCGCGTGCGCGGCAAGTTCTCCCTCGACAGCGAAGCCGCCAAGGGCACGCCCAGCGAATGATCGCCGTCGACGCCCCGGTCCTGATCGAACTGCTGACCGATGGCCTGCGCGCGGACGCCGTGGAAGCCGGCCTTCGGCAGAGCTTGGGCAGTGGGCGCGTGGTCGTCTGCGATGCCGCGTTGGCGCAGTTGTGCGCTTCCCTGCGCAACGGTGCGGATGCCTTGGCCGCCATCGAGGAAATGGGCGTCCATTTCAATCCCGTCGAAGCCAAGTCCGCCGTGCGGGCGGGCGAGATGCATCGCCGGCACCGCCAGCGCTCCGGCGAGGTCCGACCGATCGCCGACTTCCTGGTGGGTGCGCACGCGCTGTTGCAGTGCGACGGCCTGATCACCTTCGATACCGCTTTCCACCGCGACTATTTCAAGGGCCTGAAACTGATCGTGCCCGCGAGCGAATAAGCAGCACCCCGATTTCCCTTTCCACCGCACCATCGAACGACCGGAGTCATCCATGCTGGAAGCCTATCGCCACCACGTAGCCGAGCGCGCCGCGCTGGGCATCCCGCCGCTGCCGCTGACGGCACAGCAGACGGCCGAGGTCATCGAACTGCTGAAGAACCCGCCGGCTGGTGAAGAAGACTTCCTGGTCGAGCTGATCACCCACCGCGTGCCCGCCGGCGTCGACGATGCCGCCAAGGTCAAGGCGTCCTACCTGGCCGCCGTCGCGTTCGGCACGGAGCAGACCCCGCTGATCTCGGCGCAGCGCGCCACCGAACTGCTGGGCACGATGCTGGGCGGCTACAACATCCACCCGTTGATCGACCTGCTGGACAACGCCGAACTTGGCGCGACCGCCGCCGAAGGCCTGAAGCACACGCTGCTGATGTTCGACAGCTTCCACGACGTGCAGGAGAAGGCGGAGCAGGGCAACGCCCACGCGCAGGCCGTGTTGAAGAGCTGGGCCGACGCCGAATGGTTCACCAGCAAGCCGGAAGTGCCGCAGAGCCTTACCGTCACCGTCTTCAAGGTGCCCGGCGAGACGAACACCGACGACCTGTCGCCGGCACCGGACGCCACCACGCGCCCGGACATCCCGCTGCACGCGCTGGCGATGCTGAAGAACAAGCGCCCCGACGCGCCGTTCGTGCCGGAAGAAGACGGCAAGCGCGGTCCGATCCAGGAAATCCTGTCGCTGAAGAACAAGGGCCACCTGGTCGCCTACGTCGGCGATGTGGTCGGCACCGGTTCCTCGCGCAAATCGGCGACCAACAGCGTGCTGTGGTTCACTGGCGAGGACATCCCGTTCATTCCGAACAAGCGCTTCGGCGGCGTCTGCCTGGGTTCCAAGATCGCCCCGATCTTCTACAACACCATGGAGGATGCCGGCGCGCTGCCGATCGAACTCGACGTGTCGCAGATGAACCACGGCGATGTGGTCGAGCTGCGTCCGTACGAGGGCAAGGCGCTGAAGGACGGGCAGGTGATCGCCGAGTTCCAGGTGAAGTCCGACGTGCTGTTCGACGAAGTGCGCGCGGGTGGCCGCATCCCGCTGATCATCGGTCGCGGCCTGACGGCGAAGGCGCGCGAAGCCCTGAAGCTGCCGGCGACGGACCTGTTCCGCCAGCCGCAGCAGCCGGCCGACAGCGGCAAGGGCTTCTCGCTGGCGCAGAAGATGGTCGGCCGCGCCTGCGGCCTGCCGGAGGGACAGGGCGTGCGCCCGGGCGCGTACTGCGAACCGAAGATGACCTCGGTGGGTTCGCAGGACACCACCGGTCCGATGACCCGCGACGAGCTGAAGGACCTGGCCTGCCTGGGCTTCTCGGCCGACCTGGTGATGCAGTCCTTCTGCCATACCGCGGCCTACCCGAAGCCGGTCGACGTGAAGACGCACCACACGCTGCCGGAGTTCATCTCGACCCGCGGCGGCATCTCGCTGCGTCCCGGCGACGGCGTGATCCACAGCTGGCTCAACCGCATGCTGATGCCCGACACCGTCGGCACCGGCGGCGATTCGCATACGCGCTTCCCGGTGGGCATATCGTTCCCGGCGGGCTCGGGCCTGGTCGCCTTTGCGGCGGCCACCGGCGTGATGCCGCTGGACATGCCGGAATCGGTGCTGGTCCGCTTCAAGGGCGAGATGCAGCCCGGCGTGACCCTGCGCGACCTGGTCAACGCTATCCCGTACTACGCGATCAAGTCGGGCCTGCTGACGGTGGCGAAGCAGGGCAAGAAGAACATCTTCTCCGGCCGCATCCTCGAGATCGAGGGCCTGCCGGACCTGAAGGTGGAGCAGGCGTTCGAACTGTCCGACGCGTCGGCCGAACGTTCGGCCGCCGGCTGCACCGTGCGCCTGAACAAGGAACCGATCATCGAGTATCTGACCAGCAACATCACGCTGCTGAAGTGGATGATCGCCGAAGGCTACGCCGATGCGCGTTCGCTGGCCCGTCGCATCAAGAAGATGGAGGAGTGGTTGGCCGATCCGCAGCTGCTCGAACCGGATGCGGATGCCGAGTACGCCGCCGTCATCGAGATCGACCTGGCCGAGGTACACGAGCCGCTGCTGGCCTGCCCGAACGACCCGGACGACGTGAAGGCGCTGTCCGATGTCGCCGGCACCCAGATCGATGAAGTCTTCATCGGCTCGTGCATGACCAACATCGGCCACTTCCGTGCGGCCGCCAAGCTGCTGGAAGGCAAGCGCGACATCCCGACCCGCCTGTGGGTCGCGCCGCCGACCAAGATGGACGCGTCCGAGCTGACCAAGGAAGGCCATTACGGCACGTTCGGCACCGCTGGTGCGCGCATGGAAATGCCGGGCTGCTCGCTGTGCATGGGCAACCAGGCGCAGGTGCGCGAGGGCGCGACGGTGTTCTCCACCTCGACCCGCAACTTCCCCAACCGCCTGGGCCGCAACTCCAACGTGTTCCTGGGTTCGGCGGAACTGGCGGCGATCTGCTCGCGCTTGGGCAAGATCCCGACCAAGGCCGAGTACATGGCCGACATCGGCGTGATCAACGAGAAGGGTGCCGAGATCTACCGCTACATGAACTTCGACCAGATCGAGGAGTACCAGGACGTGGCGAAGACGGTCGCCGCCTGATCGTCCGGCAGGAAACGAAAAGGCCCGGCAATGCCGGGCCTTTTTCCTGCACGTTCCAAAGGGTCAGGCCAGCCAGTCCTCCACCGCCTCCAGCATCTGCCGACGGCCGAGTACGAAATCCCACATCGACCCGCCCAACTGCCGCCACAGTACCGCCGAGCGCACCGCGGCCAGCAGGATCGCGCGGATCTCGGCCACCACGCCGGGTTGGCCCAGGTAATGCGGATTGCCCTGGACCATCACGCGCGGGCGCAGGTGGCTGATGGTGTCGGCGTACAGCCCGCCCAGCGCGGACAGCACGTCCGGATGGGTGCTGCCCTGCTGTCCGGCGCGGGGCGCGATCTCGCCCAGTCCGCGCGTGACCGCATGCACCGTGTCGTTCTCGCGCACAAAGCGACGCTCCAGTTGCAGCACCGCCATCGCCAGGCGGGGCAGGGCTTCGTCGTGGGCATCCTTCGCCAGATAGCTGCGCAGGATGCGCAGGCCGGGCGTGACCCCGGACACGCTGCCGTAGACCTCTGCGGGCGACGCGGCATCGATGCGGAACACGCTGTCCAGTGCGGCCTGCACGGCAGATCCCTCGGACTGACCGGTTTCGGCAATGCGACGCACCTGGTGGAGCGCCTGTGCCAACCCGGCGAGGGCGAGGACGCGGTCGGAATATCTGTTGCTCAAGCTGCTTGCTCCGCGAGTTTCATTTCAAGAGGTGCGTCGGTGCGCGCGATGACCGCGCCGCCCAAGCATTCGTCGCCGTCATACAGCACCAGCGACTGTCCGGGCGTGACGGCGCGCTGCGGCGAGGCGAATTCCACCGTGACCGTGCCGTCGTCGAGCACCAGCACTTCGCAAGGTTCGTCCGGCTGCCGGTACCGGGTCTGCGCCGTGCAGGTGAAGCGGCCGGCAGGCGGGTTGCCGGCGACCCAGTGCGCCGATTCTGTCCACAGGCGCGTGGACATCAGGTAGGGGCTTTGGGTGTCCTGGTCGACATAAAGGACATTGTGGGCGACGTCCTTGCCCACGACATACCAGGGTGCCTGGGGTCGACCCCGCACACCGCCGATCTGCAGGCCTTCCCGCTGGCCCAGCGTGAAGTAGAACACGCCCGGATGTTCCCCGATCACCTGGCCCTGCGGATCGCGCATCTCGCCGCGGCGGGCCGGCAGATAGCGTCCCAGGAACTCGCGGAAATCGCGCTCGCCGATGAAGCAGATGCCCGTGGAGTCCTTCTTGTCGTGCGTCTGCAGGCCGGCGTCGCGTGCAATGCGGCGCAGGTCCGATTTCTGCAGTTCGCCAATGGGAAACAGCGTGGCCGAAAGCTGGGCCTGGCCCAACTGGTGCAGGAAATAGCTCTGGTCCTTGCCGCGGTCCACGCCGCGCAGCAGCCGCCAACGTCCGTCCACATGGTCCACGCGCGCATAGTGGCCAGTGGCGATCTTGTCGGCGCCCAGATCGCGGGCGGCATCGAGGAAGTGCTTGAACTTCACTTCACGATTGCACAGCACATCGGGATTGGGCGTGCGACCCGCGGCGTACTCGGCCAGGAAGTGCTCGAACACGCCCTGCCAGTATTCGCTCGAAAAATCTCGGAAGTGGAACGGAATCCCGAGACGGCCACAGACGGCGACCGCATCGCGCCGGTCGTCTTCGGCACGACAATCGCCGGAGCCATCATCGGCCCAGTTCTGCATGAACAGGCCCGCGACGGATTCGCCCTGACGCACCAGTTCAAGAGCGGCGACGGAGGAATCCACGCCGCCCGAGACGCCCACGATGACGCGTGGCGGGGTCATGCGATCTGCTGCAGCGTGGACAGGGGCGAGCGACGTCCCGAGAGGAAGTCCTGCACGACCTGCCACACCAGCGGGCTACGGTGGCGGTCGGATCGCGCCTGCAGTTCGGCCGGGGTCAGCCACACGGCCTGCACGATGCCGTCGTCGAGCGGGTGGTCTGGCAGATGCCGCACCGGCTCTGCCGCGAAGGCGAAGCGCAGGTAGTGCCGCCCTGTCTCCGCTTTCCATTGGTAGGCACCCACGAAGGCGGTCAGTTCGACCTCCCACCCGGTTTCCTCAAGGGTCTCGCGGCGGGCGGCCTCCAGCAGGCTTTCGTCGGGTTCCAGGTGGCCAGCGGGCTGGTTGAACACAAGGCGACCCTGCGCACGCTCTTCCACCATCAACAGCCTGCCGTCGCGGACCACCACCGTGGCCACGGTCACGTCAGGCTGCCAGAAGCGTCCCTCGCGGTAGCTCACTTACAATTCGTCCTTCTCGCCGGAGAGCTCGATTTCCTCGTTGTCCGCCGTTTCCGCCGCGATGTCCATCGCGGCTTCCAGCGCCGCGCCGTCCACGCTGTCGGGCAGCTTGATGACGAAGTACAGCACGTCGCCCGACAGCTCCCAGCTGCCCAGCTTCTTGGCACGGCTGTCCGCCATCAGTGCGAGCGCCTTGGTGCCATCGATGCCATCGGCAGCGACGCGGCCGGCCGGGGAGAACACCTCGCGGATACTGATGCCATTGACGTGTTCGGTGCGGCCGGAGACGAAGACCAGCTGGGTCCGATTCTCCTGCTTGTAGGAGTAGGTGACCTTGTAGTCGCCGTCGGCGTCCACTTCGAACTGGATCCCGCGCGCCGTCAGCCGGGCGTCCACCGAGGCGTCGGCCGCGAGCACGGGCGTCGCGATCGCGGTGGCGCACAGCAGGGCGGCGGAGGACAATCGGGACAGCGCAGGTTTCATGGTCGGCTCGACAGTTTTAGGAAGGCGCATTGTGGCCGGGGTCACGCATGGCGTCCATGCGGGCGGCGAGGGCCGGCTTCCACGCCTATAATTCGCTCATGTCCCGAAAGAACGAAAACGAACGCGACCATGGCCTGATGGTAGAGACCAGCCGGCCCGAGGTCGCGCCGCCGCCCCTGTACCAGGTACTGTTGCTCAACGACGACTACACGCCGATGGACTTCGTGGTGACCGTCCTGCAGCAGTTCTTTGCCATGGACCTGGAAAAGGCGACCCAGGTGATGCTGCACGTGCATACCCGTGGACGTGGAGTCTGCGGCGTATACACCCGAGAGGTGGCCGAATCCAAGGTGGCCCAGGTCAACGAGTTTTCCCGTATGAACCAGCATCCCCTGCTGTGCACGATGGAGAAATCCTGAGGGGTCCGGCACGGGCTTGCCGGAACGGAAACGGTGTGGGGGCGCCGCTGCGGAGTACAAGGCAACGATCCCTGAACACTGAAATCCGGTAGGGTGATGGAAAACCGCCCGCCAAGCCGCATATTGTCGGCATAGGCCCCGGAGGCAATCATGTTCAGTAAAGACCTCGAGCAAACCATCGGCCAGTGCTACAAGCGCGCCCGCGAAGCACGGCACGAATTCATGACGGTCGAGCACCTGCTGCTCGCGCTGCTCGAAAACCCGTCGGCGCAGGCCGTCCTCAAGGCCACCGGCGCGGACGCCAATCGCCTGCGCGCCGATCTGGAGCAGGCCATCGAAGCCTCCGTTTCGCGGCTGGCCGAAGACGACGGCCGCGACACCCAGCCGACGCTCGGGTTCCAGCGCGTGCTGCAGCGCGCGGTCTACCATGTGCAGTCGTCGGGCAAGAAAGAGGTCACCGGCGCCAACGTGCTGGTCGCGATCTTCGGCGAGAAGGACTCGCATGCTGTCTACTTCCTCAACCAGCAGGACGTGACGCGGCTGGATATCGTCAACTATCTGTCCCACGGGATCGCCAAGCAGGGCGAGGAGAACGAGGGGACAGGCCAGCCGGAAGGCGAGGGCAAGGCCGAGACGGGCGAGGGGGAAGGCAAGGGCGACGCCCTGACCGAATTCGCCACCAACCTCAACGACATGGCGCGCCAGGGCAGGATCGATCCGCTGGTCGGCCGTGGCGACGAGATCGAGCGGACCATCCAGGTCCTGTGCCGCCGCCGCAAAAACAATCCGCTCTACGTCGGCGAAGCCGGCGTGGGCAAGACCGCGCTCGCCGAGGGCCTGGCCAAGCGCATCGTCGAAGGCGAGGTGCCCGAGGTCCTGCTGGACGCGGTCATCTACTCGCTGGACCTCGGTGCGCTGGTCGCCGGCACCAAATACCGCGGCGACTTCGAGAAGCGCCTGAAGGGCGTGCTGGCGGCGATCAAGAAGATCCCCGGCGCCATCCTGTTCGTCGACGAGATCCACACGATCATCGGCGCCGGCTCGGCCAGCGGCGGCACGATGGATGCCTCGAACCTGATCAAGCCGGCGCTGGCGTCGGGCGAGTTGCGCTGCATCGGCTCGACCACGTTCCAGGAATACCGCGGCATCTTCGAGAAGGACAGGGCACTGGCCCGTCGCTTCCAGAAGATCGACATCGTCGAGCCGACGGTGGGCGAGACCTATGAAATCCTGCAGGGCCTTAAGCCCAAGTACGAAGCGCACCATGGCGTCACCTATGCCGATGACGCACTGCAGGCGGCCGTCGATCTGTCGGTGAAGCACATCGGCGATCGCCTGCTCCCGGACAAGGCCATCGACGTCATCGACGAGGCCGGCGCACGCCAGCGCCTGCTGCCGCTGGAAACGCGCAAGGAACTGATCGACGTCGAGGAAATCGAGACCATCGTCGCCAAGATGGCGCGGATTCCGGCCAAGCAGGTGTCCTCGTCCGACAAGGACGTGCTGCAGCACCTGGAGCGCAACCTGAAGATGGTGATCTTCGGGCAGGATCCCGCCATCGAGACGCTGGCGTCGTCCATCAAGCTCGCCCGCAGCGGCCTGGCCAACCCGGAGAAGCCGATCGGCAACTTCCTCTTCGCCGGTCCGACGGGCGTGGGCAAGACCGAGGTGACCAAGCAGCTCGCGCTGCAGCTGGGCATCGAACTGGTCCGCTTCGACATGTCCGAGTACATGGAGCCGCATTCGGTTAGCCGCCTGATCGGTGCGCCGCCGGGCTACGTCGGCTTCGACCAGGGCGGCCTGCTGACCGAGAAGATCGTCAAGACACCCCACTGCGTGCTGCTGCTGGACGAAGTGGAGAAGGCGCACCCCGACATCTTCAACATCCTGCTGCAGGTCATGGACCGCGGCGTACTGACCGATACCAACGGTCGCGAGGCGAACTTCAAGAACGTCATCCTGGTGATGACGACCAACGCCGGTGCGGCGCAGGCCTCGCGCCGGACGATCGGCTTCATGCAGCAGGATCATTCGACGGACGCGATGGAAGTGATCCGTCGCAGTTTCACCCCTGAATTCCGCAACCGGCTGGATGCCATCGTGCAGTTCCAGGGGCTGGGCTTCGAGCACATCCTGCGTGTTGTGGACAAGTTCGTCATCGAACTGGAAATGCTGCTGCAGGAGAAGCACGTCAGCCTGTCTGCCACCCCGGCGGCGCGCGACTGGTTGGCGCAGCACGGCTTCGATCCGCTGATGGGCGCGCGCCCGATGGCCCGCCTGATCCAGGACAAGGTGAAGCGTCCGCTGGCCGACGAGTTGCTGTTCGGCAAGCTGGTGGAGGGTGGCCGGGTCAGCATCGATGTGCGCGATGGCGAACTGGTGGTCGATGCGCAGGCGGAACCGGAAAGGCTGTTGCCGGCGACGGTGTAGTCGGCCGGACGCTCACGCGACCATGTCAGAGAAGGCGGCCTCCTGGCCGCCTTTTCCTTACGGCGTCATTACTGTCGCGCACGTCGCTTGCGGGCAGCGAACTCATCGGCCGTGATCTGCTCCACGGCGCTGACGCGGCAGTTCCCACGCTTCGTCATCACTTTGGTGTCCTGCGGGCATAGTTGGCCCACCTGGCCATTCGTGGAGATTTCCACGGTGGGCGTCATGGTGATGGCGGCACAACTGTTCCGGAATGCGACCCGGTAGTGGCTCTGGCCGTCACGCAGGTAGAACTGCTCACCGCCGCCGGCCCGGATGATCTCCTGGTCGTTGCCCAGGCTCACGCACGCGGTGACCGGCTCGCCCGCCTGTGCCGCCAAGGGGGCCAAGCTGGCAACGAACAGCAGGGAGGTAAGAAGACGTGGGTTCATGGCACCGCTCGAAGCGTTGGCAGCCGGAATTGGCTACGGCCACGCTACGCGTCGGTCCCCGCTTTCAAATCTGCCGTTGGTGGTCGTTACGAGCGACCCGGTGCCAGGAGTCATGGCATCCCCACCCGCGCCTCTGCACGGGTGCATAAACGCAGAAAGCGGCCATTGGCCGCTTTCAGATCAAAGGGTTGCGCGCATTACTTCATGCGGTAGGTGATTCGACCCTTGGTCAGGTCGTACGGGGTCATTTCGACCTTCACCTTGTCGCCGGTCAGGATGCGGATGTAGTTCTTGCGCATGCGGCCGGAGATGTGGGCGATGATTTCGTGGCCGTTTTCCAGCTTGACCCGGAACATGGTGTTGGGCAGCGTCTCGGCAACGGTGCCTTCGAATTCAATGGAATCGTCTTTCGACATGTATGCCTGTGCTGTGCCGCGAGGAGATGGCGGGTGCCATGAAGCCGGGCATTGTACGCCAGCCAGGCCCCCGGTGCAAAAATTCCGTTATGGCACCGAGGGTTGCGACAGCGAGGCGGCGGGCAGCACACCGAACCGCGTGGTCCAGGCACCTTCCGGCGCGGGCAAGTCGACCAGGCCGGCGACCTGTTCCAGAAAGGTCTCGCGAGGCACGAGGCACCCTCCCAGGGAATGAAGGTGGTCGTTTTCCACCTGCGCGTCGATCAGCGGCCAGCCCCACTCACGCAGGCGCGTCGCCAGTGCGGCAAGCGCGATCTTCGAGGCGCCGGATCGATGGCTGAACATGCTTTCGCCGAAGAACATCCGGCCGATCGCCACGCCGTAGATGCCGCCGGCCAGGCGGTCGCCATTGAAGACTTCCACCGAGTGCGCGTGCCCGTGCCGGTGCAGGTCGATGTAGGACTGCCGCATGCCCGACGTGATCCAGGTGCCGTGCTGTCCCGGTCGTGGCGATTGCGCGCAGGCCGTGATGACCTGCTCGAAGCAGGTATCCGCGCGAACCTGCCATGCGCTCCGCTTCAGTTCGCGACGGAAGCGCGAGGACAGCCGCACGCGGTCCGTGCGGAACACCATGCGGGGATCGGGCGACCACCACAGCGGCGGCTGGCCGTCCGAGAACCACGGGAAGATGCCGTGCCGGTAAGCGTTGAGCAAGCGCGGCAGGGAAAGGTCGCCACCGATCGCCAGCAACCCGTCCGGCTCGCGCATGGCGGTGCCCGCGTGGGGGAAGGGGGCGTGGGGGTCAGAAGACAGGACGAACGGCCGTTGGCGCATGCCGCGATTGTAGGGGGCATTCATGGCGCGACATGCCGGGTTCAGTCGCGGTGCTTGAACGGTGTATGTGCCTGCAGGCTGCGGGCATAGCGGCGTACGGCCAGGGCGTCTTCTCCGCACCAGGCGGCCAGGGCGGCGGAGAAATCCGGACGGGCGATCCAGTGGCGCGAGTGCACGAAGGCGGGCAGGAATCCGCGCGCGATCTTGTGCTCCCCCTGGGCGCCGGGTTCGAAGATCTTCAATCCCTCGCGCAGGCAATAATCGATGCCCTGGTAGTAGCAGGTCTCGAAATGCAGCCCCGGCAACGCGGTATGCGCGCCCCAGTAGCGGCCGTACAGCGTGTCGCCTCCGCGCAGGCACAACGCCCCCGCGATCGTGCGGCCGTGATGGTCGGCCAGGAACATCACCAGGTCGCGGGGCAGCGAGGTGGCGAGATGTTGGAGGAACTCCAGCGTCAGTGCCGGCGAGTTGCCGTAGTCGCGGAAGGTACGAAGATAGAACCCGAACATCGCCTGCAGGTCGGCCTCGCTGGCTTCGTCGCCGTGCACGGTCCGGAAGGTCACCCCGGCGCGCTGCACCTTCGCGCGTTCCTGGCGGATGTTCTTGCGGTGCTTGTGGTCGAAATCCGCAAGGAAGCCGTCAAAGTCGCACCAGTGTCCCGGATTGCGCCAGTGGTACTGCACGTCGATGCGGGGCAGCCAGCCCTCTGGAAAGCCTGCGTCCTCGGCGGGTGTCGGGAAGTTGATGTGGGTGGAGGACAGGTTCAGCCGCAGCGCTTCGTCCTGGATCGACGTCAGCAGCAACGCGCGATGGCCATGATCCAATGCCAGCAGCCGTGGCCCCGTGACAGGCGAGTAGGGCACACCGCCCAGCCACTTGGGGTAGTAGTCCAGTCCGTGCTGCGCGTACGCGTGCGCCCAGGCGTGGTCGAACACGAACTCGCCGTGCGAATTTTCCTTGAGGTAGCCCGGCGCTGCGGCGACCAGCAGGTCTCCGTCCCACAACGTCGCGTGATGCGGCGTCCAGCCCCATTCCTCGCGCAGACAGCCGTGGGCTTCAAGCCCATGCAGGAACGCATGGGAAACAAAGGGGTTGCGACCATCGTGCAGCGCATCCCACGCGGGTGCTGGCACGTTGGCGAGAGAGGAGAAGAAACGGACTGCAGTCATCGGCAGCGATGCTACGGACGCAGGTCCAGCACGTCGATGGTCGGAGGATTGAACAAGCGCATCGGCAGACCGATCTCGCCGGTGCCGACGGTGGTGTATACGCGAACAGCGCCATGGGGCGTACGCAGGAACTGCTCGCCGCGATCGAAGCCGTACTGGCTGGGAATCACGCGTTTGTACAGCCACGGAATGCGGATCTGCCCACCATGCGTATGGCCTGCAAGCACCAGAGCCGCCTGGGCCGGATCGAGGTCGATCGCGCTGTCGGGATTGTGGGTCAGCACCAAGGTGGGAGCGGGCGAGGGCAGGGCGGACAGGAAGCCGGGATCGTCCTTGTTCGCCCAGCGGTCGCCCAGTCCGGCCAGACGGAATCCGCGCACGGCGACGGTTTCGCCTTCGATCACCCTGACGTTGTGCGTCGCCAGGGCGGAACGGAGCTCTGCATCGATGTCGGGCCCTGGCGCCTGCTGGTCATGATTGCCGAGCACTGCATAAGCCGGCAGATGGAGCTCCGCGAGCGGCGCGAACATCTGTTGCAGCGACGCGCCATCGGGTTCGTAGGTGAAGTCGCCGGCGATCACCACCGCGTCGACCTGCTGGGTATTGATCCGATCCACCAACCGCTGAAGGTACCGGCTGTTTTTGTAGACGCCCAGATGGATGTCGCTGACCAGTACCAGCCTCGCGCGCGCGCCGGTGCCTGTCAGCATGGTCTCCTGCACCCGGATGCGCTGCGGCTCGACGAAGCGGGCCCATGCGAACAGCAGGCAGCCGGCCAGCAGCAGGACGATCAGCCAGCGGCCACGGCGCTCACGCAGCCGCCACACCAGCCACGCCACGAACGGCCAGACCAGCCAGCTTCCGTAGAACAGGCATTGCTTGATCAGCAGCTTGTCCATCCGGGGAAGAGGTCGTTGCCCGGATCAGCCGTCCTTGTCCAGGAAGCGTTCGGCATCCAGCGCCGCCATGCAACCGAAGCCTGCCGAAGTGATGGCCTGTCGATAGTGCTGGTCGGTCACGTCGCCGGCGGCAAATACGCCCGGGATCGTCGTCGCGGTGGCGTTGCCCTCGATGCCGGAGCGGATTTTCAGGTAGCCGTTGCTCATGTCCAGCTGGCCTTCGAACAGGCCGGTGTTCGGTGTGTGGCCGATGGCCACGAAGAAGCCATGCACGTCGATGTCGCGCGTGCTGCCGTCCTGCATCGACTTCACGCGGATGCCGGTGACGCCGGCGTCGTTGCCGAGCACTTCATCAACGGTGTGGTGCCACACCGGCTCGATCTTGCCGGCCTGTATCTTGGCGAACAGCTTGTCCTGCATGATCTTCTCGGCGCGCAGGGTGTCGCGGCGATGCACCAGATAAACCTTGCGGGCGATGTTGGACAGGTAGAGCGCTTCTTCCACGGCGGTGTTGCCGCCGCCGATCACGGCCACGTCCTGGTCGCGGTAGAAGAAGCCGTCGCAGGTGGCGCAGGCGGACACGCCGCGGCCCTTGAAAGCTTCTTCCGAGGGCAGGCCCAGATACTTCGCGGTCGCACCGGTGGCGATGATCAGCGCGTCGGCGGTGTATTCGCCGCTGTCCCCGATCAGCTTGAACGGCCGCTTGGACAGGTCGGCCGTGTGGATGTGGTCGAAGATCACTTCGGTCTCGAAGCGCTCCGCATGTGCCTGCATGCGCGACATCAGGTCCGGGCCCATCAGGCCGTGGGCATCGCCTGGCCAGTTGTCGACCTCCGTGGTCGTCATCAGCTGGCCGCCCTGCTGCAGACCGGTGACCACGACGGGCTTCAGATTGGCGCGGGCGGCGTAGACGGCAGCGGTCCAGCCGGCGGGACCGGAGCCCAGGATCAACAGGCGGCAGTGCTTCGAAGTGCTCATGTATACTCGCGTGAGGGGTTGTCGGGCTGGCAACGACGCTGTCGCGCATCGTCCGCAGGCCCATAGAGTGGCGGTGCGTATCCGGCGAATCAAGGCGCGCGGGTGGAAAGCGGTGGTGCATGCGCAAGCCCGGACGGATCGAATGAAGACGCTGCGCAGCCACGTGGCGTTTTTTGCTGTCTGGGGTCTGGCAATCGTTCGTCGCGGTGAGATGGTCAGGCTGTTGCCGCGGACATGATTCGTTTACTATCAATCACTAACAGAAATTTCCTAAGGTCTGGTCCAAAGGTGGCGAAGCAGCTCCCGGACAACGGCAAATCCAAGGGCGGCAACACGCCTGCGCGCAAGCAGGCGTCGCCTCCGAATCCGCGCAGGCAACGTCTCTGGCGTGATCTGGCCCTGATCGCCATCGCGCCACTGCTGCTGTATCTGCTGGCCAGCCTCTTCACGTTTTCACCGCAGGACCAGAGCTGGTCGCAGTCCGGCAGCATCACCGCGCCGGTGCACAACATGGGTGGGCTGGCAGGTGCGTATCTGTCGGCCTTGCTGCTGTCGCTGTTCGGCTATGTCGCGTTCCTGCTGCCCTTCATCCTGGGCGCCATCGCCTGGATCGCCCTGTTCGGACTCGATACTGACGGTGATGGACAGGCGGACCTCGGACCTGCGTTGCGCCTGATCGGCATGGTGGCTTTCCTCATCTCGGCCACGGGTCTGCTGTTCATGCGGGGGGTGCCGGCCGATGCCCTCACGGATGGCGCCGGCGGCATCCTCGGTACGCTGGTGGGCAAATCGCTGCTGAAGCTGTTCGGCGGACTGGGCGGCAACCTGTTCCTGCTGGTGCTGTTCCTCACCTCGGTGACACTGGCCACGGGGCTGTCCTGGTTCGCAGTGATGGAGCGCATCGGCAAATACGTGCTGATGTTGCCCGACCTGTTCCGCCGCGGCAGCCAGCAGGCCAACGAGTGGCAGCAGACGCGGGCGATGCGCGAGGAGCGCGAGACCGTCCGCAAGACCGATGCCATCGCCCGCGCAAAGCGCGAGCCGGTGAAGATCGAACCGCCTGCGCCCGCCATCGTGGAGAAGAGCGAACGCGCCAAGCGCGAACAGCAGATCCCGTTGTTCCACGGCACCGGCGGCGACGAATCCGGCCTGCCGCCGCTGTCGCTGCTCGATGATCCCAAGCCTCAGACCAAGGGCTATTCCGAAGAAACACTGGAAACCCTGTCGCGGCAGATCGAGTTCAAGCTCAAGGACTTCCGCATCGACGCGCAGGTGGTGGGCGCCTATCCAGGTCCCGTAATCACGCGCTTCGAGATGGAGCCCGCGCCGGGCGTGAAGGTCAGCCAGATCAGCTCGCTGGACAAGGACATCGCCCGCGGCCTGTCGGTCAAGTCGGTGCGCGTGGTGGACGTGATCCCGGGCAAGTCGGTGATCGGCCTGGAGATCCCAAACACCAGCCGCGAGATGATTTTCCTCAGCGAACTGCTGCGCTCGAAGGAATACGACAAGTCGGGCAGCCCGCTGACGCTGGCGCTTGGCAAGGACATCGCCGGTCGTCCGACCGTGGCCGATCTGGCACGCATGCCGCACCTGCTGGTTGCCGGTACCACCGGTTCGGGCAAGTCGGTGGCCGTCAACGCGATGGTGCTGAGCCTGCTGTACAAGGCGTCGCCGAAAGACCTGCGCATGCTGATGATCGACCCGAAGATGCTGGAGCTCAGCGTCTACCAGGGCATCCCGCACCTGCTGGCGCCGGTGGTCACCGACATGAAGGAGGCCGCCAACGGCCTGCGCTGGTGCGTGGCGGAGATGGAGCGCCGCTACAAGCTGATGAGCGCGGTCGGCGTGCGCAACCTGGCCGGCTTCAACAAGAAGGTCAAGGACGCGATGGACGCGGGCCAGCCCTTGATGGATCCGCTGTTCAAGCCGAACCCGGACCTGGCCGAAGCGCCACGTCCACTCGAACCGATGCCTTTCATCGTCATCTTCATCGACGAATTCGCCGACATGATGATGATCGTCGGCAAGAAGGTCGAGGAACTCATCGCCCGGCTGGCGCAGAAGGCGCGCGCCGCCGGCATCCACCTGATCCTGGCCACGCAGCGCCCGTCGGTGGACGTCATCACCGGCCTGATCAAGGCCAATATCCCCACCCGCATCGCCTTCCAGGTCAGCTCGAAGATCGACTCGCGCACCATCCTGGACCAGTCCGGTGCGGAAACGCTGCTCGGCCACGGCGACATGCTCTACCTGCCACCCGGCACGGCGATGCCTGAGCGCATCCATGGCGCCTTCGTCAGCGACGAGGAAGTGCACCGCGTTGTGGAGCACCTGAAGGCGAGCGGCAGCGCCGACTACATCGAAGGCGTGCTGGAGGAAGTGCAGACCATGGGCGACGGCATTGTTGTCGGGCCGACCGGTCTGCCTGAATCCGGCGGCGGTGGCGGCGACGAATCCGATCCGCTGTACGACGAAGCGGTCAAGATCGTCACCGAGAGCCGGCGTGCGTCGATCTCCGGTGTGCAGCGCCGCCTGAAGATCGGCTACAACCGCGCCGCGCGCCTGATCGAAGCGATGGAAGCGGCCGGCGTGGTGACGCCACCCGAGCACAACGGGGACCGCCAGGTTCTCGCGCCGCCGCCGCCGCGCTGAAGCTTGATTTTGTGGGAGCGACGTAAGTCGCGATCGACCTCCGGCAGCGCGTCGTCGCGACTTACGTCGCTCCCACCACAGCCGGGCGCCCACCCCCCATTCAGTTTCACCCGGCCACACTCCGCCCCAACGTCCCCGACCCCGGAACGCACCATGCTTCGCACCGCACGCTACGCCGTCCTCGCCACTGCCTTGCTCGCCACCAGCGCTTTCGCCGGCGCACGCGACGAACTGAAGACCTTCACCACCGGCCTGAAAGGCCTGGATGGCCAGTTCACCCAGAAGGTCTATGACGGCGGCGGCAAGCTCAAGGAAACCTCGAATGGGCGCGTCGCGCTGTCGGCGCCGCGACTGTTCCGCTGGGAGTACAACAAGCCCTACGAACAGTTGATCGTGGCCGACGGCAAGCAGGTGTGGGTCTACGACCCTGATCTGCAGCAGGCCACCGTCCGCGAGCAGGGCATCGAGGAAGAAAACAGTCCGCTGGCCGCGCTGATCGACCCGGGCAAGCTGGACCAGCAGTTCAAGGTCGCTGAAGCCGCAGGGCAGGGCGGCGTGCAGTGGCTGACGCTCACGCCGAAGCAGGAAGGCGATGCCAGTTTCCAGACCGCCCGGCTCGCCTTCACCGGCGGCACGCTGGTGAAGATGGAGGTGAAGGACGCGGTCGGCCAGCGCACCGAGATCGACTTCTCCGGCTGGAAGCGCAACCCCGCGTTCGCAGCCGGCACCTTCAAGTACACACCCGCAAAGGGCGTGGACGTGGTCGGTGGCCCCTGACCGTTCCATCAAGCGAGTTCCGACTGGCCGCGACGTTACAATGACGCGTGGCCAGAACACGTACCCCCCTTGAACCGCAGGCCGACCTGCTGAGTACCGACACCGATGCGCTCAGGCCGCTGGCCGAACGCATGCGGCCGCGCACGCTGGATGACATGGTGGGCCAGCGCCGACTGCTGGCGCCGGGCAGCGCGCTGCGTCGCGCAGTGGAGTCCGGCCATGTGCACTCGATGATCCTGTGGGGCCCCCCGGGCTGCGGCAAGACCACCTTGTCGCTGCTGCTGGCGCGCTATGCCGATGCCGAGTTCAAGGCGATCTCCGCTGTGCTGTCCGGCCTGCCCGAGGTACGCCAGGTGCTGGCCGAAGCCGCGCAACGCTTTGCCGGCGGTCGTCGTACGGTGCTGTTCGTGGACGAGGTGCACCGCTTCAACAAGGCGCAGCAGGATGCTTTCCTGCCGCACATCGAGCGCGGCACTATCATTTTCGTCGGCGCGACCACCGAGAATCCGTCGTTTGAATTGAACTCCGCGCTGTTGTCGCGCTGCCGCGTGCACGTGATGGAGGCCGTTTCGCCCGACGACATCCGTCAGGCGCTGCGGGCCGCGCTGGATGACGCGGAGCATGGACTCGGCGGGCTGGGGCTGCAGGTCGATGATGCCGCGCTGCTCGAGATCGCCACGGCGGCGGACGGCGATGTGCGGCGCGCGCTCACCCTGCTGGAAATCGCCGCCGAGCTGGCAGCCGACGAAGGCGGGCGCATCACGCCGCAGACGCTGGTGCAGGTGCTGGCTGACCGGACGCGCCGCTTCGACAAGGGCGGTGAGCAGTTCTACGACCAGATCTCCGCGCTCCACAAGTCGGTGCGCAGTTCCAATCCCGATGGCGCGGTGTATTGGCTGGCACGCATGCTCGATGGGGGTTGCGATCCGGCCTACCTGGCGCGACGGATGACGCGCATGGCGGTGGAGGATATCGGCCTGGCGGATCCGCGCGCCCTGCAGATGGCGATCGACGCCTGGGATACCTACGAACGGCTTGGCAGTCCCGAAGGCGACCTCGCGCTCGCGCAACTGGTGATCTATCTCGCCAGCACCGCCAAATCCAATGCGGGCTACATGGCGTTCAACGCCGCCAAGCGCGATGTGCGCGAGTACGGCACGCAGGACGTGCCGTTGCATCTGCGCAACGCGCCTACAAAATTGATGAAGGAACTGGGCTACGGTACCGGTTACCAGTATGACCACGATGCTGCGGGCGGCATCGCACTGGACCAGACGGCATTCCCCGATGCGATGGGGGAACGGGTCTACTATGCGCCCGTCGAGCGCGGCCTCGAGATCAAGCTCAAGGAAAAGCTCGACCGCCTGCGTGAGGCGCGCCAACAGGCGCGGATGCAGACTGGGCGCGACGAATGACCTCCCCATAGACGGAAGACGACCGATGCCGGCACACGCTGCACTCTGGTGGCAACAACTTGCGCTGGTGATGGCTGGCGGAGCTCTGGGTGCGGCAGCACGCTTCTGGCTTGGGGGCGTGCTGCTGCGGCAACTCGGGACCGGATTTCCGTGGGGCACGTTCGCCGTGAACATGATCGGTTCCTTCGCAGCGGGCTTTCTTGCGATCTGGCTGGAAGGGCGTGGCCCTTCCGCACTCTACTGGCGCGCGTTCCTGCTCGTCGGGGTGCTGGGCGCATTGACCACGTACTCGGCGCTGATGGTGGAGTGCCTGTTGTTCGCGCGGACGGAGCGCCAAGGCGTGGCATTTGGCTATCTGGCGGTCACCCTGCTGACCGGATTGCTCCTGGTGTGGCTTGGCGCACGCCTCGCCGATGCGGTACGCGCGCCGGCTTGGTAGCGCCCACAACGCCGACGACTGCTGCGGCCGGCCAACGATCCCTTGATATGACGCTCCCGCTTCGCCAGCGGACGAGCGGCGTGGTCGCGAACGAAAATTTAACGTGCCCAGCGGCTAGGACTAACGATTGCCATGCAAATGTGACCCGCGTCGCTTTTTAGGGGCTTCCCCTGGGTCCCGGAGCGACTACAAGGAGACTCAACATGTGCATTCGCAAGACACTGATCGCATCGGCGGTATTGCTGGCGCTCGGCACGACGGGACAGGCATTCGCACAACAGACCAACAACGAGAGCGGACGTGGGGACGACATTCTGGTCAACCTCGCCGCGGACATGAGCAACAACAGCACCAACACGGACAACAGCGACAACTCGGACAATTCGGACAACTCTGACAACTCCGACCACAGCGACAACAGCACTCACGACGGCGACAACCGCGACAATCGCGGCAGGGCGACTGCGGAAGGCTTCGGCTCGACAGCCGCCAACAACGGCAGCACAGCGACTTCAACGTTCTCCAACTCATTCAACCACAGCAAGGCCGTGGCCGAAACGAAGCTGATCGGCGCCGTTTCGGGCGTGACCGTGCACGACATCGGCAACGTCGCCAAGAACTGGGGCGATGCGAACGGCGGCGACGGTGGCAAGGGTGGCGCGGGCTATGGTGGCAAGGGCTACGGCGGCAGCGCTGCGGGCGGCACCGGCAACGGAGGTGACGGCGGTGACGGCGGCGACGGCGGCAATGGCGGCAGCGGTGGCAATGCCAACAATGGCAGCGCGACGGCGGGCGACTCGTCCAACGGCAGCGCGACCATCGGCGACGCCACGGCCGGCAACGGTGGTCGTGGCGGCAACGCCGACGATACTCGCGGCGCCAACGGCGGCGACGGCAATGGCTGGGGCGGCGACGGCAGCGCGACGGCCGGCAACGGCCGAGGCCGTGGCGGTGACGCCGGCGGCTGGGGCGGCGATGGTGGCGGTGCCACGGGCGCGTCCGGCGGCGATGCCGGAAGCGCGAGTGGCGACACGGGTTCGATCGCGGGTGCTTCCGGTGGCGACGCCGGAGCAGGCAGCGGCAACGTGCGCGAACGTGGCGCAGGCGACGGTACCAGCGGCGACGGCACGGCAACCGGTGGCGCAGGCACGTCAGGTGACGCGACGGCGACGGGCGGAGCAAGCAGCGCCACCGCAGGTGCAGGCACGTCGGGTGACGCGACCGGTACCGGCGGTGACGGCTCCGGCATGGGCGGCGCTGGCTCCGGGACGGGCGGCGACGCGACTGCCACGGGCGGTGCGGGCTCCGGCATGGGCGGCGCGGGCGGCACGCTGACGGCGACCGCAGGCGACGGCGGCGATGGTGGCGATGCCAGCAATGGCGACGCCAGCAACGGCAGCGCGTCCTCCACCGCCAGCAATGGCGATGCGACGGCCGGCAACGGTGCCAGTGGCGCGGTCGGTGCGACCGGCGGTGCCGGAGGCGTCGGCAACGGAGGCGACGGCAATGGCGGTGACGGCAATGGTGGCGTCGGCAACGGCGCAACCGGTGGTGCCGGTGGCGCGGGCGGTTCCGTCGCAGTCGATGCGGGTGCGTTCGACATGTCGAACAACATGACGAGCGTCGGGCAGTCGGCGGCCGGCATCATGGTGGCGGCGCAGAACAGCGGCATGGCCTCGCTGATCCAGCAGGGCATCACCGTTCAAGCCAACCTGACCGTAGGCCCATAAGCGTTCCGCAGTGTCATGGCCCGGCCGGGCCAGGCACTGCGCGCGGACGCAGGCGTCCCGCTTCACGGCGGGACGCCCCGCGGCTGCGCGACGGACGCATGGCAAGGGAGACTGACCATGCACACGCACCAACAGACCGGGTTGCGCATCGCAACCTGGGGACTGCTCGCTCTCGCGTTCGGGGCCGCGGCGGAAGACAACGCCGTTGCCCGCGCGGGATGGACGCCCGCCATCACTTTGGAGACATCGGTTCCGGACGTCCCGGTCGTGGCCGTCAGCGAACTGGGACGCGCGATCGCGGTGGACCGGTTGTCCCGCTTGCGAGGTGGCGACAGCAGCCAGACCGAGAACCTCATCGATGTGGACGGCTCCGTGGATGGCAACACGGCGCACCACATCACCAGTGGAACCAACAGCATCGCTGATGGCGCGTTCGGCAACGCCAGCGGCATCAATACCGTCATCCAGAACACTGGCAGCAACGTGCTGATCCAGAACGCGATGATCGTGACCATCGATTTCACCGGCGGACCACAATGAAACTCCGTGTGCGGCAGCGCCGGTGGCCGCGATGCGTCGCGCTCGCTTGCGCGCTGGTCGCGCTCGGTGGCGCATCGGCGGCCACCAGTGACGTCCGCGTGCCGGGCAGTGCCTACAGCGTCCGCGTGACCAGCCTGAAGGAGGCACGTTTCAAGACCACGCTGCCGCAGCAGTACGACTTCAGCTGCGGCTCCGCGGCGACGGCGACGCTGCTGACGCACCAGTACGGCCACGCCGTGAGCGAAGTGGACGTGTTCGTGCAGATGTACAACAACGGCGACCAGGCGCGTATCCGCAAGGAAGGCTTCTCGCTGCTGGACATGCGTCGTTACCTGCGCTCCAAAGGATACGAAGCCGATGGTTTCGAACTGCCACTGGACAAGCTGCAGCAGGAGAACGTGCCCGCGATCGTACTGCTCAACGATCGCGGTTACCGGCACTTCGTTGTCGTCAAGGGCCTGCGCAATGGTCGTGTGCTGCTGGGCGATCCCGCGCGCGGCACGCGCGCGATGCCGCGCTCGCGCTTCGAGGCGTTGTGGGACAACCGGGTGATGTTCGTCGTGCACAACCAGCGGGAACGCGCCCGCTTCAACCAGGCCCGCGACTGGCAGACCGCACCTCCGGCGCCGCTCGACATGGGAATCCAGCGCGACGGCCTGCGCAACGTCACCGTGCCCAGGCGCGGTCCGGGAGACATCTGACATGGACAGGATCAGGCAGGACGTCTGCCGCGGCACGGTCATGCTGGCCGTGCTGCTGGCGCCTGTTGGCGCGCGGGGGCAGGGTGGAGAGTTGGGCGCTGACTGGCAGCCCGTCGATCCCGCGCGCCTCGCCGAGATGCGCGGTGGCTTCCAGATGCCCTCGGGCATGATGCTGTCGTTCGGCATCGAGCGCGTCGTCTTCCTCAACGGTGAACTGACGGCGCGCATCGCCGTGCAGGTTCCGGACGTGGCGCGCATCACGCCGGACCAGGCACAGGCGCTGGCCGATTTCAATCGCGGACTGGTGGTGCAGATCGGCACTGGCAATCACTTCGACCCCGGGCAGACCGGAGGCGGCCTGGTGATCCAGAACACGCTTGATGACCAGGATATCCGCACGGTCACCCGTATCGACGTGGGCGTCGACACACTGGGGGCCTACCAGGCCCTCAATGCGAGCGGCGCGCTTACGGACGCGTTGATCCGCGCACCCGGCAGCCCGTGACATCGACGCAGGACCGGGATCACCGCGCCCACGCTCAAGACAAGGGGAACAGCATGAAAGGGACGTCACTGATAGAAGTTGCGCCGCTGGCACTTGCAGTCAGCCTGGGGGTGCAAGCGGGGCAGGCGCGGGCACAGGAGTCGGTGATGCCGGTGCCGCCGCCGGTGCCGGCGCAGCCTTACGAGATCACGGCCGATGCGCGGCTGGATGCGTTGCAGCGCCAACTCAATGAGCAGACGCAGCGGCTGCAGGCGATGCGTGACGCCATGCAGGCGCAGGAGCAGCAGATCTTCAATCTGCAGAATGCGCTCAACGAAGAAATCCTCGCCAATGCGCGCGCGCGCGGCGCGCCCGCACCGGTGATCGTGCCTGCGCTCAACCAAGCGCCCACCTTCCGTGATTCCCCTCCACCGGTGCAGACCTACATCGTTAACGGCCCGGCGCCGCAGGCAACCCCGCAGGTGCCGTCGGGTACCGATGGCGCGCGCACAGGCACGCAGGTCGCGCAGTCCGGTTCCGCACAGGGTACTTCACCGCCTGCGAGCCAGCAGGCAGACACGCAGGCGCCGCAACGGGTAGGACAGGCACCGGAAAGCGATTCGCGGCCGCCCGAGGTCGCGCAGATATTCGATCAACCCGGCGTGCTGACACCCAAGGGCAAGATGGTGCTGGAGCCGGCGCTGCAGTACGGCTACTCGGCCAACGATCGTGTCGCGCTGGTGGGCTACACCATCATTCCCGCCATCCTGATCGGTCTGATCGATGTGCGGCAGGTGAAAACCACCACCGCTGTCGCCACGCTCACCGGGCGCTATGGGCTCAGTCGACGCATGGAAGTCGAGGCAAAGCTGCCCTACGTCTACATCCATAGCGATACGGTCAGCCGCGAGATCTTCACCGGTTCCACCCAGGACCGCGTGTTCAATGCGCGCGGCAGCGGCATGGGCGACGTGGAAGTCACCGGCCGCTACCAGCTCAACCGGGGTGCGGCCGACAAGCCGTTCTACATCGCATGGCTGCGCTACAAGAGCCGCACGGGCCGCGACCTGTTCGAGGTCGTCACCGACTGCGTGACGCGCTGCGTGGCCAATACCACCGGTACCGGCCTGCCGCTCGACCTGCCCACCGGCAGCGGTTTCAATTCGCTGCAGCCCGGCGTCACCTGGCTGTACCCTTCGGATCCTGTCGTGTTCTTCGGCAGCCTCAGCTACCTGCACAACTTCAAGCGCAGTGATGTATCACGCCGCGTGCTGGGCGGGCAGACCGAGTTCCTGGGTGATATCAAGGCCGGCGACATCCTGGGCTTCAACCTCGGCATGGGCCTGGCGCTCAACGAGAAGGCGGCCATCAGCATCGGCTACGACCAGAGCATCGTCGACAAGACCGAGCAGGATGGGGAAGAGGTCGCCGGTGCGGTGCGCACGACACTGGGGACCCTGTTGCTGGGGGGGACCTACCGCTTCAGCGACCGCATGTCGCTGAACGTCGCGCTGGGCGTGGGCGTCACCCGCGACACGCCGGACGTGACCTTCACGGCGCGTTTGCCGATCAACTTCTGATCACCCCCCGTCAGCCGGCGCGGCCCTGCCACCACAGCCACACGGCCGCCGCCAGCATCAGCCACTCGGTCACCGCCAGTGCAAGGGTGGTGGGTTCCACCGGCCACCAGCGCAGCAGCGCGACGCTGCGGTAAAGCACGATGGGCACGTACAGCGCCATCGCCAGCACCAGCCCCGTGCGCATCTGCTGGGTCCAGGCGAACCACGCGAACAGGAACGCCAGGCCCAGTTGCAGGCCGCCGTAGATCGTCAGGTATTCCGTCTGCCCGGACCGGCTGAGCGTGGCGTAGCCCACCGCCGCGGCGGTGCGCGCCGGCGCCAGCGTGCACCAGCCCGCGAGCAACAGGTAGGCCATCGCATTGAGGTACAGATAGACCGAGGTCATCGCGCATCTCCAGGAAGTGGAGCCTCGTTCTCGCATGGTGGCCGGTTATGGCGCGGTGAACATGGGGAAAATCCGACGGAACGACGCGACATGGGCCGATCCCCCGGCATTGCGCACCGGCGGATGCTGCAGGTTCCCACCCGCAGGAGCCTGCCATGTCCCGGTCTTCGTCGTGCGCATGGCGCATCGTGCTGGCCTGCATCCTCATCGCCGGTGGCTCGTCCACCTGGGGCAGCGACCCCATCCACAAGTGCCGGGGCGCGGACGGACAGCCGCATTACCAGGCCACGCCGTGTCCATCGACGCAACGCACGGAATGGGTACGCGACTATCCGCCGGATCCCCCGGCTCCCGCCGCGCCCGCGACATCCTCGGTGCCAGCGACGGACAGTTCCCGTCCGCGCGCACGTACGGCAGCACGCCGTCAGAAGACCTCGACGCAGGGCGCGGTGATCTCGATGCATCGCAATGCCGCCGCCTGCGAGCGTGCGAAGAAGGCCCGCGACCAAGCCTACGCGCGACTGGGACTGAAGCGCGACTTCGCGGCGAGCCGCAAACTGGACGACGGCGTCAACAATGCCTGCCGCTGAGAGTGTGCCGTCAGATCGTGCGTGAAAAACGGGGTGCGTCCGCCGCAGGCGCCGCCGGCAGGTAGCGGTCGAAGCACATCGCGATCACCCGCAACAGCAGCCGGCCCTTCGGCGTGGCCTGGAAACCCACCCGCGTGAAGGCCAGCAGGCCATCGTCGGCGAGGGCCTGCAGACGGGGCAGGGCATCGGCGAAATAGTCGGTGAAGTCGATGCCGAAGCGCTTTCCGATGCGAGCGTAGTCCAGTCGCCCATGGCACATCAGTTCCTGGATGACCTCGGCCCGCAGCACGTCGTCGCGGTCCAGCGGCATGCCACGCCAGACCGGCATCCGTCCGTCGTCGATGGCGCGTTCCCAGCTGGCGATATCACGGGGATTCTGGCTGAAACTGTCGCCGATGTGGCTGATCGCACTGACGCCCAGGCCGATCAGGTCGCTCTCGGCATGCGTGGTGTAGCCCATGAAGTTGCGATGCAGGTCGCCGCGTTCCTGCGCGCGTGCCAGTTCGTCGCCGGGCAGCGCGAAATGGTCCATGCCGATGTAGACATAGCCGGCAGCGACCAGGCGTTCTATCGCGCACTGCAGCAACGTGAGCTTGGCTTCCCGATCAGGGAGGTCTTCCAGCGCGATGCGCTGTTGCGGCTTGAACAGCTGCGGCAGGTGGGCATAGCTGTATACCGCGATGCGGTCCGGCCGTGCGTCGACCACGATGTCCAGCGTGCGCTCGAAGCCTTCGCGCGTCTGCTTCGGCAGGCCGTAGATCAGATCGATGTTGACCGACCGCATGCCGTGCTCGCGGCACGCGGCCACGATGGCCAGCGTTTCCTCGACGCCCTGCACGCGGTTGACCGCCTTCTGCACCGCAGGATCGAAATCCTGCACCCCCAGGCTGGCACGATTGAACCCGACCCGCGCCAGCTCGCCGATATCCGCAGGCGTGACGAAGCGGGGGTCCAACTCTATGGAGAAGTCCATCGTGCCGGTCGCGGCGAAGCTGAACTGGCTGCGCAGCTCCGCCACGCAATCGGCGATCTGCAACGGGGACAGGAAGTTCGGCGTGCCGCCGCCGAAATGCAGTTGCACCACCGGGCGACCGCTGTCGAACAGTGGCGCCATCCGCGCAATCTCGCGGTACAGGTAGTCCAGGTAAAGCTCGCCACGCGCCTTGTCGCGCGTGATCACCCGGTTGCAGCCGCAGTAGAAGCACGGGCTGGTGCAGAACGGAACATGCACGTACAGCGACAGCGGGCGCGCGTGGTCCTGCCGGTTGGTCGCACTGGCATGCTCGCGAAGCTGATCCGCGCCGAAGCGGGCGCTGAACTGCGGTGCCGTCGGGTACGAGGTATAGCGCGGCCCCGGCGTGTCGTAGCGCCGCAGCAGGTCCGCATCGAACAGCGGGGAAGGGGAGACGATGCCCATGGCGCACAGGCTAAGGGCCGCCGTCCGGCGCCGCATTGATCGGGATCAATTCACCCGAGAATCATGACCCGCTGCCTCGGGCGCATCCGGAATCTCCGGCAGCATTTCCAGCGCTGCAGGCGTGGTGCGCAACATGGGGTGGAAGCGCGCCGGGTGCAGCAGCCGGCGCGCTTTGAACAGACGCCGTCCGCCTGCCAGCAGCGCCAGCAGCGCCAGCGTGGCCGCGAAGAACAGCGGCAGCGCCACCGGGCCGAACGCCTGCATCAGTACGCCAGCCGCGGCAGGCCCGATGGCGGCGCCGACACCGTTCAGCAACAGCAACGCGCTGCATCCGGCCAGCAGTTGATCGGCCGGCAGCCGGTCAAGCAGGTGCGCGACCGCCAGCGGATAAAGCGCGAACGCCAGGCCGCCGAACAGGAAGAACAGTGCGTGCGCCCCGGCATGCGATTGCGGGTCGAAGCGCAGCGCCACCAGTGCCGTCGCGGCGCCGCATGCCGCCACCAGCGCCAGCGTGCTGCGCCTGTCGCCCCGGTCGGACAGACGGCCGATCGGCAGTTGCAGTGCGGCACCGCCAATGATGGTTGCCGCCATGAACGTACCGATGCCGGCACGATCCAGCCCAAGCGACGCTGCATACACCGCCCCCATGCCCCAGAACGCACCCAGCGCGAGGCCCGCGAGCAGCGCGCCGGCCGCCGCACTCGGTGCGGCGCGGCAGATCTGCAGCAGATGGACTTTCGGTGCCACGGTCATCGCTGGCGGCGTCAGTCGCGTGGCGCTGACGGGCAGGATGGCCAACGCGAACAGGATCGCCACCACGCTGAACAGTACCGGGCTGCGCGGCGGCTGCAGGTCCAGCAGCAACTGGCCCGCGGCCAAGGCCAGCAGGGACACCACCATGTACACCCCGAACACACGGCTGCGATGTTCCGGCGCGGCCTGTGCGTTCAACCAGCTCTCGATTACCGTGCACAACCCGACCAGCGCCATTCCGGTGACCACGCGCAACAGCATCCAGCCAACCGGTTCCATCCACAGTGGATAGACCAGCACAGCGGCCGCCGCGAGTGCGGCGTGGAATGCGAATGCGCGGATGTGGCCCACGCGCCGGATCAGTGGTGGCGCTGTGAACGTGCCCAGGAAGAAGCCGACGAAATACCCCGACATCACAAGCCCGGTCGTGCGCTCGCCCCAACCTTCCACCTGGCTGCGCACGGCCAGCAGCGTGCCCAACAGTCCGTTGCCACCCAGTAGCAGCGCGATGCTGGCGAGCAGGGCGGTGAGGGGAAGCAGGATGCGGAACACAGGGCGCGCGCGGTACCGGAGAGGGAATGCCTTGCATGCTAGCAACCCGATGCTGAGCGTCCGTTTCACACGCCTTCATCACGCGCTGTGGGTGCGCCATGTCCATGTCGCGTCATTCCATCGGGTATCCTGCCTAGGTGCGTCTGCGGCACGACAAGGGCAGGTTCTTCGATGAGTGAGCGCAAGGTCCCGGGCATCGACGACTACGAGGGCGCGGCGGGCGGGTGGGGGGCCCTGGCTGCCGTCGCGCGCGCGGTGAAGAGCCAGATGGCCGTCGGCCGCGAGACCTCGGCGTTGCGTCGCGTCAACCAGCCCGCCGGCTTCGACTGCCCCGGCTGTGCGTGGCCCGATCCGCGCCACACGTCGTCCTTCGAGTTCTGCGAGAACGGCGCCAAGGCGGTGTCGTGGGAGGCCACGGGCAAGCGCGCGACACCGGAGTTCTTCGCGCAGCGCACCCTGTCCGAGCTGTGGGAATGGAGTGACCACGCGCTGGAGGACGAAGGCCGGCTGACGCATCCGATGGCCTACGATGCTGATGCGGATCGCTATGTGCCGATCAGCTGGGACGAAGCATTCGCGCGCATCGGCCAAGCGCTGCAAGCCTTGCCGTATCCCGACATGGCCGAGTTCTACACCTCCGGTCGCACATCGAACGAAGCCGCCTTCCTCTACCAGCTGATGGTGCGCGAATACGGCACCAACAACTTCCCCGATTGTTCGAACATGTGCCACGAGGCGACCAGCGTCGGTTTGCCCGCATCCATCGGCGTGGGCAAAGGCACGGTGACGCTGGACGATTTCGAGTACTGCGACCTCCTTTTCAGCTTCGGCCACAACCCCGGCACCAACCATCCGCGCATGCTGTCGACGTTGCGCGAGGTGTCTAGGCGTGGCGTACCCATCGTGGCGGTGAATCCGCTGCGCGAACGCGGACTGGAACGCTTCACCTCGCCACAGCATCCGGCGGAGATGCTCACCAACACCGCCACGCCGATCGCACAGACCTACTACCAGGTCAAGATCGGCGGTGACATCGCGCTGCTGAAAGGCATGATGAAGTGGCTCCTGGATGCCGATGTGGCGGATCTCGCTGCAGGCGGGCAAGGGGTGCTCGACCACGCCTTCATCGCCGAGCACACCGAGGGACTGGATGCCTTGCGCGAGGACCTGGCGCGCACGACCTGGGACGACATCGTCGAACACTCCGGCCTGTCGCGCGAAGACATAGCCGACGCCGCGCGTCTCTATGCCACGGCCCAGCGCGTGATCCTCTGCTACGGCATGGGCATGACCCAGCACCGGCGCGGTACGCAGAACGTGCAGCAGATGGCCAATCTGATGCTGCTGCGCGGAAACATCGGCAAGCCTGGCGCCGGCATCGCACCGATCCGCGGCCATTCCAATGTGCAGGGCGACCGTACGGTCGGCATCACCGAGAAGCCCACGCAGGCGCTGGTCGATGCGATCAAGCGGACCTACGGGTTCGAGTTCCCGCTCACGCACGGACATGACGCGGTGGAAGCGGTACGGGCCATTCGCGATGGACGTTCGCGTGTGCTCGTCTGCATGGGCGGCAACCTCGCCGTGGCCATGCCCGACCCGGACACGACGATCCCCGCGATGCGCAACCTGGACCTGGCCGTGCATATCGCCACCAAGTTGAATCGTTCGCACCTGATCCCTGCCAAGCAGGCCTTTCTGCTGCCCTGTCTCGGTCGCACAGAACGTGATGTGCAGGTCAGCGGGCCGCAGTCGGTGACGGTGGAGGATTCGATGTCGATGGTGCACGCGTCGCAGGGAGGATTGTCGCCGGCATCCGGGCATCTGCTGTCCGAGCCCGCCATCGTCGCGGGCATCGCCAAGGCCACGCTGCCGCAGACCAAGGTGGACTGGGACGCGCTGGTCGCCGACTACGACCGCATCCGCGACGACATCGAAGCGGTGTTCCCCATCTTCAAGGACTTCAATCGCCGCGTGCGCGAGCCGGGTGGATTCCGCCTGTACATCGGCGCGTCCGAACGCGACTGGGGCCCCGGCAGGAAGGCGCGCTTCCTGGTCGCCCCCGGCCTCGACGAAGATCCGGGCATCGACCGGCGCGAACTGCTGACGCTGACGACGATCCGTTCGCACGATCAGTACAACACCACGATCTACGGTTTCGATGATCGCTACCGGGGCGTCAGTGGCCGGCGTGATGTGGTGTTCCTGAATCGCGAGGACATGCGATCGCGCGGCCTGGAGCAGGGCGACAGGATCGAGGTGGCATCGCGGATGCCGGGCGAGGGCGCTGCGACGCGCACGGTCTCAGGCTTCATCGCGGTCGAGTACGACCTGCCGCGCGGTTCGGCGGCAATGTACTACCCGGAAGGCAACCGGCTGGTGCCGCTGGACAGCCACGATCCGCAATCGGGGACGCCGGCTTACAAGTCGATTCCCGTCGTCGTGCGGAAGCTGTGCGATCCGGACACCCATGCCGGCTGAACGCATCGAAGGCGTGGCGGAGCGCGAGGTCGTCGATGTTGCCGGTGGCGTGTCGACGGTCCGGCAGGATCAGCTGGCGGAGGAAGTCCCGCTGGCGATCCACTGCAACGGCGAACCGCTGGCGGTGATGATGGTGTCGCCGTGCGACCTGGACGACTTCGCGTATGGATTTGCGCTGACCGAGCTGGGTCTTGCCGCCGACGAGCTTGTGTCGATGTCTGTGCAGACATTGTTGGAAGGCATCCAGCTCGACCTCCGCACGCGCCACCCTTTGCCTGCACGTGCCACGGGCCATCAACGCTGGCTGCCAGGGCGAAGCGGATGTGGCATCTGCGGCAACCGGAGTCTGGAAGACGTCATCAAGCAGCCAGCGTCCGTCGGGCATGGAGGTCCCATCGCCTCGTCCGCCTTGCATGCCGCATTGTTGGAACTCGAACAGCGACAGCCATTGAATGAGGCTACCGGCGCGATACACGCGGCGGCATGGGCGAGGGCGGACGGGAAGGTGATGCTGGTGCGAGAGGATGTCGGACGACACAACGCGCTCGACAAGCTGATCGGCGTGATGCAACGCGAAGGCGTTGATGCTGGATCTGGCTTCGCACTGATCACCAGCCGCGCGAGTTACGAGATGGCGGCGAAGGCTGCAGTCGCGGGCATGCCGCTGTTGGCGGCGATGTCGGCGCCAACTGCGTTGGCGGTGGACCTGGCAGGAACGTGCGGGCTGACATTGGTGGGCTTTCTTCGTGGCAGCAGGCACGTGGTCTACAGCCATCCGTGGCGGCTTGAACCAGCTTGAGCGAACGGCTGTTTCCTCGGACTGCCAAGGGCGCTATTCAAGGAAGTTTGCCGCCGGAACGATGCAAAGCCTGCTGGACAAGAGCAACCGGTACGCGTGTGTCAGCCGTCGTCGGCCGGGAATGCCGTCCCGCTCTGCGAGTAGCCGCCTGCGCTGGCGGCGCAAGGTTCCGGCATCCATCCCGGGCGAACACTCACGCTACCGGCGTTTGGATCTTCCCGGCTGTTTGACCGCGACAGAGGCGCGTGTCACCAGCTTGTGCGGGACGATATGGTTGACGACGCCCCGCGCGGACGCGTGGGGGCGCCGGATTTCCCGCTGCAGGATGTCGATCGCGGCATCAGCCATGGAGGCGATCGGCTGATGGATGGTCGTGAGCTCCGGCCAGACCATGGTGGCCGCTGACGTATCGTCGAAGCCGACAACGGACAGGTCCCGCGGCACGTCCAGGCCGCGGCGATGCGCGACCGAGACCACGGCTGAGGCCATGTCGTCATTGCTGGCGAAAATCGCGGTAGGTGGCTGGGGCAACGCCAGCAGGCTTTCCGCCGCATCCAGGCCCGAGCGGTAGGTGAAGTAGCCCGGCTGGACGAGTGCTTCGTCGTATGCCAGGCCTGCCTCTGCCAATGCATCCTGGTAACCCTGAAGACGATGGGCGCTGGCAGTCTGGTTTGGATCGCCCTTGATATAGCCGATCCGCACATGTCCGTGGGTGATCAGATGTGCCGTGATGTCGTGGCTGGCACGATGGTCATCGATGCGGACGCAGGAGATCATTTCGCTGAAGCGGCCCGAGGCGATCGAGACGACGGGCACGTCGGCATTGATGAATTCCATGACAATCGCCCTGGACTCGCACAGCGGTGGTGGCAGGATCACGCCCGCCACGCTTTTCGTCAGCTCGCGCGCCGCGCTGCGTTGGCTGTCCGCATCCAGCGTGTCCCAGGTCGCGATGACCAACTGTGCCGCCGCACGCGCCGAACCGCGCAGGGCACCCACCAGCAGTTCACGCAAGTAACTTGAGCTCGGATTGGTGTAGATCAGCGCTATGCACGTGTGCTGTGCCGCGGCGAGCGAACTCGCCGCCAGATTGGGCCTGTACCCGAGTTCGCGCACTGTCAGCATGACGCGTTCGCGAGTAGCGTCACGTACCCCGCCATGGCCATTGATCACGCGCGACACCGTCATCGGAGAAACACCTGCGTGGGTCGCGACCTCGTCTATCGTGATCGCGCCGCCTTTTCGCCGGAATGACCTGCTCGATTTGTCCATTCTGTCCTGTCTCCTCCGATCCCCATCGTCCGGGGTGGGTGGATGCCGCATGCGCACCGAGCGTCGCATGCAAGGGCAAACAAAGCACCTGCGATGTGCCAGCCAATACGCTGGCCCGGAATCGCGATTACATGATGCTTCCCCCTCGATTGCCGGTGGAATCGCTTCCATCGTCTTGCCGCATTGCCCGTATCGGGTGATACACACCCCGGCTCGCCCGGGATTGCTGCGGTGCATGGTGACAAGCACTAGGCCGCGTGATTAGTCTGCGCCGAACTCGATGGTAGCGCTACCACATTTGCTCGATTCGCCATCGATCCTGTCCTGGAAGTCGATTGAACGCTTTGTCGCCTTGCGACTCTGGAACCCGCCTGGACAAGGCGTTTCCAACGGCAATGCAGTAACGGGCGCTGCCATTGCGCCCGGCAGGAAGCGCGGGTCTGCGCCCGCGAGGGGCCCTTGGGGAGGGCGACACATCCACTGATCGAACGTGAGAGGGGAGACCACATGAAAGAGTGCAGGTTCCGATGCCGCGCACCGAGCGAGACCCAAGCAGCTGCGGAAGCGCGACCAGATGAATTCCGCGTTGCCGTTGGCCCTTCAATTCCAGACCTGAGGACATGCTGATGAGTCGCAAGTTGGCGAGGTTCAAGTCAACGGCCATGTTCACCTTCGTGGGTGGCGTACTGGTCATCAACCCCGCCTTCGGGCAGGAAACGCAGGCGCAAGTCGCCCAACAGGCACAGGAGCAGACCGCGCCGGACGCGACAACGCTGGACACGGTCGTGGTCACGGGATTGCGCAACAGCCTTAGCCAGGCGATGGACATCAAGCGCGACTCCGCAGGCGTCGTGGATGCGATCAGTGCCGAAGACATCGGCAAGTTCCCGGATACGAACCTCGCCGAATCCCTGCAGCGCATCACCGGCATCTCGATCGAGCGCCGCGATGGCGAGGGCGCGCAGGTCACCGCGCGCGGCTTCGGTCCCCAGTTCAACATGGTCACGCTCAACGGCCGGCAGATGCCGGGTGCGGATGCGTTCGGTGCTTCCGGACAGGTCGCCATCGGTGGCGTGGATGGCGGCACGCGGGCATTCAACTTCGCGCAGCTCGCGGCTGAAGCGATCAATGGCATCGAGGTCTACAAGACCAGCCAGGCGCAGGTTCCGAGTGGCGGCATCGGCGCCACCATCAATATCCTGACCGCACGACCGTTCAACTACGACGGCTTCGTCGCCAACGCCGGTGCGAAGCTGGTCTCCGACCGGAGCCAGCCGTTCGAGAACGATCTGACGCCCGAGCTTTCCGGCATCTTCAGCTACACCAACCCGGACAAGACGTTCGGTGTCAGCCTCAGCGCGAGCCAGCAGAAGCGCAAGGGCGGTTCGGTGCAGGCGACCGAGAACTACTGGAACGTGCAGCCGTGGACCGGGACGATGCCAGGCAACCCGACCGTGGTCAACGCGCCTGGCGTCGGCGACCTGTATGCACGGCCGAACGACCTGCGTTATGCCTTTTCCGAGTTCGAGCGCGATCGCGTCAACGGCCAGGCCGTGGTGCAGTTCGCCCCGACCGACAGCCTGACCCTGACGCTGGACTACACCTACTCGACCAATGAGATCACCGAGAATCGCGGCGAGCAGGCGATGTGGCTGCAGAACAGCAACTACACCGACGTCGAGTTCGACACCAGCGGCGCCGTCGCTACGCCGATCTACATCCGCGAAATCGCCGGGACCAAGGATTTCGGCCTCGAGCAGCAGCGCACCATGCAGAAGTACAAGCTGGGTTCGCTGGGCCTCAACGCGGTGTGGGACGTCAACGACCGGTTCCGCCTCAGCTTCGATGCGCACAATTCGAAGAACGAGAGTCGTCCGAACGATCCGCTGACCGGTGGCGGCTCGATCTTCATGAGCATCGCGGGCACCAACAATTGCACCACCGGGCCGCATTGCGGCGGCACTTGGGTGCAGGAGCTGCAGTTCAATAATGGCCTGCCGATCGGCACGCAGACCTGGTATCCGACCAACGCCGACGCGATCGCCGGTACCAACGGCGTGGTCAATCCGGGCTTCGTGGAAGGCGAGATCGGCTCGCAGGTGCTGCGCATCAACGCGCAGACCCAGGTCAGCGAGATCAAGCAGGGCCGCATCGACGGCGAATGGAACTTCGACAGCGGCCGCTTCCAGTTCGGTGTCGACAGCTCCAAGTCCTCGACGCACCGGCTGCAGGCCGCGGAGAACTATTCGACCCTGGGCGACTGGGGCGTGGGCAACGTGAACGGCGATGTCGCCGACGGGCTGATGGATCTAATCAAGCCGTACGACATCGCCGGGCTGTTCAACGATTACAACGTCGGGAGCAGCAATGGTGCATGGCGGGGCAACGCCGGTGAACTGGCGCAGTGGGCCGCCGACAACTACGGCGCGGGCATCGGCGTAAGTCCGCAGAACTCGGCCGACGACCGGGTGGAGGAAGACACCAAGTCCGCATACGTGCAGGTGGAGTTCGAGGGCGAACTGGGTGGCATGCGGACCAATACCCGCGTGGGTGTGCGTTACGAGACGACCAAGGTGGTGTCGAACTCGGTCATCGCCATTCCCGAGGCCATCGAGTGGTCGGCCAACAACGACTTCCGCATCGTGCTGTCCGATGAGAAGCAGCCCTTCAGCGAAAGGGCCAGCTACAGCTACGTGCTGCCAAATCTGGATTTCAGCATCGACTTCACTGACGAACTGAAGGGCCGTGCTTCGTTCGGCAAGAGCATCGCACGCGCGCCGTACGGCAACCTCTATGCCGGCCCCGGCACTGCCCAGCAGCCGTTCGGATCGGTGCTGCTCGACCCCTCGGTTCGCGCCAGCGGCAACGATCAGAATCCCATGCTGAAGCCGTTGGAATCGGACAACCTCGATCTGGCGCTGGAGTGGTACTTCGCGGATGCGAGCTACCTGTCGGTGACGTACTGGAACAAGTCGGTCGCCAACTTCATCGGCAATGGCGTGAACCAGCAATCGCTGTATGGCCTGACCGACCCGACGTCCGGCCCCGATGCCCAGGCGGCACTGGCCTTCCTCCAGAGCGCCGCCTGCGCAGTCCAGGTGGGTGCGGCCAATGCGGCTGCCTGCTCGGGCAACGACACATCGCTGTTCACGGCGTTGGCGCTGTTGCGCAACGATCCTGCCGGGTTGGCTGCTTTCGACGGTACCGGAGCGCAGGCTTTGGCGACGGAAGCGGCCTACAACCTGGTGGGCGAAGCCGACGACCCGTTGTACCTGTTCAACGTCAACCGTCCGGTCAACCAGAACCAGGCGAAGTTGAGCGGATGGGAGATAGGGGGGCAGTACTTCTTCGGCGACAGCGGTTTCGGCATCCTGGCCAACTACACGGTCGTCAACGGCGATGTGGGATACAACAACGCCGGCGATCCGGGCATCGACCAGTTCGCGCTCACCGGCCTCAGCGACACGGCGAACGCGATGTTCATGTTCGAGAAGTACGGCTGGTCGGTGCGCCTGGCCTGGAACTGGCGCGACGAGTACCTGATCCTCGCCAACCAGGGCGCCAGCCGCAACCCGTACTACGTGGAAGAGTACGAGCAGTGGGACCTGAGCGTGAACTACACGCTCAACGACCACTGGTCGTTCGGCCTGGAGGCGATCAACCTGACGGGCGAGGACGTGCGCTGGCACGCCCGCACCGATCAGATGATCGTCAAGCTGGCCGACCAGAGTCCGCGCTACATGGTGGGTGTCCGCTACAAGTTCTGACCTTGGCGATAGCCGCCCTCTCCGGATGTCGCCGAGCGGGACCGCTGCGTGAGCAGCGGTCCCTTTTATCAAGGCGCGCAGCCTCAAGGGTGTTTTTCGAAGAAGTTCCGCCAGCGCTATATTGTGGGATGGCTCCAGACCGACCCGAGCGAGAAGATGGCCCGCTACGAACTCCTCAACAACGTTTCACACAGGGACATGCGCATCGCCACCGGCTTCGGCCCCGAGTACGGCGATGACGTGGGCATGGTGCCGGCGTTCCCGAGCGAATTCGCGGAATTGCAACGGGAGTATCCGATCTTCCTGCGGAAAGACCCGGATACGGGGAAGTGGCAATCCGTCGTGCTGCTGGGCTTCGAGCAGCGCGAGAACCTGTTCCTGCAGGACGGCCGATGGAATGCGTCCTATCTCCCGGGTGCCGCCGCCAGGGGGCCGTTCCTGATCGGTTTCCAGGAGCAGCGCATCGATGGCGAACTCACGCAGGAAGCAGTGATGCACGTGGACCTTGACCATCCGCGCGTCAACTTCGCCGCGGGCGAGCCCGTCTTCCTGCCGCAGGGCGGCAACACGCCCTACCTCGAACATGTCGCGAACGTCCTGCGCGGCATCCGCGACGGAAGCACCTACGGTGCGGCGATGTTCGCCGCGCTGGAGGCGAAAGGTCTGATACAGCCCGTCAATCTCGATGTGCAACTGGACGAGCGGCATCGTGTGTCCGTCAACGGATTGCACGGGGTCGACCGGGAGCGCTTGGCCGTGCTGGACGCGCATGCATTGCTGGAGCTGAACCGCGCGGGCTATCTGGAAGGTGCGTACCTGATGCTGGCATCGCTGCACAACGTGCGTCGTCTGATGGCCGAAAAGCAGCGTCGCCTGCGCGCGCAGGATGCCGTCGTTCCAGCCGGCAAGAACTGACGCCATGACTGACGGCACGGCGATGCGCACGCTGGAGAACCTCAGCGCCGATGCGCTGCCACTGGACGCATTGATGGCCGAAGGCCAGCCCGTGGTGCTGAAGGGCATCGCGCGCGACTGGGGACTGGTGCAGGCCGGATTGCGGTCCACGCGCGAGGCGATGGACTATCTGCGCGGCTTCGATGCCGGTGTCCCCGTGCAGTATTCGTTCGGTGGCCCGGACATCGCAGGGCGTCCCTTCTACAACGAGGACTTCACGCAGCTCAACGTCGAAGTCCAGCGCGGCCTGCTCGCGCAGGTGCTGGACGAGATTGCACGCCACTTTGAGGATGCGCGACCACCGACCTACTACGTGGCATCGCTGCTGGTCGATCGCGCGCTACCGGGCTTCGCGCAGGACAATGATCTGCGGTTGGCCGGATACGGGATCGACGCGCCACCCGGCATCTGGATCGGCAACCGGGTGGTTGCGTCCTGCCATTTCGACGCACCCGACAACCTGGCCTGCTGCGCGGTAGGGCGGCGGCAGTTCACCCTGTTCCCGCCCGAGCAGATCGAGAATCTCTACCCGGGCCCATTCGAGCCCACGCCCGGCGGCCAGGTCGTCAGCGTGGTCGATTTCGATCATCCCGACCTTGAGCGCCATCCGCGATTCGGTCGGGCGCTGGCCGCCGCGCAGACCGCCCTCCTTGAGCCCGGCGACGCCATCTTCATCCCCAGCATGTGGTGGCACCACGTGCGCAGCCTCGCACCCTTCAACGTACTGGTGAACTACTGGTGGCGCAGCTCGCCTGCGTTCCTGTCTTCGCCCTTGCCGGCGCTGCACCATGCGTTGTGGACGCTGCGCGACCTCCCGGAACGCGAGAAGCAGGCGTGGGCGAAGGTCTTCGCGTACTACGTGTTCGGTCCCGCCGGGCAAGCGGGGGAACATCTGCCCGCGCAGGCGCGCGACATGCTGGGACCCATCGACGAGACGCAGGCGCGGCGCATCCGCGCCATGCTGATCGGTCGCCTCAACCGCTGACACCTGGAGCAACCACAGTGGACTCTCCCAACACGCCAGCAGGACAGATCCGCAAGGTGGTCATCGCCGGTGGTGGTACCGCAGGCTGGCTGGCCGCCTGCGCGCTGTCTCACCAGTTCCGCGACAGGCTGGACATCACCCTGGTGGAATCCGAACAGATCGGCACCGTGGGCGTGGGTGAATCCACGGTGCCGCCCATCCGCACCTTCCATCGCTTCCTGCAGATCGACGAGCAGGAGTTCCTGCGTGCAGTGGCCGGCACGTTCAAGCTCTCGATCTCGTTCGAGAACTGGCGCCGTCCCGGCGAGCGCTACATCCATCCCTTCGGCATCACCGGGCAAGGCACGTGGGCGGCGGCGTTCCACCATTTCTGGCTGGACAGCCTGCGTCGCGGCATGCCATCGGAGCTCGGCGACTTCTGCCTGGAGACGCTTGCCTCGCGAAGCGACCAGTTCTCGCTGCAGACCCAACCGCAGGTCAACTATGCGTACCACTTCGATGCCGGCCTCTACGCGAAATTCCTGCGCCGCATCGCCGAGGGCTACGGGCTCCGGCGCGTGGAAGGCAAGATCCGCGAAGTCCGGCAGCACGCGGACGACGGTGCGGTGCAGGCGCTGGTACTGGAAGACGGGCAGGTCATCGAGGGCGACCTGTTCATCGATTGCACCGGCTTCCGCGGGCTGCTGATCGAGCAGACGCTGGGTACCGGCTACGAAGACTGGAACGAATGGCTGCCCAGTGACCGGGCGGTCGCCGTGCAGACCGAATCCGTCGGACCGCCCGTGCCTTACACCCGCGCCATTGCGCACGAGGCCGGCTGGCGTTGGCATATCCCGCTGCAGCATCGCGTGGGGTGTGGCCTCGTATTCTCCAGTCGCCACATGTCCGACGACGAGGCACGCGCCAAGCTGCTGCGCGATGTCGGAGCGCCGGCGATCCGCGATCCGTGGCTGGTGCCGTTCCGTACCGGACGCCGGTTGAAGGCGTGGAACAAGAACGTGGTCGCGCTGGGCCTGGCCAGCGGTTTCATCGAGCCGCTCGAATCGACCAGTATCCACTTGGCCATCAGCGCCGTGGTGCGGCTGGTCCAGCTGTTTCCCTTCGACGGCATCGCCTCGTCGCTGGTCGAGTTGTACAACGAGGTGAGCCGCGCGGAGATGGAGCACGTGCGCGACTTCATCATCCTCCACTACCACGCCACGCAGCGCGATGAGCCGATGTGGAAGGCGTGCCGCGAGATGCCACTGCCGGATTCGCTGGAAATCCGCCTGCGCGCATGGCGCGAGCGCGCGCATGCTTGGCAGGATCCTGACGAACTGTTCCGGGTCGATTCGTGGACCCATGTGCTGCTGGGGCAGGGCATCCAGCCGGGGCCACCGCATCCGCTGGCGCGCGCGCTCGCGGACGACGACCTGCGCAAACTGCTGGATTCCATCCGCCAGCCGATCGAGCGCGCGGTTTCCGGGATGCCATCGCAGCAAGCCTTCATCGATCGCTACTGCAAAGCCGGTCCCGAGGTGTGGGGAAACCGGACCGTGCCGCGCTAGCCGGACGCAGGGACGGCGATGCTGTTGGCTCACCATTCGCATATCCGGGTAACCCGCCAGGTGGTCGGGCGCGAGGGGGCGCCACTGCTGATCATCGACAATCTGCTGGCCGATCCGGAGCGGATGCTGCGGAAGGCGGCCACGCGGCAGTACGTGAAGCAATCGTCGATGTTTCCCGGCATCCGCGCGCCCGCACCGGTTTCCTACCAGTCGTTCCTGGAGGCGACGCTCAATCCACTGTTGCGTGAATGTTTCGATCAGGCGCCGGGTCGCTTCGTGTTTCCGATGTGCCATTTCTCGCTGGTCACGCAGCCGCCGGCCACGTTGCACTTCCTGCAGCGTGTGCCGCACATCGATTCGGTGAGCATCGGAGGTCTTGCGACAGTGCACTACCTGTTCCGCGGCACGTGGGGCGGTACGGATTTCTACCGGCATCGCCATACCGGGTTCGAGTATGTCGACGAAGGCCGCCATGCGGCGTACTTCGATCGACTGGCGCAAGAAAGCCATCAGGACGCCATGCAAGACGTTGGCTACATCGATGGGGACACGCCGTTGTTCGAGCGGGTCGCCAGCGTAGAGGGCGTGTTCAACCGGCTCATCGTGTACCGGAGGAACGCGCTGCACTCGGGCAGGATCGGCAACGATCGGGGGCTGCCCGCGGATCCGCTGCAGGGGCGACTGTCGATCAACACCTTCATCGATGTGGTGACCTGAGCGAGGCTGCTGCCTCGGATCCAAATCGTTGTTCTGCATGGGATTCTGCGGTGCAGCACGCTTTTTTTGCAGGTGCTGGTTACAGTGTCGCCGTCACGGCAGCGGGCGACGTTGCCGTGCGGGAAGAGGGAGCAGTTGAGCGGTTCCCTTTTTTTACCGGGCAAAATGGTAGCGCTAACTTTTCGTGTGTCGGAGGTCGGGGTCGATGGCTTTTACTGCCGGAATCGATGCAGGCACGCAGAGCCTGAAGGTGGTGGTGTACGACCCCGCCG
>NZ_CAMPJD010000045.1 GCF_946886695.1 uncultured Pseudoxanthomonas sp. | reverse complement strand
GCTCCCTGCTCCCTGCTCCCTGCTCCCTGCTCCCTGCTCCCTGCTCCCTGCTCCCTGTAGGAGCGACGTCAGTCGCGACCGTAAAGCCGGCGGGCCCATCGGCCCCGACTGGCCCAGAGATTCCCCGCCATGTCGCCAGCACGGGAATCCATCCAGGCATGCCGGCCGTGCGGTCGCGACTGACGTCGCTCCTACAATCAAGCACGATGCCCGGCCTTCACCCCATTCCAACCTGCCGCGCGTTTGGATTGGGCCACCTTCGACGGAGAACGCCATGAAACGATTGCTGCTGCTTGCCTTGCCCCTGGCCCTTGCGGGCTGCCCCAAGCCGGCGGAACAGGCCGACGCGCCCGCGCCCACCGTGGCCGCCACCCCGGACGCACCGGTTGCCGCGTCGGTCGACACCGCTGCCTTGCTCCCCCAGTACCACTGGCAACTCATGGACGCCACCGACGCGCAGGGCAAGCGCATCGATGCCTTGTTCGCACGTGCCGACAAGCCGCTGCAACTCGATTTCAAGGAAGGACGGCTGGGCGTGTCCAACGCCTGCAATCGCATGGGCGGCACCTACACGCTGTCGGACACCAGCCTTACCATCGGCCAACTGACGTCCACCATGATGGCCTGCACCGACAACGCGCTGATGGCGCTGGACCAGGAGATCGGCAAGCGGTTGGAGGGCACGTTGAAGGTCGCTGCCACGCAGGACGGCGTCGCCCAACTGGCGCTCACCACCGCGACCGGCGACAAATTGCTGTTCGCCGGCAACCCCACGGCGGAAACCCGCTACGGCGGCCCCGGTGAACGCGTGTTCCTGGAAGTCGCGTCGGAGACCAAGCCCTGCAGCCACCCGCTGATCCCCGACAAGCAGTGCCTGCAGGTGCGCGAGATCGCGTACGACGACAAAGGCCTGAAGGTCGGCACGCCCGGTGAGTTCCAGCACTTCTACGACAGCATCGAGGGCTACACCCACGAACCGGGCGTGCGCAACGTGCTGCGCGTTGACCGCTACACCGTGAAAAACCCGCCGGCCGATGCCTCGGCGAATGCCTACGTGCTGGACATGGTGGTGGAGTCGGCGAACGAGAAGAAGTGACGGTCCGCCGCACGATGCGTGCCCTGCGTGCAGGGCGCGCATCGACGCTGCAGGCCAGCCGCTATAGTGGCGCGTCACTGGCTTCGACGCGCGATTGATGAACCACCCCGCAAGGAACGCTTCCGCCCTTCCCTGGATGGCCGCCGCCCTGTTGGCGGCCTCCGCGCTCCTGATGTGGTGGCCGGCGCTGGACACGCCGTTCTGGGGCGATGACTACGTGTTCCTGCACGCCGCGCATGCGACCAATGCGGCCGGCGCGCCATGGTGGTCGGATTTCTGGCCGTCGTCGCCTCCGCGTTTCTGGCGACCGCTCTCGCAGGAGGGCTATTGGCGCTGGATCGATGCGTCGCTGGGCGGCAGCGCGCATGCCGCGCACGTGGTCAGCCTGGTCCTGCATGTACTGGCCACGCTTGGCGTCGCGCTGTTCGCCTTCCGCTTGGCGCGCGCCTGCCGCTGGACGCACGCCTGGCGCATCGCCGCACTCGCCGCCGCCGCGTATGGCGGACTGACGATGCACCTGCTGCCCGTGCACTGGGCGGCCGCCGCGAACAACGCCATGCTGACGCTGTTCACCACGCTGCTGCTGGCCGCCTGGACCAGCGCACGCGACACCGCGGGCACGTGGCGTGCCCTGCTGTTGGCCTCGCTCCCAGTGTGGCTTGCACTGGCGCTGCTGAGCAAGGAGTCCGCGGCACTGACGCCTGCGCTGATGCTGGTGGTGGCATGGTTCGTCGTCGCGCGCCGGCCCCATCGCGATGAATTCTTCGCCTGGTTGGCCTGTGTCGCCGTCGTCGCAGTCTGGCTGTGGCTGCGCGCGCGCTTCACCGCCAATACCGATGACGCCTACGCATTGAGCCTGGGAAGCAACGTACTGCGCAACGCAGCGTCGTTCGTCGCTTGGCTGCTGAATGTCCCGCGCGAGGCGATGCGGATGGCGGTCGCGGGTGACCGCATGCAGGGGCTGGCCTGGATCGCGGCCACCGCACTCCCGATGCTGGCCGCCTGGGCGATTGCCGGCTGGCGCGGACGTGGCCTGTTGGCACCGCGGCAATGGGTATGCGTTGGCGCGTTCGCGGTGCTCGCCTACGCGCCGTACTTCCTGTTCGCATGGAACAGCTACGAGTACTACGCCGCCATCGCCGCGATCCTGCCGGTCGTCGCACTGGCGCGTTGCGTGGCGACCGATCGCGCCGCGCTGCTGGTGGCCGCGCTGGTCGCCGTGTCGTCCTGGATCGCAGTGGAAGGCACGCGCCGGCTGGACCATCCCGGCCTCATCGGCCGCGCGCACTGGGCGGAGGCGACCCTGCTGGCACTGGAGCGGCAGCCCGTCGCCTCGCCACTGCACGTGAGCGTGGCGGATGAGCAGCGCTTCTACGCCATCGGCCAGATGGGCCTGGCGTGGCGGCTCGGTATCGCGCCGAATGCCATCCACGTGGCGGCGACGTGTCCGCCCGCCGGCACCTGTCTGCTCATCGAGCGCGACGGACGCTGGCGCTGGCGCGATCCGAACGGATGACGCGATCGCCGCGCGTCAGGCCGTGAGTGCCGCCGCGCGGCGCTTCCGCACCACCCGCGTCCGCGGCCAGCGGTCATGCCAGCCTCGCGGGTCCTCCTCGTCGGCGAGCAGGACGGAGAACGCTTCGAACGGCACCACCCGCGTCACGCTGCGCAACAGCGCCTGGCGGAACGTCGCCTTGCGCCCACTCTCATCGACGACGCGCGTGCCGGTCAGCAACTTGCCGAGGGTGGTGCCGGTGAGGCCTTCCATCAGCGTGTAGTAGACGATGATCGCCCCGAACCCGATCAGCTGGTCCTGCCACCAGGTGAGGCGTTCGGCCCACGTCAGCGCCTCGTCGCCACCCACGATGCCGACCACGATCATGGCCAGGAAGATGATGCCGACCACGATGACCCGGTCGATCAGCCAATGGACGAAACGCCGCAGCTTCGTGGCCGGCGTCAGCGGCCCGATCTCTTCGATGGCGTCCGCCACCAGGCTCCGGGGACTTTCGTACGGGTTGTCTCCGTCGCCGGCCGTCATCCGCGCAGCGCGGCGTTCAACGTATAGGTACCGTGCACGGCGGCTTCGGCCAGCACGTGCCCCTGCATCGTGCGCTCCATATCACCGGCGGTGAATCGCGCCGGCAGGTCGAGCTTCGCCACATCCAGGGCGAACAGGCGGAAGAAATACCGATGCACGCGCAGGTCGTTGAAGGGCGGGTACGGGCCGTCGTAGCCGTAGTAGTCGCCCCCCATCTGCGCGTCACCGGCGAACCAGCCGGTGTAGTCGTTCAGGCCCTGCCGCGCACCCATCGGCCCCGCAGGCTGTTGCTTGCCCTTGGCCGTGACGCCGTCGCTGCAGCTACCGGCGGCGATCTCCCGCGCCTCCGGTGCGATGTCGGCCATCGCCCAGTGGATGAAGTGCCCGCGTGGCTGCTCGACCGGGATCTGGAGGTCGTCGCGACCGACCGTCTCCGGGACGGTCGGTGCGTCGGGATCGATGCACAGCAGGGCGAAGGACTTCGTCCCGGCAGGCACGCCGTCCCAGGCCAGGTGGGGATTGCGGTTCGCCGCGAATCCGTCGGGCTGGCCCATCGCGAAGCCGGCGGGGATGGGCTTCGTATTCTCGAAACTGTCGCTCCAGAGACGCATGCGTGACTCCTGCAGATGCGGGAAAAGGGGATCAGGCTTCCGGGTAACCCAGTCGCACCGCCACCGGCGTCAGCGCGGCGAACGGGCCCGCCAGCACGTCGGCGTACTGGCGCCAGTGACCCGCCGGGAAGCGGCGCGCACCGGAAGACGGCGGCTCCGTCAGCTGCGCGCCCAGCGCCCGGCCCAGCGCCTGCGCCACGGCCGCGGCATCGTCCTTGATCGCATCCATCGCGATCAGCCGGCTCGGGAACAGGTCATGCTCGTGCACATCGGCGACCTGGTCGAACAGCTGGGCCAGCCAGCGCGCGCCGGCATCCAGGTCGTCCAGTGCCAGCGGTGCCGGGGCACCGAACGCCAGCCAGTCCAGGAAGGCATCGCGTGGATCGCGCACCGCGATGATGAGCAGGGCCTCCGGCAGGTGGGGACGCAGGGCCAACAGCAGCGCGTTGTCCCACCACGGCAGCCAGTCCACGATGCCGCCATCTTCCGAGCGGTTTGCCAGCGTCTCGCGCCACCCTGCCACGCAGGCTTCGCCCGACAGTTCGCCGGACAGGAGCCGTGCCGGCGTGTGGTAGTTCTGGAAGGCGTCCACAGGCGGATTGGGCAGGAAGCGGTCACCGCGCAGGCGATGGCTGATCGCGCCCAGGACGCCTGCGATCGATTCAACCACGGTGCCCGGCGCGCCCCACAGCAGGATGGGGTAGGGGCGGCCGGCGGACGACATCGGAATCGGCGCCACGTCGGGCCAGGGGCCCTGGGCACCGCTCGGGGTCCACAGCGGCAGGCGCGTGGGGGCCAGTTCGCGGGCCAGTGCGGCCCAGGTAGCGGCGGCATCGGCATACCGGCCGGCGCGGTCGCGGACGAAGGCCTGCCAACTGCGCAGGCTGCGCTTGTGGTGCGGTTCGGTGGCCTGGTCGGCGAGTTCGCCGACGCGTGCGATCGCCGATACCGGATCGCGTTCGAACAGTGCCTCGACCAGCCGCTGCTCGGCGCTCGCACGGCCCGGGTCGAGCGCGACGATCCGCTTCGCCACGGCTTCGGCCGCATCACGCTCGCCTGCCGCATCCAGCACCGACATCTGGGCCTCCATCGCCGGCACGTGCTGCGGCATCGCCGACACCCAGCGCTCGACCACCGCGCGCGCCTCGGCGCTGCCCACGGGCTCGAACAGCAGGCGCGCCAGCCACAGATCGTGCTCGTCCGGCGTGGTGGCCAGGGCGGCATCCAGCGTGTTGCGCGCATCATCCTGCATACCCAGGCGACGCCACGCCTCGATGATCGCCAGTACGGTGTCGCGATCGCGCGGCTGTCCGGCCAGGGCGATCCGCAGCGAGGCCAGCGCTTCCTCGTCCTGTCCCGCGGCAAGGCGCAGGTGGCCGATGTAGCGATGCAGCGCGGGCGCGTTGTTGCGCGCCACCAGCGGGACCAGTTCGTCGGCGGCATCGCCGGGACGCCCCTGCCGGCGGATCAGGTCCGCGATCAGGCTGCGCAGGCTGTCCGCGCCCGGCGTCCGCTCCACCACGCCACGGAACGCCTGTTCGGCGAACGCCCAGTGCCCGAGCGCCATGTGGATGAAGCCGAGCGAATAGCGCAGCTGCACTTCCTCGGGTGCCACCTGCAACGCCGCACTCACGATCTTCAGGGCCGTGTCGGCATCGCCGCGACGCAAGGTCACCATGCCTTCGACGGCGGCAAGCTGCGGATGATCCGGTGACACACGGGCGGCCAGGCGGTTCAGGCGCTCGGCTTCGTCCAGGTCGCCGCGACCCAGCGCCAGCTGCGCCTGCACTAGGTACGCGGTGAACTGGTTGGGGTCCAGTCCGGTGGCCTGCGCCAGCGATGCCTGCGCCTCGTCGGGACGCCGGCTGCCCACCAGCACGCCCGCGCGGGCCAGGTGCAGGTCGGCGTTGTCCGGCGCCAGCGCGATGGCGCGGTCGATGCTGGCCAGGGCGGCGTCGGGCTGGCCGCCCTGGAGCTGGGCGGCGGACAGCCAGCGCAACGCCTGGGCATCGTCAGGGCGTTCGGCGACCAACGCTTCCGCAGCGATCAGGGCATCGGCCACTGCGCCGCGGCGAAGGGCATCGAGGATCGGGTCGTACATGGAGAACTACCAGGATTCGGGCAAACGCCGATTGTACCGGCCGTTCCCCGGCTCAGGCGGTGCCGCCCGCCAGGCGTTCGGCCACCCAGCGCTCGGCGTAGCCGTCGCAGGCGGCGTTCTCGATGAAGGCACAGTGCCCACCCCACGGGGCGATCTCCAGCGTCGCCTGCGCCGGCAGCGCCCAATCGCGGAAGGTCTCGAACGGGATCACCGGGTCGTCCTCTGCCATCAGGATGTGCGCCGGCACGGTCAGCCCGGCCAGGCGGCCACCGGCGATGGCATAACCGTCGAAGTAGTCCTCCAGCGTGCCGAAGGCCGTGTGCCGCTGCACCAGCCAGTCGGTCAACGCGCGGATGTCCAGCGCCAGCACCGTGTCGTCGAAGTCATGCCGCTGCGGGAACAGGCTGCGCTTGCGTTCGAGCGAACGGCGCCATTTGCGCGCGAAGTACCAGTCGTACAACGGCAGGCCATTCTCGATGCGGTCCATCGTCGTGGCCGGATCCAGCAGCGGGCAGACCGCCGCGACATGGGCCAGCGCCAGTCCCGCCTCCGGTGCGCGCAGCGCCAACCGCAGCGCGAAGTTGCCACCCAGCGAATAGCCCGCCACCCGCATCGGCACGTCGCCGGCGAACCGCCGCGACACGTCGAGCGCCGCGTGCACCACTTCATCCAGGCGGTTGGAGTGGAACAGGTCTTCGTTGAGGTGGTGGGTATCGCCGTGGTCGCGGAAGTTCAGCCGGAACACGTCGAACCCGCGCGCCAGCAGCTGCACGGCGGTCAGGCGCATGTAACTGGAATCGGCACTGCCTTCCCAGCCGTGCAGCAACAGCACCAGGCCACGCGGAGTCCGTCCGGACATCCGGCTGAGGAAACCCTGCAGGCGCACGCCATCGCCGCCATCCACGATGTGCTCCACCGTCACCGCACCACTGCCCGCCAGCGCGCGCAGTCCGCGGCGGCGGCGCAGTGCGCTCGAACCCAGCACCGATTGCAGGTGCGGATTGCGCAGCCAGCGTGGCGGGCGGTAGTCGGCGGCAGTGATCATGGGGTCATCGCAGCGGCGTCGGAACGAGGGTGGCACCGCAGTGTGGAGTATTCCTTCGATTCCGTCGCGATGCCGGTGGAACGCATCCGCTCAGGCTTCAGACATCGCCTGCACGATGCGCTCGCGCGACAGCTCGGCGATGCGGCGGCGCCCTTCCACGTCGGCGACGCGGATCGGTTCCAGGAAACAGATGTCGGCCGTGCGGGCCGGCTCCCCCAGCAGGCGCACGAAGTTGGCGAAGAAGCTCTCCTTCGGCCCGAACGCCACCACCGGCTGTGCGCTGCCGCGCGCACCGTACCGCAGCGCCACGGGCTGGACGGGCACACCGGCTTCCACCGCCGCCAGGAAGATGCGGGCGTGGAACGGCCCCACCGAGCGGCCGTCGCGGGTACGTCCTTCCGGGAACACCCCCACCGGACGGCCCTCGCGAAGGCGCTGCATCATGGCCTGCAGCACGCCGCCCAGCGACTCCTGGCTGCCACGCTGGTGGAAGATGGTATGGCCCTGCGCCGCCAGCCAGCCGACCACCGGCCAGCCGCGTATCTCATGCTTGGCAACGAAGCCCATCATGCGCTGGCTGTGCAGCGCTTCGATGTCGATCCAGCTGACGTGGTTGGCCACGAACATCGTGGCGCCTGGGAGAGGCGTGCCCACGCGGCGCAGGCGGAACCCGAAGATGCGCATCAGCCCGCTGGACCACCAGCGCACCGCCATCTCGCCCACGCTCTCGTCGCCCACCCGCACCCAAGCCAGCAGTGGCGACAGGCACAGCAGGAGGATCGGCAGGAAGACCAGCAGGTGGACCAGCAGCAACGGCACGCGGTAGAGGTAGCGGATTGCCCGCGCCACACCGCTGCCGCCAGCAACATGAACAGGGGGCGGCGTCATCCCGTCACGATAGCAGGAGTGGGGGGAGAGGAGCGAGGAGCGCACCAGCAGGATGCCTGCGTTGCGATCATTCCCGGCCCGTCTCCGCGCCCATCAGCCCTTCACCACCGGCACCACCGCCAGGGTCAGGCGCGATATGCACACCAGCTTGCCTTCGTCGTTCTCGATGCGGATTTCCCACAGCTGCGTGCTGCGTCCCACATGCAGCGCACGCGCGGTGCCGGTCACCATGCCACCCCGCATCGCGCGCACATGATTGGCGTTGATCTCCAGCCCCACCACCATCTCCTTCGTGGTGTCCACGCACAGGTTGCCCGCCACGCTGCCCAGCGTTTCGGCCAGCGCCACCGACGCACCCCCATGCAGGATGCCGTAAGGCTGCACGGTGCGCGCATCGACCGGCATGGTGCCGCGCAACCAGTCCTCGCCCGCCCCGGTGATGACAATGCCGAGGTTGGACACCAGTGTGTCGGCGGCGTGGGCGTTGATGGCGGCGAGATCGACGGGGGCGCGGAAAGCCATGGGATGCAGACCAGGAGAGAAGTTGCCCGGATTCTACCCACGCCCTGCAGGAGGAGCTTCAGCCCGCGCCCCGATGGCCCTGCCACCCGCGCGACGATGAACGCGCCGCAGCGCGCCCATCGGGTGAATCGATTCGCGCCGTCCTCGGCCGGGGCTGAAGCCCCTCCTACAGGCCTGCAGACCTACAGGATCGGCACCAGTCCCGCACCGAACGCGGTCAGCACGCGCGTGTACAGCCATTTCGGGCCGACATTGACCTCGGGGAAGTCGCCCACCGCCACGTAGCACCGGTGGAACGCGGGATCCTTCGGCCCGACCGGCAGCGGACAATCGGGACCGGGCTGGAACTCGTAGCTGGTCGCATACCGCCACGGCCAGACGTCGAAGATCGGCAAGGCTTCGGACACCTTGCCCAGGCTGTAGTCCAGGCCGGAGAACACCGGCGGCTTGGCCCGTGGCGCGATCACCCACGCGTTGCGCGGCGACATGTCGCGGCGGATGCTGTCGGCGAGCGCCTGTGCGAAGGCGGGGTCCTGGATCACCACGGCCGCCTCGGTGTTGTAGTTCTCCGAGCGCGGATCGAAGTTGTGCGTCCCGATCACCGCCGTGCCGCCGTCGATGACCATCGATTTCGCGTGCAGGCCCATGCGCACGCCGGCCCGCTTCAACGGCAGCGGCTCGGAACCGGCGCCGCTGCTCAGGAACGACGGCCGCGATTCGGTTCGCTGCAGGCGACGCGTGGTCTCGCCCCCGGAGCCGGCCGACGGCCCGATGGATCCCGACGGCCCGCGAACGCGCCCGCTGCCGCCGCTGCCGCGACTGCCACCGGTACCGATGGCCGACGTCGCCAGCGGTGGTCCTTCCGGCATCAGCGCGGCGTAGTCCACCGGCGCATCTTCCGGGAACGGCTTGTACTCATGGATCTGGAAACCGAACTCGCGCAGGTAGCGGCGCTTGTACTTGAACGACATCGAATACACGACCGGGTTGTCGGTCGCGGCCAGGCTGTTGGTCGACACGATCACCTGCGGCGGCGGTTCGCGCGTACGCATGTCGCGGAACATCGCCTGTGCCTGTTTCGACATCACCAGATAAGGCGTCTGCAGCAGCACTTCAGACTGCGCGCTACGGATCAGTGCTTCCAGTTCCGGCGCGGCGGGCGCATCGTCGTCGCGGCGCTCGCGCCGGTGCTTCTGCGGCAGGTCGGCGATGTAGCGCACCGCACCGACCGCAAAAGCCGCATCGACGAAGCGCTCCCGCATCACGGCCGGGTCGCTCGCCTCCACGCGCGCCGCCTGTACCCGTGCCGGGCGCAGATAGCGCGGCACCGGCATCGCCGGCACGCCCTCGTGCAGCAGCGTACGGCCGACATCGTTCAGTCGCTCCGCCGGCACGCTGCGCCGTGCCTCCCAGAACGCCTGGAAATTGGTGGCCATCGCCGCCGCCTCAGGACCCGCGACCAGCACGTCGCGGTCGCGGAAGTTGTATTCCGCGTCCCAGTCGAAATAGTCGTCCTGGTAATTGCGACCGCCGCTGATGCCGATGCGGTCGTCCACCAGCAACAGCTTGGTGTGCATGCGCTGGTTGAAGCGGCGGAAACAGCACAGCACGCTGCCCGCATAGTCGAAGTAGTTCAGCTTGGCCTTGCCGAAGCTGGGGTTGTAGATGCGGATGACGAAATTCTGGTGCGCGCCGGACAGCGCCGCGAGGATCTCCAGGTCGGCGATGGCCGACAGCTGGTCGATCAGCACCCGCACCTTCACCCCGCGCCGCGCCGCCGCCAGCAGTTCATCCAGCACCAGCCGCGCGCTGTCGTCCTTGTCGAAGATATAGGTCTGCAGGTCGATGCGCTCGCGCGCGCTGCGGATCAGGTTCAGGCGTGCCAGCAATGCATCGGAGCCCTGGTCCAGGATCACCGCGTAGTGGCGCGGTGCTTCCGGCGTGGACGCGGCGCGCGCCTGTCCGGCCAGGTCGTAGAGCGGCGACGACAGCGCGCAGGCATCGGCCTGCGTGCATTCGACCACCGTTGAGCGGGCGCCTGCGGCGATGCCGGCAGCACGCTCACGCTGGCGGTCGGACAGGCTGGCGCAGGCGCTGCCCAGCAGCGCGACACACAGCACCGCGCACCGCGCGGCCAAGGCGGGGAAACGGCGGTTCACGGTGTCTTTGCACTCCGGATGCGCGCACGCAGTACGAACACCACGCGGTCACTGACCGCCAGCATCCAGTCGTCCATGTCGTAATCGCTGCGGCGCACCGCGCCCGTCGCCACCACATCGCAACCCACCGCGGGGTGCGAACAGGTGGCCGGCGCCACGTCCAGGCTGCGCGGCCGGTTGATGCCCTTGATGCTCAGGTCGCCCTCCAGTTTGCCGCCGTCGTATAGCAGCATCGGGTCATACGGCCTGGAGGTGAACGTCACCACCGGGTAGCGGTCGGCATCGAAGAATTTTTCGCTGCGCGCCCACTCGCTGTAGCGCGGATGCCCGGCGATCTCCACCTCGCGCGTGTACATGCGCAGGCGGACCTGCTGGCGGCCATCGGGCAGGTGTTCCACCGAGCCCTCGTAGCGCTGGAACACGCCATCCAGCACCTGCCCCCAGCGCGTGCGCAGTTCGAACCCCAGGCGCGTGTGCGAGGGGTCGAAATCGTTGCGTCCATCGGCCAGGGCAGGCGTTGCCAGCAGCGCGCCCAGCCCCAGCGCGGCCAGCCGCATGATCCCCGGGACTGCCTGTGTCATGGCCACCAGAAAGCGGAAAGCTGCGCCACTCCCGGCTCGATCGCGGTGTCCACCGGCAGCGTCAGCACCACCACGCTGGCGGGCGGCATGCCACGGTATTCGCTGGTCACGCCGGAATACATCAGCGCGGCCAGCTGCTCGAAGCCGGGGTTGTGGCCCACCATCAGCAGGCGCTCGGCTTCGCGGTGCTGGTCGGCCAAGTCGGCCAGCGTGCCCGGCGTAGCTTCGTAGATGCGCTCTTCCAGCCGCTGCTCCACGTACCCGACGGCACCCAGCACCGCCTCCAGGGTTTCGCGGGCCCGGCGCGCGGGCGAGCACAGCACCCGATCCGGCACCAGGCCCTTGTCCTGCAACCAGCGTGCGGCGGCCTCCGCTTCAGCCAGGCCTTGCGGCGACAGGGGGCGATCCAGGTCCGACTGCCCGGAGGTCGCGGGTTCGGCATGGGCATGGCGCAGCAGGATCAGTTCACGCATGGGACAACGACTCCTTCGGGTTTGGCCTGATCAGGCCTTCTTGATCCATTTCAGCAACGGTTCCCAGTCGGCCTGGTGCTCGCGCACCTGCGCCGACCGGTAGTCGAACAGGCTGCGGCCCAGGCCGGCCATCACGACATAGGCCTGGGTATCGCGCAACTGGGTGATCACCGGGTACGGCCAGGTCTTCAGCATCTCCACCGCCTGCTGCGAGGCGTTGGTCCACGGCTTGCTGCGGTTGACCACCAACCCGACCGGCAGCTTGCGCTTGTGCACGCGCGGCACCTTGGCCATGGTGTTCAGGAAGCCCACCGTCGCCTCGATGTCCAGCGCCGACGGCAGCACCGGCACCACCACGGCATCGGCGTGCTCCAGGAAGCCGCCCAGGTCGTCGGCCATCGCGCCGGCAGGTGCATCGATCACCACCCGCTCCGCGTCTTCCGGCAGCCAGGCGCGCCAGGCGCGCTTGCCACTGGCATCGATCGGCAATACGGCGGTTTCCAGCTCCGCCCGGCGCTCGGCCCAGCGGGTGGAGGAATGCTGCGGATCGGCATCCACGAGGACCGTGCGCTTGCCGTCCAGTGCGAAATGTGCGGCCAGATTGGTCGCCAGGGTGGTCTTGCCCGCGCCGCCCTTGGAGCTGGCGACCAGAATCGTCTTCATGCGCGCACCTCGTTGCTGGAGAACCCGGAGGGTACACCGGGGCAAGTTAAGCGGGAACCGGCGCGGTGAAGCGCGACCCGTTGTCGCGGGCCGATCGGCTCCCCGTTCCCGTGCACGCTTGCTATCGTGCCCGTCCCCACGGACCGGATACCCCATGAACGAGCTGCAGGACCTGACCGCGCTGATCCGCGCCAACACCCCGCTGATCGTCATCGAGACCCAGGACGAAGCCCGCGTGGTCGACCTGTTCCGGCAGGCCCTGGGCCAGGTGTGGCGGGCGCTGCACCGCTGGAGCATCACCGAAGGCCTGCGCCGGCTCGACATGGACCGCGAAGACGACGCCGTCGGCCCGCCCGACGCCAGCGCCGCCCTGCAGGCGATCAAGCAGGCCGACCAGCGCGGCATCTACCTGCTGCTCGATTTCCACCCCTACCTGGGCTACGCCAGCAGCCAGCGCCAGCTGCGCGACATCATGCAGCGCCGCCACAGCCTGCCGCACGTGGTGGTGCTGGTCGGCGCGAAGATCGAACTGCCGGCCGAACTGGAAGCGCTGGCCGTGCGCTTCAACCCGCGCCTGCCCGACGGCCACGCCCTGTTGAAGATGGTCCGCGAAGAGGCGGACCACTACGCCCGCGAGCATGGCGGCCGCCGCGTCGAAGCCGACGGCGAGGCGGTCAGGCAGATCGTGCGCAACCTGCAGGGCCTGAGCCTGGTGGATGCGCGCCGCATCGCGCGGCAGCTGATCTTCGCGGACGGCGCCCTGACCAGCAGCGACCTGCCTGCGCTGAACAAGCTCAAGTTCGAACTGCTCAACCGCAGCGGCCACCTGCACTACGAATACGACACCGCGAAGTTCGCCGATGTCGCTGGCGCGACCCGCCTGAAACGCTGGATCGAGCAGCGCCGCGCGGTATTCGTCTCCGGCAATCCGCCGCCGGGCCTAGATCTGCCCAAGGGCGTGCTGCTGCTCGGCGTGCAGGGCTGCGGCAAGTCGATGCTGGCCAAGGCCACGGCGGCCGGCTTCGGCGTACCGTTGCTGCGGCTGGACTTCGGTACGCTCTACGACAAGTACCACGGTGAAACCGAGAAGAACCTGCGCACCGCGCTGGCCTCGGCCGAACAGCTGGCGCCGTGCGTGCTGTGGATCGACGAGATAGAGAAGGGACTGGCCAGTGGCGGCGGCGAGGACGGCGGCGTCTCGCGCCGCGTGCTCGGCTACCTGCTCACGTGGATGGCGGAACGCAAGGCCGGTGCCGGCAGCGGCCAAGTCTTCCTCGTGGCCACGGCGAACCAGGTGCAGGACCTGCCGCCGGAACTGCTGCGCAAGGGCCGCTTCGACGAGATCTTCTTCGTCGACCTGCCCTCGCCCGAGGCGCGCGTCGAGGTGCTACGCGTGCACCTCGCCCGCCGCCAGTTGGATCCGGAAGCCTTCAACCTGCCCGCACTCGCCGCCGCCGCGAACGGGTTCTCCGGCGCCGAGCTGGAACAGGCCATCGTCTCCGCGCTGTACGCCGCGCATGCCGAACAGAAGCCGCTCGACACCGACCTGGTGATGCACGAGATCCGCAACACCCGTCCACTCTCGGTGATGATGGCCGAGCAGGTGCAGGCCCTGCGCGACTGGGCGCGCGAGCGCACGGTGCCCGCGGACTGACGGCCCGTTCCGTGGCGGGAGCGGCGCGGGTGACAAGCGCACGTCCCGCCCCAGGCCACGGCATTCACTGGCTGCATACTCGCGCCATCGCATCATGCCGTTCCCACGGAGACCGCTATGACCCGCCGTCGCAGCACTGCACGTGCCCTGGGCACGCAACTGGTGGAACTCGGCACCGCGGCACCGTTCGTCATCTCGCACCGCATGGCGCGGCTGGCGACCGCCGGGCCCAATCCGTCGGCCCGCGACCGGCGCGAGTTCGCCCCGATGTCGAACGAGAAGATCGCAGCCGCCTGGGAATCCTGGCGCGCCATGGCCGGTTACGCGGTGACGTTGAACACCACGGCAACGCAAACCGCGCTGGCATTCTGGATGCCATGGGCATTCACGGCGAAGCCCCTGCCATCCCCTGAGGGCGCCGTGGTCAACATGGCAAGCGCCGGCATGAAGCCCTACCGCCGCATCACCGTGGCCAACCAGCGCCGCCTGAGCAAGCGCAAGCCGTCCCGCTGATCCAGGGCCGCAGGATCGGTTGAGCCGCAGGCGATACCCATCGATCCGTTCCTTTGAATGAATCGTCAGGTGTGGCCCGTCCAGCGCCGAACACACCAGACGAAAGCGTATTGCAGCGCCATGGGCAACAAGCCGAATACGACAATGCAGAAGGCGATGGAGCCAAGGAAGACAAGCCCTACGTCCATCGCCAGGAGAACGAGCGGCCTCACCTGAGCTGCTGGATGAGCGTACTCCGAGCGAGATGCGACCAGACCCAGTGCAGGAAGTGCTCCGATGACCGCACCGACCGCGCCCGTGCTGATGATGGTTTCCCTTAGCTGCCGTCTCTGCCACATGGATGCATGCCACCTGGGTTGAGCCGACCCATCATATGACCCGGCGCGAATGACGTGTCTGGCCGCGCGGCGGGAGCCGCCCGCTGCTCAACCCACTTGCATGCGGGCCACGGCCCCTCAGGCATCCACGATGACGTTGAAGCCCCCGTAGATCATGCGCCTCGCGTCGAAGGGCGGAACTTCATCGCCGCGCTCCATCCTCGGGTCGGCCATGACTTTGGTGTTTCCCTCGTCGCGCGCCTCTTTCGAAGGCCACGAGATCCACGCAAAGACCACCACTTCCTCCGGCTTGCGTTTGACGGCCGAGTGGAACGAGGTCACTTCGCCCTCCGGCACGTCATCGCCCCAGCACTCGACAACATTGAGCGCACCGTGTTCACGGTAGATCGCGGCGGCCTCGACCGCCATCTTCCGATAAGCCTCCAGGTTGGCCACCGGTACGGCCGCCACGAATCCGTCGATATACATATCGTCCTCCTGATGTCGTCCACGTTGCGTCGCACGCTCCGAAGCCGTGGCCGGCATGGATGCCGTCAAGACGCTCCGATCCGGCCTGGTGCATGGATTGGGACACGCGTCGCGCGCCGCGAAGCGGGTTTGGCTTGAACGAATTGTTAGGCCGCATCCACACCCAACGCCTGCACCACGCGATCCCTGACCCCCGCAAACTGTTCGGGAGCATAAACCGGCTGGCTTATGCGGTATGGCTCAATGGCGCGACCCTCGAACGGGTCGCCAGCGTACCGCGGAAAGAAGTGCATGCGCGGGTGGGGCAAGGTGTTGCCATGAATCTCGTAGTTGAGCTTGACGGCACCCGTTACGGTCGACAGAGCGGAGGAGACACGATGTGCGTCCCGCATGAAAGATTCTGACTGGGCGGCACTGAGGTCGTGTAGATCAACGGCATGCGTGCGGGACACAAGGCATACATACCCCACCATCGGCGCACTCTCCGACATGGTGAGCCAGGATGCATCGAGCGACGCGATGATGTCGAGGGGCCGGCCGCGCACACAAATAGGGCAGGCGGAGCCGTCACATAGACGCTGCCACTCTGCTGGGGAGTTCCACTTGCTCAATCTGCGACTCTCCTGCTGTGCGGCCTAACGCCGAAATTGAGCCGACCTGCGAAGCGTGTTCGGCTTGAATGAATCGTTGGATGCCAGTCCAGGATGCCCTGCTCTACGGCTTTCCTGCATGCAGACCATGGTCCATTTTCGCTTGAAGCGCGGCGGAGAGATCGCTGTCATCTGGTGAAATGGGGACCGCGCGGGCACACATGTCGGTGGCTGTGCCACCGATCCACTGCTCGTAGGGGTCTGTCTTGATGGTGGCGAAATCGACCCAATCCGCCTTGGCACCAGCACCCATGCGCGCCTGTCCGCAGAGCATGTAGCTGCGCGCGCCTTGGTCGTTCTCGCGGTAGCGGAGGTCGACTTTCCGGAAACCGTCAGGGCGGGAGTCGCTGGCAGCGAAATCGGACGCAGCATAAGCGACGAGCGAGTCCTGCAAGCCTTGGACGTATGCGCTGCTCTCGTGTGCGCCCGTTCCAGTAGCGGCGCCCAGCAACAGAGCCAGCGAAAAAGCGCGGAGACTGGAAGGAGGCAGCATTTCAATCCTTGCGCTTGGTTTCGAATCAATAGGTAGGGACGAACCGGAAAGTTTCAATGCGACCTGGCGCCTGAGCCAAGTGGGCCCGCTACCAGATGGCTGAAGCTGCACCAAGACCACGAAGCGGGTTCCGCTTGAATGAACTACCAGGCCTCAGTTTGCTGACCAAGCGCCACCCCGCTCAATTGAGAAGTCAGGGGGACGAGTCTCAAAGAACGGGGCAACCTATGACGTTCCATCGATCAGGATGCCGCCGAGTAGCCACGATCCTACTACACCGGTCAGAGTAATCAGATGCAGGGTGGATAGCCATTTGCTCCGCAAGGCCATAACAGAAGGAGCCAACAGCAACAGAGGCACGGCCGAAGCCACTGCATGTAGCCACAGGATAGAGTCAGAAACGGGTGGCCGTGACCAATGCGATGCCAGAACGGTAGCGATGTAAACAGCCGCGCCAAGCAAGCCAGGTGATGCTGCGATGAGCTTACGATCTTGGCGGGCACCGTGTAGTAAGAAGGGCACAGGTAACAGAAGGGGGAGAAGGGGCAGAAGCCCAAGCGCCAAGCCGGAAATGGCATTGAGACTCATGGATGTATCTCTGCCCCTGACACCTTATGTCTTCCGATGAGCCAAGCCGCGAAGGGATCGGCTTGAATGAATTGCTAGCCCGGCCTTTTGCGCGCATATCGGACGGTAAGCTCGTAACTGATGTTCTCCGGAACATTGCTGCCTGCCACGCCGTAGCACTCAATCTGAAATGCACGACGCGACTTGGGCAAAAACTTGCCATCAATCTGGGTGTCGCACTTATTCATTTGCGCGCCACCTGCCTTAATGACCGCCTCAATGGAAGTGCCGGCCCATTCCGTAGCCCCGGTGTTCTCGATCACGCCACGGATGGTGAAGCTTGGCGTGCCTGGAACGTGGGCATGTTCAAGAATGCGCACTTCAGGTGGAAGACGAACGTACTCAGGCGCTTCCGCCATTAGCCCACCATCTTTCTCCCAATTGCTGGCAATGAAGATCACGCCGGCGACGCCGAGTGCAAAGCAGATGCCAGAAATCAGGGAAACAACGGCGGAAACGAACATTTGCTTCATGATGGCTAACGCCTGAATTAAGCCGAGCCGCGAAGCGGCTTCGGCTTGAATGAATTGTTAGGCCTCATACCGCAATCCTAAGGTTGGGCGGAGAGAACGTATAGGTTGGCACTCTCAACTCAAGCCTATGCTCGCCCTCTGCGGCGCCAATTATAAATGGCGCGTGGAAGCCGTCATGAAAGCATGCGTAGGTTTGGGAAGGCCAGCGATCCATGTGCTTGGTGCGATACGCAAACCACACAATTGCGTGGGTGCGAAGGGAGAAGGAGCCAAAGCCAGACTCAGGAGGAATAGTCTCTAGGTCATTAGCCTGGAACGAGCCTCCAACCTCAACTGAGATTGGTTGATTTGCCGGCACTGCCCAAAACACGAATACATATGGCTTGAACGAGTTGGCAAGGATACCGACGTCAGCTTGGCGATTGAACGCTGGAGAAGCTGGGATGTGGGCAGGCTCGGATGGCGCACAAGTCAACACATGTCTCACGCCAAGTGATTGGCTCTCGCTACTGAGCAGGTAATTCCCCTTGAGCCTGAGTCCGTCTTGCACAGGGGACTTGATATGAACAACGCCAGATCCGTGCACACTTATTTTTTCAGAGTCAGGGGCGTCTAAGACTTCGAGTGCGGGTGGAGCGCCGCGAATTGAAAGCCACTTTGTCTCGTCGAAGGACGGGGATGTGATGTAGATGCTTGCGTCTGGCCGTTGGTCAAATGTGAACATTTGAAAATGCTCAGCACCGGAACTGAAGAAGATCCTGCGAGAGCTTGTATTAGGGGTCGCAGCAGATGCTGACATGAGGCCTAACGCCTAATAGACCCCACAACGGGGGTGATAACGCAGATATTCATGACCTGCTGCGATCGCGTCAAGGCGCGCAGGGCGTTGTCGTGCAAGGGGATTGGATGGCTACCGACGGCATGTGTTGGCCAAGCATCATGTTCATGACGCACTTGTTCGTCATCTCCCCCTCTCCGGGGTGATAACGGGAGTACCCGCAGGTCGCGAGTGCAGCCTTCATGGTCGAAGTCGCGCGGCAGCAGTCCGGGATGTCGTACCGCCACCGGCTATGTGCCCTCCATCCTGCGTACCGCGTTGCGGACGCGGCATGCTGGATGTCAGGCCCAGTTGGCTGTGTTCATTGGCTGGTGGTCTGTAAAAGGTCTGCGGCCTGCCGCGGTTGCAACCTCGCGCAAGCATCTGGGATGCTCAGCATCCACCCGGCAGGACGCACGACCGTCGTCGCCTTCCCCGCCCCCGCGTCGGGAACCTTGGCGGGCCGCGATGGTCGACAGAAGCGAAGGAACGAAGGGGACGTGATGATCGAGTTGCAGGGCGTGCAGCGCCACTACGCCATGAGCGGGCAGACGGTGAAGGCGCTGGCAGGGGTGGACCTGCGCATCGGCCAGGGCGAATTCGTCGCCATCACCGGGCCGTCGGGGTCGGGCAAGTCCAGTCTGCTGAACATCCTCGGCTGCCTGGACCATCCCAACGCCGGCCATTACCTGTTCGAAGGCCGCGACGTGGCCACCTTCGACGACGAGGCCAGCAGCGACCTGCGCAACCGGCGCATCGGCTTCGTGTTCCAGAGCTTCCACCTGCTGCCGCGGCTGAGCGTGCTGGAGAACGTGATGCTGCCGCTGCGCTTCCACCGCCAGCCGCCGCCGGGCACGCACGACCGCGCCCTGGCACTGCTGGACCGCGTGGGCCTGGGCGAACGGCGCGACCACCGCCCCAGCGAACTGTCCGGCGGACAGATGCAGCGCGCCGCCATCGCGCGCGCGCTGCTGCTGCAGCCGGCCCTGCTGCTGGCCGACGAGCCCACCGGCAACCTAGATTCGAAGAGCGCCGCCGACGTGCTGGCGCTGCTGGACGAAGTGCATGCCGGCGGCCAGACCGTGGTGCTGGTGACCCATGACAACGACATCGCCGCGCGCGCCCCGCGCCAGGTGAAGCTGCGCGACGGCAAGGTGGAATCCGATGCGCTCCAGTAAGGCCCTATTGAGCGCCCTGGTGCTGGCGACCGCCGCACCCGCGTACGCCGTGGTGCTGACCGGCGAGGTGCGCGCGATCGACGCACAGCAGATCCTCACTCCGCAGTCGAACAGCGCGCCGGTCGTCATTCGCTACTACGTGCCCGAAGGCGCGCGGGTGAAGAAGGGCGAGGTGGTGCTGCGCATCGACCCCGGCCCGTCCGCCAGCCGCATCCCCGACCTGGAAGCGCAGATCGAACAAGGTCGCGCCAAGGACGCCAAGGACGTCGCCGAACTGCAGGTCAAGGCGGTACAGGCCGAGATGGCGCTGGTGGAGGCCGAGGCCGAACTGGCGACCGCCAAGCTGGACGCCACCATCCCGCCGGACCTGATCTCGGGCCTGGACTACGACCGCCACCAGGGCGAACTGGACCGCGCCACCCGCGAGGTCGCGCTGAAGCGCAAGGACCTGGCCGCCGCCAACACCGCCGTGCAGCGGCGCATCGAGGACGGGCGCCTGCAGATCGACAAGCTGGTGTTGCAGCGCGACTACCACGCTGCGCTGGTACGTACCTCGGAGGTCGTCGCCGACCGCGACGGCGTGGTGGTGCATGGCTTCAACAACAACTGGATCGGCGGCCGCATCGACGAAGGCTCTTCGACCATGCCCGGCAGCAAGGCCGGCGAAGTGGTCAGCAGTGGCCGCATGAACGTGCGCGCCTGGGCACTGGAACCCGACCGCCGCGGCCTGGCGGTCGAGCAGCCGGTGGAACTGGCGTTCGATGCCATGCCCGGGCGCAAGGTGACCGGCCGCATCGCCTTCATCTCCGGCGCGCCCGACCGGCGTCCGGAATGGGGCGAAGGCCGCTACTTCACCCTCGACATCACCTTGGACGCGCACGCGCTGTCACTGATGCCGGGCATGAGCGTGCGCGTGATCGCGCGCCCCGCCACGGCACAGGCCGCGAAGGGGAAGGCGCCATGAAGCGTCATGTTTCCCTCCTCGCCCTAGCGCTGGCGACGAGCGTCCCCACCGCGCACGCCGCCTCCCTGCGCGTCGACGGCGAGGTCTATGCGCAACGCAGCGTGCAACTGGTGCCACCGGCGGTGGATCGCCTGTGGCAGTTCAACCTGACCCAGCTCGCGCCCGATGGCAGCACGGTCAAGAAAGGCGACATCGTGGTCGCCTTCGACACCAACGAACTGGTGCGCCAGCTGAGCGAGAAGCAGAGCCTGTTGCAGGAAAAGAAGCGCGAGCTGGAGAACCTGACACTCGACGTCGCCGAGCGCGAACGCAGCCAACGGCTGCTGACCGCACAGGCCGAAGCCGAACGCGACAAGGCCGCCCGCAAGACGCAGCAGCCGCGCGAACTGATCGCCGCGCTGGAGTACGACAAACTGGTCGAGGATCGCCGCCGCACCGAGCGCCTCGCCGTGCTGGCGCAGCAGGCCGAGCGCGCCGCCGCCGAGCAGCGCCGGCAGGAACTGCGCCTGGTCACCGCCGAACTGCAGCAGGCGCAGGCCGATGTGACGCGCCTGCAGACCTCGATCGCCGCGCTCACCCTGCCTGCGCCGCGCGACGGCGTGATCATGCACAAGAGCAACTGGAACGGCGAGAAATTCGACGTCGGCTCGCAGGTCTGGCGTGGCCAGACCGTGGCCGAGATCCCCGACCCCGCCACCCTCGCGGTCCGTGCGCAGCTGCCGGAGCGCGACCTGCAGCGCGTACGGGTGGGCGCGCGTGCGCGCATCGTGGTGGAAGGCGGCGGCGGCAGTGCGTACCACGGCAAGGTGGCCGGCATCGGCCGCGCGGTGCGCAGCAAATCGCAGGTACAGCCGGTGCCGGTGCTCGACCTGGAGATCCGGCTGGACGATACCCAGGCCAAGCTGCGCCCCGGCCAGGCGGTGCGCGTGGAGCTGACCGTGCCGGATATCGCGGGAGGTGCGAAATGAAGCCTGTACTGCGACCGGCAATGCTGCTGGCGCTGGCGGCGTCGCTGGCCGCCTGCGGCAGCGACGAGATGCCGGTGGCCAGCGAGACCGTGGCGCAGGGCCCGCTGACGATCAGCGTGCGCGGCGAAGGCGAGCTGCGTTCGTCCAAGCCGACGCCGTTGAACGTGCCGGGCAAGAACTGGGCCCAGCGCCAGGTGGTATGGATGGTGCCGGAAGGCACGTTGGTCAAGAAGGGCGATGTGCTGGCGCGCTTCGTGTCCCCGGAAGGCGAGCAGCAACTGGCGCAGGCGATGATCGACCTGCAGCGCAATGCCTTGGCGCGCGCGGCGAAGGAAAGCGGGCTGGATTCCGCGCAGGGCCGCGTGGAAGTGGACCTGTCGCTGGTGGCCGTGCAGTTGGGCATCGCCCAGCGCTATGCCGGCGCCGACCTCAGCACGGTGGCACGCAACCAGGTGCTGGATGCGATCGAGGACAAGGAGTACCTGCAGGTGCGGCAGGGCGTGCTGCAGTGGCAGCGCGACCAGTCGGACGTGCGAGGAGGCGCGGAACTGGCGGTGCTGGACGCGCAGCGCGCCACCTTCGACATGAATGCGAAGACGCGCAAGGACGACCTGGATGCACTGGAACTGCGCGCACCCAATGACGGCGTGCTGCTGCTCGCTGCCAACTGGTCGGGCGACAAGCCGATGGTGGGCGCCAACCTGCGCGCGGGCTTCGAGTTCGGCAGCCTGCCGGACACCTCGGCGATGGAAGTGGAGATCGACCTGCCGCAGATCGAGGCGCAGGGCGTGCAGGCCGGCGATGCGGTGGTGCTGCACCCGCTCGGGCGCCCGGACCAGCGCATCGACAGCAAGCTCGCCTGGGTCGCCAGCGCCGCGAAGGTGCGCACCCGCGAGAGCCCGGTGAAGTTCCTGTCGATGCGCGCGCCGATTCCGGCCGACGCGATCGAACGCTACCGTCTGATCCCCGGCCAGCGCTTCGCCGCCTCGGTGGTGCTGCTCGATGCGAAGGACGCGATGGCGGTGCCGAACGTGGCCATCGAACAGCGCGACGACCGCCATTGGGTGCAGGTGAAGCAGGGCAACGACTACGTGGCGCGCGAAGTGAAACTCGGCGTGCGCGGCACTGCGCGGTCGCAGGTGCTGTCAGGCCTGAAACCCGGCGACCAGGTGCGGCTGTCGCAGGTGGAGGTGCCCGCGCCCGGCGACGACGGCAGCGACAAGGACAAGGAGGCGACGGATGCCGATGGCGAAGAAACCGCCGCCGATGACGCAGAAGGAAAGACCGCATGACCGGCCTGTTCAACCGCCTGCCCACGGTCTGGCGCGAAGCGGTGGAGGAACTGTGGCGCCGCCGCCTGCGCACGCTGTTGACGCTGCTCGGCATGATCTTCGGCGTGGGCGCCATCGTGGCGATGCAGGCCGTGGGCGAAGGCAGCCGGCGCGAAGCGTTGCGCCTGGTGGAAGGCCTGGGCCTGCACAACCTGATCGCCGAGGCCAAGCCACAGGACGAGGACACGCTGAAGGAGACGCGCGAGCGCAGCGTGGGCCTGACCGTCGCCGATGCGGACGCCGCGCTCAGCGTGGTGCCCGGCGCGGAACGCCACGCCGCGGAGAAACAGGTGCGCACGCATACCGTCTTCAGCGATGCCGGCCGCAGCGATGCGCAGGCCAGCGGCGTGAGCGCGAACTGGTTCGACCTGTCGTCACTGAAGGTCGCCAAGGGCCGTGCGTTCAACGCCGATGACGAGGCCGCGCTCGCCGCCGTCGCGGTGCTCGGCCACCAGGCGGCAGCCGATCTGTTCCCGAAAGGCGATGCCGTGGGCGGGCTGGTCAAGGTCAACCACGTGTGGCTGGAGGTGATCGGCGTGCTGGCCGACCGCGACCTGGGCCAGGACGATTTCGAGGGGGTGCAGCTGGGCTCGGAAAGCAACCGCATCTACGCACCACTGGCGAGCGTGCGGGCGCGCTTCCGCTTCCAGCCGCAGGAAGACGAGGTGGACCGCTTCCTGCTGCGGCTGGACGATCCGCAACGCCTCGCCGCCGGTGCCGGCGTGCTGTCGGCGGTGCTGGACCAGCGCCATGCCGGCATGGCGGACTACCAGTTGATCGTGCCGCAGCAGCTGTTCCAGCAGCACCAGCAGACGCAGCGCATCTTCCAGATCGTGATGGGCGCGATCGCGGGCGTCAGCCTGCTGGTCGGCGGCATCGGCATCATGAACATCATGCTGGCCAACGTGCTGGAGCGGCGTCGCGAGATCGGCCTGCTGCGCGCACTCGGTGCGCGCCGGCGCGACGTGATCGCGCAGTTCCTGCGCGAGGCCACGGTCATCTGCATCGCAGGCGCGGTGCTGGGCCTGGTGTTCGGCGGTGTGCTGGCCTACCTGATCGCCACCTTCGCCGGCTGGCAGGTCGCGTGGGCCCCGGTGCCGATCCTGCTGTCGGCCGGCTTCTGCGCCGTGGTCGGCCTGGGCTTCGGCGTGTATCCCGCACGGCAGGCCGCGCAGCTGGACCCGATCGCGGCGCTGCGGCACGACTGAGTCAACTGATTCGCAAACGAATTCGTAGGATGGGTTGAGCCGCAGGCGATACCCATCACGCGCAATCTGGAAGGCCCAGCACGAACAAGTTGTCCAGCATTGCGCCGTTCCAACACGCGTTCCAGCGAACGGGAACGAAGATGATGGGTATCGCCTGCGGCTCAACCCATCCTACTCACTCGAAAGCAACGGCTGGTTGCTGCGGAACCACTCCGATGCCGCAGGCTCCCACGGCCATACTCCCGACGTGGTGGGCCAGATGAGTTGCACGGCCTCGAAATCGGGGCCGCCGTGCAACCAGCAGGCGGACCGCATGTAGCCTGCGCGATGCTCCCGCGCAACCGGGCCGAATTGAACGGCGAATCCGTCGAGGAAGCCCAGGTAGAGAACGCCGGGCTGGAACCGCTCGCCCGCTTGGCACCGCCGGTCGTACTCGTTGACCATCGAGTGCGACAGCTTGGCATTGAGCCCGACGACGATGATCTCCGGCGCACCGGATGATCTGGCGATGCCAATGGAGTACGAGAACGGCGGCTACTTCTCGTCTGGATCGAAGACCGAGGTGACGCTGCACCCGTGGTCTTCGATGTGCTGGAGGATGTCGCGCTCGTATTCTTCCATTGGTCTCGCTAGTGCTTGATTCAAGCCGACTCGTGAAGCGGCGCCTGCTTGAACGAGTTATCAAGTTCGCCGCCAAGGATCTAGCAGCTCTCCTGTAGAAAGCTTGAACTCCACCTTCGATGCCCATGACGCTGTAGTAGGAATTTGCGCTGGCCTGTACATGCCCACAAAGCACTTTGGGAAGTTGGTAACTACCGGGCTTAGGTAATGAAATGCGTAAATGTCGAAGGCGAAGATGCAAAAGGGAGAGCCGTTGTCGAAGTGTTCCCAGACGCAGGCATACCGAAAGTTTCCGTTGTAAGCGGTAATGCAGTCAGCGCTGCCAGTCAGCAGGGCTTTGCGTACTGCTCCTGAGAAGGCGTACGCCTGATCGAGTGGCCGCTCCGGCTCGCCGGTAGTTCTATCCGCGGCCGGGAGAGGCACGTGAATGCTGTTTGGTGTTTCAAGCGGCAGGTACGACTTATAAAGAAGCGCATGCATACCTCGGACGACGCGAAGGCCAATTGCGGCGAGAGGAACGTTAGCAACAGCGATAGCCTGATTGCCGTTGAACGGCAGCCAGTATGGCCCTAGTCGCTTTGTAATCCTCTCGTCTTGGCTCTTTTTTCTACTGTGCAATGCGTCGGTCAGTATTCCGAGCAGATCGTCGACACCATGCCATCGATTGTTGCAGGCTCTGTGCGTCGGAAGAATCACCGGAAAGTTGATCCTATCGTTGGACGCGAAAAGACCCTTTGGCGGGCAGTGATCACGATCTACTGGCTTGAGCCCAGCGAGAGCTTCGCCGCAGAGGTAACAGAACGACGGCTGCCCATGCTTCCTGAGCTGCGTTTGCGACGATATCTCCAAGCGAACCTGACACCTAGACCAAGCCGCGCCGCGAAGCGGCGTCGGCTTGAATGATTTTTTTGCGCTCAACCACGGACGCATCACCCAAGATGCTCCGCAGTTCAGCCTCAAGAGACTCACGGGCTACCGGGAGTTCCTGCTGGAAGTACTTCCATGAAGTATTCCACGCCTCCATCTTCTTTTCCCACGCCGCCTGAGGGAGATTAGCGTGCTCATAGCGGGTATACACGCCAAGTCCAACCACCTTCTCCCGCATCTCTCCCGAAAGCGACTCAAGCTGTTTGCATAAAGTGTTCGGCAGATAAATGCGGTTTTTGTCAAAGAATCTGAAGAACTCTGCAAAAGCGTTGATCGACGCGACTAGCTTCTCTTGCTTGGAAGGCCCTTCTCCAGACTCCACCGGCGATACAAAGCTTGATGCGCTCCAACTTGCTTCTACCAACAAGCCGTAGAGTTGAGCAATGACCTCAGCGCGCTTCTCATGCAGCTTGGAGAAGCGAACGTTGTGCTCAAGGGATGCGAGTTGCAACTCATGCTTGAGCCGCTCAATTGCAGAGTTTGCCTCCGAGCTCACTGAGGCTCTGAATCGCTCCAAGTCCTTGGCTAACATTTTCTCGACCAAAGATTTCGAGAGCCAACCTAGGACAGCAAGCAACATGACGTTTCCGCCAAGGGCCAGAATAATGGTCTGCCATGCTTCCATTGAGCGCTAGCGCCTAGTAGGCCCCATCCCCGGGGTGGTAACACGGATGTTCACGTCCTGCCCAGCACGCGTCAAGGCAGACGATGCATCACCGCACAAGGATCTTGGAGGCCTGGCGGGACATACGACGAGCAAGCGCCAAAGGCATGCTTCACCGGCGTGCTATCACTGCCAGCCCAAGGCAACGGCCGACTCAATCCCCCACCACAATCTCCACCGCCATCCCACTCACCCGCACCCCCTCGCTTACATCCACCGGCACCCCCACCCGCAACAAACTGGGCCGTCCGAGATCGTGCCCCTGGTGGATGGTGAACCCGCGGTCGTCGGGCAACCGGTCCTGTGACGCCAGATACGCACCCAGCGCAGCAGCGGCCGCGCCGGTGGCCGGATCTTCCACCACACCGCCGGGCGGGAAGGGATTGCGCGCGTGCAGCGTGCGCGCGTTCTCGCGCCACACCAGATTGATCGTGGTCCAGCCGCGTGCTGCCATCAACGCGGCGAGGGCATCGAAGTCGTAATGCAGATCGGCCAGGCGTGCGCGCGAGGCGGCGGCGACAACCGGATGCCATGCGCCTGCATACGCCAGCCCGGGCGGCAACGTGGGATCGAGGTCTTCTTGGCGCCACCGCAGCGCCGCGAGCAATGCATCGAGATCGGCGGACGACAACGCATCGATGCGCGGCGCGACGCTGGTCAGCGTGGCGACGAAACCGGCATCGACCGTCACCCGCACGGGTCCGGCCTGGGTGTGCAGCAGGACATCGCCGGGACCGTGTGCGTGCGCCTGCGCGACCATCGCCGCGATGGTGGCGTGCCCGCAGAAACTCACTTCGGCCAGCGGACTGAAGTAGCGCACATCGAGATCCCCGTCCGCGCGCGGCAGCAGGAACGCGGTTTCCGAATAGCCCACCTCGGTGGCGATGCGCTGCATGGCGGCGGCGTCGAGGCCACGCGCGTCCAGCACCACGCCGGCGGGATTGCCGCCCTGCGGATCGGAGGTGAAGGCGCTGTAGCGCAGCACGGCGGAGGTCATGGTGTTTCCTCGCCGAGCGCGACCGCCTTCGGCGCCTCCAGCGGCACCACCAGGTAGCGCAGGAAGAACTGGGTCAGCGGGCCCACGCCGAACGCGAACAGCACGGTGCCGACACCGGCGACGCCACCGAGCAGCATGCCGATGATCAACACGGTGACTTCGATCAGCGTGCGGATACTGCGGATCGACCAGCCGGTACGACGCGCGAGTCCCGTCATCAATCCATCGCGGGGACCCGGTCCCAGCTGCGCGCCGATGTACATCGCGGTGGCGAGGGCGCACAACACCACGCCGGCCAGCAGGTAGGCGCAGCGCAGGGGCAGGCTCTCTGGCGTACCGAGCAGGGCGAGGTTGAGGTCCGCGAATGGACCCAGCAGCAGCGTGTTGGCCACCGTCCCCAGGCCGGGCATCTGGCGCAGGGGAATCCAGGCCAGCAACACAGCGACGGCGGTCACCACCATGACCATGCCGAAGGACAGTGGCACGTGCCGCGATACGCCCAGGTGAAAGACATCCCAGGGCGATGCGCCGACGGCCCCTTCGATCATCAGTGCGATGGCCAGGCCATACAGCCACAGACCCACGCCCAGCCGCAGCAGGCGTTCGGGCAGGCGGCCGGCTTTCAGTTGCGCGAGCGGTCCGAGATTGGCGAGTCCGGGGGGAGAGGTGAGCGGTTTCATGGGGCCACCATCGTTGCAATTGGCTCTTTCTGATAGAGCCAATCCTGCGATAGTGGCCCCATGGACAGATCACTGGCACCAGACCACCTCGCCACCCTCGTGGGTGACTTCCCGCGCACCCCGGCCTACCGGGGCCTGCGCAAGGCGCTGGAGGAATTGATCGGCGATGGCCGCATCCCGCTCGGCACCCGCCTGCCCAGCGAGCGCGCCGTCACCCAGGTGCTGGGCGTGTCCCGCAATACCGTCACCCGGGCCTACGCGGACCTGGTCGCGGCCGGATTCGCCACCGCCCGCCAAGGGGCCGGCACGTACGCGGCCGTGCCGCTCGACCGCCGGCGCGCACACGACCATGCCCTGCATGCCCTCGGCACGGCGTCGTCGACGGAAGGCGTGATCGATCTCAACTGCGCCGCCGGTGCGGCCACGCCCGGCGTCGCCGCGGCCTACGAGCGCGCCATGGCCGCGCTGCCGGCCTACCTGGCCAGCGACGGCTACCTGCCTTCGGGCCTGCCGGTGCTGCGCGCGCTCATCGCGGCATCGTACGTGCGACGGGGACTGCCCACCGCGCCGGAGCAGATCGTGATCACCTCGGGGGCGCTGTCGGCCATCGCCATCATCGCGCGCGCACTGTCGCGACCCGGCGACCGCATCATGATCGAGTCCCCGGTGTACTCGAACGCGATCGAAGCGCTGCGACTGGGCGGTGGCCGCCTGGTGACCGCCCCGATGGCCGATCCGCTCGGCGACGAAGGCTGGGACCTGGCGGCCATCGAGGCCACGCTCAGGCAGACATCGCCACGCGCGGCCTACCTGATTCCGGATTTCCAGAACCCCACCGGCTTCCTGATGCGCGACAGCCAGCGTGCCCGCTACGCCGCCGCGCTGCAGGCGACACGGACCACTGCGATCATCGACGAGACGCTGCAATCGACCTGCCTGTCGGACGAACCCATGCCCGCGCCGTTCGCCGCACATGCGGCGGATGCCTTCACCATCGGCAGTGCATCGAAGCTGTGCTGGGGCGGCCTGCGCGTGGGCTGGATCCGTGCACCGCGGCCGGCGGTCGACCGCATCATCGCCGCGCGCGTACAGATGGACCTGGGCAGCTCCCTGTTCGACCAGCTGGTGGTCGCGGAAATGCTGGAGGCGGACGGCGCGCTCGCCACCCGGCGCACGCAGCTGCGGCAACGGCGCGACGCGCTGGCGCAGGCACTGCATGAGCACCTGCCCGGGTGGTGTTTCCGCCTGCCCGACGGCGGCCTGACGTTATGGGTCCGGATGCCGCACGGCAGCGCCACGCAACTGGCCGCCGACGTGGAGCGCAAGGGCGTCTATCTGGCGCCGGGCCCCGTCTTCAGCGTGGAAGGTGGCGCCGACACCTGGTTGCGGATTCCATACGCCAAGCCGGAAGCGCAGCTGGTGCAGGCGGTCCGGATCATAGCCGAGGCGTGGTCGGCGAGTGCCCGCGATACCGGGCACCGTCGCAACACCACGCGGCGACTGATCGCGTGATGGTCGCCATCGCGCTGTCAGGCGAGCTTCGCGATACCTGACCGCTAGCCTGCGTCATCGCGCCGCGTCACGCGACGCTCCAGCCACGCGAGCACCGACAGCACCGCAAGGGTCAGCAGCGTGGCCAGCAGGGCCAGCCAACCATGGCCGAAGCCGACCGCCACGCCGATCACGGCCACCATCAAGAGCGATGCCGCCGTGGTGATGCCGGCGACCACGCGGCCGCGATGCGCGATCATGGTGCCGGCACCGATGAAGGCGACACCGGCGATCACCGCTTCCACCAACCGGAACGGATCGATCTGCACGCGACCGTCATGGTCGTGCTGCGCCTGCGCCAGCATCATGTCGCCCATGCCGGTAAGCATGGCCGCCGCACCGGCCACCAGCGTGTGCGTGCGGAAGCCGGCCGGCCGGTCCTTCATCTCGCGCTCCAGGCCGATGACACCGCCCAGCAGCATGGCGAACGCGATGCGTGCGACCACCGCCGCCTGCATTTCCCATCCATCGAACATGGCGTGATCCTCCTGCGCCGATGCTTCCATCGGCCAGGTCAACGCGATGCGAAGGCGGTCAGGGCGCGGTTGGCGGGTTGCCGGTCAGCAAGGCGCGATAGTCCGGGTTGTCCGGCAACCAGTCAGCAGGCGGCTCGCCCGCGACGCCGTTGGCCTGCAACTGGTGGCGCATGGCGGCGAGTTCGCCATCACGCAGGAACACATCGACGTAGTCGCCCGGCAGGTGTCGCGCGGTCGAAGGACGCTGGTACAGCTGCATGACGTTTTCATACACCCACGCGAAGCGGCGCAGGCGCTCACGCGAAGTGTCGCGTTCGACATCGCCGTCGGCCCACTGCACCAGCTGGGGCAGCGCGATGGCCGGACCGATCACGATCGAGCCATCGGCGGCCAGCAGCGTGTAGATCCGCTTGCAGGCGGCGCGTGCGTCGGCCGGCAACGCACCGACCTGTGCGCGGCACCGCTGCGTGATCGGATGCAGAGTCGGGATCGCGATGGCCGCATTGATGGCCATCACCGCGACGTCCGCCATGTCCTGCGGCGTGACGGCCCGATCGATCCCGAAGTCCTCGCCGATGGCGACCGCCAGCGCGGGATCGAGCGGCGGCGCCGGCACCTGCCGCAGCGTCGTGGCCATCAGCAGGCCGACGTCGTTGAAGTGCGCGCGGTAGTGGGTCGCGTTGGCGGCCGCCTGCCAGTGCCGCTCGGCGGCGGGCATGTCCTTGCGCTGGACGGCGTCGTGGTAGGCGGTGAGCAGGAGTTCGGCGTTGCCCGGATCGGCGGCCATCAGGCGTTGCAGCAACAGCCCGCGGTCGCAGCTGGTGTTGTTAGTCGCGCAGGCGTCCAGCAGCGCCCAGTCCACCAGCGGATCGTCGCCCTTGGACGCGGCGTAGGCGGCCTCGATCCATGCACCGGACTGGGCCCAGGCACGCGCCTGGATGTCCGCATTCTCGCCACTCCTTGGCCACAGCCAGCCGGCGACCAACAGGTCACGCGGCGTGCCGTGCGCGGCGACGGTGCGCAGATGCGCTTCGATGTTGGCACGCCATGCGTCGTGCCAGGCCTTGCTGGCGGCCGCCAGCTGCGGATCGGATTCGACCCGGCCCGGTACCTCCGGCGGCGGACCCTCCTGCGCGAACGACGGCGATGATGATGCGAACACGGATGCCATCAACACCAACCACGTGCCCGCCTGCATTGCCTTGCGCATTGCCCACTCCTGTCGGGAACTGCGCCCACGTTCGCATGAACGCCGCACCGCGCGCCAGCGGCGGGCTATGCAACGAGGCTTCCCACCACCCACGCCCACATCGGCAGCGTCACCAGCGACAGCAGGATGCCGTAGCCCACCAGTGCGGCGGCCAGGCGCGGGGCCAGCTGGTGCGAGATCGCGAGGGCGGCAGCGGTGATCATGGTGGGCATGGCCGACTCCAGCACGTTGGCCTGCAGCATCTCGCCGGTCATGCCGAAGGCGAGCGACAACGGCAGCGCGAGCGCCGGCATGACGATGAGCCGCAGCAGCAGGCCCACCGCCAGCGGCTTCACTTCATCGCGCGGCAGCTTCAGCTGGATGGTCAGGCCCACCGCCAGCATCACCAGCGGCAACAGCGCGTCGGCGAGCTTCTGCAATGCGGACGCGATCCAGGCCGGTGGCTGCTCCGGCATCAGGGTCAGGCCGAACAGCAGCGCCCACACCGGCGGGAACTTCACGATGCGCAGGCCGATCTCGCGTGCGGTCGGTGGCGCGTCGCCGCCGTAGCGCGCCAGCACGTACAGGCCGAAGGTGGACAACAGCACGAAGGTGCCGAACTGGTCGTAGACCACCGCGTAGGGCAGCGCGTGTTCGCCCAGCAGCGCACGCACCATCGGATAACCGATGAAGCTGCTGTTGCACAGCGCCACGCACAGCAACAGCACGGCGTGCTCGTCGCGGCGGAACCCGAAGATGCGCGTGGCCAGCGCGACCAGCGCCACGGTGACGACGGTCAGCACCCACGGCGTGGCGATCACGCCCAGCAGCGAGGCGTCCACGTGCAGGCGTGGCACGTAGGTCAGCACGGCGGCGGGCAGGCAGACGTACAGCACCACGCGATTCAGCACATCCGCCGCGTTGTCGGGGAACACGCGCAGGCGCGCGAACACCATGCCGAGCGCCAGCATGGTGAGGATCAGGGCGAAGGCATCGAATGCCATGGACACCGGGGCAATGCGTGGGGGCGTGCAGGATCGCACAGGCGCTTGCCGGCGCGCCTGCGCCTTTCGTCGATGCCCATGCATTCCGCAGGCGCCGCATCGCGGGCCGCGCCTGACCGCGATGCGGGCAACCATCACGCTTCCCTCCCGGATGGAAGCACGCCCATGGCACGCACGATCCCGGTTCCCGCCGGTTCGAACACGGTCAACCCGTTCCTGATCACCGATCGCGCCAGCGACCTGATCGCGTTTCTTGTCGATGTCTTCGGCGCGGAAGAAGTCCCCGAAGCGCGCACGCAGGATGCCGACGGCCTGATCCTGCACGCCGAACTGCGCATCGGCGACGCGCTGCTGACCCTTGCCGACCGCAAGCCGGACTGGCCGTTCACGCCGGCACTGACACGCGTCTACGTGGCGGATGCGGCCGCGACCCTGGTGCATGCCGTGCAACACGGTGCGCAGGTGGTGACGCGACCGACGCCGTTCTTCGGCGACACCCTGGCGCGCTTCCAGGATCCTTCCGGCAACCTGTGGTGGGTCCAGCAGCACGACCCGCTCGCGGTCGCCTCGTGGGACGACGGAGCCGGCCCGCTGGAGGATGCGCACGGCGACGGGTGGGCGTATTCGAATCCGGATCTGGACGAGATCCACGCCATCCTGATGGTCGCCATGGCCGGCCTGCGCGATCCGCGTACCACGCCGGGCTGATCCCGCCGCGACGTGCCGGCACGCGCCGTCCGCAGCCCTGCGTGGCTCTGGGCTTATCATGTCGGCATGAACGCACCTGCATTCCCCACCGCGTCCGGTCCGATCACGCTGGCAGGCCCCGAGGGCCCGCTGGAGGCCCACGTCGACTGGCCCGAGGACGGCGAACCGGTGAAGCCGGTCACCGCCGTGATCTGTCATCCGCTGCCCACCGAGGGCGGCACGATGCACAACAAGGTCGTGGTGATGACGGCACGCAGCCTGCGCGAACTCGGCGCGGTGACGGTGCGCTTCAACTTCCGCGGCACCGGGGCGTCCGCCGGCTTGTTCGACCAGGGCGATGGCGAGGTCGACGACCTGCGCGCCGTGGTGCAGTGGATACGCGATAAGCGGCCCGGCACGCAGCTGTGGCTGGCCGGTTTCAGCTTCGGCGCCTATGTATCGCTGCGCGCCACCGACGCACTGCAGCCCGATGCGCTGGTGTCGATCGCGCCGCCCGCCGGGCGCTGGGATTTCAAGGCGATCACGCCACCGGCTTGCCCGTGGCTGGTGATCCAGGGCGAGGAGGACGAGATCGTCGAACCGCAGGCGGTGTACGACTGGATCGATTCGCTGAAGCAGCCGCCGGAACTGATCCGCATGCCGGAAACCAGCCACTTCTTCCACCGCAAGCTGATGGACCTGCGCGGCGCCATCAAGCATGCGATGAAAGCCTACGTGCCGGCGTGATGGGGGACGACGCACGGGGGGCGGCATCCACGCCGTCGCAGGTCTACGCGCGCGGCGCTTCGGAAGGCCAATGGCAGGACGACCCGGCGCAACATCCCGCGCTGGCCGAGCTCGACCGCATCCATGCAGCGTTGCTGGCGGAGCCGGCGTCGCCCGGCCTGTTGGGCAGGCTGTTCGGCAAGCCACCGGAAACCGTCAAGGGGCTGTACTACTGGGGCGAGGTCGGTCGCGGCAAGACCTTCCTGGTGGACCTTTTCTACGACAACCTGCCGCTGCCCACCTATTCGGTCTCGCAGAACAAGGCGCATGGCGAAGGCGGGGGCAAGTACCGCACCCACTTCCACCGCTTCATGCGCGGCGTGCACGAACGCCTGCGCCTGCACGCCGGCGAGAGCGATCCGCTGGCGAAGATCGTGCGTGAAGTCCGCGGCAAGCTGCGCGTGCTGGTGCTGGACGAGTTCTTCGTCACCGACATCGGCGATGCGATGCTGCTGGCGCGCCTGCTGGAGCGCATGTTCGCCGAAGGCATCACCCTGGTGACGACCTCCAACACCGCGCCGCAGAACCTGTACCGGGACGGCCTGCAGCGCGCGGGCTTCCTGCCGGCCATCGACCTTCTGCAGCAGCATTGCGTGGTACTGCGTTCGGATGGGCAGGAGGACTACCGCCTGCGCGCGCTGACCCGTTCGCCGGTGTACCGCACGCCGCTGGATGGCGCGGCCGACGACTGGCTGGCGATGCGCTGGCGCGAACTCAGCGGCGGCGAAGCGGCGCACGGGGGCAACATCGAGATCGACAGCCGCAAGATCCCGGTGCGCGGGCGCGGTAGGAGCATCGCCTGGTTCGACTTCGGCGCGCTGTGCGAAGGTCCACGCGGCACCACGGACTACATCGAGATCGCGCACGAGTTCAATACCCTGCTGCTCGGCGACATCCCGCGCTTCGATGCGCTGAATGAAGATGCCGCGCGCCGCTTCGTCAACCTGGTCGACGAGCTGTACGACCGCCACGTCAATCTGGTCTGCACCGCGACGGAAGCGCCCACGGCGTTGTACACCGGCACGCGCCTGCAGGGCGCGTTCGAGCGCACCGCTTCGCGCCTGATCGAGATGCAGAGCGCCGAATACCTGGCCACCCCGCACAAGGCCTGAACACATGGACGCCGTGCCCGCCGCGATCGACGACGTGCTGCGACGGACGATCGACAGCGGCGGCCACATCTGCGTGCTGACCGGTGCCGGCATGTCGGCCGAGAGCGGCATTCCCACCTTCCGCGGGAGCCACGACAGCCTGTGGTCGCGCTTCGATCCGATGCGGTTGGCGACGGCCGGGGCGTGGCGCGAGGACCCTGCGCTGGTCTGGGGCTGGTACCGCTGGCGGATGCAACTGGTCCGCGAGGCGCAGCCGAATGCCGGTCATCGCGCCTTGGCGGAACTGGCGCGTCGCGTGCCGCTTTGGCTGGTCACACAGAACGTGGACGACCTGCACGAGCGAGGTGGCAGCGTCGTCGATGCGCACGTGCATGGCAGCCTGTTCGCGCTGCGCTGCTTCGCCTGCGCGCACGCGCATGAGGGCCCGCTCGACGAGTACGTGGGCGATGCGCAGCGTGTCGAGCCGATGCGTTGCGTCGCCTGCGGTGATCGCATCCGTCCGGGCGTGGTGTGGTTCGGCGAGGCGCTGCCGGATGACGCCTGGGCGACGGCGGTCGATGCGGCGACACGTTGTGCGCTGATGCTGGTCGTGGGTACATCGGGTCTGGTGTATCCCGCGGCAGGTCTCCCCGCGCTCGCCCGCCGCCATGGCGCGATCGTGGTGGAGATCAATCCCGAGCCGACCGCGTTGTCTGCGGACGCGGACCATGTGTGGCGTGCGACAGCGGCGCAGGCGCTGCCGTTACTGGCGCGCTAGGGATTACTGCTTTCCTTCTCCCCGCTAGCGGGGAGAAGGTGCCCGGAGAGCCTGCCCCGTACTGGATACGGGGGCGGATGAGGGGTGCTTTTGGCGCAGATGCTTCCGCCAAGTCGTACCCCCCTGTTGATCGAACGCGGAGTGATGTGGGGAACTGCAGGGCCGCGACTCCGTTTGCCCCTCACCCGCCTTCGGCACCCTCTCCCCGTTTCACGGGGCGAGGGAACTTTCTCTCAGGACTCCTACAGCTGTTTGCGCACGAACGTGTCCACGGCTTCCGTGTAAGCCGACGGCGCACCCAGCAGGTGATTCACCTCGCCATGCGAGAGGTCTTCCGGCAACACCTCCATCGCGACCCCCAGTGTCCTCGCCTTCTCCACCATCGCGCGGCCCTGCGGACAGGCGTCCTTGCGGCGCGAGGAACAGACGAACAGCATCGGCACCGAGTCTCGGGTGAGCTGGTGCCAAGGCGACGCAGCGATCCAGTCATCGCGGTCCTTGCCGAACGCGCGGTCGTAGATGCCGGGCAGCGGCGGTTTCTGCATGGTCAACGGCACATCCAGCGCCCCACTGTCCAGCGACACCACGCCACGCGGCTTCGCTGCGCCAGCCTCGCGCCAGAGCGTGGACGAGGCGCCGACCAGCGCGGCCAGATGCGCGCCGGCGGAATGCCCCATCAGCAGCACGCGCGAGGGATCGGCGTTCCATTCCGGCGCATGTTCCTGCACGGCCGCCAGTGCGCGTGCCACGTCGCGCGCCTGCTCCAGCGGCGCGGTGTCCGGCCGCATGCGGTAGTTGGTGGATACGAGGATGTACCCCTTCGGCAACCAGTAGGCCGCCTTGTTCTCCACCACGCCGGGATTGTCCTTGTTGCCGTTCTCCCATCCGCCGCCATGCACGAACAGGATCACCGGCGCGTTGCGCGGTTGCGCAGGCAGGTAGACATCGAAGCGCTGGCGCGGATCCGCGCCATAGGCGATATCGCGCAGCGCGCGCGCTCCTTCCGGGAGCGAGGGCACACGCGCGGCAGGCTGGCGCGAGGCTTCACGCGCCTGTTGCAGGCGTTCGCGGAAGGTCTGCGCCGCAAGCGGCGGCAGCGCAGCGAGCAGGACGCATCCCAACAGGCCCGCGCGGAACAGCATCGTCTTCATGGCATCACCTCGATGGGGAGATCAGCCCGCGCGCAACCACAATTGCGCGCGCAGGCCGTGGGGGATGTTCGGCAGCAGCCGCAGTTCGCCGCCGTGCTGGCGGGCCACGCGGTCGACGATGGGAAGGCCCAGCCCGCTGCCGCCCTGCGCCTGGTCGTGGACGAAGGGCTGGCGCGCGCGCTCGGCCGCATCGGCGGAGAGACCGGGGCCGCCGTCGGCGACCTCGACTACCCATGCCGCGCCTTCGGCCCACAGCTGCAACGACAACGGCAACGCGCCATGCCGCTCGGCGTTGACCAGCAGGTTCTCCACCGCGCGCAGCAGCGCCATCGGCTTGCCGGGGAGCAGCGCATGTTCCGGCAGGTCCACTCGCCAGGCTTTCGAAGCGGCGGCGACCGCATGGCGGCAGATCGCGGCCAGGTCGACGCTCTCGCTGCCTTCGTCGCGGCCATCGCGTGCGAAAGCGATGAACTGGCCGAGGATGGCATCCATCTCGGCGATGTCGCGATGCATGCTGCGGGTCAGTCCGGGATCGGTGTCGGGCACCATCTCCAGCGCGAACTGCAGGCGCGTGAGCGGCGTGCGCAGGTCGTGCGAGATGCCGGCGAGCAACAGCGCGCGTTCTTCCGCCGCCGCGCGTACATCGCGGCTGGCGTCGCCCAGTGCCTGCGCCAGGTCCGCCACCTCGCGCGGGCCACGCGCATGCACCGGCGGTGGCGCATCGCCACGCACGATGGCCGGCGCGGCAGCCGCGAGCTGGCGCAGCGGCTGCACGAGCCGGCGCGCGAAGTAGGCCGCCGCCAGCCATACCAGCGCCACGCAGCCCACCAACATGAACACCGAAAAGCGGCGCATGCCGGTGGTCGGGCGGTCATAGGCGAACGACACCCACAGCGGTTCACGCGTGGCCGGTTTCAGCCAGATCACCCGCAATCCGCGACCGGCATCCATCCGCAGCTCGCGACCGGCACCCAGCGTGCCTGCCGCCTGCTCGCGCAGTTCGCGCAGCAACGGGGCGAAGCGCGGTCGCGCGTCGGCGGGCGGCGTGCTGCGCACCTCCAGCCCGGCATCACGCAGCTGCTGCACGGTGCGCGCATGCGGCTGGTGCTGATCAAGCGCTTCGACCACTTCAGCGAAGCCCTGCATCGCGCGCAGCAACTGGTCTGCCGCCGGCCGCGTGGCCAGTTCGCGACCGAGCAGGAGTGCCAGCACGCCCGCGCCGATCAGCACCAGGGCGATCACCAGCGCCAGCTGGCCGAACACGCTGCGCGGCAGCGGCGACCTCATGGCGTCGCCTCCGGCGGCACGAACACATAGCCCACGCCCCACACCGTCTGGATCAGGCGCGGCTGGCGCGGGTCGTCTTCCAGCAGGCGGCGCAGGCGCGCGATGGTCACGTCCATGCTGCGCTCGAAGGCCTCGTGCTCCCGCCCGCGCGCCAGGCTCATCAGGCGGTCGCGGCTGAGCGGCTGGCGCGGATGGCGCAACAGCACCGACAGCACGGCGAACTCTCCACTGGTGAGCCTGAGCAGCGCGCCGTCGCGGGTCAGCTCGCGCCGGCCCAGATCGAGGCGGAACGGGCCGAAGCTCAGTTCGCCGCCTTCGGCCTGCGGTGCACCGGGCGCAGGACGCGTACGCCGCAGCACCGACCGGATGCGGGCCAGCAGCTCGCGCGGATTCACCGGCTTGGGCACGTAATCGTCGGCGCCGATCTCCAGCCCGACGATGCGGTCGATCTCGTCGCCCTTGGCCGTCAGCATGACGATGGGCGTGACGTCGCCCTGCCCGCGCAGGCGGCGACAGATCTCCAGGCCGTTCTCGCCGGGCAGCATCAGGTCCAGCACGATCAGGTCGAAGTGGCCGCGATCCAGCGCCTGCCGCATCTGTGCGCCATCGCCCACGCCACGCACGTCGAAGCCCTGCGACTGCAGGTAGCGCACCAGCAGCTCGCGCAACCGCACGTCGTCGTCCACCAGCAGGATGCGCGTTGAAGTTTCGTCCATGCGGCCACTATCGCCCGCCGCCGCGATGCCCGGCAAACCCTGCCGGCAGCCCGTTTGTAAGCAGATGTTTCCAGCGCCGCCGGCAGACACATCTGCTGTCAACCACGACACACCTGCCGCCGTTGCACGCCCTACCGTGGTCCTGCCGCCGCTTCCCTGCGCGGCCCCACCCCCGACGAGGATTCCGCCATGAGCAAGACCCCATTCCTGATCGCCACCGCCTTCGCCCTGTGCGCCACCACCCTGTTCGCCGACCATGCCGAAGCCCGCGAGCGCAGCCGCGCCGTGCAGCGCACGGCCCAGGGTGGCAGTGTCGCCGTGGAGCGCAGCAACGCGCGCTTCGACAGCCAGCGCCAGCGTTCCTGGCAGGCCGATGGCCAGGGCAACGGCTCTGCCGCGCGCAGCGGCAGCGTGGCCGGGGCCAACGGCGGCAGCGCCGGTTACGACCGCAGCGCCTACCGCAATGCCGATGGCAGCGCGGGCCGCCAGGGCAGCGCCTATGCCAACGGTCCGAACGGCGGCACTGCCAGCACCAGCGGCGGCATCAGCCGCGACGCGGACGGCAACGTCAGCGGTGCACGCAGCACCACCGCCACCGGCGCGAACGGCAACAGTTACAACGGCAGCACGACCGTGTCCGGCGGCACGGTGACGCACACCGGCACCTGCACCAACGCCAGCGGCGAGACCATCGCCTGCCCGCGCGGCAACTGATCGGCCGGCTGCATCCGCTTTCCCGCAGGCGCGGCGGCATGGCACTCCCCCCTGCTGCACGGATGCATTCCCGCACCGCCGCGCCTGCACCTCTTCCTTCCCTCACCCGGAGATTTCCGATGTCCCGTTCCGTCCTGCTCCCCCTCGCCACCACGCTGTCCATCTTCGTGCTGGTTGCCGCCCCCGCCGGCGCGCAGCAGCGCACGCTGACCGAAGAACAGAAAGCCAAGCTGCAGGAACGGTTGAAAGCCGCCGATGCCAATGGCGATGGCCTGATCGACAAGGCGGAAGCCGAGGCCAGGCTGCCGCGCGTGGCGAAGAACTTCGACGCGCTGGACGCCAATGGCGACGGCAGGCTGTCGCCTGACGAGATGCGGGCGATGGCAGCGCAGCTGGCCGAACGCCGTCGCCAGCGCTGAGGCCGCGACGATGGCCTCGCTGCCCCCGCTGTTGGGTGTGCCCCTGCTGGTGTTCGCCGGCATCGCCGCGCTGGAAGGCGCATGGCTGATGCGGCGCGGCGGCTATGACTGGAAAAGCTACTGGGCATCGCTGGGCGATGCGGCGGGACGCGCATTGCTGGGCCTGCTGATCCAGGGCGGCGTGGTGGGCGTGCTGCTGCTGGCGATCTGGGAATTCCGGCTGACGACGATCGCGATGGATCGCGGGTGGCACTGGGTGACGCTCTTCGTCGGCCAGGAGTTCTGCTACTACTGGATGCATCGCGTCGATCACCGCGTGCGCTGGTTCTGGCTGAACCATTCGGTGCACCACTCCTCCGAGCAGTACGCCCTGTCGACCGCGTACCGGCTGGGCTGGACCGGCAAGCTGACCGGCGCCGCGGTGTTCTTCGGGCCACTGGTGTGGCTGGGCTTCCCGGTGCCGTACGTGGTCGGCGCGCTGGCGGTGAACCTGCTGTACCAGTACTGGCTGCACACTGAGCTGGTCCCACGGCTGGCGCGCCCCATCGAGTTCGTCTTCAACACGCCTGCGCATCACCGCGTGCACCACGCCAGCAACCCGGAGTACCTGGACTGCAACTATGGCGGCGTGCTGATCGTGTTCGACCGCCTGTTCGGCACCTGCCGCGAGGAACGCCCGGAGGTGCCGATCCGCTACGGCCTGGTGGATCCGGTACACAGCTACAACCCGGTGAAGATCGCCTTCCACGCCTGGGTGAAGCTGGGCCGCGACCTGCGCCAGGCGCGCGGCCTGCGGCAGCTCGTGATGACGCTGTTCGGACCGCCCGGATATGTCCCGGACGGCGCGGAAGCGGTCCGCCCGCGCCGTTGAGAGTGGCCCGCGCCCGCCCGGGCGGCGACAATACGCGCCCCCGGCGGCCCCACGTCGCCCGCATGCCGAGCCCCATGACCGCTTTCGTTTCCCCCGACCGCATCCGCGGCCTGTTCGCGCAGGCCATGTCCGACATGTACCGCGCCGAGGTGCCGCTGTACGGCGACCTGATCGAGCTGGTCGGCGAGATCAATACCGCCGCGCTGGATAACGATGCCGCGTTGTCCGCGCGCCTGCAGCGCACGGGCGAAACCGAACGGCTGGACCTGGAACGCCACGGCGCGATCCGCGTCGGAACGCCGGCCGAACTGGCGATGCTCGGCCGCGTGTTCGCGCTGATGGGCATGCACCCGGTGGGCTACTACGACCTGACCGTGGCCGGCGTGCCGGTACACGCCACCGCGTTCCGCCCGCTGACCGAAGAGGCGCTGGCCGCCAATCCGTTCCGCATCTTCACCTCGCTGTTGCGGCTGGAGTTGATCGCGGACGCCGCACTGCGGGCCGAAGCTGAAGCGATCCTGGCCCGCCGCGACATCTTCACCGCCGGCGCACGCGCGCTGGTGGACCAGGCCGAACGCGACGGCGGACTGGGCGACGCGGATGCGCAGCGCTTCGTCGCCGAAGTGCTCGAGACCTTCCGCTGGCACGGCGATGCCACCGTTCCGCTGGAAACGTACCGCGCGCTGCACGGCCTGCACCGCCTGGTCGCCGACGTGGTCAGCTTCCGCGGCCCGCACATCAACCACCTCACCCCGCGCACGCTGGACATCGATGCCGCGCAGGTCGCGATGCTCGATCGCGGCATCCAGGCCAAGGCGTTGATCGAAGGCCCACCGCGCCGCGCCGTACCGATCCTGCTGCGGCAGACCAGCTTCAAGGCGCTGGAAGAGGAAGTCGCTTTCCCCGACGCCCACGGCACGCTGGTGCCCGGCAGCCACAGCGCGCGCTTCGGCGAGATCGAACAGCGCGGCCTGGCACTGACGCCGGCCGGACGCGAACTCTACGACCGACTGCTGGCACAGGTGCGCCAGGCGGGCGGTGCCGGCAACACCTCGGCGGACTATCCGCAGCGGCTGGCGGCGGCATTCGCGGAATTTCCGGACGACGAAGACACGCTGCGCCGCGAAGGCCTGGGCTATTTCCGCTACCGCCTGACCGACAGCGGCGCCGCGCTACCGGCACCCGAGCGCGCAGCGATGACGCCCGATGCGCTGGTCGATGCCGGTCATGCCGTCGTCGATCCCATCGTCTACGAGGATTTCCTGCCGGTCAGCGCAGCGGGCATCTTCCAGTCCAACCTCGGCGGTGGCGAACAGCGCGCGTATGACGCGCACGCCAACCAAGAGGCCTTCGAAGCGGCGCTGGGCAAGACGATCCACGACCCGTTCGCGCTGTATGCACAGGCGCAGGACGCGTCGATCACGGCGCTGCACGCGTGATGCTTCATCCCCTCTCCCTGCGCGAGTGACGTAGGGCGGGCCAAGGCCCGCCATTGCCATGCTGGACCTCGCGCCGCGGATGAGCGGCGATGTCGTCGGGTTTCCACGGCGCCCGACGCATGCGACGGTGGGCCAAGGCCCACCCTACGAGCTGACGCATGTTTCCCCTCTCCCCGTGGAACGGGGAGAGGGTGCCGAAGGCGGGTGAGGGGCGAGCGGAGTCCGGGCACCCAATGCGTCAGATCGGGACAGCAGTCTTGATGCCCAGGAGCTTCACGCACGAGTTATCACCGCGCTTGCCCCTCATCCGCCCTACGGGCACCTTCTCCCCGCGAGCGGGGAGAAGG
>NZ_CAMPJD010000044.1 GCF_946886695.1 uncultured Pseudoxanthomonas sp. | reverse complement strand
CGGCGGGGTCGTACACCACCACCTTCAGGCTCTGCGTGCCTGCATCGATTCCGGCGACAAGGCTCATGCCATTTCCTTCTTCATGCGTTCACCAGCGCGCCGTCGCGCAGTCGTACCGTTGCGGAAGCGCCTGCGGCAAGTTCGAGATCGAGCGTGCGGCCCGAGTGGACCAACTGATAGCGGCCGCCCTTGTCCGAGTGCAGCGTGGCGCGCGTCAGGCGACCCGCCTTCCATGCCAGGTCCAGCCGTGCCGCATTGCGCACGCGTACGCCTTCAAGTTCGCCGTCGCGCCATGACGACGGCAGCGCAGGCAGCAGGAAGATCGATCCGCCCCAGCTCTGCACCAGCATCTCGACGATGCCGGCGGCGCCACCGAAGTTGCCGTCGATCTGGAACGGCGGATGCGCGTCGAACAGGTTCGGGTAGCTGCGCTGCGGCGACAGCAGCATGCGCAGGATCTTCAGGCTGTGCTCGCCGTCCCACAGGCGTGCCCAGAAATTCAACCGCCATGCGATGCCCCAGCCGGTGGCGTCATCGCCGCGGATCTCCAGCGTGCGTTGCGCGGCACGGGCGAGGTCAGGCGTGTCGCGTCGGTTGATCTGCGCGCTGGGATGCAGACCGTACAGGTGCGAGATGTGGCGATGGTGGATCTCGGGCGCCTGCATGTCCCAGTCCTGCTGCCATTCCTGCAGCTGGCCGGCCTTGCCGATCCGGTTGGGGGAAAGCTGCTCGCGCAGCGCGGCGAGCCGCGCGGCAAAATCCGCATCCACGCCGAGCACGCGCGCGGCCTCGATGCACTGGCCGAACAGGTCGCGCAGGATCTGCGCATCCATCGTCGGACCCGCACAGATCGCCGCACCGAAAGGATGTTCGTTCTCCGGCGACAGCGAAGGCACGGTGACCTTGTGGCCGGTCTGCGGATCGTCCTGCAGCGTCTCGACGAAGAACTGCGCGGCGCCCTTGAACAGCGGCCAGACCTGCTTCAGGTAGTCCGGATCGCGTCCGTAGTCCCAGCGGTCCCACAGCGCCTGCAGCAGCCACGCGCCCCCCGTCGGCCACAGTGCCCAGCGTACGCCGTCCGGCGGCGTGGCGGCGCGCCACAGGTCGGTGTTGTTGTGGAGCATCCAGCCACCGGCGCCGTACATGTCGCGGGCGACATCGGCACCGGTCTTCGCCAGTTCCTCCAGCATGCGCTGCAGCGGTTCGACGCACTCGCCCAGGCCGTTCGCCTCGGAGGGCCAGTAGTTCATCTCGGTGTTGATATTGACCGTGTACTTGCTCTCCCACGGCGGATCCATCAGGTCGTTCCAGATGCCCTGCAGGTTGGCGGGCTGGCTGCCCGGCCGCGAGCTGCAGACCAGCAGGTAGCGCCCATACGCGTGGTACAGCGCCACCAGCGCGGGATCGTCGCCCTGCGCGAACGCGGCGATGCGCTCGTCGGTGGGAAGGTCGGCAGCGGCGGTACGGCCCAGGTCCAGCCGCACGCGATGGAAGAGCCGGCGGTGTTCGGCCAGATGGTCGGCCAGCACGGCGTCAAAGCCCTTGTCCTTCACCCGCCCCAGCTGCGCGGCGGTGATCGCATCGGGATCGCCGCTGACATCGTCGTACGCGACGTGGCTGGTCGCCGCGACGATCCGCAACTCCAGCTCACGCACGCCATCGAAGGCGATCTGGTCCTGTTCCACCCGCACCTGACCCTCGCGGTGCGTGACCTGCACGCGGAACGCGAAGCGCAGGCGACCCTCGATGCCATGCTTGCCGACATTGCGCCCGCTAACCAGCCAGCCGCCATCGACGACGCGCGTCGTGGTCGCATGTTCGTTGCCAGTGCGGAGGCGGCCGATCATCGCGTCGCCGCCATCGACCGTGTAGCGCACGACGATGCACTGGTCGACCGCTGACACGAACACCTCGCGCCGATGCACGCCGGCACCCACGCGGAAGGTCGTGCGCGCGACGGCCGCATCGAGATCGAGTTCACGGCGATAGTCCGCCACGCCATCCAGGCGGTCGAACTGCAGCCACAGGTTGCCCAGCGGCTGGTAGGCCATCTGCTTCACCGGGCGCGAGATCAGTGTCTCGTCGGCCAGCGCGGCGGCCTCCGCATAGCGGCCGGCGAAGATGAGCGCGCGCACCTGCGGCAGGCCCTCGCGCGCCTTGGGATTGACCGCCGAGTACGGCCCGCCCGCGTACAGCGTGTCTTCGTTGAGCTGCAGGCGCTCATGCGCCACGCCGCCGAACACCATCGCGCCCAGCCGACCGTTGCCAACCGGCAAGGCTTCCACCCAGACGCGCGCCGGCTGGCGATACCACAGGCGCAGGTCCTGCGCCGTGGTCGCGCCCACCGGTACCGCACCGGCATCCCATGGCAGTCCTGCCACCAGCGCACCGCCCGCCACGCCCTTGAACAGGGTGCGGCGGCCGGGATCATGTGGCCGGGCATCGACGGCGACCGGCGACATGCCCGGACGCGGGGACTGCATCATCCAGCCCTCCCGGACAGGTGTTGTCTACCGGTTTCCATGGTGCCGCCCGACCACTCTGCTGTCATCGTGCAGTGCGGGGAAACTGCACGGCCAGCGCCTTGCCGTCGTAACGCACGGTGACATCGGCCGCCGGCTCCAACGTACCGGCATCGGCACGCGGACCATCGATGAAACGCACGCGCACTTCGCGCTGGGCAACCATGCCGGGGTAGCGACCTTCGCGTGCACCGATGCGCAGCTCGCCCGCCTTCTCGTTCCATGCCAGCGGGATGCGGCTGGACTCGCCACGCTCGTAGCCGTAGCTGCGGCCGTTGTCCTCGTACAGCGAGAACGTGCCGTCGGCGCCGGTGTACACCTCGATCGTCAGCGGTGCATCCGGCTTCTCGTCCACGTACTGCTGAACCACCGTGCGCGGCACGATCGAACCCACACGCACGAACAGCGGCATGCGCTGCAGCGGCGCGCTGGCGTCGATGGTCTGGCCACCGTCGTAACGCTTTCCGGTCTCGAAGTCGATCCAGCTCGTACCCGCCGGCAGGTAGACCTGGCGCGTGGTCGCCTTGAACGTGGTGACCGGGGCGACCAGGAATGCCGGACCGAACATGTACTGGTCGGCGATGTCGCGCACCTTCGGATCGGACGGGAAGTCCATCGCCAGCGTGCGCAGCAGCGTGCCGTCCTGGTGCCAGGTGTCGCCGGCCAGCGTGTAGATGTACGGCAGCAGCGTGTAACGCAGCTTCAGGTAGTGCACGAAGCTGTCGTAGTGCGGCGTGCCTTCCGGTGCGATCTCCCAGATTTCCCTATACGGGAACTGACCGTGCAGGCGGAAGATCGGCACGAACGCGCCATGCTGGAACCACCGCAGGCTCAGCTCGCGCCATTCGGCCAGATGCGCCGGGTCCTTCGTTTCGTAGCGCCGTTCCGGCGAGAAACCGCCGATATCGAAGCTGACGTTCGGCGCGCCGGCCATGGAGGCGTTGACGAGGCCGGAGATCTGCTCGCGCAGGTCATCCCAGCGCGGCACGATGTCGCCGCTCCAGAACGCCGCACCGGCGCGCTGCTGCCCCGCGAAGAACGCGCGCGACAGGATGAAGACGCGCTTGTCCGGATCCTGCTCGCGCGAACCGCGATAGACGCCTTCCGAATGCACCAGCGGATACGAGTTGAAGAACTCGACCGACGGACCCAGCGAGGTCGGCGTGGTGCGCGCCTTGCGCTCGCCGACGTCGATGTTGCTGTGCAGGTCGGGCTCGCTGGCATCCAGCCACCACGCATCGAATCCTTTGGCGTTGAGCTTGCCGTTGACCTGGCGCCAGAAGATGTCCTGCGCTTCCTTCGAGTACGGGTCGTAGAACGAGTTCAGGTAGCCCTTGCCGATCCAGTCCAGCTCGCCCACTTCCACGTTGCGGTGGTACATGTGGCCGGCGGCGTCGAGTTCCTTGTAGTTGGCCGTGGTCGGATAGAACTTCGGCCACACCGAGATCATGATCTGCGCGTGCTGGTCATGGACATGGTCGACCATGCCATCCGGATCGGGAAAGTTCTTCGCGTCGAAATCATGCGAACCCCAGGCGTCCTCCGGCCAGTACGACCAGTCGAGCACGATGGCGTCGATCGGCAGCTTGCGCTTGCGGTACTCGTCCAGCGCACCGGTCAGCTCGGCCTGCGTCTTGTAGCGCTCGCGGCTCTGCCAGAAACCGTACGACCACTTCGGCAGCAGCACGGCCTTGCCTGTCAGCGTGCGGTAGCCGGCCAGCACCTGGTCGGCGTCGTCACCGGCGACGACGTAGTAGTCGATGGCCTGCGCGGCCTCGGACCAGATCGACAGGTCCTTCGCTTCGTCGGCGGGCAGCGGATCGCGATGCAGCAGCGCGATGTACGCTGGTTCGATGCGGTCCCACACCAGCTTCACCTTGTGGCGCTGGCCGGCCCTCATCTCCAGTGCGAACTCGTGGTGCCACGGGTTCCAGTTCTGGCGCCAGCGGTCGATGACCAGCTTGCCGTCGATGTACAGCTTGGCGTACTCGCTGTTGTAGACCGAGAACGTATGCCGGCCATCGGTGCGGGCGGCGATCTCGCCCTCCCACACCACGTCGCTGCGTCCGCCCTGCGCCATGTTCTTGCCCGCGGCGGGGAAGTTCGCGAGGTCCTTGATGTACTGGTAGTTCACTTCGCTTTCGCGACGCTCGACCACCTGCTTGCCGTTGACGGTGTAGCGCGCCGTCAGCGCGCCCGGCTTGCCCTGGGCGTCGAACAGGTCGAGCGACGCGCCCAGCGGCTGCAAACCACGCGGGTCGCCATAGCGGGTGATCGCGTTACTGTCCCACAGGATGCCGTAGTGACGCGTGGACACCAGGTAGGGGATCGCCTTGTCGATGTTGTGCTGGAGCAGTTCGACGTCACGACCCTTGAGGTTCATCCAGCCCTGCTGGTGCAGGCCGGTGCCGTAGAAGGCTTCGTCATCCGGGGACTCGAAGCGCTGACGGATGCTGTAGTAGTCCTTGCCCTCGAACGTCACCGGAGAAAAGGTGCGCGCGCGCTCGGCGAGCAGCGGCTTGCCGGCAGCATCGAAGAAGCTGACCTGGCCCGTGCGGGCATCGACCTTCGCCGAAATGCCCTGCGTGCTGACCGTCACCAGCCCGCCGGCTTCGCCCACCTTCACCGTCGGCGGCGCACCCGTCTTCGCCCGCATCAGGCTGGGCGTGCGGGCGAAGTCGCCGTCGGGATCGGCCATCACGCGCAGGATGCCCGGCGCGACCGCTTCCACCTTCACGTCGGCGGCGGACGCGTCGGCGGGGCGCACGATCACGCCGTGGTCGATCTTCTCGACGGCCTCGTTGCCCGCGGCGTTGGCGCCCACTGCAGCCAGGGCCAGCAGCGGCACCGTCAACGTCTTCAAGTAACCCATCGCTTGCTCCTCGTGGGCGCCCGCAGGCGACCCGGTTCATGGACCGGCGGTACCGGCCCGTGGATCGTTCAGTAGGTCGCCAGCTTCACCCGCAGCAATTGCGGGACGCTGGAGAAATTGAGGCCGTAGTCGGTCTGGTCGCCGTTCCAGCGACGGCGGAACACCCACTTGCCGTCGACATAGGTGCCTTCGTCGACGTAGTCGTAGATCTGCCGCGCAGCGAGCGCAGGATCGGCGGCATGGATGTTGATGCGCGCATGTGCGCCGGTGACCAGGAACTCGTCCGGCCCCAGCTGCACCACCAGCGCGCGGCCGATAGGCTCGGGATTGCCGGGCGGCTCGCCCTGGAACCAGAACTGCGGCACGCCGTAGGTCACCACCATGTTCCAGCGGTCGTCGATCTTCACCGTCTGCACGGCCTGCCCCGGCTGCTCGGCGGTACCGCGCACCTTGCCCTCGAAGCTCGCCTGCGCGATGACCCGTGCCGCCGGTGCCACCAAGGCGTAGTTCAGCGCGAACGTGGCGAGCGTCTTCTCGTCCATGTGCTTGGCGCCGAGCGGCCAGTTGGAATAGCGCGAGTAGTCGATGCCGAACGGCGACCAGCCGATGGCCTGCTCGCCCAGTGCGGAGAAGAAGTAGCGCGCGTACTCCTCGCGGTTGCCGGTCTCGGAGACGAACAGCGGATTGTCCGCGCGCGCATAGCGGTCCAGCACCGTGGTGTAGTGGGTGTACTCCGGCATGTAGATGTCCGGCGTCAGCAGGTCGATGTGTGGCGCCGCGGCCTTGTACACATCCAGCACGTTGTCGGTCGGGCCACCACTGGCGTACTGGCCCGGCTGACCGGGATTGAATGGTCCGCGCAGCGCGGCGTTGATGTACATCGGCAGCGGATAGACCGCCTTGCCCGCCTCGGCCACCTGGTCGATGTAGTGCGCGATATGCCAAGCATGGAAGAACTCGTCCGCATCCGTGCCGAACACCTCGCGCCACGTGCCCGGCGCCTTGCCCAGTTTCTTCAGCAGCGCCTCCGGCACCGGCCCTTCGAACACCTTCTGCGCCAGCGGCGAGAAGTCGCGCACGCTGCCGTAGGTGCCCGGCTCGTTCTGCGGCTGCACCAGGATGACGGTGCGTTGCGGGTCCGCCGCCTTCAGGTGCGTCATCAGCGCGACGAAGGCCTTGCGGTCGGCGTCCAGCGTGGCCTGCGCGTGCGGCGACAGCGAGTTGAGCGTGCGCCCATCCGCCGTGATCACGCGCGGGAAGCGCGCATTGTCCAGCTTCACCCATGCCGGCGCGTAGTTCGGTCCGTTGTTCTTCCAGGTGGCGAACCACAGCAGCACAAGCCGCACGTTCTTCTCGCGTGCCTGCTTGAGCAGCACATCGACGAAGGAGAAGTCGAACGTCCCCTCCTTCGCTTCGATCTGTTCCCACGCGACCGGCACCATCACCGTGTTCGGCTTGACCACATCGATCGCCGGCCACACATCGTCCAGTGCCTGCGGCCAGTTGCTGGAGTTGTTGACCTGCGCGCCCAGGATCAGGAACGGGGCGCCATCGACCATCAGCGCATGGCGCCCTTCCTTGCTGACGATCTGCGGGATGGGTACCTCGCCGCCGTTGTGCGTATCCCCGGCCGGAGTGTCGCCGGTCCGCTTTGCCGCATCACCGGCACGCTCGCAGCCAGGGAGCAGCACACTGGCGACCAGCAGGCCGGCAAGCGCGGAAGAACGAAGCAGGCGAGGCATCATCAACAAGACTCCAGGTTCACCAGGTGTCGCTGCGGAACGGCGAGGCCGGCAGCTGCTCGGTATTGATCAGGTCGGCGTCGACGGGGTTGTCGGACCACGCATAGCGCACGGCGACCGGGCGCGGGACCGCCGCACTGCGCACCACCACGCGCCCCTCCGCCAGCGAAGCCTCCGCCGGATGGAAGACCTGGTCCGTGCCGGCGAGCGCGAAGCCGCGCACGCGCGTGCCGCCACCGCGCACCGCCAGCGTGCCGCCCGCGCTGCCGAACTCGACATGTGCAGCACCGCCCTCGAAGCGGGTGTGCTGGGGCGTCGGGCCATGGAAGTCCACGGCTTCGCCGTACGCCACATGCCGTGCGGCCAGCGCCAGGCGCTTGCCGACGTCCTGCTTGTTGAGCGGATGGATATCGTCGGGATTGCCGATATCGATCGTCACCGCCTGCGCGGTGCCCGGCATCCACAAGGTCATCGACTGCGACTCGCGCAAGACCGCCCACGGACTCTCGTCGCCCTTGTCGGTACCGGAGGAGAAGTTGGCCAGCTGCACCCACAGGAACGGCAGGCTGGGCGCATCCCACTGCGTGCGCCACTGCGCCCGCCATTGTTCGATCATCGCGGGGAACTGCCGGCGGTAGCGCAATGCGTCCGCCACCGTGTTCGCGTTCGATTCGCCCTGGTACCAGATCACGCCGCGCAGCGCGTAGGGCTGCAGCGGATGGATCATCGCGTTGTACAGCAGGGTGGGATGCTGGTTCTTGTCGTCGACCAGGGCGACGCTGACGCGGGACGGCCGGAACGACCAGTCCGCCAACGTGCGCGGCGCAGCGCCCTGCGGCTGGACGAAGACCTCGGCCGCGTCACCGTGGATGCCGCCCCCGCCGCCGAAGTCGGATACGCGCACGGCCACGTGATTGACGCCCGCATGCAGGGCCGATGCCGGCACGGTGTAACGGCGCGGCAGGTTGTACTGCATGTGCGTCTGGCCGACCTGGGTGCCATTGACCCAGGTGGTGTCGGAATCGTCGATGCGGCCCACGCCCAGCGTCACGCCGGCGGCGGCCTCTTCGGCGGTCAGCGTGAACGTGGTGCGGTACCACGCTACGCCGTCCATGCCGTTCCAGCCTGCCGCTTCCCACAGCGAAGGCACCTTGATCGTGGTCCATGCGGACGCGTCGGTCCCGGCGGACTGCCAGCCTGCATCATCGGCGGGAAGATCAGGCCAGCGCGCGAGATTGCGGTGTGTCCGTGCCAGCGCCTGCTCGTCCTGCGCGCGCAGCGTGCTGGCCTGCTGGGCGAGCGCCTTTTCGTCCAGACCTTGCGATGGCGCGTCCATCCAGGCTTCGATGCGGCTGCCACCCCAGGTGCTGTCGATGATGCCGATCGGCACGCCGGTGACCTTGCGCAGTTCGCGCGCGAAGAAATGCGCCACCGCCGAGAACTTGCCTGCGGCCTGCGGCGACGAGGCGACCCATTCGCCACCTGCGAGCTGCGCCTGCGGCGTGCCGGCCCAGGACTTGGGGATCTTGAAATGGCGGATCTGCGGATCGGTCGCGCGCGCGATCTCCCCTTCCGGATCCGCCGACTGCGCGATCGGCCACTCCATGTTCGATTGCCCGCTGGCCAGCCACACGTCGCCCACCAGTACGTCCTGCAGCACGCGCGCGCCGGTGCCATCGTCGATACGCATCACGTGCGGTCCACCGGCGGGCAGCCCGGGCAGTTCCAGCGACCAGCGGCCACTGGCATCGGCCTGCGCCGCACCGTCGCGGCCGGCGAACGCCACCACGACGCGCGCGCCCGCGGCCGCCTGGCCCCAGACCTGCACCGGCTGGTCGCGCTGCACCACCATGCCATCGGCAAAAACGCGCGGCAGTTCGACGGCGTGTGCGGATGCACACACCAGCAAGCCGGCGAGCAGCATGCCGACACGGAAAGAAACAGTAACGATCACGGGGCGACTCCTTCCGGGTTGGGCATGGGCGCACGCGAGCGATAGAAATCCGCCACCACGTGCCACGCGAGTTTGCGCTCGCCGCTCTCCGATAGCAGCCCCTTGCGGTTGTAACCCTGCTGATGCGGGTGCATGCGCACCGGCGAACGGAAATCCGCCAGCACCCATGGCAAGGTCCCCTGCACGAACGGCAGCCGTTCGATCATGCGGAACTGCCTGCGGTAGAACTCGGCCTGGAATTCCTCGTTCCAGTCGCTGGCCAGGTCGGCCGCGCCATGGCGACCGTAGCGGGCTTCCGCGCCGAACTCTGAGACCAGCAGCGGCTTGCCCGGCGAGATCCATTCCACCTCTTCCGGCGCCACCGGCCACGGCACGTACCAGCCGTAGTAGATGTTGGCGCCGATCACGTCCAGCGCCGGAAACAATGGATCGCGCATTTCAAGCCGTGCGCCGTGGAAGCCGGGGCCGTAGAACGCCGCCGCGACCAGGCGGGTCGGGTCCTGCACACGCGCCTGCGCGGCAAGCGCGGACAGCGCGGCGTTGCGTGCATCGCCCGGTGCAGTCTCGTTGGCGATGCCCCACATGATCACCGCAGCGCGGTTGCGGTCGCGTCCGATCATCTCGGCCAGCATGTGCTGCATCCGCTGGCGCGTTCCGGCGTTGGCGAAGTCGATGCCCTGATAGACCGGGATCTCTTCCCACAGCAGGATGCCCATGCGGTCGGCCAGGCGCACGAACGTCTCGCCGAACGGATAATGCGCGGTGCGCACGAAGTTGGCGCCCAGCGCCTTCGCCTGGTCCAGCAGGCGCCGGTAGTCGTCCTCCGATGTCGCGCGCCGTCCGTCGATCTCCTCGTGCAGGTTGACGCCGCGCAGCTGCACGGGCTCGCCGTTGAGCAGGATCCTCTCGCCCTGCACCGCGATGCTGCGAAATCCAATCTCGTCCTCCACCGTGTCGCCGGCCCCGGACACGCGCACACGGTACAGCCTGGGCCGCTCCGGCGACCACAATTGCAAGGGCGCTCGGAACGACACCGCGGCGCGACCATCGGCACCGGTGCGCGCGTCGAACGACACGCCCAGTTCCGGCACCTCGACCTTCACCGGCACGTCGGCACGCGCCGGTGCCAGCCACACCCAGCCGCTGACCTGCTGGGTGTCATCGGGCGAGAGTTGCAGGTGATAGTCGCGGATGTGGCGCGCAGGCACTTCCACCAGCCGCACGCTGCGGGTCAGGCCGCCGTAGTTGAACCAGTCGACCCCCATCGCGGGCACCGCATCGCGGCGGCGCCGGTTGTCGACATGCACCAGCAACCTGTTCTCACCCTGCTTCAGCTTGCCGGTGAGTTCGAACTGGAACGGCGTGAATCCGCCCTCGTGGCTGCCAATGGGTTCGCCGTTGAGGAACACGTCGGTGCGATAGTTGGCGGCACCGAAATGCACGAAGACGCGGCGCCCATCGCGCCGCAACCGTTTGGCATCGAAGTCGAACTGCTTGCGGTACCAGACCGATCCCTCCAGCCAGTGCAGCGCCGGCTGCTGGGTATTGAAATCGCCGGGTACCTGCAGCGTCACCGCATCATCGAACCCGTATTCGAGGAACTCATCGCGTCGGGTTGGCGTGCGGTCGCGCCACGCGGCTTTCCAGTCGCCCATGCCCGCACCGTAGGCATCCACCATGGCCTGCCAGCGTCCATCCAGCGAGTGGGTCTGACGCCCGGCCACGTTGGCGATCAGCGACGGCATGTCGCCCTGCGCCCCCGGCTCCGCCGGCAGGGCATCCTGCACCGGCGCACCGGCGGACGGCAGCGGGCGATAGCCGTCCTGCGCCGCGGCTGCCGCGCCGATGCCCAGCCCCGCGGCCAGCAGCACGCTGGCGGACACCGCCATCCTCACAGCGGATCTCCGTACCAGATGCCGCGTCCTTCGGTGCCGAAGTAGACGCGGCCATGCAGGCGGGGATCGCCTGTCACGTGACGGATGATGCCGCCAAACCGCAGTGCGTCGGTATCGATCCGCTGCCAGTGCCGGCCGTCGTCGCCGGATCGATACAGGCCGCGCTGCCCCCCCACTTCGCCGAACACGAACAGCACCGGCGCATCGCCGTCCTTCGCCGGCTTGCCCAGGCCCACCGACATCACGTTTTCCACGCCCGGCACGCGTGACAGCTTGCCGGGGGAAAGATGCAGCAGCCCGCGCCAGGACGACGCGATCCAGGCTTCGCCGGCACGCTGCGGATGCGGCCGGATCTCGGCCCGGTACCAGTCGCCGATTTCGCCCACCGGCGCGCGGACTTCCTCGAATGCAACGCCGCCGTTGCCGCTGACATACAGCTTGCCGCTGATCGCATCGAAGCCGTAATAGATGCCTTCATCGACGCGGTCGGCTTCCACCACCGCCGTCTTCGGCAGGCCTTTCACCTGCTGCCAGCGACCACCCATGTCGGCGGTGATCCAGTGGTGTTCGCCGTTGCGGGGATACCAGATGGCGCGCTTGCCGTCGGCCGCCAGCGTGATCTTCCCTGCGCCTTCGCCATCCGGCGGCTCGCTCGCGAAGGCGGTCCAGGTGCGCCCGCCGTCGTTCGACCATGCGCCGCGCACCGCGCCTTCCGGCCGGTTGTGGAAGTAGCCGGTACGTACCATCACCTGCGGCATCTGTCCGGCGAAGGCCAGGCTTTCGGTGTTGGAGAAGCGCACACCGGCAAAGCGCGGCTGCGATACATCGAGCGTGTCATGCACGAAGCCGTCGACATCGCCCAGGCCGCTGACCAGATGTGCGCCCTGCGACGGACTGGCCAGCGCCAGCGGCACGGTTTCTTCGAAGCCCGCCTGCTCGAAGCGCCACTGCATGTCGGCGCCCTGGTCGAATGCACGCGCGTTGGTCGATGCCCACACGCCGTAGCCGGTGACGAACAGGATGCGGTCGGGATCGTGCGGATCGATCTCGATGTCGGCCATCCAGTGCGGCTTCGCATCCGCGGTCCACGGTGCGGACGAATGATCGAAGCGGGAGCGCGGCAGCGTGGCCGTCCATGTGCGGCCGCCATCGACGCTGCGATAGAGGTCATCGTGCGGCTGGTAGCGACGGAACGTGGTGGCGATGATCACGTCCGGGTTGTCGGCCTGCACCGCGACCGCGCCCCAACCGAAGCCGCCCTCGCTGGCGACGCGCCGTACCGGCGTGATGTCTTCCCAGCGGTCGCCAGCGGGATCGAAACGCCACACGGCGCCATCGGCCATGTTGTTGGGGCCGGGCTCGTCACCGTAGCTGAGCAGCCAGCGCCCGCGTCCATCGCGCACCATGTGGCTGGGGCGCAGCCCCACCGGCTGGCCGGGCACCGCGTGCCAGCTCACGCCACCGTCAAGCGAGCGATACAGGCTGGCCTCGTTCGTCGATACGCCTGCATACAGCGTCTTCGAGGGCGTGCCCGGCGTGCCGCTGTCGGGATCGAACACCACGAACGCGATGCCGACAGGACGCAGCTCACGCCAGCCCATCGCCCAGGCGGAGCGCGCCTTCGCAATGGCAGGGAACGCCGGCACTTCACCCCAGGTCGCGCCGGCATCGCCGCTGCGCCACAGGCCATCGGCACGCGTGCCGAACAACAGCACGCGCCCGTCATGGGGATCCACCGCCAACCGCTCACCGTTGCCGCGCCCCTGCTCGTTGCCGCCGAGCTTGAAGGGCAGCGACGTGCGCTGGAACGTCGCACCGCGATCCGTCGAACGCAGGATCGCGCCGTCCTGTCCGCGTTCGTGCAGGTAGGTGCCGACGGCGAGGTACACGCGATCCGGATCGGATGGATCCAGCGCCATGCTCTCTACGCCGAAGCGACCACTGTCCTCGTGGCCCATCCAGTCCATCAGCGGTTGCCAGCGCTGTTCGCGCGACACCCAGCGATACGCGCCACCGATATCGGTACGCGCGTACAGCAGGCCCTTCTCGTGCGGATGGAACACCAGCCCGGTGACGAAGCCGCCGCCGCCGATGGCGACGTTGCGCCAGCGGTAGTCGGCGGTTTCGTCCTTCGCTGCGGCGGCGGGCGCCAGCAGCAGGACGGACAGCGCGAGGATCAGGCGAAGCGTGTGCACGGAGTCTCCTGTGGAGAGGGAGAGCCGGTGCGCCAGCGTGAAGCACACCCAGGTAACCGCGAGCGGTGCGGGAAGGGCGGGTGCTGCTGCCCTTCCCGCACGGCGCGCATCAGAACGTGAAGCGGATCGTGGCGGCGTAGCGGCGGTCGTTGACGTACCAGGACGTGACGCGCCTGCCGGCCCCGTTCTGGTCCATGATCGTGCGCTGCTCGGCGTTGTTGAGGTTGTTCATCTCCAGGCCGATCTGCACGTTGTCCGAGAAGCGGTAGAAGATCGAACCATCCAGCTGGCCGAACGCGTCGCTGTACACAGGCAGTTTCCATGCGATGCCGCCGTCACCGCCGTTGTAGCCGTTCGGACCGATCGACAGCAGATACTCGCTGCGCCAGTTGTAGGCCAGGCGGAACTGCCACGGGCCCTTCTCGTAGAAGGCCGCCACGTTGTACGAGTTCTTGGACAGGCCATCCGCCGGCAGATCGTCGAACAGCGAGCCGTCGGTATCGACGGGCACCGCGTTCGAGGCTGTCGGGATGCTCGTCGAGCTGTCGATGTAGGTGTAGTTCGCCGACATGCCAAGACCATCGAACGGCGCCGGCAGGAAGTCGAAGAACTGGTTCCAGCCGATTTCCGCGCCCTGGATCTTCGCCGTGCCGACGTTCACCATGCGCGAGACCAGGTAGTCGTACTGGTTGCCGTCGGCGCCCGGATAGGCGACGAGTTCGGTCTGCTGGCGGAAGTAGTCCTTGATGTCCTTGTAGAAGAAGTTCACCCAGGCCATGCCGCCGCGATCCGGCGCGAAGTACCACTCCAGCGACAGGTCGAACTGGTTCGCCTTCATCGGCGTCAGGTAGGGGTTGTCGGTGGAACTGCCGGTGAGGTTCAGGTCCTCGGGCTGCAGCGTGTCGCCCGGGTCGGGGGTCACGCCGTCCCTGACCGCCACGCTGAGTTGCTGGTAAGCCTGCATGTCGCTGAAGGCTGGACGTGCGATGGCCTTGGACGCGGCGAAGCGCACGATCCAGTTTTCGGCCGGCTCCCACTTCACGTTCGCGCTCGGCAGCACATCGGTGTACGCGTTCTTCGCCGAGATCGGCTCGGACTGGCCCGAACCCAGGTACGGCGCGAAAGCGTTGTTCGGATAGACGAGATAGCCGTCAGCACTGTTCTCGGTGCGCACGACGCGCACGCCCACGTTGCCGTCGACACGCGCGTCGTCCATCGCGAAGTTCACCATCGCGTAGGCGGCGTACGTCTTCTCCTTCTGCACGTTGCCCCATTGCGGGTCGGCGAGGTTGCGCGGGGTGATCTGGCCGTAAGGGGCGCCGGGGAGGTAGTACGGGGTCGCCGCGCCGTGGATGTCGAGATAGCTGTTGGGGAAGCCGAGCGCGGTGCCCAGCACCGGCGAATAGAACGCGCCAGGCGTGGCGGCACCGCCCCGATAGAAATTGTCGAACGTGATCAGGTTGGTCAGGCTGGAATTGACGGTGCCATTGAGGTCCAGACCCGGCAACGGCACGCCGCCCGGCAGCGCCCACCACTGCATCCACGGCTGGAACACCGGCTGCCAGTCGTACCCGGTATCGATGCTGTGGGCATCGCGGTCGGTGATGCGCACGCCCACCTTGAAGGAATCGAAGAAGCCGTTGTCGAAGCTGTGCTTCAGGTCGGCGCGCCAGGCGATCTCTTCGGCTTCGTTGTCGTCCTGGTGGTCCATGGTGAACCCCCAGTAGTAGTTCGCGGGGTTCGTGGTGAACTGCTGGTCCACGCCGATGCGCGGTACGCCATGGCCCAGGTCGATGTCGATGTAGGGCACGTTGAGGCCCAGCGACACGGTGGAATCCAGCGACCGCGTGTCGGCGGTGATGTACTGCAGGTCGGTCGACAGTTCGGTGCGGTCGCTGAAAGCCCACTTCAGGCCGAACGAGTAGTCGGTGGTCTCGGACTTGCGATGCGACGCGCGGATGTCCGTGCCCATCGGGATGTCGCCGTTCGACAGCAGGCGGCCCGATACGAACACATTGCCGTCCATCTCGTACGGCTGGCTGGCATCTACCCGCACCTGCAGCGGATCGTTGGAGACGAAGATCGCGTCTTCGTACCAGAGTTCGTCGTACTTGCTCTGGAAGGCGGTGGCGAACAGTTCCAGCGTGTCGCTGGGACGCCATTGCAGGGCGACATACGCGCCCTGGCGCTCGCGCTTGTATTCCAGCGTGCGCCAGTCGGCGCCGCGCGGCAGCCACAGCTGCTCGTTGGTGCCGTCGTTGTCGAGGTCGGTGTTCGCGGTGTTGAAGAACGGCCGCACGAACATGCCGTCGGTGCGCGTGGCCAGTTCCGAATGCGCCACGTCGACCAGGATGCCGAAGTCGCCGGCATCGGTTTCCCAGCGGTTGCTGAAGAGGATGGAGCCCGACGGCTGCAGCTTCTCGGCGAAGTCGCCGCGGTTGGCGCTGAAGGACATGCCGAACTTGCTGCCTTCGAAATCGAACGGCATGAAGGTGCGCAGGTCGACGCTGCCGCCCAGGCCGCCCTCGATCATGTCGGCCTTCTGGTTCTTGTACACGTCCACGCCGGCCATCAGTTCGGACGGCACGTCCTGGAAGCTCAGGCTGCGGCCGCCGGACGCGGAGAAGCTGTCGCGACCGTTGAGTTCGGACCGCACCTGGGTCAGGCCGCGCACCTGCACGCCACCACCCTCGGCGGAGAAATGCTCGGGATCGCCGACCGACAGGAAACGGTCGATGGTGACGCCCGGGATGCGCGACAGGGTTTCGGTGATGCTGCGGTCGGGCAGCGCGCCGATGTCGAGCGCGGTGACGGAATCGACGAAGGTGTCGGCGTCGCGCTTGATGTCCTGCGCCTTGTAGACGGAGCCGCGGATACCGGTGACGACGACGGCGTCAAGCTCGGTAGCGGCCTCTTCCTGCTGCGTGGCGGGCGCAGCGTCCTGCGCATACGCAGGCGCGGCCAGCATCATGGCGATGCCCAGGGCGAGGACGGTGGGTTGCAGCTTGCGGCCATCGGAGCGGACGGCACGGACGGCCGCCGCAGGGCGGCGCTGGAGCGTTGACATGGATGTTCCCTCCCAGGACACATGACAAGCGATTGAGTTTTGGTCCCGATCCGCGGACGTCTTCGCGTCTTTCGGCCGGATGAAGCATGTGACGGCTGCGGCCGCAGTCGCCGGTGGTGCGGATCCATCCGTGGCGGATGTCAGGGCGGTGAAAGCCATCTGGCCCGACCCGGACAATCAACCGGCGGCCGTGGGACCGCTCTTTGTGACTGCGGCGGGAGCATAGGCGGCGCTGACATGCCGCACCAATGAAATATTGATCGCCAGCTATATCGAACCCGAATAGCTGGCCCGACTCAGCCCGGGGAACCCTCACCCGGCGGCAATGCGCCCGAGGGACGCGGCGGCTCCGGTTCGGCATACAGCCGGCGGGCGGTTGCCCGCAGCGCCTCCAGCACGCGCTCGGCGCCTGGCGACAGCAGCTGGTCGCGGCGGCGCACGATGCCGAAGAACTCCATGCGCACCCCCAGCTCGATCGGCAGCACGCACATCTGGCCGGTCTGCAGGTACGGGCCCACGGATTCGGCGGGCAGTGCGGTGAGCATGTCGCTGTGGCGCAGCAGGTGGATGATCACCGGCAGCGAGGCGGTTTCCACGATGTTCTGCGGCGGCGGCTGGCCGTGCTCCAGGAACACCGCGTCCAGCCGCGAGCGCAGCACGCTGGCGGCCGGCGGCATGATCCAGCCGTAGTCGACCAGGTCTGCATGGGTGATTCGCGGACGCCGGGTGAGCGGATGCCCGGCGCGCACGATGACGGCATGCGGCTCGTCCGCCAGCGGCTCGAAGTCCAGCTCGCCCGCACCTTCCGGGCCCATGATGCGACCGATGACGATATCCAGCTGCCCATCCAGCAGCTTGGCGACCAGGGGCCGGCTGTAGTCCATCTCGACCTTGATGAGGATGTCGGGAAAGTCGCGCTTCACCGCCGCAACCGCCTGGGGAACCAGGGTGGTGCCCGGGTTCACCACCGTGCCGATGGACGCCTGGCCCATCCGCCCGCTGCGCAACGCGGCGATCTCGTCGTGGGCGCGCCCGATCTCCGACAGCGCGGAGCGCGCGCGACGGATCAGCACCTGGCCGTACCAGGTCGGCTCCACCCCACGCGCGTGCCGCTCGAACAACGGCACGCCCAGCAGGTTTTCCATTTCCGCCAGCAGCTTGGACGCGGCGGGCTGGGTCATGTTGGCGGCCTCGGCGGCACGCAGCACCGACCGCTGCTCGTACAGGTGCAGCAGCAGGGTGAGATGACGGGTCTTGAGCCGGGTGGCGCCGAACCAGCCGGTGGTGGGTTGGACCATGGGAACCTCCGGGCAAATGACCTATTCGCACTGGGAATAGCCTATGACAAAAATTTCATTTGTCGTACATAGATGCCCACGCGAGGCTATGCCACGCTTCAAGGGCGGGCTGGCCGGGACATCGGGCCGCCCGCAACGGGGGCACCCACGGACGGCCGGCACAGGCCCGCCGCACGGTGGTCCCGCATCCGATCAACGCCGGGAGGAGGGCCCCATGGCGACATCGCAGTCCGACGGCACCTCGGGTGCCGGCGCCATCGCCGCGTCCGCGCCACCCGCAGGTGCGCGCCCGTGAGCACCCGACTGTCCGGCAAGATCGCCATCGTCACCGGCGCCGCCAGCGGCATCGGCGCGGCGACCGCGCGCCTGTTCGCCCGCGAGGGCGCCACCGTCATCGGGCTCGATCGACAACCGGCGACCTCCACCGACGCGGGCGTCACCCACCACCTCGCCGACATCACGGATGCCGCCGCCATCGATGCCATCGTGCAGTCCGTGCGCGAGCGGCATGGCCGCATCGATGCGCTGGTGAACAACGCCGGCGCCGACGTGTTCTCCGAGCCGCTGTCGCTGTCGGACGAAGACTGGGAGCGCTGCTTCGCGCTGAACCTCAAGGGTGCATGGCACCTGTGTCGCGCGGTGCTGCCGGCCATGCTGGCGCAGGGTGCCGGCTCCATCGTCAACATCGCCTCGGTACATGGGCACAAGATCATCGCCGGCTGCTTCCCGTATCCGGTGGCCAAGCACGGCCTGATCGGCCTGACCCGTTCGCTCGGTATCGAGTACGCCGCGCACGGCATCCGGGTGAATTCGATTTCGCCCGGCCTGATCCTGGTGCCGCGCATCGAAGCCTGGTTCGAACGCGAGCCCGGCACGCGCGCGAAACAGACCGCGCTGCTGCCGCCGCAACGCATCGGCACGCCGGAGGAAGTGGCCTATACCGCGTTGTTCCTCGCCAGCGATGAAGCCCGCTTCATCAACGCCACCGACATCACCATCGATGGCGGCCGTTCGCAGGTCTACCACGACTGAGCGCATGGACAGCCCACCCCTCCCTTTCGCCCTGCCGCTGATCGCGATCCTGCGCGGGATCACGCCCGCCGAGGTGCCCGCGCATGTCGGCGTGCTGGTGGAGGAAGGCTACGACGCGATCGAGATACCGACCAATTCGCCGGACTGGGAACACAGCGTACGCATCGCCGTGGCCGCCTTCGGCCAGCGCGCGATGATCGGCGCCGGCACCGTGCTGACCACGGCATCCGCCGATGCGCTGGTGGCGGCCGGCGGCCGCTTGATGGTGACGCCGAACACGCGTCCGGCGGTCATCCGCCACGCGGTGGAGCACGGCCTGCAGGTGGCGGCCGGCTTCGCCACCGCAAGCGAAGCCTTCGACGCACTCGATGCCGGCGCGCAGATGCTCAAACTTTTCCCGGCTTCCGTACACGGACCGGCGCTGGTGCGCGCACTGCGCAGCGCGCTGCCGCCCGTCCCCCTATTCGCCGTCGGTGGCGTCACGCCCGACACCCTCTCCGGCTACCTCTCAGCCGGCTGTCAGGGCGCCGGCATCGGCGGCGAACTTTACAAGCCCGGCCAACCGGTCGAGCGCACGCGCGAACACGCGCGGCGTTTCCGGCAGGCCTACCTGGACCACGCCGCATGAAGATCGTCCGCCTCAGCACCTACCACGCCGCACCGCGCTGGCTGTTCCTCAAGGTGGAAACCGACGAAGGCATCACCGGTTGGGGCGAGCCGGTCATCGAAGGTCGCGCCCACGCGGTGGAAGCGGCGGTGCACGAACTGTCCGACTATCTCGTTGGCCAGGATCCGGCGCGCATCAACGATCTCTGGCAGGTGCTGTATCGCGGTGGCTTCTACCGGGGCGGCGCGATCCTGATGAGCGCCATCGCCGGCATCGACCAGGCGCTGTGGGACATCAAGGGCAAGGCGTTGGGCGTGCCGGTGTACCAATTGCTCGGTGGCCTGGTGCGCGACCGCATGAAGACCTACCGCTGGGTCGGTGGCGACCGTCCTTCTGACATCGTCGCGCAGATGCGGCAGTACCAGTCGCTGGGGTTCGACACGTTCAAGTTCAACGGCACCGAAGAACTGAAGCTGATCGACAGCCCGCGCGCGATCGATGCCGCGGTGGCCAAGGTGGCGGCCATCCGCGAAGCGATGGGCGACCGCGTGGACTTCGGCATCGACTTCCACGGCCGCGTCAGCGCACCGATGGCGCGCGTGCTGCTGCGCGAACTGGCGCCGTTCAAGCCGTTGTTCGTCGAAGAGCCCGTGCTGCCCGAACAGTGGGAATACTACCGTCCGCTGTCGGATGCCACCTCGATTCCGCTGGCCGCGGGCGAGCGCATGTACTCGCGCGCCGAGTTCAAACCGGTGCTCGCTGCCGGCGGCCTGGCGATCCTGCAGCCCGACCTGTCGCACGCCGGCGGCATCACCGAGTGCGTGAAGATCGCGGCGATGGCCGAAGCACACGATGTGGCGCTGGCGCCGCATTGCCCGCTGGGCCCGGTGGCGCTGGCCGCGTGCCTGCAGGTGGACTTCGTCAGCCACAACGCGATGCTGCAGGAACAGAGCATCGGCATCCACTACAACACGGGCGCGGACCTGCTGGACTACGTGCTCAACAAGGAGGATTTCCGCTGCGACGACACCGGCAGCATCGCCGCGTTGCCGAAACCGGGCCTGGGCGTGGAGATCGACGAAGCCCGCCTGGTCGAAGCGAGCCGGCAACCGCCGCGCTGGCGCAATCCGCTGTGGCGGCACGCCGATGGCAGCGTGGCCGAGTGGTGAGGCCGTGACGACGGCGCTGGCGACCCTGGCCGTCGACAGCCGCTGCACGCTGGGCGAATGCATCCTGTGGTGCGATCGCCGGCGCGTCCTGTACTGGACCGACATCCTCGCCGCCGAACTGTGGCGGCACGACCCCGACAGCGGGCACACGCATACCTGGTCGCTGCCTGCCCCGCTCGGCTGCCTGGCACTGGGCGAAGACGGACGCCTGCTGCTGGGCCTGGCCAAGGGCCTGTACGCGAGCGATGTCGAAGCGCAGCTGTCCAGCCGCGAGCTCTCCCTCGAGAAGCTGGCCGACGTCGAAGCCGACGACCCGATGACCCGCATCAACGACGGCCGCGCGGATCGCCACCGGGGCTTCGTGTTCGGCACGAAGAGCGAACACGCCGACCTGCGTCCGACCGGCCGCTTCCACCAGTACACGGCCGCGCATGGACTGCGTGAACTCGCGCTGCCGCGCGCCGCCATCCCGAATTCGATCTGCTTCGACGCCAGCGGCACGCGGATGTACTTCTGCGACTCGGTGACGCCGCGGATCCTGCATTGCCGGTACGACGCGGCCACCGCAAGCGTGTCCGACATCGCGGTGTTCGTCGACCTCGACCTGGCGGGCGCGGAGCCGGATGGCTCCATCGTCGATGCCGAAGGCGCGGTGTGGAATGCACAGTGGGGAGCGGGCCGCGTGGTGCGCTACCTGCCGGATGGCCGGATCGACCGCATCGTCCGGGTGCCGGCATCGCAACCGTCCTGCTGCACGCTGCGCGACGACCTGCTGTATGTCACCAGCGCGCGCGTAGGACTGGACGCTGCTGCGCTGGCGACGCATCCGTTGTCGGGGGGCGTCTTCGCGCATCGCAACGAACGTCGTCTCGCCCGCGATATCGACCGGGTGCGGCTGCCATGATCGCCGTCGACTGGGGCACCAGCACCCTGCGCCTGTACCGCATGGCCGACGATGGCCAGGTCCGCGAGCGCCGTCGCAGCGACCACGGTGTGATGGCATGCGGAGGACGCTTCGGCGACGTGCTGGCACAGGAGATCGCGGGCTGGGACGACACCGACGTCCTGCTGTGCGGGATGGTCGGCGGTCGCGGCGGCTGGCACGAAATGCCTTACCTGCCCTGCCCCGCCGGCAACCATGCGCTGGCGCTGGGCATGCAGCGCTTCCAGCCTCCGGGCTTCGACGACCGCGCGCTGTGGCTGGTGCCGGGGTTGCGCGACAACGATTCCGATACCGTGCCCGACGTGATGCGCGGCGAAGAGACGCAGCTGGCGGCACTGCTGGACGTGCTGCCCGGCGGCACGCACCTGGTCTGCCTGCCCGGGACACACAGCAAGTGGGTCACGGTACGCGACGGCAGGGTGCAGCGGATCGCGACCGCGATGACCGGCGAGCTCTATGCGGTCCTGCGCCAGCACAGCATCCTGGGACGACTGATGCCCGTCGGCGACGTGCGCTTCGACGGCTACGCGTTCGACGCCGGCCTCAAGCGCAGCGCAGATGCAGGTGGCCTGCTGCACCATCTGTTCGGCGTACGCACCACCGGTCTGTTCCAGCAGCTCGCCGAGCCGGCACTGCCGTCGTATCTGTCCGGCCTGCTGATCGGCCATGAACTGCGCGCGTCGGGCCTGTTCTCGCATGCGCCGCGTCCCGCACAGGTGCACCTGGTCGGCAACGACCGCCTGCTGGCGTCGTACGCGCATGCGCTGACCACGCTGGGCGTCGGCGTGCAGCGACACCCGGAAGACCTGGCCGCACGCGGCCTGCATGCGCTGTGGTCACGGCGCACGAGCGCCGCCACCACCACTTGAGGAAGCAGACCATGTTGACGCGTTGCGCACTGGCGGTGATGGGCATTCTTTCGATGGCGTCCGCATGGGCGGGTGACGCCGTCTTCCGCGAGGTCCGCTATGCCGGCGACGACGGTGGCCCGTCCGTCGACGCCACGCAGTTCCGCAACCCGGTGGTCGCCGGCTTCTATCCGGACCCGTCCGCCATCCGCGTCGGCGACGACTTCTATCTCGTCACCTCGACCTTCGGCTATTTCCCCGGCCTGCCGGTCTTCCAGAGCACCGACCTGGTTTCGTGGACGCAGATCGGCAATGCGATCCATCGCCCGGACCAGATCCACTACGGCGACAAGGAAGAACTGACACGCGGCCTGTTCGCCGCCACCCTCGCCCACCACGACGGCACCTTCTACATCGCCAACACCTGCTTCTACTGCGACCGCGGCAACTTCGTGGTGACGGCAGAAAATCCCGCCGGCCCGTGGTCCGACCCGATCTGGCTCGGCGTCAGCGGCATCGACCCTTCGCTGTTCTTCGATGACGATGGCAGCGCCTGGGTGGTGCACAACGACGTGCCCGATGGAAAGCTGCGCTATGACGGCCACCGCGCGGTCTGGCTGCAGCGCTTCGACTTCGACAGGCGCGAACGCGTGGGCGAACGCATCCTGCTGGTGGATGGCGGCGCGGACCCTTCAACGAATCCCGAGCACGTCGAAGGGCCGCACATCTTCAAGCACGACGGCTGGTACTACCTGACCGCCGCCGAGGGCGGCACCGGCGAGCAGCATGCGCAGATGGTCTGGCGCAGCCGCAAGCTGACGGGACCGTACGAAGCGTTCCCGGACAACCCGTCACTGACGCAGCGCGATCTCGACCCGAAGCGCATCGATCCGGTGACGTCCACCGGCCATGCGCAGTTCGTGCAGCTGAAGGACGGCGCGTGGTGGGCGGTCTTCCTTGCCACGCGTCCCTATCGCGGCAACCAGTACAACCTGGGCCGCGAGACCTTCCTGCTGCCGGTGACCTGGAAGGACGGCTGGCCGGTGATCCTGCCGCGTGGCGAGCGCGTGCCGATGGTCGTGAAGCGCCCGGACCTGCCACGCAATCCACAGCCGCTGCCGACCAGTGGGCCGATCGCATGGACGGAGCGCTTCGACGCGCCGGCGCTGCCGCTGTCGTGGATGACGCTGCATCCGCCGAAGACGAGGTGGTACACCACCGGTGCACAGGGCTTGACGCTCTCGCCCGGCGCGATGCCGCTCGGCGGATTCGGCGCCACCCCCGGCCAACCGTCCTATGTCGCGCACCGCCTTCAGCACCACCATGCCACGCTGGAAACGACGATCGCCTCGTTCGACCCGTCGCCAGGCGAGTTGGCGGGACTCGCCCTGCTGCAGAACGAATACGGTCACTACGTGCTCGGTGTCGAACGCGACGCGCGCGGCTTGGCGGTGTCGCTGTACCGGCGCAGCAGCCGCGATGGCGCGAAGGAAGGCGAACGGCTGGCACGCATGCCGCTGGATGCGAACGCCATGCCGATCACGCTGCGCTTCCGCCTCGACGGTCCGCGTCTGGATGCCGATTACGCGCTGGCATCAGGCGAGTGGAGGTCCGTCGCCTCCGGCCTGGATGCGAGCCTGCTGAGCGTGGAGACCGCAGGCGGCTTCATCGGCAACACGTTCGGACCCTACGCCGTCCGTCGCTGACCGCGCCATCACGGGAGTTCGCATGTCGGGTACCTCGCGTCGCGGGTTGTTCAAGGCCGGGCTCGCAGGACTGGTCGCCTGGCCGCTGTCCTCGCGTGCCAGTGCGGCGGACGCATGCGCGACACCGCTGCCACCGCACGCCACCGGCATCGAGGGCCAGCGCAAGGCCGATCTCGGCGACGGCACCTATCTCAATCCCGTCGTCGCGGGCGACCGCCCGGATCCCACGATCCTCAAGGACGGCGACGACTACTACATGACGTTCTCGTCGTTCGATGCCTATCCCGGCCTGGTGATCTGGCATTCGACCGACCTGGTCAACTGGGCGCCGCTCGGACCCGCATTGCGCACGCCCGTCGGCACGGTCTGGGCCGTCGATCTCTGCAAGCACGGCGACCGCTATTTCATCTACCTGCCTTCCCTTGCGAAAGGCGGGGCCTGGAAAATCCACGTCATCTGGGCCGAGGACATCCGTGGCCCCTGGAGCGAACCGGTCGACCTGCATATCGATGGCTGCATCGATCCCGGCCATGCAGTCGGCGAAGACGGCCGGCGCTATCTGTTCGTCAACGGCATCCGCAAGGTGCGGCTCACCGACGACGGCCTGGCGACCGACGGGGCGCTGGAGCATGCGTACAGTCCGTGGCGTTACCCGGATGACTGGATCACCGAGAACTTCGCACCGGAAGGCCCCAAGCTGACGCGCCGCGGCGACTGGTTCTATCTCGTTACCGCCGTCGGCGGCACCGCCGGCCCGGTGACCGGCCACATGGTGATCGCCGCACGTTCGCGTTCGATCCACGGCCCATGGGAACACTGCCCGCACAACCCGTTGGTGCGCACGCAGGACGATGCCGAACCCTGGTGGTCGCGCGGACACGCGACGCTGGTCGACGGTCCAGCCGGCGACAGCTGGATGGTCTATCACGGCTACGAGAACGGTTACCGCACGCTCGGGCGGCAGACGCTGCTGGAACCGATCGAGTGGACGGACGATGGCTGGTTCCGTGCGCGTGGCGGAGATCTGTCGAAACCGTTGCTTGCTCCACGGAGTGGCAAAGTCGGCATCGCCGGTGTCGCGCTGTCCGATGATTTCTCGACCGACCGGCTCGGCACGCAATGGGCCTTCCACGCGCCCCGGCCTGACGAGATGCAGCGCGTCCGCTACGGGACGCAATTGCTCCGCCTCGCCGGCGCAGGCACATCGCCTGCCGATGGCAGCCCGCTGGCCTGCATCGTCGGCGACCGCGCCTACCAAGCCGAGGTCACGTTGACCTTGGTGGGCGAAGGCGAAGGCGGCCTGCTGCTGTCCTACAACCCGAAGGCCTTCGTCGGGCTCGGCTTCACGCCATCAGGATTGCGCGTGTTCCAGTACGCCGAAGAACAGACCTGGGCACGGCAGTCGCTGCCGAGCCGGCGCGTACGCCTCCGCCTGACCAACGACGACCACGTGGTGACCTGGCATCACTCGCACGACGATGGCCGCACATGGACGCGGCTGGACACGCGGATGGAAGTATCCGGCCTGCATCACAACGTGTTCGGCGGTTTCCTCAGTCTCCGGCTCGCGCTCTACAGCGCCGGCACGGGTGCGGTCGAGTTCAGCGACTTCCGCTACCGCGCGCTCGCCTGAGGTGTGTCACGTCGCGTCGCCGGCCGCGTTGGCGCGATCGTTCTCGCGCATCTCGTACCACATGCCATTGAGGATGGCGAAGCTGGCCGCGAGGCTGACGCCGAGTATCCAGGAGAAGTACCACATGGTCGTTCCTCAGTAGGCGTTGTGGTTCTGTTCCAGGCTTTCCGGGCTCACCTTGCCGCGCAGAACGCGGTAGACCCAGGCGGTGTACAGCAGCACCAGCGGCAGGAACACGACGGTAGCCACCAGCATGACGAACAGCGTCAGGTGGCTGGAAGAGGCATCCCACAGCGTCAGGCTCGATGCGGGATGGGTGGAGGACGGCAGCAGGAACGGGAACACCGCCAGCCCTTCGGTCAGGATGATGCCGGCGATGGCGAGCGCGGAGGCGAGGAAGGCCGCCATGCCGCGCCCGGCGCGCAACAGTGCAGCCGCGGCCAATGATCCCACCACGCCCAGTACCGGGAAGAGCCAGGTCCAGGGCATCGCCTGGTAGTTGGCCATCCAGCCGCCGCGCGCACTGGTCACCTGCTTGAACAACGGATTGGACGCGGCGTCGGTCACGGCGGCCCCGACCACGGCGTAACCGTCCACGCCCTTCGCGACCCATACGCCGGCCAGCACGAACAACACCGCCGTCGCCACCGCCGCCAGCGAGCCGAAGCGCCGCGCACGCATCGCCACCGGCCCGTCCGTCTTGATCACCAACATGCTGGCGCCATGAGCCACCAGCATGGCGACGCTGACCAGGCCGCACAGCACCGCGAACGGCGACAGCAGCCCGAAGAAGCCGCCGGAATAATGGATGCGCAGCGTGTCGTCGAAATGGAACGGCACGCCCAGCAGCACGTTGCCCATCGCCACGCCGAACACCAGCGCGGGCACGAAGCCGCCGACGAACAATGCCCAGTCCCACACCGCGCGCCAGCGCCGGTCTTCGACCTTGCTGCGGAACTTGAAGCCGACCGGCCGCAGGATCAGTGCGAACAGGATCAGGAACATCGCCAGGTAGAAGCCCGAGAAGCTGACTGCATACAGCGCCGGGAATGCCGCGAAGATCGCACCGCCGCCCAGGATCAGCCACACCTGGTTGCCTTCCCATACCGGGCCCACCACGTTCAGCACCAGCCGGCGCTCGGCATCGGTGCGCGCCACCGCCGGCAACAGCGTGCCGACGCCCAGGTCGAAGCCGTCCATCACGGCGAAGCCGATCAGCAGGATGCCCAGCAGCAGCCACCAGATCAGGCGCAGGGTCGCGTAGTCGAGGGGAATGGTATCCATGTCGTCCTCCTGTCAGGCCACGGTCGTGGACGCGGGCGCCAGCGGCGCGCCTGCCTGGTCGGGTCGTCGTTCGCCACCGGGCACGTCGTCCGGACCTTTCAGGATCACCTTGCGCAACAGGTACACGTCGATGACCGCCAGCGTGGTGTAGACCAGCACGAAGCCGGTCAGCGAGATGATGACCTGGTGCAGTTGCAGTCCCGATGCCGCCATGAAGGTCGGCAGCACGCCATCGATGGCCCACGGCTGCCGTCCGTACTCGGCGATCAGCCAACCGGCTTCGATCGCCAGCCAGGGCAGTGGCAGGCTGTAGAGCGCCAGCTTCAGGAACCACGGGTACCTGTCGAGCTTCTGCACCGTCGCCAGCCAGAACGCCAGCGCGAAGAACGCGATGAAGTAGAAGCCGATGCCCGCCATCAGGCGGAAACTCCAGAACAGCGGCGCCACGCGCGGGATGGTGTCGGCCGCCGCGCGCGTGATCTCCGCGTCGGTGGCGCTGCCGATGTCCTCGCGGTAACGCTTCAGCAGCAGCGCATAGCCCATGTCGCGCCAGTGCTGGTCGAACACCGCCTTCGCCTGCACATCCTCGCGGTTGGCGCGCAGCTGCTGCAGCGCCGCGTAGGCCAGCTGTCCGTTGCGGATGCGTCCCTCCGCGCGTTCTACCAGTTCCCCGATGCCGGGGATCTCGGTGTTGAACGAGCGCGTGCCGATCAGGCCCATCACCCACGGGATGTGCACGGCGTACCGGTTGGCGCGTGCTTCCTGGTCGGGAATCGCAAAGGCGGTGAATCCCGCCGGCGCCGGCTCAGTCTCCCACATCGCCTCGATGGCGGCGAGCTTCATCTTCTGGTTTTCGCCGGCCACGTAACCGCTCTCGTCGCCCAGCACCACCACCGAAAGCGCCGCGGCCAGGCCGAAGCTGGCCGCCACCGCCATCGAGCGCTTGGCCAGGTCCGCGTGGCGCCCGCGCAGCAGGTAGAACGCGCTGATCGACATCACGAACACGGCGCCCAGCACGTAGCCGGCGCTCACGGTGTGCACGAACTTGGCCTGCGCCACCGGATTGAACAGCACGGCCGCGAAGTCGGTGACTTCCATCCGCATGGTGACGGGATTGAATTCGGCGCCGACCGGGTACTGCATCCAGCCGTTGGCGATCAGGATCCACAGGGCCGAGAAGTTGGTGCCCAGCGCCACCAGCCAGGTCACCATCAGGTGCTTCACGCGCGACAGCTTGTCCCAGCCGAAGAAGAACAGGCCGATGAAGGTCGCCTCCAGGAAGAACGCCATCAGCCCTTCGATGGCCAGTGGTGCGCCGAAGATGTCGCCGACGTAGTGGCTGTAGTAGGACCAGTTCATGCCGAACTGGAACTCCATCACGATGCCGGTGGCCACGCCCATGGCGAAGTTGATGCCGAACAGCGTGCCCCAGAACATCGTCATGCGGCGCCAGATGTCGCGCCCCGTCATCACGTAGACGCTCTCCATGATCGCGATCATGAAGGACAGCCCCAGCGTCAGCGGCACGAAAAGGAAGTGGTACATCGCCGTCAGCGCGAATTGCAGACGGGACAGTTCGACAACGGTCATGTCCGGCATGGCGTAGCGGCTCCCGGGTGTCCGTGGTGGATTCTAGACCCCGCCCGTCGGGAAGGGGGGTGACCTTCTGTCGCACCCCTCTTCACGCGGCCCTGCGGCATCCTGCGCGCCCCGCCACCGACCGGCTGTCGGGAAAGGGTTGATCCTGATCAATGCGGCCCCCCTGAATGGGCCCGAGAATCCACCGTACCAGAATTAGGAGAGGCCGCATGCAAGGCGTCCAGGGGACTTACAACGACAAGGTGGTGCGGCAGTTCACGGTGATGACCGTGGTCTGGGGCATCGTGGGGATGCTGGTGGGGGTGCTGATCGCGGCCCAGCTGTACTGGCCGGCGCTGAGTTTCGACCTGCCATGGCTCAGCTACGGTCGCCTGCGCCCCCTGCACACCAACGCGGTGATCTTCGCGTTCGGCGGCTGCGCGCTGTTCGCCACCAGCCTGCATGTGGTGCAGCGGACCAGCCACGTGCGGCTGCTCTCCGACAAGCTGGCCGCCTTCGTGTTCTGGGGCTGGCAGCTTGTGATCGTGTTGGCGGCTGTCTCGCTGCCGTTGGGCCTGACCCAGGGCAAGGAATACGCCGAACTGATCTGGCCGATCGACGTGCTGATCGCGGTGGTCTGGGTGTCCTACGCGGTGCTGTTCTTCGGCACCATCGCCAAGCGTGCGGTCAAGCACATCTACGTGGCCAACTGGTTCTTCGGCGCCTACATCATCGCGGTGGCGCTGCTGCACATCGTCAACAGCCTGGCGCTGCCGAGCAGCCTGCTGCACTCCTACCCGGTCTACAGCGGTGCGGTCGATGCGATGGTGCAGTGGTGGTACGGCCACAACGCGGTGGGTTTCTTCCTGACCGCCGGCTTCCTGGGGATGATGTACTACTTCGTGCCGAAGCAGGCCGGCCGCCCGGTCTACTCCTATCGACTGTCGATCGTGCACTTCTGGGCGCTGATCGCCATCTACATGTGGGCCGGCCCGCACCACCTGCACTACACCGCACTGCCGGACTGGGCGCAGAGCCTGGGCATGGTGTTCTCGCTGATCCTGCTGGCGCCCAGCTGGGGTGGCGCCATCAACGGCGTGATGACGCTGTCGGGCGTGTGGCACAAGCTGCGCACCGACCCGATCCTGAAGTTCCTGATCGTCTCGCTGTCGTTCTACATGATGTCGACCTTCGAAGGTCCGATGATGTCGATCAAGACGGTCAACTCGCTGAGCCACTACACCGACTGGACCATCGGCCACGTGCACGCCGGTGCGCTGGGCTGGGTGGCGATGATCACCATCGGTTCGGTCTACGCGATGTTGCCCAAGCTGCTGGGCCGCGAGCAGATGTTCTCCGTCAAGGCCATCGACACGCACTTCTGGCTTCACACGCTGGGCGTGGTGTTCTACATCGCCTCGATGTGGATCGCCGGTGTGATGCAGGGCCTGATGTGGCGCGCCACCAACGCCGACGGCACGCTGACCTACAGCTTCGTCGAAGCGCTCAACGCCACCTATCCCTACTACCTGGTCCGCCTGGGCGGCGGCCTGCTGGTATTCGTCGGCATGCTGCTGATGGCCTGGAACACCTGGAAGACCTTCCAGGCGGCCAGATCCACCGCACCGCAGCCGATCCTGCCGCCCGATGCCAGCCAAGCGCGCGCCTGAGGACCTGACATGAGCAACGGAAATTCACACGAGAAAGTCGAGAAGAACGTCGGCCTGATGGCGGTGCTGATCGCGGTGGCGGTGTCGTTCGGCGGCCTGGCCGAGATCGTCCCGCTGATGTTCCAGGCCGAGGCCATCAAACCGCTGGAAGGCGTGAAGCCCTACCCGGCGCTGCAACTGGCCGGCCGCGACATCTACATCCGCGAAGGTTGCTACAACTGCCATTCGCAGATGGTGCGCACGCTGCGTTTCGAAACCGAGCGCTATGGCCACTACTCGCTGGCCGGCGAGTCGGTCTACGACCGCCCGTTCCAGTGGGGCAGCAAGCGCACCGGCCCGGACCTGGCCCGTGTGGGCGGACGCTACTCCGACGACTGGCACCGCGTGCACCTGATCAACCCGCGCGACGTGGTGCCGGAATCGAACATGCCGTCCTTTCCCTGGCTGGAGAACGCCAAGGTGGACGGCGCCGAAGTCGCCCAGCGCATGAAGACGCTGCAGCGCATCGGCGATCCGTACACCGACGAGGAAATCAACAGTGCCGCCACCGACGTGGAAGGCAGGACAGAACTGGACGCCGTGGTCGCCTACCTGCAAGGGCTGGGCAAGGCCGCGCCGAGGGGAGGCTGAGCCATGGTATCGGGCATCGTGACCGGGGCACTGATCGTGCTGTTCATTGCCGGCTGGGTGTGGGCCTGGAGCCCGCGCCGCAAGGCGGATTTCGAGGATGCGGCACGCATGCCGCTGGGTGAGGAAGGGGAGAACAACCCATGAGCGCAGGCTGGATCGGATTCATCGTCGCGCTGGTCGTACTGAACATCCTGGGCTGCGTGTGGCTGCTGTGGTGGACCGGCCGCCGCCGGCCCGGCGACCCCGCGCCGGAAGACACCTCGCACGTGTGGGACGGCGACCTGACCGAGTACAACAAGCCGCTGCCGAAGTGGTGGATCAACCTGTTCTACATCACCATTTTCTTCAGCATCGGCTACATCGCGTGGTACGGCGGCCTGGGCATCATTCCGGGCTATGCCAAGTGGTCGTCCACCGGCGAACACGACCAGGTCAAGGCCGTGCAGGACAAGAAGCTGGAAGCGACCTTCGCCCCGTTCGCCAACCAGCCCATCGACCAGTTGGCCAAGGACCCGAAGGCGCTGGCGCTGGGCCGTTCGATCTTCAACAACACCTGCGCCACCTGCCACGGTTCCACCGGCCAGGGTGCGATCGGCTATCCCAACCTGACCGATGGCATCTGGCACTGGGGTGGCACGCCCGACCTCGTGCTGCAGACGGTGCTGGATGGCCGCGAGGGCGTGATGCCGGAATGGGGTACGGCACTGACCAGCATGGGCGGCGACAACGCCGTCGACTACGTCATCGCCTACGTCAATGTGCTGAACGATCCGCGGGAAGGCATGAGCAACAACTTCATGGCCGCCCAGGGCAAGCCGCTGTACGATGGCCTTTGCGTCGCCTGCCACGGCGTGGACGGCAAGGGCAACCAGGAACTGGGCGCTCCCGACCTGACCGACGACTACTGGCTGTACGGCAACAGCAAGGACAGCATGCGCACGACGATCAACAAGGGCCGTCACGGCGTGATGCCCGCCCACCGCGAACTGCTGGGCGACACGCGTGCGCGCCTGGTGGCGTCCTATGTCTGGTCGCTCTCGCACAAGCAGGACCAGGCGACTGCTGGCGCGAAATGACCGATTTCACCGAGCCCCGCTTCGACCATCCGCCCCGGCCGCTCGCGCAGCGCGTCGGGGCGGTGCTCTGGCCGAGTTTCTTCGCGGCAGGCGTGGCCACGATGGTGTTCTTCGCCTTCGTCGACCCGCTGACGCTGCGCGACATGACCTTTCCCGACCTGGCGATCAGCCGCGAACTCGGCTACACGCTGGGTTTCTTCATGTTCTGGCTGGCGACAGCGGCCAGCAGCCTGTTCACCTGGATCCTGCTGCGTCCGGCCAGCCGCTTCAACCGCGCGCTGCCACCGGACTGAGCACGGCCTGCGACAAACCGTCGCTCCCTCGCGCACCGATGCGGCGCGAGCATGACGCCAGCCAAGGCAGAGTCGCCCATGTCCACGCCAGCAATACCTCCCTCCCCCGCACCCGATACCGCCAAGCGGCGCATTCCGCTGGACGTGGTGGATGCGCAGGGCAACTCTTTCTACGTCAGCGAACGCAAGGTCTATCCGCGCGACGTGGCGGGTACGCTCAACCGCCTGCGCGTGGCCGCGGTGTGGTGGCTGCTGGGGATGTACTACGTGTTCCCGTGGCTGAAGTGGGACGACCGCCAGGCGGTGCTGTTCGACCTGCCCGCGCGCAAGTTCTACGTGTTCGGGCTGGTGTTCTGGCCGCAGGATTTCCTGCTGCTGGCGGTGCTGCTGATCATCGCGGCACTGTCGCTGTTCTTCTTCACCGCACTCGCGGGCCGCCTCTGGTGCGGCTATGCCTGTCCGCAGACGGTGTGGACGGAAGTGTTCCTGTGGATGGAGCGCTGGACCGAAGGCGACCGCAGCGCGCGCATCAAGCTGGACGCCGCGCCGTGGAGCGCGAACAAGCTGATGCGCAAGGGCGGCAAGCACGTGCTGTGGGCGGTGTTCGCACTGTGGACGGGCTTCACCTTCGTCGGCTTCTTCACGCCCATCCTCGACCTCGGCGCGCGCCTGTGGCCGTTCGCCTGGGGCGGCTGGGAAACCTTCTGGGTGTTCTTCTACGCGTTGGCCACGTGGGGCTTCGCCGGCTTCCTGCGCGAGCAGGTCTGCAAGTACATGTGCCCGTACGCGCGCTTCCAGAGCGCGATGTTCGACCGCAACACCCTGATCATCGCCTACGACCCGATGCGCGGCGAGCCACGCGGTCCGCGCAAGCGCGGCCTGGGCAGCGTGCTGGAACGTGCGCGCGGCCTGCTCGACCAGATCACCGCCTACGACTACGTGGTGCGTGCCAACGCACATCCCAGCGCCGCAGACCAGCGCCTCGGCGCGCACGGCACCATCACCTTCGCCGGTGCCGGCGCGGTGATCGAACCGCTGCCGAAATTCGTCCCGGACCAGTTGGGCGACTGCATCGACTGCACGATCTGCGTGCAGGTGTGCCCGACCGGCATCGATATCCGCAACGGCCTGCAGTACGAATGCATCGCCTGCGGCGCGTGCATCGACGCCTGCGACGACGTGATGGACAAGATGGGCTATCCGAAGGGGCTGATCCGCTACACCACCCAGAACGCCATCGACGGCAAACCGTCGAACGTGCTGCGGCCGCGCATCTTCGTCTACGGCACCATCCTGCTGGCGCTGGTGGCGGCGTGGGGCTGGGGCGTGTTCAACCGCGACGTGCTGATCGCGGAAGTGCTGCGCGACCGCAATGCGCTGTACCGCGACGTTGCGGGCGCGCAGGTCGAGAACGACTACACCCTCAAGCTGGTCAACAAGGACCAGCAATCGCATCGCTACCGCGTGACACTGGCATCCGGCTCGGCCGGCATCCGCCTGCGCGACGGCGACCTGACGGTGCGTGCCGAACCCGAGGAAGTCCTGTCGCTGGCCGTCACCGCTACCGCACCCGCCACCCTCCATGGCCGCCATGCCGTGACGTTCACCGTCCGCGACGTCGATACCGGCACCGAGAAGACCGTGGACAGCAGTTACTTCGGACCGATCCAATGACCACGAAACCCGATTCGCTCGCCGGCACCCCTCGCCCGTTCTGGAAAGAGCCGATGGTGTGGCTGGTGTGGGGCCTGCCATTGGCCTCGGTCGTCGCCGGCATCTGGCTGGTGGTGACCGCCGTGCGCGCGGGTGGAGCGGATTCCGTCACCGACAAGGTGCAGCGCGTGTCGCAGATCCAGACCACCGACCTGGGGCCCGATGACAATGCTGCGAAACGCAAGCTCAGCGCGATCGTGCAGATCCGCACGGATCACGTCGAGATGATCGCCGTCACCGGCGATTTCGCGGGCACGTCCCCGCTGGTGCTGACGCTCGCCCATCCGACGGAAGCCGCGAAGGACGTCGTCCTGACCCTGGCACGCGACACCGCCAGCTGGACCGCACCCGCCGAGATCGAAACCACCCACGACTGGAACATACAGCTCACGCCGCAGGACGGCACATGGCGTATCCGTGGACGCCTGCAGAAAGACACCCAGGCCGTTCGACTGGCTCCCACGCGCGGGACCGGCTGAGCACCCTTGCATGGACATCCCCGTGGTGCCCTGCCATCACTGCGGCGAGCCGGTCGCCGGCGGGCATCCGGTCACCGCGGGCGACCACAGGTTCTGCTGCGAAGGCTGCGCCGCGGCGGCGGCGTGGATCCAGGATGCCGACCTTGGCAGCTACTACCGCCTGCGCAGCGCGAACGCGAACCGGGTGCAGGCCGACCGGCTGGACCTGGAAAGCTGGGACCGCAGGGAACTGCTGGACGAGCACAGTCGCGCCGTCGAAGGCGGACGCGAAATCGTGCTGCTCACCGACGGCATGCGCTGCGCGGCCTGCGCCTGGCTGATCGATCGCGCCCTAGCCCGCGAAGCCGGCGTGCTCGACACCACGGCGAACGCGATCACCGGCCGCATCCGCATCGCATGGGATCCCGCACGCACGAAGCTCTCCGCGCTGCTGCAACGCCTGGCGATGCTCGGCTACCGTCCCTATCTCGCCACCGGGGATGCGCGCGAACAGGCACGCATGTCCGAACGCCGTCGCTGGCTGCTGCGGCTCGGCGTGGCCGGCCTCGGTTCGCTGCAGGCGATGATGCTGGCCGAGGCGTTGTACCTCGACGTCAACGCGACCATGCCGCTGCCGACGCGCGACCTGTTCCGCTGGCTGACGTTCCTCGTCAGCACGCCGGTGGTGTTCTACAGCGGCTGGCCGTTCCTGGCCGGCATGGCGCGCGAACTGCGCGCGCGCCACGTGGGCATGGACACGCTGATCGCCAGCTCCACCCTGCTCGCCTACTTCGCCAGCCTGGTCGAGACGATCCGCGGCGGCACGCATGTCTGGTACGACGCAGCGGTGATGTTCGTGTTCCTGCTGCTGGCCGCGCGCATGCTGGAACAGCGCGCGCGCAACGTCGCCACCGCGCAGGTGGATGCGCTGGCGCGCGCGCAGCCGGTGTTCGCGATCCGCGAGCGCGCTGACGGCACGCGCGAATCGGTGCCGCCGTCGGCGCTGCGGGTGACCGATGTGGTCTGTGTGTCCGCTGGCGAGGGCGTGCCCGCCGATGGCGTATTGCTCGACCATGCCGCCGATTTCGAGGAAGCGCTGCTGACCGGCGAATCCCGCCCGGTGCGCCGGCATGCAGGCGAGACCGTGTATGCGGGCACCACCTGCCGCGAGCGCCCGGCACGGCTGCGCGTGACCGCCACCGGCACCGCGACGCGGCTGTCGCAGCTGGCGGAGCTGGTCGACCGCGCACAAGGACATCGCCCGCCGATGGCGCAACTGGCGGATCGCGTGGGCCGCCATTTCGTGGTCTCGCTGCTGGTGCTCGCGGTCTGCGTCTACGCGGGTTGGCGGATGTACCAGCCCGAACGCGCGTTCGAAGTGACGCTCGCCCTGCTCGTCATCAGTTGCCCCTGCGCACTGTCGCTATCGGTGCCGGCGGTGCTCGCCGCCGCGCATGGCGCACTCGCACGCTGCGGCGTTCTCGCCACGCGGCCCGAGGCGCTGGACACGCTGGCGCGCGCCACCGACGTGATGTTCGACAAAACCGGGACGCTCAGCGACGGCCTTCCCGCGCGCGTGGCCGTGGAGGTATTCGACAGCCTGGACAAGGACGCGGCCACCCGCATTGTGGCCGCGCTGGAAAAAGACAGCGGCCACCCGATCGCGGCCGCGTTCGCAGATGTGGAGGCCGGGGCATTGGCGCAAGCCGTGGTCACGCGTCCTGGCCAGGGTGTGGAAGGCGATGTCGATGGTCGCCATTGGCGGTTCGGGCGCGCGGACTGGGCCGCACATCGCACCGATGACGGCGGCCTGTGGCTGGGCGATGGCGCGCATGGCGTCGCCCGCTTCACCTTGAACGAGCGTCCGCGCGAGGATGCTGCGGCCACCATCCGGGCGTTGCGCGCGCAAGGCCTGGACGTCCATCTGGCCAGCGGCGACAGCGAGGGCGCCGTGCAGCGCCTGGCGCACGTGCTCGGCATCGTGTCACCCCTCGCCCGCCAGTCGCCGGAAGACAAGCTGGCACGCGTGCGCCAGCTGCAGGCGGAAGGTCGCATCGTGGCGATGGTCGGCGATGGCCTGAACGATGCGCCCGTGCTGGCCGGCGCGGACATCTCGATCGCGATGGGCGAAGGCGCGCCGCTGGCGCAGCAGGCCGCGGACCTCGTCGCCACCGGCCGGTCGCTGCTGCGCATCGCCGACGCCGTGCGCATCGCGCGCCTGTCGCGCCGGCTGGTGAAGCAGAACCTGGCCTGGTCGGCCGGCTACAACCTGCTCGCCGTGCCGTTGGCCGCCGCCGGCCTGGTCACGCCATGGATCGCGGCGCTGGGCATGGCGGTATCCTCGCTGGTGGTCACCCTCAATGCGCTGCGACTGGCGCGCACCTCCACGGAGATGGCGGCATGAACATCCTGCTGATGCTGTTGCCGATCAGCCTGGTCCTGCTGGGCCTGGCCATCGCCGCGTTCGCGTGGGCCGTGCGCAAGGGCCAGTTCGACGACCTCGACACGCCGGCGCTGGACATCCTCGACGACGCACCGCCGAAACCGCGCGCGCCGGCCACGCCCCCCGTCCGCGAAGGCGACGATGGCGCCTGACGTTCCCGTCCTGCTCGCCGCGCTACTGGCCGGCCTGGTGGGCAGCACGCACTGCGCGGTGATGTGCGGCGGCATCGCCACCGGCTTCTCCGCGATGTCCTCCCGGCAACCAGGCTGGAGCGGTGCCCTGCAGCTCAATCTCGGCCGCGTCGCCGGTTACACGCTGGCGGGCGCGATCGTCGGTGCCTTCGGCGGTGGCCTGTTGTCGCTGGCACGGCATGAGACCGCCATCCTTGCGATGCGCGTCGGCGTGGGTCTTGCGCTGGTGGTGCTGGCGCTGCGCCTGCTCGACCAGCGTGGCCGGCTGGATTTCCTCGCGCGTCCCGGCGCGAAGGTATGGCATGCGCTGCGCCCGCTGCATGCCCGCGTGCTGCCGGCGGACACGTTGCCGCGTCGCCTGGTGGCCGGCGCGCTATGGGGATGGTTGCCATGCGGCCTCAGCCTCAGCCTGCTCACCGTCGCATGGCTGCAGGCGAATGCGCGCGACGCCGCCTTGACGATGGCCGCGTTCGGGCTCGGCACGCTGCCGATGATGGTAACCCTGACCTGGTCCGGTGCACGCCTGGGGCGGCGCTGGCAACAACCCGCGGTACGGCGCGTGGCCGCGACCTTTGTGCTTGCGGCCGGCCTGCTGACCATCGCATCGCCCTGGCTTATGCAGCATCCGGCGCTGCACGGCGTGCTTGCGGCACTGGGCTGCCAGCCACTGCCCGCATGAGTGCGGATGCGACGGCCGCTTCCGACGGCGCGAACGCGAAGGTACGCCTGCAGATGCTGGGGCGCGTGGCGCGCGATCCCTTGCGGGCCGCCAGCGCGCTCGCCCTGCTCGCTGGCTGGCTGCTCGTGCCGCAGGCCGCGCTCATCGCGCTGTGCATGCAGCGCGCGTTCGTCGCCCACGAGCCGCCCCTCGTCCTGCTTCCACTGCTTGGCGGCCTGCTGATCCTGTTGCTGCTGCGCGCCGGACTGGGCTGGGCGAGCCGGCGATGCGCCGACCATGCGGTCGAGCGCATCCGCGTTGACCTGCGCGGCAGCATCGCGCGCGCCCTGGTGGCGCGCGGTCCCGCTTGGGTGCGCAGCCAGCAGAGCGGCGCGCTGGCCGAACGCATGGGCGCGCACGTGGATGCGCTGGAAGGCTATTTCGGTGGCTTCGTGCCCGTGCGGGTCGAAGTGGTGGGCGTACCGCTGGCGATCCTGCTGGCGGCGTTCTTCGTGGATCGCACGGTCGGCCTGATCCTGTTGCTGACGATGCCACTGGTACCGGTGTTCATGATGCTGGTCGGCTGGAGCGCGCAGGCGGCCAGCCAGCGGCAACTGCAAGCGCTCGCACGCATGGGCGGACACTTCGCCGACCGCCTGCGCGGGCTGGGCCTGATCCGCCTGTATGGTCGTGGCGCGGCTGAACTGGAAGGGATCCGTTCCTCCGCCGAAGAACTTCGCGTGCGCAGCCTGCGCGTGCTGCGCATCGCGTTCCTGTCGTCGGCGGTACTGGAGTTCTTCGCCTCGCTGAGCGTGGCGATGATCGCGCTGTACCTCGGCCTGAGTTATCTCGGCATGATCGATCTGCGCGCGCAGCCGTTGACGCTGGGCACGGGCGTGTTCTGCCTGCTGCTGGCGCCGGAGTTCTATGCACCACTGCGACGGCTGGCCACGCACTACCACGACCGTGCCGCGGCGCTGGCGGCGATGGACGAGCTCGCGCAGGTGCTCGACGGTGCGCGCGCCGCCACGCCCGCCCTTCCTCCGACCGCATCGCCAGCAGCCGCGCTGGTCAGCGTGCGTGGCATCACATTGCGTCATGCGGGCAGCACGCGCGACGTGTTGCGGGGCGTCGATGTGGACCTGTATCGCGACCAGCGCATCGCCCTCGTCGGTGCCAGCGGCGATGGCAAGAGCACGTTGCTTGAAGCCCTGGCCGGCTGGATCCCGGCCACGACCGGCACGGTGGAGCGCGCGCCCGGCCTGCGCATCGGCTATGCGCCGCAACGTCCGTTCCTGTTCGCCGGCAGCCTGCTCGACAACCTGCGCCTCGCAAAACCGGAGGCCAGCAACGACGAACTGCGGCGAGCGGCCGAAGCGGCACAGGTGCTGCGTTTCGCCGACCGCCTGCCTGACGGACTGGATACGGTGATCGGCGAACGCGGCTTCGGCCTGTCCGGTGGCGAAGCGCGACGCATCGCGCTGGCGCGCGTGTTCCTGCGCGACCCCGACCTGCTGCTGCTCGACGAACCCACGGCCTTCCTCGATCCCGACACGGAGGCCGCCGTGCTGCGGGCGATCCTGCACTTCGCGCGCGGACGCGGGCTGGTGATGGCCACGCACAGCGCCGCTGCGCAGGCGGCGATGGCGCTGACCTGGCGCGTACATGGCGGGAAGCTGCATGCAGCCGCGGTAGCGCCTCGATGACCGACCGCAACGACACGCTGCCGGTGCGCCTGCGCGAGGTGGTCCTTCTTCACCGTAGACGGATCGTACTCGCGATAACGCTGCTGTTGCTGACGCTGCTCGCAGGCACGGCACTGCTCGGCCTGTCCGGACATTTCCTCACTGCCGCGGCGCTGGCGGGCAGTACCGCGCTCGGCTTCAACTTCTTCGGCCCGTCGGCCGGCATCCGTGCGCTGACCTTCGTGCGCATCCTGTCGCGCTACGCGGAGAAACTGCTCGGCCACGATGCCACGCTGCGGCTCGCGCGCGACCTGCGGGTGTGGTTCTTCCGCCGCGCACTGCCGCTGGCGCCACTGGGGCTTGGCAGGTTCCGCGTCGGCGAGCTGATGGCGCGACTGATGGCGGACATCGATGCCATCGATGGTCTTCTGGTACGCGCCATCGGTCCCCTGCTCGCGGTGCTGTCGCTGTGCGTGTTCGCGACCGCGGTGGCCCTGGTCGTGCTGCCCCTGGCCGGCACCGTGCTGCTGGTTGCGCTGGCATTGCTCGCGGCGCTGGTGCCGTGGCTGGCGGCGCGCAGCGTCGCCGCGCTCGAAGGCGAGCGCGCAGAAGCACGCATGCGCCTGCGCGCCACCGTGCAGGAGGGGATCGAAGGCCAGCAGGACCTGGCCGCGATGGATGCGACGGCAGCGTGGCTTGCTGCACTGGACGCACGCAGCCGCGATGTTGCGCGCTGGGAGGACCGACGCAAGCAGCGGCTCGCGCTGGCCACGCTCACCCATGCGTTGGTCACGGCACTCACGCTGCCGGCGATGCTGTGGGTGCTGCTGGGGGCGGTGCACATGGAGCGCATTGGCGCCGCAGCCGCGGGCGGCCTGTTCTTCATGACTGTCGCCGTGCTCGAGGCCTGCGCCGCCATCGGGCCGGCATGGCAAGCCTGGCGCGCGGCGATCGTCGCTGCGCAACGGTTGCAGGAGGTGGTCGATCCTCCTGCCGCGGAAAGCGACGTCACCGGCACACGGTCGCCGGCAGAACGGGGCGCGCTGGAACTGCAGGACGTCGCGTTCGCATGGGCAGGCACGACGCGGCGCGTGCTCGACGGCGCCAGCCTGCATGTCGCACCCGGCGAGCGCGTGCTGGTGGCGGGCGACAGCGGCGAAGGCAAGTCGTCGCTGCTGGCGCTCGTCCTCGGATTGCGTACACCGCAGCAAGGACGGGTGAGCTTCGCTGGCGACGATCTGCGCACACTGGATCCTGCGCTCTGGCACACCCGCATCGCCTGGCTGCCGCAGGACGCGCCGGTCTTTTCGGGAAGCGTGCGCGAAAACCTCCGCCTTGGCGATCCCGCTGCCGACGATGCGCGCCTGTGGCAGGCGCTGGCGCAGGTGAAGCTGGACGCCCGCTTCCGCGATGCGGGCGACGGCCTGGACACCTGGGTGGGCGAGAATGGCGCGACGTTGTCAGCAGGCCAGGCGCGTCGACTGGCGCTCGCGCGTGCGCTGCTGCGCGATGCGCCGTTGCTGCTGCTGGACGAGCCCACCGAAGGCCTGGACCAGGACACCGCCGATGCCCTGATGCGCGACCTCGCGACCGCCAGCGAAGGGCGCAGCGTGCTGATCATCAGCCATGCGACGTTGCCGGACGGCGTAGTGGATACACGCTACCGGCTGTGCGATGGAAAGCTGATGCACGAAGACGGACCTGGCTCCCTGTAGGAGCGACGCGAGTCGCGACCGCACGAAGGATCGACCGTTGCATCGTCGGGTGGAACAGCGCGGCGGAAACACCGGCATGCACTGTTGCGCACCCACTGTTTCCGGGGCGCGCGGTCGCGACTCACGTCGCTCCTACAGAAAGCAGAGCCTCAAGCCCGCGCTTCAGCCAATGCGTCCAGGCGCTTGCGGTCGAGCAGTCGCACGTGATGCGGGTCATCGGTGGCGATGCTGCCTTCCTGGCGCAGGCGAGTGAAGCTGCGGCTGACGGTTTCCACGGTCAGGCCCAGGTAGTCGGCGATATCCGTGCGCGTCATCGGCAGGATCACCTCCGTGTCGTCCTGGCCCTGGCGACGGCGACGCTGCGCCATGTCGACGAGGAAACCCGCCAGCCGCTCCATCGGATTGAGCCGTGCGAGCGCCATCAGGTTGCCGCGGGTGGCGTCAAGCTCCACGCAGGCGCGCTCCAGCAGCTCGCGCTCCAGTTCCGGATGGTCATGGCACAGGCTGCGCATGTCGGCCATCGAAAACTCGCACAGCGTGCTGTCGGTGATCGCTTCGATCGTGTGCTTGTAGTGCGAAGTGCCCGAAAAGCCGATGAAATCACCCGGCATCAGGAAGCCGGCCACCAGCCGGCGACCGTCAGGCAGCAGCCGGATGCGGCGCAGGGCGCCCTTGGTCACGGTGAACACGCCGCGCCTCGGCTCGCCCTCGCGAACCAGCGCCTCGCCGGCCTTCAGCCGCGCATCGTCCGCCAGCGCCTCCATGGCATGGGCCTTCTCCACCGGCAAGGCTGCGCAGAAGGCCAGGTGACGGACCAGGCAGCCGCTGCAACCACGCGCGGCCTGGCACAGCACGCTCTCGACGAGCGCGCCGGCGACCGGAGCGTCGTTCTGGCGGAGGATGCGAAGGCTCATGGCGGTGGCTGCGAGGGGCTTCCGGGCCATGATACGCCCGCAAGTCACTGATTTCCGGACTGCGACAATTGGTCGCAGACCGGGGTTTCAGCGCCCGTTCCCCCATTCAGGCCCGGATTCGGTTACAGTGCGCGCCGCTTGCCTGCGGCCGTTCGTTTCCCCGATGGTCCGCCGGCGCAGGGAATTCCCCGCGAGTTCCCGCGCCCGCCCCGCTCCGACTTCTTTCGTTGCGCAAGCTCGGTAGTGCCGCTTTGGCGCCTCCGCACCCCTTCTCGCAGCGCGGTTTCAGGGAACGCTTCGAGTCACGGCCTCACCGCATTCCGCGCGTTCCATGTTGCCGCACTTCGCTGTGCCGGCGTTGCGTGCGTGTCCGGCCGGCCGGCTTTGGAGCTTCCACAATGACATTTGAAACCCTGGGCCTTGCGCCCGCCCTGCTGCGCGCCCTCGACGAACAGGGCTATACCCAGCCCACCCCCATTCAGGAACAGGCCATCCCGCTGGCCTTGGCTGGCCATGATCTGTTGGCCGGCGCCCAGACCGGCACCGGCAAGACCGCTGCGTTCGGCCTGCCGCTGATCCAGTACCTGGCCACCACCCCGCAGGAAGTCGCCGCCCGCGGCCCGCGCAAGCCGCGCGCGCTGGTACTGACTCCCACCCGCGAGCTGGCCGTGCAGGTGCATGACAGCCTGCGTGGCTACGGCAAGTACCTGCGCATCCCCAGCACCACCATCTACGGCGGCGTGGGCATGGGCAACCAGCTGGACGCACTGCGCCGTGGCGTGGACATGGTGATCGCCTGCCCGGGCCGCCTGATCGACCACCTCGAGCGCCGCAGCGTGGACCTGTCGGGTATCGAGATCCTGGTGCTGGACGAAGCCGACCGCATGCTCGACATGGGCTTCCTGCCG
>NZ_CAMPJD010000043.1 GCF_946886695.1 uncultured Pseudoxanthomonas sp. | reverse complement strand
TCGCCGCGCTGGCCGAACGCGAGCGCATCGGCCGCGACCTGCACGACCTGCTCGGGCATACGCTGTCGCTGGTGGCGTTGAAGTCCGACCTGGCCGGCCGACTGATCGACCGCGACCCGCAGGCCGCCCGCAACGAGATCAACGAAGTCAGCCGCGTCGCCCGCGATGCGCTGGCGCAGGTGCGTCGCGCAGTGACCGGCATCCGTGCGGCGGGGCTGGCGGCCGAACTCGCCTCCGCCCGCCTGCTGCTCGAATCCGACGGCGTCACCCTGCGCTACGAAGCGCAGGACATGGCGTTGCCGGCCGATCTGGAGACGGTGCTTGCGCTGAGCCTGCGCGAGGCGGTGACCAACATCCAGCGCCACGCGCGCGCCACGATCGCCGAGGTTGCGCTGGCCTGCAGCGACGGGCACGTGCAACTGCGCATCCGCGACAACGGCGTCGGCAGCGCCGCCGTGCCGGGCAATGGGCTCAGCGGCATGCGCGAGCGTGTGGAAGCGCGCGGCGGACGCCTGCGCATCGACTCCACGCTGCGGCAGGGGACGTGCGTGGAGATCGCGCTGCCGTTGCCTTCAGGGGAAGGGATGGCGCCCGCAGCCACATCGAAGCCGATCGAAGGCACTGTAGGAGCGACGTGAGTCGCGGCCGCACGTCTTGTGCGCCAGGGGAAAACAGCCTGGCGATGTGTGCCCCGTCCCTTGATACGGGATGCATGGATGTCCAAGCCGTGCGGTCGCGACTCACGTCGCTCCTGCAAGGAACAGTGCCCACTCCCTCCCGGCGCACGTTATTTGCTAGCGTGGCGACCGACCTTACCGCGACGGCGTTCAAATGATCCGCGTACTGCTAGCCGAAGACCAGGCCATGGTGCGCGGTGCGCTCACCGCCCTGCTGGGCATGGAGAGCGACATCGACGTCGTCGGCAGCGCGGCCGATGGCGAGACCGCATGGCGCGAACTGCAACGGCTCAAGCCCGACCTGCTGGTGACCGACATCGAAATGCCCGGCCTGACCGGACTGGAACTGGCCCAGCGCATCCAGCGGCAGGAACTGCCGTGCAAGGTGGTCATCGTCACCACGTTCGCACGCAGCGGCTTCCTGCGACGCGCGCTGGATGCAGGTGTTTCGGGTTACCTGCTGAAGGATGCGCCAGCCGAGGATCTCGCCGAGGCGCTGCGCAAGGTGCATCGCGGCGGACGCGCCATCGATCCCCAACTCGCGCTCGAGGCATGGTCCGATGCCGATCCGCTCAACGACCGCGAACGCCAGGTATTGCGGCTGGCCGGCGAGGGCCAGTCGGCCGGCGAGATCGCCGGGCAGTTGAACCTCTCGCAGGGCACGGTACGCAACTACCTGTCCGAGGCGATCGGCAAGCTGGGCGTCGGCAACCGCATCGAGGCGTATCGTCTCGCGCGGCAGCGCGGGTGGTTGTAACAAATGAAGTGCCCTCTGTAGGAGCGACGTAAGTCGCGACCGCAGACCCGGAACCCAACCGTACCCATCCGGCAGACACGATGCGTCGCACGAGCGCTAAGCGGCAATCCGGAAGAACGGGAGCGCTGACAGCGTGCGGTCGCGACTTACGTCGCTCCTACAGAGGGGGCGACCTCAACCGCCGTAGCGCGCCTTCAGCATCGCGTACGCGCTGCGCAGCGCGAGGGCTTCGCCACCAGCGGGGCGGCCGGCGCGGTCGCTGTCGTTCCACGCGTACACGTCCAGGTGTGCCCACTTCATCCCGTCCGGCACGAAGCGCTCCAGGTACAGCGCGGCGGTGACGGCGCCGGCCATGCGCGAGCCCGCATTGGCCAGATCGGCGATGCCGCTGGTCAGGTAGCGCAGGTACGGGCGCCACAGCGGCATGCGCCAGACCGGGTCGCGCATGCGCTCGCCGGCGGCGATCCAGTCATTCGCCACGGCGTCGTCGTTGGCGAACAGCGCCGGCAGGTCCGGGCCCAGCGCGATGCGCGCCGCGCCGGTGAGGGTGGCGAAGTCCAGCAGCAGGTCGGGCGACTGTTCGCCGGCATAGGTCAGCGCATCGCACAGGATCACGCGGCCTTCGGCATCGGTGTTGTCGATCTCGACGCTGACGCCCTTGCGGGTGGCGATCACTTCGCCGGGCCGGAAGGCATTCGGGCCGATGCTGTTCTCCACCGCCGGCACCAGCAGGGTCAGGCGCACTGGCAGCTTGCGTGCCATCACCAGGCGGGCCAGCGCGATTGCGTGCGCGGCGCCGCCCATGTCCTTCTTCATGTTGCGCATGCCATCGGCCGGCTTGATGTCCAGGCCGCCGGTGTCGAAGCACACGCCCTTGCCGACCAGTGCGACATGCGGCAGCGATGCGTCGCCCCAGCGCAGCGCGATCAGGCGCGGTGCACGATGCGAGGCGCGACCCACCGCATGGATGGCGGGGAAGTTCTGCGTCAGCAGCGCGTCGCCCGCGATCACGTCGACGTCCGCACCATGCACGTCCGCCAGTGCGCGCACCGCGGCTTCCAGATCATCCGGGCCCATGTGCTCGGTGGGCGTGTTGACCAGGTCGCGCACCTGCAGGCTGGCGGCCAGCAGGTCGAGCGCTTCGGCATCGGCCTGCGGCAGCACCAGGCGCGCGGGTTTGCGCGGCGGCTGCTTGTAGCGGTCGAACTTGTAGCTGCCCAGACCCCAGCCCAGCTGCAGCGCGGTGCGGGCATCGGCAGGCAGTTCGCCCGCGATCTCCCAGTCGCCCGCCGGCAGGCCGAACGGCGCGTGCGCGTAAGCATAAGGATCCAGCGCGTCGCCGATGCCGATCACCGCGCCGGCCAGCCCCTGTTCGCCAGGCAACGCCAGCAGTGAGCCGGCCGAGGCCGTGAAGTTCTGTGCATCGATCCAGGCGTTGACCGCCGCCGACTGGGTCGTACGCCACGCGGCCAGCTGCGCGCGTTCCAGGACATGCAGAGGACGGGCGTTGGCGGAAGAGTCGGTATAGGCGAGGGCAGCGCTCATGCGGCGGCATTTTCCGTGGCGAAGTCGGGGTGGGCGTCCAGCCAGTCGGCCAGCGCGGTGAGGGTGGCGAATTCCAGGTCGGGGCGCAGCGCGTCGTGCGGCCATCTCTGCGGTAGCCCGCCATGGTCTTCCGGGCGGTTGATCCAGCAACTGCGCAGCCCGGCGTTCACCGCGCCCACGACATCCATCTCGATATGGTCGCCGACGTGCAGCACTTCGCCCGGCGGCACGCCGAGCAGGTCGCAGGCCGCATGGAAAATGCTGGCCTCCGGCTTGGCGGCACCGTGCTCGCGCGAGTGGATCTTGTGGACGAACAGATGGTCCAGGCCGATCCGCTGCAGGTCGGCGTTGCCGTTGGTCACTGCCGCGACCGGCAGGCGTGCGGCGATGCGTTCCAGTGCGGCGAAGGCGTCGGGGTAGTACTCCACCTGGTTGCGGGCGGCGTAGAAGGTTTCGTACGCGGGATCGAGCAGGGCCAGGTCGGCGCCGCTCTCGCGCAGCGCGTGTTCCAGCGTCATCCGGCGCAGGATGCTGAGGTCGTGCTTGTGCTGCGGATGGGCTGCGAAGACTTCTTCGCGCACGGCACGCATGCGTTCGACGGGGAACATGGCGGCGGTGGCGGGGCTGTGTTCGCGCAGCCAGTCGTCCAGCACGCGCTCGATCCGGACGCCGATGGGGGCGAACGGCCACAGGGTGTCGTCGAGGTCGAGGGTGATGGCGCGGACGGGGAAGCTCACCGCCCGGATTTTACACCCGGGAGGGAGGCGACCCTTCAATGGGCGATGATCGAGCCCCTCTCCCTGCGGGAGAGGGGTTGGGGTGAGGCTCTACAAGGCCGGATCCCTTTCACGTCATTCCAGCGCAAGCTGGAATCCATTGCCCCTGAGCACCAGAACCCCTGAAGCGAGAGCAGATGGGTCCCAGCGTTCGCTGGGACGACGGCGGGTGAAATCCGGAAGCCGGCGCAAACGCGTGTATACGTTCGGAACCCCGGCGGTGGTGCCGGGGCTCCCGCGGCGAGCGGCGCTACGCTCAAACAAAGAAGGCCCATCCGGCGAGCCCATCGAATGAAACGCCATGGCGGATGTGGTGCTGCTGAGGGGTCGATCAGAGGCACGGGCTTCGTCAACCCTCACCCCAACCCCTCTCCCGCAGGGAGAGGGGCTCAGGCACGCAGCGCTCACTCCAGCAGCCGCGCCCAGCCTTCCATCCCTTCCACCCGCGCCAGCACCAGCTTCACGCACACCAGCAGCGGCACCGCCAACAGCAGCCCGATGATCCCCCACAGCCAGCCGAACAGCATCAGCGCCAGGATCAGCACCAGCGGCGACAGCGCCATCCTCCGGCCCAGGATGATCGGCGTGATGATCTGGCCCTCGATCGTGTGCAGCACCAGGTAGGCCACCGCCGGCAGCATCGACTGGAACGGTTCCTCGAAACTGATGAACCCCACCAGCAACATCGCCACGATCCCAATCAGCGGGCCCACGTAGGGTGCGAAGTTCAACAGCGCCGCCATCGTGCCCCACAACAGCGCCTCCGCCAGTGGCAGCCCCAGCAGGTAGAGCACCCCGGCGAACACCAGGCCCACCACGGTGTTGATGATGCTGATGGTCAGCACGTAGCGCGATACCTCGCGCTCGATGGAATGGAGGATCTCCACGGTGAACTTCTTCTGCTGCCGCCCCGGCAACAGCGCTATCGCGTTGCGTTGCAGGTTCTCCCCATAGACCATGAAGAAGAACGTCAGCAGCACCACCGCCAGCAGCGATGCAAGGAAGCGCGGCGTGGCCAGCAGCTTGCGGTAGGGCTCGTCCTGCGGTGCGGTGTGCACCACCTGCGGCTGCTTGCCGGTCTGCCCGCCGGCGGCCCTGGCGAAGTTCTCCGCCGCCTTGTTGGCGTCCTGCACCGGCTTGGTCAGTTCGCGCAGCTTGGGCGCGAGCTGGCGCATCTCGCGCGGCGCCTGCTGTGCCCATTCCATCGCCGAAGGCAGCATCTTGTGCGCCAGCAGTCCGGTCGCGGCCATGCCGCCCAGCAGCACGACCAGCGCGCCCAGGAAGCGCGGCACGTAGATTCGGCGCAGCACGCGGATGATCGGATTGCCGACCAGCGCGAAGAACATCGCCAGCAGCACGGGCAGCAGCAGGTCCTGCGCCGCCCACAGCGTGTAGCCCACGGCCAGCGTGGCCAGCACCAGCATCGGCGTGGAGGCGCGTGGGCGCGGCGGCGGCGGAGTCGTGGCCGCGGCGGGAGGCGCGTCGGTCGGAACGGGTGTCGTCATGGGCAGTCGGCCGCCAAGGTGGATGCGCGATTGTGCAGCGACCCTTGTAGGAGCGACGTGAGTCGCGACCGGAGGAGGCAGAGGTCGGGGATACTTCGGACAGGCCGCTGCCTTTTCCGGCCACGTTCGGCGCAAGGAGGGCTTGGTGCGTGCGGTCGCGACTCACGTCGCTCCTACAAGCGCCCGCAGGCGCCTCAGCGCTCGGACAGCTCGGTCGCCGCTTCAGCCGGACGCGGCGCGGTCACCACGATCTCATCCTCGTCGAACGCCTCGTCCACCATCGGTTCGTCGTCGGCCAGGCCCTCGGCCTGCTCCTGCGCATCCTGCGCTGTGTCAGCAGCCTGCTCGGCGGTCTCGGCAGCAGCGGCCGCCTGCGCGGTGGCCAGGAAACTGGAGACGGCGGTGAACATCTGCATCCAGCGCGCACCGGTCAGCGTGCGCAGCGGTTCGGCGCGGCCCACCAGGAAGCCGCTCACCACGCCCGCGATGACGATGCGCCCCGGCGTCCAGCCTGCGCGCCATGACTGCTTCAGTGTGATCCACTGCACCTGCGTGTGCGTCGCGCGCAGTTCGACGCGCTGTTCCGCACGCTGCACGTGCTGCAGCAACTGTTCGAAGCGCATCACGCCCCTCCGTGATCGGCCGCGCGCGGATCATGCGCGGTACCGGGAGGGGGATCGTCGTCGACTACCTCGTCCTCATCGAACAGCCCCAGCTTCGCCAACTGGCGACGGGTGGCGTGCATGCCGGTGTAGTCGAAGTAGCGGCCCACCTTCCACGCCGCGAACGCGGTCATGGCCAGGCTGATGAACGCCGCCAGCGACAGCGACTGCAGCCAGGAGAATCCAAAGCGTTGCATCAGTGCGATCAGCGCACCGGTCACCAGCAGCCAGGCGGAAGCGCCGAACACGATGGCCACGCAGGCCCATGCCAGGGCGCGGCCGAAGGCGCTGCGCGCCAGTGCGAAATCCGCCGACACCAGCCCGCGCAGTGCGCGGCCCGTGCCCTTGGCCGAACCGTACGCGGCACGGCCGGCCGCGCCGACCTGCTTCAGGCTGTCGGCGAAATCCGGTGGCGGCGTGTCGCCGGATGCACCGGCTTCGGATTCGCGGGGCGCGTCGCTCACGCGGTCGGCTTACTTGTCGCCGCCGCTGCGCGCCAGCTTGGCGATGATCCAGCCGGCCGCGAAGGCCACGCCGAACGAAGCGAGCGGGCGCTCGCGGATCAGGTCGGCGGCGCTGTCGATCAGGTCGCGGCCCTTGTCCATCAGCGCGTCCACCTGCTCGCGCGCAGCACCACCACCGGCTTCAGCCGCGGCGATGCCGGACAGCGCGGTGTCGGCCAGTTCCGATTTCACGTTGGCCTTGCCCAGGCGAAGTTCGTCGCCCGCGGCGCTGGCGGCGCCCTTGATCGCTTCGCCTGCAGCGGCGGCGGCCGACGCCAGATGCGAACCGGCTTCGCCCAGGTTGGACTTCAGCGCATCGGTATTGGTGGGCATGGTCATGGTTGGCTCCTGTGGGCGGGGGATGGGGCCACTCTAATGCACGGCGGTGAACGGGCTGTTATGCCCGCGCACCGTCACCGCGCGTTACCGCATCAGCAGGCGCCCGGTGCCGCGTCCTCGCAGGATCTGCAACACCAGCTGCTCGGGTTTGCGTTCGAAGCTGGCGCGGAAGCTGGGCAGGTCGCCGAATTCGCCACTGCTGCCCGCCACGATGATGTCGCCCGGGCGCAGGCCGCTGTTCCAGGCGCGGCTGTTGCGCGTCACGTTGCTGACCTGCACGCCACCGTTGGCACCCTGGCTGCGCAGTATCTGGCGTGCGGATTCGTCCAGTTCCTTCAGCGTGGCGCCGGTCAGGCGTGCGTCGAGGGTGGCGCCTTCCGCGCTGCGCACACCTTCCTTCAACGCCACGTTGAGCTGCAGCGGCTTGCCGTCGCGGCGTACCTCCAGCGCCACGCGCGCGCCCACCGGCTGCAGGCCTTCGAAGTTGTGCAGGGCGGCGCGGTTGTCGATGCGCTGGCCGTTGGCGGCCAGCACCACGTCGCCGGGCTGCAGGCCCGCGGCGGCGGCGGCGGAGTCTGCGTAGACGCGCGTGAGCAGCGCGCCACGCGGTGCCTCCAGGCCCAGGCCGCGGGCGACGCGTTCGTCCACGTCCTGCGCTTCCACCCCGAACGTGCCCCGGCGCACCACGCCGTCGTTGGCGATCAGCTGGTCCATGATCCCGCGCGCCATGTTGATCGGGATCGCGAAGCCCAGGCCGATGTTGCCTGCCATGCTGCCGCGCGGATTGAAGCTGGCGGTATTGATGCCCACCAGCCGGCCCTGCAGGTCGACCAGTGCGCCGCCGGAGTTGCCGGGGTTGATCGAGGCGTCGGTCTGGATGAAGTTCTGGTAGCCGGCCACCGGGATGCCGCTGCGGCCCACCGCCGACACGATGCCCGAGGTGACCGTCTGGCCCAGGCCGTAGGGGTTGCCCATCGCCACCACGAAGTCGCCGACCTGCAGCTGGTCGCTGTTCGCCATCGGCACCGCCGTCAGGCCCTGGGTGGGGATGCGGATCAACGCGATGTCGGTATCCGGGTCGGAACCGATGAACTCGGCTTCCACCTGGCGGCCATCGCTCAGCGTGACCGACACGCCGTCGGCGTTCTCCACCACATGGTGGTTGGTCAGCACGTAGCCGCGGGTGGCATCGACGATCACGCCCGAGCCCAGTGCGCGCTCCACCCGCTCGCGCGGCATGTCGGGAATGCCGAACAACCGGCGGAACACCGGATCATCGCCGAACGGCCCCAGCGGGCTGGCCACCCGCACGGTCTGGCGGCTGTACACGCTGACCACCGCCGGGGTGACCCGCTTGAGCATGGGCGCCAGCGACGGCAGCGCCTGGCCGTCCGCCGTGGCGGGCAGGGCGGCGGCGGCCGGGACCGCGGCTGCGGCGACAGGAGCGGCCTGGGCCGGCTTCTGCAACAGGTCATTCAGGCCGGTGGCGGCGAAACCGCCGAACGCGGCGGCGGCGGTCAGGGCCAGTAGGGTGGGAAACGGGCGCAGCGCATTCTTCATGGTCGGTCGGCAGGTCGTTGCGTCGGGAAGGGAGTGGGGCCGGAAGGGCGCCCGTTCAACCTGAATGAGTCTGCTGACGGACCCCTAAACCTGCAATGAAGTTCAGCCCCTTCGGCCCCTCATCCGGTGCCGGGACGTGATGACGGACGGTGGGGTGGATGCCATGCAATTGTCATGTCAATCCGGTTGACAGGGGGCACCCCCGGGCGTAGTTTGACGGCTTCGTGCGGACACAAGATGTTGCGGTCCAGCACGAAGCGGACCCAAGCACTGGTGTTTTTTCGGGCTTTGCGCTTGGGAAATCGGGCGCCTTTGGGGATTGGCGCATGAGGGCGAGGGAAGCAGTGGGCACCATGGCGATGGCAGGTCCCACTTCCACAATCCGGCAACCCGGGCGGCGCATCCTGTGCGGCTGCCCGCGGCGCCGTCTCCGTCGTCCGGGTCCGCCATGAACATCCCGCAGTGAATCGCGGGGGTGGGCCCGCTACCCACCCGCCACAGCCATTGAATAGTTCCAGTCGTTTTCAGGAGAACAACACAACCATGAGTACGGTGCGCCTCGAGGCGGTCAAGACGGAACAGCCTGCCCTGATTCCCATGCAACCGGCATCCCAGGACATCTGGGACAAGAAGTACCGGCTGAAGACGAAGCAGGGCGACGCCCTGGACGCCGACATCGATGGCACCTACCAGCGCGTGGCCCGCGCCCTGGCCGACGCCGAAGGCACCCCGGAAAAGCGCGCCTACTGGTACGAGCGCTTCGTGTGGGCGCTGCGCCGCGGCGCCATTCCGGCCGGCCGCATCACTTCCAACGCCGGCGCCCAGCAGCACAAGCCGGCCACCAGCACCATCAACTGCACCGTGTCCGGCACCATCGAGGACTCGATGGACGGCATCCTGGACAAGGTCCACGAGGCCGGCCTGACGCTGAAGGCCGGCTGCGGCATCGGCTACGAGTTCTCGACGCTGCGCCCGCGCGGCGCGTTCGTCGCCGGCGCCGGCGCGTACACCTCCGGCCCGATGTCCTTCATGGATATCTACGACAAGATGTGCTTCACCGTCTCCAGCGCCGGCGGCCGCCGTGGCGCGCAGATGGGCACGTTCGAAATCTCCCACCCGGACGTCAAGGACTTCATCCGCGCCAAGCGCGAAGACGGCCGCCTGCGCCAGTTCAACCTGTCGCTGCTGATCACCGACGGCTTCATGGAAGCCGTGGACACCGACGCCGACTGGCCGCTGGTGTTCCCGGTGAACATCAAGGAGAAGGGCGACATCGACGTCGAGGACGCCGCGCAGGTGGTCTGGCGCGAATGGCCCACCCACAAGAACTACATCGTCCGCGACGACGGTCTGGTGGCCTGCAAGATCTACGGCCACATCCGTGCGCGCCACCTGTGGGACATGATCATGGTGTCCACGTACGACTACGCCGAGCCGGGCTTCATCCTGATCGACCGCGTCAACGAGATGAACAACAACTGGTGGTGCGAGACCATCCGCGCCACCAACCCGTGCGGCGAGCAGCCCCTGCCGCCCTACGGCGCCTGCCTGCTGGGCTCGGTCAACCTGACCACCTTCGTGCGCAACCCGTTCACCGACCAGGCCAGCTTCGACTGGGAGGAATACAAGGAAGTCGTGCGCGTGTTCACCCGCATGCTCGACAACGTGGTCGAAGTGAACGGCCTGCCGCTGGAACAGCAGCGCGCCGAGATCCTGCGCAAGCGCCGCCACGGCATGGGCTTCCTGGGCCTGGGCAGCACGCTGACCATGCTCAAGCACAAGTACGGCAGCCCGGCCTCCTGCGAGTTCACCGAAGCCATCGCCCGCGAGATGGCCGTGGCCGGCTGGGAAATGGGCCTGGCCCTGGCGAAGGAAAAGGGCGCCGCGCCCATCATGGACGAGCTGTTCACCGTCACCGCCGCCATGCTGCGCCAGCGCCCGGAAATGGCGAAGGACGGCTGGAAGGTCGGCCAGGAGATCCCCGGCAAGGTGCTGCACGCCAAGTACAGCCGCTACATGCAGCGCGTGGCCGAAGTCGCCCCGGACCTGGTGGACGAGCTGGCCGAAGTCGGCAGCCGCTTCACCCACCACAGCTCCATCGCCCCCACCGGCACCATCAGCCTGTCGCTGGCCAACAACGCCTCCAACGGCATCGAGCCCTCGTTCGCGCACCACTACAGCCGCAACGTGATCCGCGAAGGCAAGAAGTCGAAGGAAAAGGTCGACGTCTGGTCGTACGAGCTGCTGGCCTACCGCGAACTGGTCAACCCGAAGGCCATGCCGTTCTCGGACGACGCCGATGCGAAGCTGCCGGAGTACTTCATCGCCGCCGACGACATCAGCCCGAAGGAGCACGTCGACGTGCAGGCCGCCGCGCAGAAGTGGGTGGACAGCTCCATCTCCAAGACCGCCAACGTGCCCACGGACTACCCGTACGAGCAGTTCAAGGACATCTACCGCTACGCCCACCAGCAGGGCCTGAAGGGCTGCACCACGTTCCGCTTCAACCCCGCCGCCTTCCAGGGCGTGCTGGTGAAGGAAGCCGATCTCGAGAACACCACCTACCGCTTCGAGCTGGAAGACGGCAACGTCATCGAAGTGAAGGGCAACGAGCAGATCGAGTACGACGGCGAAATGCACACCGCCGCCAACCTGTTCGACGCGTTGAAGGAAGGGTATTACGGCAAGTTCTGACGGCTCTCCTCCCCCGCCTGCGGGGGAGGATGCCCGGAGGGCAGGTGGGGGGAGCGAGCGCAGCGAGTTGCTTTGGCTCCTTGCGAAAAGCGGCCCCTCATCCGCCGTCCGCGCCATCTCCCCCCTTGGGGGGCTAAGGGTCGAGGAAAAAACACCCCGCCTGGGGGGAAAAGACTGAATCCCTCTCCCCTTGCGGGAGAGGGTGCCCCGAAGGGGCGGGAGAGGGGAGCGAGCGCAGCGAGTTGCTTTGGCTCTTCGCGAAAAGCGCCCCCCATCCCAACCTTCCCCCGCACGCGGGGGAAGGGGCTCACCCAGGAAGTTGAACCACCGATTCACCCGTTTCACCGTTCCACCCCGCGCAATCGGGTATAGCATCGGCAGCGTCACTAACCTCGCCCACTAAGGAGGGCAGCATGAGCAACGGTAATGGTGTCACGGCGACGCTCTCCGGCGCCGCCGAGAGCGTGAAGGAGACAGTGGCAGGCATCGGCGAAGCGGTGGCCTCCACCGCCAGCGAAACGGTCGCCAAGGCCAAGAAGGCGGCCAAGAAGGCGCGCAAGACGGTCACTGCCGACATCGCCAAGGCGAAGAAGGCTGTGGCCAAGCGCACCGACAAGGCCACCAAGGCGGTGAAGAAGACCGTCGCCAAGGCGAAGAAGAAGCTGGCCGCCGCCAGTTCCGCCGCCAAGGCCGAAGCCGCCAGCCTGCAGAAGAAGGTAACCGGCAAGAAGGCCGCCAAGAAGACGGCGAAGAAGGCAGCGAAGAAAGCCACCAGGAAGACGGCTGCCAAGAAGGCCGTGAAGAAGGTCGCCAAGAAGGCCACGGCCAAGAAGGCCGTCGCCAAGAAGTCGGTGAAGAAGGCAGCAAAGAAGGTCGCCCGCAAGGCGCCGGTGAAGAAAGCGGCGAAGAAAGCCGCGCCCAAGAAGGCGGCCAAGAAAGCCGTCCGCAAGGCAGCCCCGAAGAAAGCCGCAAAGAAAGCAGCAAAAAAAGCGGCCCGTAAGTAAGACCTGATGCACCCCTCCTCCCCCGGGTCCGGGGGAGGGTTGGGGCGGTCGCCGGCCCGGAAGGCCAGGCCCCGCCCATCGATGACAACTTTCAGAACACGAACAGGATTCCACCGTCATGGCCGTCAAGATCGACAAGAAAATCAAGGGCTACAGCGTGCTCACCCCGGAAGACAAGGCGCGCGAAGCCGCTGCGCTGATTCCCACGGCGTCGGTGGCGCGCGAGACGGTGGAAAAGGAAGTGCCGCAGGACAACATCATCCAGATGCACGAGCGCATCGAGCGCCCGGAAGTCCTCATCGGCAGCACCTACAAGATCAAGTCGCCGCTGGTGGAGCACGCCATGTACGTGACCATCAACGACATCGTGTTGAACGCCGGTACGGAGCATGAGCTGCGCCGTCCGTTCGAGATCTTCGTCAACAGCAAGTCCATGGAGCACTTCCAGTGGATCGTGGCGCTGACGCGCATCATGTCGGCGGTGTTCCGCAAGGGCGGCGACGTGACGTTCCTGGTGGACGAGATGAAGGCCGTGTTCGATCCGCGCGGTGGTTATTTCAAGGCCGGTGGTGTGTACATGCCGTCGCTGGTGGCGGAGCTGGGCGCCATCGTGGAAGAGCACATGAAGTCGATCGGCCTGATCCACGACCCGGAAATGAGCGCGCACCAGCGCGCCATCCTGGCCGAGAAGCGCAAGCAGTACGAAGACCGCGCAAAAAAAAACTCTGACGTAAGCGTTGTTCCTTCTCCCGCCCCGGCGGGAGAAGGTGCCCGAAGGGCGGATGAGGGCGCTTCTGCCGTCATGCCCGGTTCTTCGGAAGACATCGCCGTCACCGGCGATGGCGCCAGCTTCCCGCCCTCTGCGACCCTTTGCCACAAGTGCAGCACCAAGGCGCTCGTCATCATGGACGGGTGCGCGACGTGTTTGAACTGTGGTTACTCGAAGTGCGGGTGAGGGTTAACTAGTTAGAGCTAAAGGGGGGTAGATGAAGCGCGGCCGATTGCAAGGTGTTGCAGCGCGAGTCGGGCAATTTGCCTCTAGCAGTAGTGCCGCAGGGCAACTTGTCGGGACCTACTACTTTCATGATGAGGTCTGGTATGAGGTCGAATCTGCGTCAGCAGTCGATGCCCCGATCTTAAAAGAGCTCCAGCAAGCGCAGCAATCGAAGAGTGGTTACTTCAGGCGGCCTGCTAGCGCTGACGTCTACTTTCGGCATGACGAGTTCAATGCTGTTACCAAAATACGATTCGCCTCTCGGCCTGCAGCCAAGACTATCGGCAGGTTTCAGAGCGGACTGAATGGCGAGATTCTTAACGCTAAGAATGAATTTCTAGCCAAACATGACTCGCTTACCGAGTGCTTCAACAAGGCTGCCCTAGACGAGAAGCTACTTGAGCTCTTTGAGGCGGGGTCGATTGGCCGGCACGCTACGAGTGGCGCGACGGGTACGATTTCCCAGCTCAAATCGATCTATCTGATTTCAATGGACTTAGATCATTTCAAGTCCATAAACGACAACCATGGTCACTTGTATGGCGACCTCGTGTTAAGGGCGTTCAGTTGGAGAGTCGATGCCAGTGTGGAGCGTTGGCTCTCAGCTCTGGAGGTTGGTGGTACAGAGGTTATCTTTGCTCGTCCGGGGGGTGAGGAGTTTCAGGTCGTGGTGTCTGGTTCCGTCACTATCGATCAGGTGTTTGAGCTTGCAAACTCAATTCGTGCTGATGTTTCTGCCGAAGCACTCCCAAGTCGCGATGAGCACAAAGTCCTCAAGAAGGACGGCAAGGTCGAGACGGATGTGTTTCCGCCTGAGTCAGAGCGGGGCGTCACCGTAAGCATTGGCGTTAGTGTGATGGAGCACCGTGCAGGCGAACGTCGCAAGCAGGCGATATCTCGAATGCTTCGAGAGGCAGATCTGGCTCTCTATTCTGCAAAGGGTGGCGGCCGCAATGTCGTTCGGCTCTTCTCTGAAATTCTGAAGAACCATGTACGAACAATTGAACACATTCCAGAAACTAAGCTCGTAGCTATCGATGCTGGCGGCGAAATAGGGGTGCGGTTAGGACAGGAGTTTCTTGTCTATCCTCCACGCTTCGATGGCGTTACTGCCTATTTTGCAGGAGAAGGTAGGTCTCGGAGAAGGCTGGGCGTCTATCCGCGTTACCCAATCGCACGGATGTCCGTTGTAAGCGTGCAAACCGACGTAGCTTTCTGCAAGATTGATGAATGGATAGTCGAGATTGGCGGCCAGATCCCTGACTCATCCACACTGCAGGCGGTTCCGCTCGGGAGTATTTCCCATTTGGTTTCAACGCCTGGCAGCGTTCAATCAAAACTCGCCACCTCTGTGGATGCGCTTCGTGCTCAGTTGAAGACGGAACGAGAAGAGCGAAGGTCCGTAGCGACGTTCCTACTGCAAGGAATTCACGAGTTTGCTTCTGCAAAAGGGCTTAGGGCAGCAAATGCAGTGCTTGCCTCTGCGTTTGAAGCTATCGTCGAGAGCGTGCCCGGGAGGGGGCATGTCGCGATGGTAGCTGATGACGCGTTCGTCGTAGTTGCTCGTAGTGATGACGAGGAAAGCTTTGTTGATGAAGTGAAAGTAGCGATTACTAGAATTTCAAGGGCGGTTTCTGGTCAGGTCGATGTCCGCGCCGGCATGTTTGATGCTGTGGCTGGCTTGGATCTTGCGAATGAGGGCGGCATCGAGCTCTCGATGCTGGCAGCAGTTTCTGCTAAGACTGAAGATCTCGTCGTTTTTGATGAGTGGGTCGCGGTTAGTGTTGTTAGCGATGCTATCGGCGATCAGAAATATGATCAGGCGCGAGCTGACTTGGATAAGTTGTTCGAGCTTGGCTACAGGCGATCCCCGGTGGTGAATCAGGCGGGGTTGCTTGAGTTTTATTCAGGCAAGTATGAGCTCGCCTATTCTTTGTTTAACGAGGCTAGGCTTACTAACCAAGAAGATCCAACATTGGCGTTGAACGAAGCGACGGCCCTAGTAGAACTTGGTCGGTGGGAGGAAGCCTACGACCTTTATCAGGCTAACTTCGATTCCAGCGATGATGCAGAAGGATACTTGGGTGCTTACGCAGTCACGGCATTGACGCTCCTAGAACAAGGGAATGGGAAGGTAGCCTTTGAGGTCGCTGAGAGGATCGTTGGGCACGCACTTGAGGTTCCTGTCTCAAAGCTCGTAACGATAGAGAAGGCGGCGTACGACGGTCTCAGGGCCCGCCTCGATGCATGCCGGCCGAATTGATGGAGCAGTTACGATTTGCCATCCCTAGTGCGCAAGATGGGTGGAGCCAAGCGGCTTTCAATGGCGAAGCACGTAGGATGGGTTGAGCGGAGCGATACCCATCGCTCTGGACGGTGACACCATGCGAAGGAAAGCCATGACCCATCGAATTTCTGAAGCACTACGGCGGGCTCTGATGCTCAAGCCATGCAATGTGGGCGTGCTCATCGGCATTCTCGCGGTGTTCGGTGCGGCTCTGCCCGCCGTCGCCGAACCTGCCGATGAGCGAGCCGTCGAGACCTTGGTCTTCGTGGGCGAGCTGATCTCCATGGAGCCCATGCCCGACCCCTGCGAGGAAGAGCGCAAGCGCACCGGCACGCCGGGCTGCATCTTCATGGACGACCTCTACCGCGCCCGTTATCGCGTCGTGCAGCCCGTGGCGGGCACGACGGCAAACACCGAGGTCACGTTCCAGGTGGCCGACCACTACGGCTTCCCCGCCTTCGCCAACACCCCGCATGCCTTGCTGTTCGTCGCCGTCACCGATGACGGCAACTGGCTGCACAAGTACCAGGGCGTTCCCATGCACCGCACTGCCGAAGGTCAGTGGGCGGCCTGCGGCGAAGTGGACCGCAGGGGCGTCGACAAGGCGCTATCCCATCGCGCGAAACCACTGACGTTCGCTGAGCCCATCGCCCGGCGTGAGGCAGTAACGCAGGAAGTGTGGGATCGAATGCTGCCTTGGTGGAAGGAGAGTGCCGACACCTACCGCATCACGGACGGCCAAGTGCGCTGCCTCAAGGGTACTCCGGTGCAAGAGGCCTACGAGATCGTCAGGCAGGGCGTAATGAAGGCGCGCGAAGTGCCCCTTCCGGGCTGGCCTACAGGTCACTGATCCGCGTGGCGGAATGCGATGTTCAGTCCGCTGCGCCCACGCGACTGACGAGAACGGAATGATTGAATACGAACAAGCCAGCGCACGTGTCGAAGAAGCGCTGGCGGGTCAGAAATAGGGGTCAGAGTGCATTTTCGATCGACCGGTCGGTCGCGTTGCGAAGCATGCGCTCTGGTCTCTTGCTTCTAGGAGTCCGTTGAGAACCTCAACTTGAAAAGGAGAGCAGCATGGAAAGGCGTTCTTTCTTGGCAGGTATGGCAGGTGCATCACTCGCTTCACTGGTTCCCAACCGTGGCATGGCGGCGGGAATTCTTCCTGCGACGACCGGCATGCTGGATGCCATCCGAGGTGTGGATGCGCACTGCCACATCTTCAATGCATCTGACTTGCCCATTACCTCGTTCGTGGTCGAAGTTCTGCTGAAGCAGGATCCGGACTCTCCGCTGAAGAAGCTGGGCCATCGCGCGCTCCGCATACTTCAGCGGCGCGCACCCAAAGCGCGTGACGAGATGAAATGGCTGGCGAGTCGCAGCAATTGGGCGACGTTCACCGGGTCCGCCAGTCTGATGCGCGATGCGCAGACGATGCAGGCCACAGAGGTTGCTGTCGATGATTCCGATACGCGCTTCCGCGACGCGTGGATGGAGATCGCCGAGGAAGATCCCGAGTCGTTCAATGCCTTCTTCGGCGACTACGCCCAATCGCAGGCCAAGAGTGCGACCGTTTCACAAGGGGGCGCGGGGGAATGGCTGGCATCGCCAAACTTGGCGCAAATGGTGCGAAGCAATCCCGATACGGTCAACTTCCTTGTCACGCAGGAATTGAGCATCTCCGGAAAAATCCACGCGTATCTCGCGTTCCTGAAGAGTTTCCTGCGGTATCGCTACGAGAACGCTTTGACGCTCTCGGCGCTGCACGGCGAGGCGAGCGGACGGAGGATTGGATTGTTCACACCCGCCATGGTCGATTTCGATCTCTGGATCGGGTCGGAAGAGTGTTCGGAGACCGTTCCTTCTTCCATCAGCGACCAGATCGCGTTGGCGGCTCGCATTGCCACGCACAGCGATCAGAAGATTCGTTGCCTCGCTCCCTTCAATCCACTCCGCGCGATCGTCGACCCTGGCTACTTCCCACTGATGGAGAAAGCGGCAGGTGAGTTTGGGTGCCTTGGCTTCAAGGTCTATCCGCCCATGGGGTTTGCGCCATACGGCAACCCGGATGGCTTGGTGCGGAACCTGAGTTGCAAGAAAGGCATCACGGGCGCCATGGTCGATGAGGCCATGGAGCGCTTCTTCGCCCTTTGCGCGCGCGAGCGCATTCCCATCCTCGCGCATGGCTCGCCCACCAATGCCCCCGGCGGCGACGCAGTCAAGGCATTACTGGGCGGTCCGAACTATTGGGAGCGGGCATTCAAGAAGTTCCCGGCCTACTTCAAGGGTTCGGATCCCGCGGTCAAGGTGTGCATAGGCCATTTCGGTGGCGTGAGCACGAAAGGTCACTCGCACGGATGGGCAGGTCGGCTGGCGGACTTGATGAAGCAGCACGAGTGCCTGTACGTGGATACCAGCTACTTCGAAGGCCTTCTGGCGGGCGGTAATGCGGCCAACGATCTGATGGCCAGGCTGCGCCAGGCAATGGGGAGTGCGATTGTCCTGGAGCGAACGATGTATGGCTCGGATTGGTCGATGCTGGCGCAAGAGGTGGGCGCCGACAGCTACCCGACCACAATAGAGAAAGCACTTGACGGCTTGGGGCTGAAGGAACCAGCGAAGGACGCCATCTTCTATCGCAACGCGTATCGGTTCTATGGGCTGCAGCCAAGTGGGAAGGGGAGAGAGAGGTTCCTGAGGAACTAGGTCAAATGTGGATGACAGCCCGCCATCTCCAGCCGCAAACTTGCCTCCAAGGAGCGTCGAATCTCCGGCAATCAGCGGTACCCGCCCCGGCAACTCAGGCGGGTTTCTTATGCCCAACGCATCGGGCACTTCCGACGCAGTCCGTTCTACGTCGGGAGGGTGGCGGAATAGAATGCCCAGCAGGGAATACGCCCGGCTGACTGATTGCAGCTTCGAACCTCCCGGCACCCTGCGGGCGCATGTCGCGCCCGCAGGCACGCCTTGCACCCGCACGCGGAAGGATTCGCCATGAAGCACGCAATGCCCACCGACCCCGGCTACCACCTGCCCACCGACGCCCACGCCGAACTGCAGGCCCTGCGCGACCACCTGCACCTGCTGGCCCAGCTCAGCACCCCCGAACACCAGAACCCCGACGACCTCATCCTCCCCCGCGCCGGCCTCGCCCACTGCTTCACCCACCTCACCGACACCGCCGACCACATCGTCGCTGCCGTGACCGCCTGACGCTGCATGCCCGGCATGGCATAGTCTCCCGCAGGCGCGGCGGGGTCTGCGCCCGCAAACGCACGCATCACGGAGACGCCGCACCCGGCCTCTCCCTGCACACGGCAAGGGGACACATGGTCAAGCAAGGAATGACGCGCGCATGCGCGATGACGGCGTGCCTGCTGGCCGCCACCACGGCGGCGTCCGCGCAGGCGGCTGAGCCCTCGCACGGCATGCGGGTGACGGAGGCCTTGGCGTTCGACAAGACCTTCAAAGACGGCATCATGATCTGCCACGAGAAGATGGCGAAGTACGACCTCGACTCGGCCATCAAGACCAACCCACAGCTGCTCGGCGGCATCCAGCGCGGCGAGCCGGAGTTCGCCGAGGCCGAAGCCGCCTACAACGCGATGATGGCGAGCTACTGCGACTACGACCAGGCTGAAGCGAAGGCTGCGTTCGCGCATGCACTGGAGGACAGTCTCCTCCCTGCCGATGCGGAGGCGCTGGTGGCGTTCTATGCGACCGAGCTGGGCCAACGGTTCGTCATGGCCACCCAAGCGGCCAACATCGCCTCCAACCGCGTGACCGAACCCAGAGTGGACAGTGAGCAGTCCACCGCCATCTTCGGCGAGAAGATCGCCGCGCTGGTCGCCCGCAGGGCACCGCCAGCGAACCAGGAGCGTGTCCTGGGAGCGGCCCAGGCACTTCCTTCGGCCGACGCGGCCGTGGCGCTGTCCGACCGCATCATGCAGTTCATCGTGGCGGGCAAGCCCGCCGAAGGCTTCGACCTGGCGCTACCGCACGCCCTGGTGACGAAGGCGCAGATGGACGACTTCAACAAGCAGGTGAAGACCCACCAGGACACCTGGGGCGCCCGGTTCGGAAAGAGCACCGGCTATGAGTTGCTGCGCAACGACACGATGGGCGACTCACTGGTACGCACGATTTTCCTCCACCGTTTCGATGAACACGCCATCGTCTGGTACTTCGTCTGGTACCGCGGCACCCAAGGCTGGGTGTTGAGCCGCTTCGTCTTCGTCGAGGACTCCACCAAGCTGTTCGAGTAGCGCGCAGGTTGAGCTCAGGCCCCCCGGTTCAACACCGGCCATGGCGACCGGGCCGAGCACACAAAAATCGGACACTCCCGTACATCATTGTCAGGGGCCGTAGTTGCGTCTCGCATGGACGGCGCCCTCCGCGCTGCACTACTGAAGCCGGCGTTGCGAAGGAGCCGGTGATTCCTAGAAACGGTCTGGTTTCCTGACGATCGTACCGACCGATACGGCGTTAGAGGGTAGGCTTGAGCTGCAATGCCCTGGGATGAAACCAGGAGCCGAAACATAAGATGGCGCGATCGGCGGATGAGTCGCGCCTGATGCCTGCAAATGGACCGCGAGGCGAGCTCCGGTTCACCAGTTCAATCTACTTCGGAGAGGTGCTTAATGCAGAGGCGGAAATTTCTACGTAACCTGCCGATCGGCTTCGTTCTTGCCGGCACGAGTGTCGTCGCTGCGAGCGTTGCTAACGCCACGGCTGGAGCTACGGCCGGGAGCGGCATTGTTGACTTGGATATCGAGGGCGTCGTGGGTGATGGCTCCACTGACGTAACGGTGCAGTTGCAGTCGTTGCTCTATCAGTCCGTTGGAAAACTGCTTCTACTGGGCGCGGGTAAGATCTACGGCATCACTTCCCTTGATCTTCCCGCCGGAGTCACGATTGTCAGCAAGGGGGCGAGCTTCAGGAAGCTTGTCTCAAGCAGTGCGTACGCCCTGATTGTCCACAACAACGTTCGTGCGGACACGCTCGACTTGATTGTGAGTGGAGGGGCGGCAGACGCGGGCATCAGGATCATAGGGGGCGACGTACAGATTGGAGGAGTAACTGTTTCCTCTGAGCAAGATGATGCAGGCCATGGCGCAGCAACCAATGGCCTTCTCATTCATCAGGCAAGCGCGCCTGCCGCGCCAATCTCGGGGGTGCGCCTCGGCTCGGTAGCCATCTTTGGCTACGTTTCCCCTGTTCGTATCATCAATGCGGATCAATGCCATGTCGAATTCCTGGAGATTCGCAACTTTAAGACGGGCGTGTATCTGATTGATGTGCGCAACTCGTCCCTATCAAACGCATGCCTGTCTGGGCTCTCATCATTCGCAACGGGTGGGCCCGGCGAGAATGGGTTTCTGATCGAATCCACATTGGATCATGGGACAACAAATCTGACGCTGAGGAGCTGTCATGTCCGCGATGCGGCTGAGCACGGCTTCCGCGTGGGTGGCCAGCAAGTAGTAAGCAATGTGTGGATCCTAGGCTGTTCCTCCCTGAACAGTGGAGCTGCGGGCGGCGGCGCGACCGGCGGCGGCGCATTCAAAGTCCTGGGCGGCTACACCACAGGGAGTTATCACACCAACATCAACTTAATCGGCTGTATTGCGGAAGATTGCAGTGTCGGTGGCTATGGTATCGGCAATTTTGCAGCCTTCCAGCTTGGGATGATAAAAGGGGCACGCCTCAGCGATTGTTCTGTCCGCTCGCGAAACAACGCATTCTCTTGCTGGTGGGGCATGTCAGTACTGGCCTGTGAAGACGTGCAGATCACTAACCCTGATTTGACCAACTGTCGTCAGCATGCCATCAAGTTCTTGACGGCCCAGAACACAATGCCGGCCTACCCGACTGAGATGCGCGATGTGGTTGTTCATGGCGGAATTCTGGATGTAAACGGATCAGGATCGGCAGTTGTAGTCTTTGAGCCAGTCAATAATCAGTTCGTAAACGTAAGCTTGGAAGGGGGCACGAGTATTCGCCGTGGTGGACAAGCAGTTAATCACATGGCGCCCACAACCGGTGCCTACGTCGACTGCTCGTGCGACATCTCATATCGGGATCCGAAGAAGACTGACGGTGCGCCGCCTATCCAGAATCAGAACAACATTCTTTATCGCTATCGAGGCCCCTCGTATGGGGTCTACTTGCCGCAAGCCGCGCCAGGATCGACTCTTCAGGACAGCATCACCGGGCAATTCAGGGTTCGCAAGGCGCTGCCATCTCTTACTTGGGTGGCATTGTGAGTGGTGCGAAACAGGGGTCAGAGTGCATTTCCGGTGAATGACGCTGCAGAGAAATGTACTCTGCCCCATGTTGTTTCTGCCGTGCCGTGCCGTGCCGTGCCGTGCCGTGCCGTGCCGTGGCGTGCCGTGGCGAAGATCGAATCGGTTGTGGTTTTGGCATGTCGCGCACGCTCGATCACGCTGATAAGCGTCATGTGGTCACCGCCGTCTGCTGTCAACCTTGGGTTTCATCGAACTTCTTCAGGGCTTGTAGTCGCGCATCCAGCACTTTCGATTCGTGTCCGGCCCGCACTTCCTGGTAGCGCCGGATCGCTTCCTCATAGTTGCCCTGCTCACGGAGCAGGTCGCCCTGGATCAGAAGCCCTTCGCGCTTCAGATCGGGATCGGAAGTCATTTTTGTGGCCAGTTCGGTCCATAGCTTCTGGTCCTGTACGGTCGTCAGCCGGGTCTGGGCGGGCAGGAACGGCAACTGCGCGCCTGTCGCATCGGGCGTCGGACTGTGTCGGAAGATGACACCCTTGCCGGACTGGTCGGAGATCACCGCGGCGAGACTGCGCACGGCCGGAGCTTGCGCGGTTGCCGGCGACTGCTCTTCTACACGGCGTATCGCGACCGCCGCGGCAGGCGAGAGGTTGATCTGCGACAGGTTGTCGGCGACCACGAGCCAAGCCGTGCCCTCGGGCAGCCCGGACAGGTCGTCGGCCAGCGTCCGGCGCGCGACGTCCGCGATGCGCTCGGCTTTGGCGTCCTCTGGCAGTGCCTGGAAGGCGACCAGGTCATCGCCGGATCCCATGTCATCGCTGATCGCTTGCATCAGTCCACGCGCACGCGACGCACGCTGCTCCTGCGCAACCTGGATGTTGGGCACGAACGCACGGACCTTGCGGGGCTTGGTCGATCCGAGCTGCAGTTCGAACTCGTACTCCTCCTTGAGCACGCCGATCGGGAACATCCGAAGGTCATCGCTGGACGACGGGCCAACCTTGCGTCGTTCGCCCTCGGGGGCGATGTACAGCGTCAGTCCGCCCGGCCGGTGGATCCGGTAATCCAGCCACAGTTTGCTCTTGTTCTCGATCTTGGCAACGCTGAAGTCGTTGACGTCGCCAAGCCGAAACATCCAGCGGTCTTGGTCGACCTCGAAGTTCGGCGTCTGCCATGCATTCGCGTCCAGGCGCGGCATCACGTAGTTGCGCAGTGCGTTCACCAGCACCACCACGGAGGGATGCGTGGCGCGGTCGGGTTTGACGATCGACAGATGGTCGGCATCCTGGATCGCGGGGGCAGCCTCGTCGCACAGGCGGGTGCTGGCCGACCATGGCACGATCAGCACGCCTTTGGTCGGTTTGGTCTCGTAGGCGCAGATTACCGTCGGCGCTTGGCCAGCGCGGCGCATCTCGACCCAATCGTTGTTGAGCTCACGCAGGAACTCGTTGTGGTCGACCAGCAGCATCTGCTTGATGGCCTCGTTATTGACCACGTGTTGGGCGATCCCGGTGATCTGCGAGCCCCCTTGCGGCGTGGCGAACTGCACGATCAGCGGGACCTTGTGAGCGAGGTCGCGTTGTGCAGTCAGCTGACGCATCGTGACCAGCCCACCCATGCTGTGGGTGACGAAGACCACATTGTCGTACTCCCACACATCGTTGAACTGGAGGTACTGATGCAGGCTGCGCGCCGCCTCGCTCACGCTTAGTGAGCCGTCCTTGAACATCCGGGACGTGAAGCCGAATGCGAATACATCGACCTCTTCTCCGACTCGCGGCGATGCCTTGAGCAGGTCGAAGAACGTCGTCCCGCTGGGGTGCGTCCAAGTGGTGATGGTGTCGCCGAAGATGCCGTGGACGAATACCACCGCGACCCTCTTCTGCGGTTCCGCGCGATGGATCCAGCGTGGATCCTTGTCGTTGATCGCTTCTGAGGTGGCCGTCGCTTGCTTGCTGTCTTTCCCTTGCAAGTCGCAACTGGTGAGCGTAGCGGCCAGAGCCAGCATGCCCAGCGACGCGAGGCACCGAAACGTTGCCGCGGTGCGGGAAGACGAGTGCGCGGATCGGATGTGCGTCATCATGATGTCCTCCCCGGAGGATCTTCTCTGTCAGAATCCTGCAAGTCATTGGGTCTGCTGAAGGAGACGGTAGCCAGCTTGCCGTGTGCGTGGATCACGGATGCAATCGACATGGTGGTGTTCCTGGATGGCTGGGGACAGGCGAGGCGGGTGCACCAGATCGAAAAGGGGCGGGACCTGGACGGCAATGGCTACCAACTGCAGCAGGTAGACCGGGCGAGCGTACGAATGCGTGTCAGCAACTCAGAGGCAAATAAAAAGTAGGGTGACCGTCGTCATGTACCGTCGGTAGACAGTGCCCTTGGCGCTGAGCCCAGGCCGCTGTCCAGGAAGCGATCTCACCACGCACAACGCCGCTGTTCGAATGCGACGGCCATGAATTGTTCGGTTAATGCATGTATCTGACGAGCGGGCGAGTGCCAGGCCCGCGTTGGGGTGAGCCAGCGCAGGCCGGGTAAGCGAAGCGAACCCGGAGGCTGCATGCAGGACACGTCCTGTGTCCGACGCCCCGGGTGCGACCTTCGGCCTCACCCGGGCTGCGCCACGCTTCTTGGTCGCACGGTGGATAAACTACGGCCATCAACCTCCCGATCCCTACAAGGAACCCACCATGGCATTCACCACCACAACCTCCGGTCTGCAATTCGAAGACACCGTCGTCGGCCGCGGCGTCGAGGCCAAGCCCGGCAGCAACGTCACCGTGCACTACACCGGCTGGCTGTACGAGAACGGCGCGCAGGGCGCCAAGTTCGATTCCAGCAAGGACCGCGACGAACCCTTCATCTTTCCCCTCGGCGGCGGCATGGTCATCAAGGGCTGGGACGAAGGCGTGCAGGGCATGAAGGTCGGCGGCCAGCGCACTCTCATCATCCCCGCCACCCTCGGCTACGGCGCCCGCGGCGCTGGTGGCGTCATCCCGCCGAACGCCACGCTGAAGTTCGACGTCGAATTGCTGGGTACCTGAGCCAAGCGACCCGCGTAGTCCGGGTAAGCGCTGTGCACCCGGGCGCATTCGCACGAAAGGTGGGCCGAAGCCCACCCTGTGCTGTCGAAGCCGCACGCCACCCCGTAACATGCGCGAACCGAGCCGCAGGGTTCACGCCTCCCAAACGATGAAGGCAAGGACGCCGCGGTCATCACTACGCTGGGGGCGTATGCGACACCTTCTCATCGGTTTCTTTATGCTGCTGACCGCATGCAATGCCAACGGCGCCGACGTGCGCGCGCAGTTGGACGCATGCGGCGACACCACGCTGCCCGACGCCGCCATTGCGGCCTGCACCCGGGTGCTCGACATCAAGCACCTGCCGCCGGATGGGCGCAGCCATGCGTACTTCATGCGTGCGCGAGCGGCCATGGAAAAGCAGGACTTCGCCGCCGCCCTGGCAGACCTGGATGAATCCATCCGTCTGATTGACTCCCAATCGGCCAACTTCGCGACGCGCGGTATCGTGCACGGCACGATGGGCGACATGAGGGCGGCGACCACCGACTTCAGTCGCGCGCTCGAACTGAACCCACAGGATGCCGCGACCTTCCAGAACCGCGGCAAGGCTTACTCCGATACCGGCAGGCAGCAACGCGCCATCCAGGACTTCACGCGTGCCATCGAACTGGGCAACGACGAAGCGGCCACCCGCAATGGCCGCTGCTGGGCACGCGCGCTTCTGGGCCAGGAACTCGACCTCGCCCGCGAAGACTGCGAGACCGCGGTTCGCAAGGAACCCAAAGATGGCAACAACCACAACAGCCTCGCCTTCGTCCGCTTCCGCAGCGGCGACTATCCCGGAGCGATCGCCGACTACACCACCTCACTGTCGCTTGATCCTGGCGGCGCCTCTTCGTACTACATGCGCGGCCGCGCGAAAGCGCTGACCGGCGACGCGACCGCCCAAGCCGATATCGACAAGGGCCTGAGTCTGGAACCCGGTGTCGCCGACCGCTACGCCCGCTACGGCATCGCGCCGTAGGGCGGGCTCAAGCCCGACATCGCACCCGAGCCGTACACGTCGAACGGCGGGCCGGGGCCCGCCCTACGGCGTCCCGCGCAACTCAGCCAGCTGTGCCTCCAACGCCGCAATCCGCCGGTCGCGCTCGTCCAGTACACGCTGCACATCTTCAGCTTCGAAGCGCACCGGGATGTACTTCGGACAGTTCCAGTCGAAGGCTTCCACGTGGATCGTCATCGTGCGCTCGGTACGTCCCGCGCCCGGTGACTCTTCCACGCTCAACCGGCCCAGCAGCTTCAGCCGCTGCCGATGCGTGTAGTCCATCAGGATCAACGCCACGCGATCATCCTGTGCCACGTTGCCCACGCTGATGAACTGCCGGTTGCCGGGCAGGTCGGTGAACGTCAGCGTCTTTGCATCGACCACGCGCACGAAGCCCGGCGCGCCGCCGCGGTGCTGCACGTACGGCCAGCCGGTTTCCGACACGGTGGCCATGTAGAAACTGCGCTGCGCATGGATGAAGGCGGCTTCGTCGGCCCCGAGGTCGGCATTGCGCACCTCGTCGCCGGATTCGAAGGCCCGCGCGTACTGCGCACGGCTGCCGTCGCGCGCCTGCACGTCGCGGACCGCGGGGGTGAAGGCGATGTTCGCGAATGCGTGTCTCATCTCGGTCTCCAAAGAGGGGCTGCGTAGCCCGTAGGGTGGGCTCGAGCCCACCTTCGCACGGTATCCGTCTCCCTCCATCGGTGGGCCAAGGCCCACCCTACGGCACCGGCAACACCTGCGCCGGCTGACGTGCCACGCGCTTCGCATCGTGGCGCCTGTGATCAACGGCATCCGCGAGGGTGCGGATGACCGGCGTTTCCTCCCATGCCATGCAAGGCTTGCCATGCCGGCGACGCGCCCCAGGGACATTCCCCCGCGGGGGCGGATACCATCGCGCGTCGCGGCGGACGAGAGTGCACGGGGGACCGAAATGGAACGGAGGATGGGTGTGGACGCAGTCGAGATGAGAACAGGGGGGCGTCGCACCGCGCGTGCGCTGGTCGCAATGGCCTTGGCGACCTTGCCGGGCATGGCATCGGCCAACATGCTGATGCTGCACGCGCAAGGCGATCCCGGCGACCGGGAGCTCTACTTCACCAACCTCATGATGGCCGACCGCACGCCGATGGAGGCGATGCTGGGGACCACGTCGATCCGCGAGATCGAGGTCTTCGGTCTGTACGAGAACGCGGGCAAGCCGGACTGGAGCGTGCTGAAGCTGCAGTTCGAATGCCCGGTCGATCCCATACCGTCGTCGGCGAAGTCCAGGCGTGCGACGGGGCCCGCGGTCGCGGCGCCGCTGCGGTGGCGTATGGCCGAGCGCAGCTATCAGTTCACCCGCGACGCCGACAACGTGCCGCTGCCGCCCACGCCGTGGCAATCCGTGTCGAACCCCGCCTACCGGAAGGCCGGCATGCTGGCCTGCAATGAGCTGCTGACGCGCTCCGCCCTGCATGCGGCCGGCGGATGGCAGGCGATGGACCCCACCAGGCTCAATGCCGGCCTGGCGCCGCTCGGGATCGGCGAGGTGATCTCGGTCGCCCAGGCCACGAGCATCGTCAACGTAGGGAGCTTCGTCTGGCGCGATATCTGGAAGGCGCAGAAGCCCGGCGGCGCGCGGGACCGGCGATTGTCCGAGGCCGAGATCGCGAAGAACCGGAGTGAACTGGCGGCGGTGGGCGCGAAGATGGAGACGCTGGACGCGCAAGCGCAGGCATTCGCGCAACCCCTTCTCGACGCGGACCGGGCCGAGCAGGAGTTCCTCGCGATTGCGAAGAAGGTCCAGGCGGGCAGGAAGGTCACCGAACTGGAGGGGGCGATGCTGATGGTGTGGCTGGGCAAGCCCGAAGCGCTGGCGCTGGCCCGGCTGGGCGCGCATCCGCAGGTGACTGAAGCGTCCGGGATGCGGTTCATCAGTTACAGCGACCAGGCGGATACCCGGTCGGCGGTGGTGAGCGCGGCATCGGGTCGCGTGCTGTCGCAATCCGGCGCCTATACCTCGTGCGATGTCAGCTTCGTGACCGTCCCCGACAAGACCCAGGCGTGGCGTGTGGCGGACATCCGCATCCGTTCCGAAGGACCAGCGGGCGGCATGTGCCGGTCCCTCCTCAATACCCCGGAGAACTGACGGAAAGGCCTGACGACCTCAGGCCGATGCGGATGCGGACGGCGGGGTCGCCAGGAGCGACTGGACCTCGTCCCGATAGCGGCGCCCGGTCACGATCACCCGTCCGCAGTCCAGCGTCAGGCGGTAGCGGCCGGAGCCCAGGGTCAGGATTTCCGTGACGGCAGCGATACGGACCACCGAGGACCGGTGCGCGCGCAGGAATGCGGTGGCATCGAGTTCCTTGATGAACTCCCCCAGCGGACGCCGGTACGTGAACGTGCCCCGTTTCGTTTCGATGTCCAGGTAGTTGCCCTGCGCGCGCACGACCTGGATATCCGCCTCGTCCACGCGCATGGTGCGGCGGCCCAGCTGCAGCGACAGCTGGCGCCCGCTGGCCGGCAACGTGCGCGGCGGTGTGTCGGGCAGTGCCACCAGGCGCGATACGGTTTCCCGCAGTCGCTCCGCCGAGACCGGCTTGAGCAGGTAATCGACCGCCCTGTCCTCGAACGCCCGTACACCGTGCTGGTCGTAGGCGCTGACGAACACCACCTTGGGTGGCGGGCCGTTCCACCGGCGCAGCGCGGTGAACCCGTTGCCGCCCGGCAGCTCGATGTCGAGGAACAGCACGTCCACCTGCGTGCGCCGCGCCAGGCGCATGAGGTCATCCACATCGGTGCACTCCGCCACCACCTGGATGATCGTGCCGGCGACCTTGCCCAACAGGCGTCGCAACCGCTGCCGTGCCAGCGGTTCGTCGTCGACGATGACGGCCGTCAGCACGCGGCTTCCCTCGCGGCAGGGGCGTCGTGCAGCGGAAGGGGAGCGGGCACTGGCACCTGCAACTCGACCCGGTAGACGTCCGGGTCGCTTTCGCTGCGGTGCAGCTGGCCGCGCTCGCCGTACAGGAGGCGCAACCGTTCCTCCACCGCGCGTTGTCCCATGCCGTTGCCGTCCTTGCGCGCGCCTTCGACGGCGCGCGAGTTCTCAACCGACAGGTGCAGCGTCTGTCCCGCCTTCCAGGCGGCCACGGTCACCCAGCCCGGGGCGCGCGATCGCGCGATCGCATGGACGATGGCGTTCTCCACCAGCGGCTGAAGGGACAGCGTGGGAACCGGGATATCCAGGCAGGCATCGTCCACCCGCACGGTGGCGTTGACCCGTGGGCCCAGCCGGATCTCTTCGATCATCAGGTAGTTGGTGACGTGATTCAGCTCGTCGCGCAGCGGCCGTTCCTGCACCGTGTCGGCACGCAGTCCGTCGCGCAGCATGTCGCAGATGGCGACCAGCATGCGGTCGGCCTGGTCCACGTCGGTCTGCATCAACTCGGCCACCGAGTTGAGCGCGTTGAACAGGAAGTGCGGATTCAACTGCGCGCGCACCGCCTCCAGCCGCGCCAGCGCCAGGCTTTTCTCCAGCGCTGTCACCCGGTGCTCGCGATCTTCGGTGTGCTCGAAGTAGACGATGCCGTGGACCATGGCCACCACCATGATGCCGAGGATCAGGTTGTTGCTGACGCTGGTGCCCAGCAGGTCGAGCAGGGGCGGCAGCGTCGGATACCAGTCGAAAAGAGGATTGGACAGCCAGGCGTACACGGCTTTCGCCACGATGAAGCCGGCCACCAGGCCCGCGTTGATCGCGACGTTCCTTCCCAGGTGCCGGCCGCCCAGTGGAAAGCGCGACACCACCAGGTAGGCCACCACGGTCATCGGCACCCAGGCCCACGTGCTGCCGACGGCGTACGTCAGCGCACCTGTCCAGCCGTACACCTCGCCGTTGGCGGATCGCATGTCGACCAGCTGTCGCGCCAGCATCAGTCCGTACAGCGTCCACCACCCGGTGATGACCGCGACCAGCACGGCGAAGCGCACACGCCCGCGGCGCGGTGTCCCGTGCGTGCGCGGAAAGGCGGTGTCAGCGTGGTCGTGCATGGCGTGCGTCAGTCCCCGGCCTTCCGACAGGCGGCTGGCATTGTGCGGGACAGGGCAGCCGCGTGCATCGGCGGCGCGCTCGCACGGCGGTGTCGATGTGCGGGCGGTGCGCGGGGCGACGGGGCTCAGCGCGGGTTGCAGACGGGCGGGTTGGTCATGCCGAACGAGAACAGGTTGCCGCCATTGACGGTGCAGGCGTAGGTCTTGCCGTTGCTGGCCTTGAGCGTCACGTAGGTGTTGACGCCTTCGGTGCGGCGTTCGACCAGGGTCAGCTCCGAAGGCGACAGGCCCAGCACACCGCCGGTTTCGGACAGGATGCGCTCGTCGGACAGGGTGTTGGTCTTGGTGGCCACGGCCGAGCAGCCGGTGAGCGAAGCGATGAACAGCGCGCTGATGAGGAAGTACTGGGTATTCATCCGGGTTCCTATGAAGAGGCGGGTGCCTGCGGTCCGCCATGCGAGGGCGGCCGAAGGCGCGAGGCCATCATCGGACCCGGCTTCGAACCGGCTCAACCCGGCGGTGACGAGCCGCACCGGCGCGATGGTCAACGACACCGGCGGCCGTGGCGACCGCCGCTGCCACCGTCCTTATCCCGCCTTCCGCGGGTTCACTGCGCCGGCAACACCTGCGCAGGCCCGCCGGTGACCTTCCCGCGCGTCTTGGCGGTCTCGCCGAGATAGGCCAGAGCGAACTGGGTGAACTTGACGCTGTGCTGCGCCGATTCGCCCATCGTCGCCAGCGTGTCGTAGGGCGTGTGGATGTAGGGGAAGCTGCCACCCGGATCGCCGGCCTCGAACATCATCGCGGCGGGATAGCCTGCGTTGGTCCACGAGGCATGGTCGGAGCACGCGTAACCGCACGCGACGCTGCCGCGCGTCAGGCCCATCGGGGCCAGGTAGGTATCGAACAGCGTGATGAAAAAGTTCTTCAGATTCGTGTTGGAGTAATCGCTGATCAGCTTCATGTCCGTGACCGCGCCGGACTTGTAGTTGGTCATGTCCACCTGCAGCACACTGACCACGTTGACGCCGCTGGCGCGGAACGACTGCGCGATGGCGTTGGAGCCGCGCAGGCCCACTTCCTCTGCGGCATAGCCCATGAACTTCACCGTGCGCCTCGGCTGCCAGCCATCGGCCAGCGCGATGCGCAACGTCTCGGTGAGCGTGGCGATGCCCGACGCATCATCGTCGGCGCCGGGCGCGTGCTGGTTGGGATCGTAGGGGTTGCTGCCGTTGATTGAATCCAGGTGCGCACCCAGCACCACGACGTCGTTGGGCAGGTCCCAGCCCCGGATGGTGAGGATGACCGAAGGCTGCGTGCTGCAGTTCGTGCAGGCGGTGAACAACTCGGTGGTGACATCGCTGCGGCCCGCGGCCAGCGATTGCCAGTGGTCCCGGATCCATTCGGCCGATGTCCTGCCGTGGCTGCTGGCGAAGTAGCGGTTGCGATAGCTGGAGAGGTGGTTGATGGTGTCGTAGAGGCGCTGTTCCTGCACCTGCGGCAACCAGCGGCTCACGGTGGCCTGGTTGTCGAGCGTGTAGCCGGCGAGCAGGGATTTCGTCATCGCCTGCTTCGCGCGATCCGCACTGACGAAGGCCTCGGCCTGCGTGCGGCTGGGGAATGCGAAATAGCCGCCGCACCGGCGCTCGTTGACATGCACGTAGTGGCTGATCTCGCCGAGGCGGTCGGCCCGGGTTTCGGAAATCACCACCGGCATGCCGGTGCTGTCGCGCCGCGCCACCGCATCACGGGCCAACCCGCGGATCCCCTGCCAGGTGTCGCGGGAGGTCACGATGTACACCGGCGCGAACGGGTCGGTCTGCGACGGTGCCGTCGCGAGCGGAGCGGGCGTCCCGTCTGCCCGTATGGGACGCGGGGGCGACGCTTCCGCTGGCGCTGTGACACGCGGCGTGTTCACCCGGGTTGCGGCGGATGCGGCATGCGCGTGCACGCCCGATGTTTGCACCGCCCGCAAGGTGTCCGACCGCAGCAGGAAAAAGCTGATCAGCAGGGCGAGCAGCAGCGTCATCGGATTCAGCAGGAACAGTTTCATCGTGGCATCCCCGGATGGCGGCCTGCAGCGTTACGGGTGCAACGCTACCACTTCCACGGCCGGTCCACGCGGGCGAAGCCGGTCATCCGATACCCCGTTTCGTCGGACCTTCGGCGCCTTGGTCGCGCGCGTGTTGCACATGACCCGACGCGCGCATGACCCTGCCGTCACCAGGCCATTCCGGTTCCTCCGCATGAAGAAGCGACGTTCCTCCCTGCTCATCCTCGGCGCGACAGGGCTCGCTGCCGCCGTTCTCTACGATGCCTCCCTGCCTGCACGCGCGCTGGGACTCCCCCTGGAGGGAGGCGAAGCCGCGGTTGCCGCGAGCGGCCTGTCGTTGGCCGCCATCCTGTTCTGGTCCGGCATCCGCGGCATCCGCAGGCCGGTGTAGGGTGGCGTAGGGCGGGCTCAAGCCCGCCTGCAGGGAGGCGCCGACACCCGGGATGCTTCGAGCGAGGCGGCCCGACCGATGGATGACCTTGTGTGCATGGTCATGGCGTTGGCAGGTGTGGGCCGGAACACGCCGTTGCCCGGGTCGCGTCCCGCCATCGCAAGGAATCCCGAGGAGAACTCCATGATCGACAATCCGTTCGACGCGTTCGTGGGCTCCAGGAAGCCCGTGCCGATGTACGACGCGGCCGAGGAAGGGAAGGCATTCGCCTACCTGCTGTGGGGCGACGGGGTGAAATTCGAAGGCGCGGCGGGTACCGGCAGCCGGCGCAAGGTCACCGCGCGCGGCAGGACGGGATGGGTGCTGGCGTCCGCACTCGATGGGACATCGCTGCTGGAGTTCTACTTCATCGACGTGGGGCAGGGCGATGGCGTGCTGGTGAAGACCCCCTCATTCCAGCACATCCTCATCGACGGGGGATTTCCGCGCGACAAGCAGCCCAGCGGAAAATCGGCGGCGGATTTCATCGACTGGAAGTTCGTGAAGGACTACGGGCTGTCGAGCGTGGAGCTGGACGCCCTGATCTCTTCGCACAACGACGAGGACCACTACGGCGGACTTTCCGATCTGCTGGGCGTCGACGTGACCGAGGAACTGGATGCAGAGGCCATCCACGTCGATCGCTTCTATCACGCCGGTGTTTCGTGGTGGACGGTGGGCGGGAAGCGGTCGCTCGGCGAGGTGGTGGAGCACGACGGCGAGCGCTACCTGGTCGATCTGCTGGATGACCGCGATTCCGCGCTGCAGGGCCTGGATGCCGCAAGCCCCCGGCAGTTGCAGGGCGAGTGGGCGAAGTTCATCCGGCGCGTGGCCGATACCACCACCGCCGATGGCGACCATTGCGTGTTCGCCAGGCTCAGCGACGAGACACCCTGGCTCCCCGGCTTCGACCCCGACACCAGCGACGTGTCCATCCGCGTGCTGGCCCCCATCGAGGCCGAGGTGCAGGGACGCGCGGCGCTGCGCAACCTCGGCCGGAGCGAGCTGAACACCAACGGCCACAGCATCCTGCTGCGTGTCGACTACGGGCGCACGCGCACCCTGTTGACGGGCGATCTGAACAAGGGCGCGCAGCAGGACATCCTGCACGCGATGGCCGGCACCCTGCTGGACCTGCAGTGCGACGTGGCCAAGGCCTGCCACCATGGAAGTGCGGATGTGTCGCTGGCCTTCCTCCAGGCGATGGCGCCCTCGGCGACCATCATTTCATCGGGGGACGCGGAGGGACACGACCACCCGCGGCCGGCCATCGTGGCCGCCAGCGGCGCGACCGGTCACTTGACGGTGGTCAAGGACGAGATCGTGACGCCGCTGGTGTACTCCACCGAACTCGCCCGCTCCTATGCGGTCGGCAAGCTGGACAGGATCGAGGTGCCCGGCGGTGCGCCCGTCGACGGCGACGATCTTGCCCGCACCACGCTGCACTACCGCACAACCAAGGCGGGCGATCTGCGTCCGAAGAAAGGATCCCGCAAGGCGCGGGGAGCCTACGTGGTGTCGGGCCTGGTCTACGGTCTGGTCAACGTGCGCACGGATGGTGAGACCCTGCTGGCAGCGACGCTGGACGAGAAGAACGCGGAGTGGAGCGTCAGGACATTTCCGGCGCGCTTCTGACGGTTTCCATGCGATGCACGCGCGTGTCCTCCGCCACGAGGGCGCCTTCGCCCCGGGTGTCCCGCCAGTGGCACCGGTCAACCGACGCCCATCAGCGCATGCGTCACCGCGGCCGCATGGAGGCCGCGGAACCGGCCAGGGCGTGTACCCGACCACAGCGGCGAGAAGTCATCCAGCCCGCGTGCTTCCGCCGCCGCGCGCAGGGGGACGAGGGCCTGTGATGCCCAGGGGAAGGCGGGTGGCAGCGTGGAGATCGCGCCGAGGTCGCGCATCAGGCGATTGACCAGGCCGCGCGCGGGACGGCCACTGAACAGGTTGGTGATCGCGCTGTCGCGATCCTCCTGCTGGAGCGCGGCGCGGTGCACGGCCGACGTGGTGGCTTCCGGGCACAACAGATAGGCGGTGCCGGCCTGCACCGCGCTGGCGCCTGCCGCCAGCAAGCGCTGCACATCGGTACGGTCACCGATGCCGCCGGCCGCGATCACCGGCACCGTCAGCGCCTTCGACAGCGCGGTGACGAGGTCGAGGGTGGTCGGTTGCGCGGTGAGGTCGCCGGCGAGGAAATGCCCGCGATGGCCGCCCGCTTCGATCCCCTGCGCGATCACCAGGTCGACACCGCGCTGCTGCAGCCAGTGGCCTTCCTCCACCGTGGTGGCGGACGCCATCACCCGCGCGCCCCACGCCTTCATGCGCGCCAGCAGGGTGGCGTCGGGCAGGCCGAAGTGGAAGCTGAGGACCTTCGGCTGGAACGGTTCCAGCAGATCCACGGTATCCGCATCGATGGGCCGGCGTGCACCGGCCGTGGAAGGCGGGGGAGGTTCAATGCCGAACGCGTGGAAGTACGGCGAGAGCGCATTCCGCCATTGCTGCTCATCCGCCGGATCGGGATCCGCCATCGCGTGGCAGAAGAAGTTGAGATTGATGGGGCGTTCGCGCGTGGCGAACGTCCGCAATGCCGCTTCCAGCTGCGCTGCGCCGAGCAGCGCGCATGGCAGCGAACCGAGGCCGCCCGCGTCGGCCACGGCCAGTGCGAGCGCTTCATCCTGCACGCCCGCCATGGGCGCCTGGATGAGCGGAAGGTCGATGCCCGGCAGGGACGGGATGAGAGCCATGGCGGAATTCCGGCGACGTGCGGTGGGTAGCTTACGCTTGCGCCGGCATGTGGATGAACGGTCCCTCCACTTGACGCATGCATCCTCATGCGGCGTTGGCAGCAGACAATGGAAGTCTGCTGCGAGCGCATCGCGCAACCTCCGCCATCACTGCTATCGTGGCACCCGCCCGTGCAGGCAGGGGAATGCCATGGCAGGGGCGTCATGCTCATCCACTCGACCCGTATCCGCTGTCGGGCCGGCGCAGCAAGGGTGTTGAAGCGCTGTTCCTGATGGTGGTGGGCTGGTTCCTGTGGTTCGTCGCGGCCAATCTCATGCGCACGCTGTAGCGCGGACGACACCACAGGCATATGCAAGGCCTGCTTTACGCGGCAGCCATGCCCGATTCCAGCAGCAGCGCGACCGCCGAATGCAGGTTGTCCGCGCCTTCCGATCCGGTGTCCGGATGGCCCTGCAGTGCGGCTTGCAGATGCAGAAGATCATGGTGGTCCATCTCGCCGTGCAGCACGGTGGCAAGAAGGGTGGGGCTGCGCAGACGGTCCACCCGAGTGGCGACGGATGCCATGCCCTGGCGTGCGACCAGCGCACGCACGGCACGGCGCTGCAGCCACAGGTCGATGGCGCTGAAGGGCGATCCGGTGCCGGGTGACGAGAGTGCGAGCCGGTGGATGCGGTCATCGTCGGGCGCATCACGCCGGAGGATGTCCAGTGCCACCGAGAGCTGCGGCAGTCGTTCGTGCAGCAGGGCTTCGTCCCATGCCGGAGACGTGCCTTCCTGCGCAAGCAGCCAGCCGGCCAGATATGCATCCAGCGTATCGCGTGCGTCGTCGAGGGGCAGGGGATGGGGCGGGGCGCCCTCCGTGTGCCGGAGCCACGCCCAGGCATCGGGCAGGTCGCACGCGGCGAGCCATTGCTGCAGGCGCTCGTGCAGCGCAGGTCCCAGGACATCGCGCAGCGGCGTCCCGGTCTTCCCGTCCAGCCGGTCGGTCCACGCGCGACACAGCATCACGATGGCGGCGACGGGATCGTCCGGCGCCGCCGCGCGCAACCAGGTCTGCTGCCAGTCGTTGGCTTCCTGCAGGTGGACGGGCAGGAGGAGGGGATCGGGCGCAAGCGGTACGCGCGCTTCCAGCGCGATCAGGTGCGCGGCGAACGCGCTGTGTTCCGTGCAGTAGCCGCACATGGGACAGAACTCCGGATCAATCGGGACATGATCAGGATTCGTGTCTCAGGGCGTGAGCCGGACGGCAGAGGCGAGGGAACCGGCCTCTGCGGACGCGCGCGGGGCAGGCCATGACGTGGTGATGACGCGCGCCGTCCTACGCTGTGACCCATCCCCAAGGAGCATGGCCATGGCCCAGACCACCCGCGAAGACGTCATCCTGCAATTGGACCGCGTGGACACCGCACTGGAAGCCCCCGAAGCCGACAAGGCGGCGATCCTGCGCGACGCGCTGGAGTGGCTGGCGGACAACCCGCCGAAGATCGCCGCCGATGCGCTGTACTACCGCGAACGGCTGCAGGTGATCCGCGAGCGCCACGACGCGGCGTGAGTACCGCCGTCAGGCCTGGTACTGCTTCTCTTCGATGAAGCGCGAGCCGGCCTGGCGGTTGATGGCGTTCTTCACTTCGATGCGCTTGCCGTTGTGCTGCGCCACCGCGCGTGCGAGCGTGATGAAGCCGGCGTCGAAGGCCTGCGCTGCTTCTTTGGCGCGCAACGCATCCTGCACGTCCCACATCAGTTCGTTGATGGTGCGCAGGTCCGCCTTCAGGGCGGCCAGTTCCGGCTGCGCGGCCGCGAGGTCGTTCCACAGGGCATTCAGGCCCTCCAGCTCCACGTGCACGTGCGCGCGCTTGCCTGCGTCGTCGATACGCTCGGCCTTGATCTCGAGGATGGAAATCTTGTCGGCCAGTTCGCCGATGGAGACGGGGATCAGGATGGTGTTCATGCCTGCATTCTAGCGCCCGTCGGTGCCACGACGGGCTGCGTGGCATGATGCCCCGTCGTCCATGGCCGGAGAACCCCCGCATGCTGCAGCGCCTGTTCGTGTTGATCCTCGCCTTGGCCGCGCCCGCGTGTGCAGTCGCGGCGCCGTCGCAGGTCCGCATCGTGCAGCAGGAGGGGGCGTACGTGTTGCTGGTGGATGGAAAGCCCTTCCACGTGAAAGGTGCGGGCATGGCCGGTGGCGGCCAGGAAGCGCTGGCCGCGCGCGGAGGCAACAGCTTCCGCACCTGGAGCACGGGAACCGATCACGTCCCGGTGCGCGCGATGCTGGATCGCGCGCAGCGCAACGGGCTGAAGGTGGCGATGGGCATCGAGGTGGGTAACGAGCGCCACGGCTTCGACTACGACAACGACGCCGCGGTGGCGGAACAGCTCGAACGCATCCGTCGGGAAGTGGGCCTCTACAGCGACCATCCCGCCGTGCTGATGTGGGTGGTGGGCAACGAACTGAACCTGCACTACAGCAACCCGAAGGTGTGGAATGCGGTCGGGCAGATCGCGGACATGATCCATCGCGAAGATCCGCACCATCCGGTGATGACCACGCTGGCCGGCTTCGACCGGAAGTTGATCGACCTGTTGAAGTCGCGCGCGCCATCGCTGGACCTGATCGGCATCCAGCTTTACGGCGACCTCGGCGCATTGCCGGAGAAGCTGGCGACCAGCGGCTGGACCGGCCCGTACGTGGTGACCGAATGGGGCCCGACCGGGCACTGGGAAAGTCCGCTGACGGCATGGAAGGCGCCGATCGAGGACGACGCCTCACGCAAGGCGATGCTGCTGCAGCAACGCTACGAGCAGGTGATCGCCGCAGACACGAAACAGGGGTTGGGCTCGTACGTGTTCCTGTGGGGCAACAAGCAGGAGCGCACGCCCACGTGGTACGGCCTGTTCCTGCCGAGTGGGGAGAGCACGCCGGCCGTGGATGCGATGCAGTACGTGTGGACCGGGGCGTGGCCATCCAATCGTGCGCCATCGATCCAGCCGTTGACGCTGGACAGTCGGGTCGCCATCGACAGCATCACGCTGGAACCGGGCAGGGAATACACGGCGCGCGCCGATGCAAGCGACGCCGACGGCGACACGCTGCGCTATCGCTGGACGGTGCTGCACGAAACCACGGCCACCAGCATCGGCGGTGACCGCGAGGACGTGCCGCCGGCGGTGGCAGTGGCGATGGAGGACGACGGCAGGGGGGTGCGTTTCGCTGCCCCTGACAAGCCCGGTGCGTACCGGCTGTTCGTGGACGTGCTCGATGGGCAGGGCCATGCGGCATACGCCAACCTGCCGTTCCGCGTGTCGGACCGCTGAGCCGAACCGCAGGATTGCGCGCCTGACCGGACTGCGATGGAATAGCGCATGCGCGCCGGGGGGGCGCCTCCAAGGGGACTACATGCGGAACTTGATGATGGGCCTGCTGCTGCAGGCAGGCGTGGCGGTGTCCGTGTCGGCGCAGGAGCAGGCACCGCAGGCGGTGATGGTGGAGACCGGCACCCTGGTGGTGGACGTCAAGCCGTTCACCAGCGAGAAGGAACTGCCGAAGAAGGTGGACGAGCAGCTGAAGAGCGGCGCGCTGGAATGGGGCGTGCGCGACGGCCAGGTGGTGTTCTCGCTGGTCAACAAGCAGTTCATCGATTTCCCACTGAGCCACATGACCCGCTACGGCCAGCAGGAGACCCTGTCGTTGCCGGCGGGCGACTACCGCGTCACCGGCATCGGCCTGGAAATGACCACGGCCTTCAGCGTGAAGAAGGTGCTGGAACGGGGTGCGTTCGTGAACGAGGACGTGGTGGCGTTCCGGATCGAGCCGGGCAAGACCACCACGCTGTCGGTGAATCCGGTGATCCGTCGCGACGCGACCTTCGCGGTCAACTTCTGGATGCCCACGCTGATGACGCGCGTCACGACCGAGGCCGGCGAAACGCCGGAAACCGCGCTCAACACGCGTGGCCCCGCCTCGATCGCCTGGCCGCAGTACACGGGACCGCTGAAGTTCGTCGCCAAGTGAGGCGGCGCCGGGCCTGAGGGCGGATGGCGGACAGCGTTCCAGTCATGGGGTCGACTGTGACTGCTGCGCCGCAGCATAATGCGTCATGGACGTTACGCCACCGGTTTCCTTTCCTTCCGTTGCCGACCAGCTCACTGCGCGCCAGGTCGGCCTGATCCTGTTCGCGCTGACGCTGGGGGGCTTCGCCATCGGCACCAGCGAGTTCGCCAGCATGGGACTGATGCCGAACATGGTGGCCTCGCTCGGGGTGACCGAACCGCAGGTGGGGCATCTGATCAGCGCCTATGCGCTGGGCGTGGTGGTCGGTGCACCGCTGCTGGCGATCCTGGGCGCGGGCTGGAAGCGCAAGACGCTGCTGCTCGCCCTGATGGGCTTCTATGCGCTGGGCAATCTGGCCAGTGCGCTGGGGCCGACCTACGAAAGCCTGCTGGTGTTCCGCTTCATCGCCGGCCTGCCGCATGGCGCGTACTTCGGCGTGGCCGCACTGACGGCGGTGGCGATCAGTCCGCCCAACAAGCGCGGCCGTGCGATCAGCCTGGTGATGCTGGGCCTGACACTGGCCATCCTGATCGGCAATCCGCTGGCCACGTGGCTGGGACAGATGATCGACTGGCGCTGGGTGTTCGCCTTCGTCGCGATCATCGCGCTGGCGACGGGTCTGTTGCTGGCGGTCTGGCTGCCAGTCGGCATCGACGGGCCGAAGGCAAGGCCGCTGGATGAACTGCGTGCCTTCAACCGCGTGCCGGTCTGGCAGGCGCTGGGCATCGGCGCGATCGGTTTCGCGGGCATGTTCTGCGTCTTCAGCTACCTCGCGCCGACGATGCTGGACGTGACGCGCGTATCGCCGGCATGGATTCCGCTGGGCCTGGCCGGCTTCGGCGTGGGTGGCGTGATCGGCAACTTCGTCGGTGGCTGGCTGTTCGACCGTTTCCAGCTGCGCGGCGCATGGATGGTGCTGGCGTGGGCGATCGTGGCGCTGCTGCTGTTTCCGCTGCTGGCGAACTCCTTGCCGACGATCCTGCTCGCTACCGTGGCGATCGGCCTGATGGGCGCGCTGGGGCCGATCCTGCAGTCGCACCTGATGGACGTGGCGGGCGATGCGCAGACGCTCGCGGCCGCGTCGCACCATGCCGCCTTCAATACCGCGAACGCACTTGGCCCCTGGCTGGGCGGCATGGCGATCACCGCCGGCTTCGGCTGGACCTCGACCGGCTACGTCGGTGCGGCGACCGCCGTGGTGGGCCTGCTGGTCTATGCGTGGGCGCGGCATACCGCCCGCGCCGGGGCGACGGCGCTCGCCTGCGAGCCGTCGCGCTGAAGCTCGCACGCTGCCACGCGGCAACATGGATGTCATCAAACTGAAATAAAGAGATAGCGGTCGTGGATTGCGGAATGCAGGGCCGCGACGCGTCAATTCGCCACGCTGCGCGCCGCTAAGGAGGGGGAATTCCTTCCCAACGCCGTATCGCCATGTCGTCCAATACCGCTTCCCGTCCCCTCAGCCTGCAGACCAAGCTGTTGGGTGCCCTGACCCTGGGGCTTGCCGTCATCCTGTTGTGCGCACTGGCCGGCTTGGGCTCGGCGTGGCTCAGTCTTTCCACCGAAGTGCCCGTGCAGGTGGCCCAGGCCGCAGAGGGCGAGCGCCTGAGCCGCGACTTCCGCGTGCAGGTGCAGGAGTGGAAGAACATCCTCATCCGCGGACACGACGAGGAGCAGCGGGCGAAGTACGTCGGCGCCTTCGATCAGAAGGGGCGCGAGGTGGCCGCCCTGGCGAAGACCCTGTCGAGCGGGATCGCCGATCCGGAGGCGCGCAGGCTGGCGGCCGATTTCGCCACCCAGCATCACGAGTTGGAAGGCAACTACCGCGCCGCACTGGTGCAGTTCGCGGCAGGGGGCTACGACACGCAGGAAGGCGATCGCCTGGTGAAGGGCATGGACCGCCAGTTGGGCGAGACGCTCGAAGCCCTGGTGGCGCGCACCAAGACGATCGCCGATGCGGCGGTGGTGGCGCGCTCGCAGGACGCGCGCCGCATGCTGGTGGCGTGCGCGGCCTTGTCGGTCGCCGCCGCCGTCGTGCTGGTGCTGGTGCTGGCGTGGTGGATACGCCGGTCGGTGATCCGTCCCGTGGTCGAGGCCGCCGCTGCCGCGCGGGCGGTCGCGGCCGGGCGTCTGGACAAGCGGGTCGACGTGCGCAGTGGCGACGAGATCGGCCAGCTGGGCACGGCGATGGCCGACATGACCGCGACCCTGCAGGGCGTGATCGCCGAGCAGGGCGAAATGGCGTTGCGCCACGACGAAGGCAGGATCAGCTTCCGCATGGACGATTCGCGCTTCCCCGGCGAATACGGGCGCATGGTGCGTGACACCAACGCGCTGGTGGCGTCGCACATCGCGGTGATGCAGCGGCTGGTGGAGATCATGCAGTGCTATGCGGTCGGCGACCTCTCCATCGACATGGAGGCGTTGCCCGGCGAGAAGGCCGCCCTGACGGACGCCATGCGCACCACCAAGGCGAACCTCTCCGCGATCAATGCCGAGATCAGGCAGTTGGCACAGGCGGCGGCGTCGGGCGATTTCAGTCGTCGCGGCGATACGCAACGGTACCGGCACGATTTCCGCGACATGGTGGACGGCCTGAACCGCCTGATGGAAACCACCGACGGCAACCTGGCGGATGTCTCGTCGCTGCTGCAGGCCATCGCGCGCGGCGACCTGACGGCACGCATGGAAGGCGACTTCCATGGCGTCTTCGCCATCATGCGGGACGATGCCAATGCCACGGTGGCGCAGCTGCGCACCATCGTGCGCCAGATCCAGGGCGCGTCGTCGTCGATCAACACGGCCGCAGGCGAGATCGCGGCGGGCAACAGCGACCTGTCGCGCCGTACCGAACAGCAAGCTGCCAACCTGGAAGAAACCGCCGCTTCGATGGAAGAACTCACCTCCACCGTGCGCCAGAACGCCGACTCCGCACGCCAGGCGAACCAGCTGGCGATCGGTGCGGCCAGCGTGGCGTCGGAAGGCGGCACGACGGTCGCACGCGTGGTCACGACGATGACCGAGATCGAGCAGTCCTCCCGGAAGATTGCCGAGATCATCTCGGTCATCGACGGTATCGCCTTCCAGACCAACATCCTGGCCCTCAATGCCGCGGTAGAAGCGGCGCGGGCCGGCGAGCAGGGTCGTGGCTTCGCCGTGGTCGCATCGGAAGTCCGGACGCTGGCCCAACGCAGCGCCAACGCAGCCAAGGAGATCAAGGGCCTGATCGAGACCTCGGTGGACAAGGTGGCCGATGGCTCGGCGCTGGTGAACCAGGCCGGCGCGACGATGGGTGAAATCGTCACCGCCGTGCAGCGGGTGACCGACATCATGGCGGAGATCTCGGCTGCTTCGCAGGAGCAGAGTGCCGGTATCGAGCAGGTCAACCAGGCCATCGCGCAGATGGACGAAACCACCCAGCAGAATGCGGCGCTGGTGGAAGAGGCATCGGCCGCTGCCCGCTCGATGGAAGACCAGGCGCGCGAGCTCAATGGAGCCGTCAATGTGTTCGTGCTGGATGCGCGTGCGCCGCAGGATCGCGCCCATGGCCGTGCTCGCGCACTGGCCGCGGCCTAGGGCACCAGCGCTGGCGGACTATTCGGGCGAGGTGGTCGCGGGCGGCGCACCCGACCGCCAGCGTCGCGTGGTGCGCTGGAAGAAGTGGCTGTTGGGGATCTGCAGCACGGTGTCGCCGCGCAGCGCGTCTTCTTCCAGCAGGGTGGTGTAGAGCAGGTTGATGTCGATCACGCGCCCGCGCAGGCCGGGCTTGTCGCCGTTCTCCAGCACTTCGATGTGGTCGTGCACGCGGAATGGACGCGTGGTCAGGATCAGCACGCTGCAGAAGATGTTGGACAGCACGCTCCAGGCGGCGAAGAACGCGACCGCCGCCACGGCGGTGAAACCCG
>NZ_CAMPJD010000042.1 GCF_946886695.1 uncultured Pseudoxanthomonas sp. | reverse complement strand
TCGATCGGCACCAACGACCTGGTGCAGTACCTGCTGGCGGCCGACCGCAACAACGAGGCCCTGGGCGAACTCTATTCCCCCCTGCACCCGGGTGTGCTGCGCCTGCTTCGCCATGTCATCAGCATCGGCGCGGAGCACAAGGTGCCGGTGGCGATGTGCGGCGAGATGGCCGGCGACCCCATCCTTGCCCCCATGCTGCTTGCTTTGGGCCTGCGGGAATTCAGCCTGCACCCGGCCACGCTGCTGGAACTGCGCAAGGCGATCCGTGACAGCGATCTGTCGGACCTGCAGGTCCGCGCGGCCAAACTGTTGCAGGCGCGCGACCGTGCCGGCATCGAGCGCTGGCTCAAGGCGGCCACGGCGGCCTGAGATACCTGTTGTGGGAGCGACGTAAGTCGCGATGGACCACCGGGAACGCCCCATCGCGACTTACGTCGCTCCCACATCTGGCCCCACTTCTCCTCCGTCTCCAGGGTGTCCATAAATCGTAGCCCGGGCGATAATGGCGGAATGAACGCTTGATGCCCCGGTCGCATCCGCCTGACGGATCGGCCCCATTCCGGAGTACCGAATGGTCGAGACCATCCGCCACGACAAGACCGCACGCCAGTTGCGCCTGCTCTCCGACGCGCTCGACAGCGGTCGGCTGGGACCCGTGCGCCGGCTGGTCAACACCTTGTCGCCCGCGGAGATCGGCAACCTGCTGGAATCGCTGCCGCCGGGCAAGCGCGAAGTCGTCTGGGGCCTGGTCGATCCCGAGGACGATGGCGAGGTGCTGGTGCACGTCGGCGACGAGGTGCGCGAAAGCCTGCTGGCGGACATGGACACCGACGAGATCGTCGCCGCCGTCGAGGACCTCGACATCGACGACCTTGCCGACCTGGTCGAGGACCTGCCCGACACCGTCATCGACGAAGTCCTCAAGTCGATGGACCGCGAGAACCGCGAGCGACTCGAGCAGGTGCTGTCGTACCCGGAAGACACTGCCGGCCGCCTGATGAACCCGGATGTGGTCACCGTGCGCGCCGACGTCAACGTCGACGTGGTGCTGCGCTACCTGCGCCTGCGCGGCGAACTGCCTGACCACACCGATCACCTGTACGTGGTCAGCCGCCGCCACCAGTACCTCGGCCGCGTGCCGCTGGCCGCGCTGGTCACGCACGAAGACACCACGCCCATCAACCGGCTGATTGATGACGAGCAGCCGGCCATCGACGTGGGCGAGAGCGCGCAGGAAGTGGCGCGCCAGTTCTCCGATCATGACTGGGTGTCCGCGCCCGTGGTGGACGACAACAACATCCTGCTTGGCCGCATCACCATCGATGACGTGGTCGACATCATCCGCGAGCAGGCCGAGCACCAGGCGCTGGGCGCCGCCGGCCTGGACGAGGACGAGGACCTGTTCTCGCCGGTCAAGCGCGCCGTGCGTGGCCGCGTGGTATGGCTGGGCATCAACCTGTTCACGGCGTTCATGGCGGCCAGCGTGATCGGCCAGTTCGAGGTGACATTGGAGAAGATCGTCGCGCTCGCCGTGCTGATGCCGATCGTGGCCGGCATCGGTGGCAATGCGGCGGTGCAGGTGCTGACACTGATGGTGCGCGGCCTGGCGCTGGGCCAGGTGGGTTCCAGCAATGCGCGGATCCTCTTGTGGAAGGAAATCCGCGTCGCCCTCATCAACGGGCTGCTGATAGGCAGCATCGTCGGCGTGATCGCCTTCGTGTGGTTCCGCAGTCCGCTGCTGTCGCTGGTCATCGCACTGGCACTGATCATCAATTTCTGCGCCGCAGCCACCGCCGGCGTGCTGTTGCCGCTGCTACTCAAGCGCATGAACATCGACCCGGCCGTCGCCGGCACAGTGGTGGTCACCGCCGTGACCGACGTGATGGGCTTCTTCTGCTTCCTGGGCCTGGCCACGCTGATCCTGTTGCACTGATCCCGCTGCGCTTCACCACGTCCACCACGCGTCAAGGAAGGCTTCGTCCATGGAAATGAACCTGCACCTGATCCTGCTGTCCAGCGCCATCTTCCTGCTGCTCACCGGCTGGGTCTGGCTGCTCCGCAACGCATTTCGTACCCACGTGTTGTGGGGCTTCGCCGGACTTTTCACACCACCCGCCCTGATCCTGTTTGGCTTGCTCCACCTGCGTGGCAGCCGGACCGCCCTGCTGACCTATGTAGCCGGCATGATCGTGCTGGGGATCGGGCTGACGCGACCGATCACAGTCAACCTCCCGACCGCGCCTTACTCGCTTCCGTCTTGAGACGTGGGCGCGCAGACAATTCCGCATCCCCACTTGCCGGCACCGCGGCGACGATCGCGTATGGGTTCTTCATCTCCTGGGCCATCCTCGCTGGCCGACTTCCGTTCGAAGCGGTGTTCGTGCCGCTGACCTTGTCGTCGATCACCTTCGCCGCCTACGCCCTCGACAAGCATGCAGCGCAGACCGGCCGCTGGCGTACCCCCGAATCCACCCTGCACCTGCTCGAACTCGCCGGCGGCTGGCCCGGCGCGTGGATCGCGCAACTGACGCTGCAGCACAAATCGCGCAAGGCCGACTACCGCGTCGCGTTCTGGACGATGGTGGTCCTGCATGGCATCGCGTTGATCACGTGGTGTTGGACGAGGTCATGAATCCAGCCCCGTGGGCATCTTCCGTTTCTTCGGCCCGACCACGCTGATCCTGCTGATCTGAGTGATCACCTCGCGGGGTGCTTTCCTACAGGCCACCGCGATGTGCGCTGATCCCGACGATCAACCCTGCGCGCGACGCTGACCTTCCTCCCCTCGGCTCGCCGCCATGCGCCTGCTCCTCACTGCCCTGCTGTACCTGCTGGTCTGGCCCGCCTTTTCGGCCCCGCCTCCCGAGCCGATGCTGGCAACCTCCTATCGCGACGGTGTGCCGGTCAGCACCTTCCTTGTCAGCGAGAAGCTGGACGGCGTGCGTACCCGCTGGGATGGCCGGGCACTGTGGACGCGTGGCGGCGCGCGGATTGCGGCACCGGCCACGTTCACTCGCGGCTGGTCTGCCGAACCCATGGACGGCGAGCTGTGGATCGCACGCGGCCGCTTTGACGACATCAGCGCCCTCGTCCGCCGCGTGGGAACCGATGCGCAGGCGTGGCGCGATGTACGCTTCATGGTCTTTGACCTGCCTGCGCACCCTGGGCCGTTTGCGGAACGCGTCGTTCGCATGCGCGGCCTGGTGTCGACGGCACGCAACGCGCACCTGGCGATGATCCCGCAGCAACGCCTCGACACCCGGGCCGAACTGGACGCAGAACTGGCCCGCGTGGTCGCCGCCGGCGGCGAGGGCCTGATGCTGCATCGACGCGACGCGCGCTATCGCGCCGGACGCAGTGAAGACCTGCTCAAGTACAAACCCCATGAGGACGCCGAGGCGCAAGTCGTCGCGCATCTGCCGGGCAAAGGCAAATACGTCGGGATGATGGGCGCGCTGCAGGTGCGCACGCCCCACGGGCGCTACTTCCGCATCGGCACCGGCTTCACCGATGCCCAGCGGGCCAAGCCACCACCGGTGGGGGCGTGGCTGACCTATCGCTACAACGGCCTGACGTCGACCGGACTGCCGCGCTTCGCCCGCTTCATGCGGATGCGGGACGACATGCCGCCAGCCGATCCGGAACGGTGACGTAGTCCGGACGATCAGGCGCCCCCTTTCCCCATCGGGTTATGCTGCCGCCCATTCCCCTTCGATTGCGACCACCATGCGCTCTCTTGCCACCGCCTGCCTGGGTTTGCTGTTGATCCTTATGACGTCCTGTACCACGACCTCCCGCATGAACCCGACCGGCGAATTCGTCTCGCGCGAGGTCGTACTCGAAGGCAAGACCTACCGCTACCAGGTATTCGTGCCTGCCGCGCGCTTCCGCAGCGGCAAGCCGCCTGTGGTGTTGTTCCTCAACGGCTCCGGCGAGCGTGGCAGCGATGGCGTGAAGCAGACGATGGCCGGCCTGGGACCCTACCTGCGCCAGCACGCCGATACTTTCCCGGGCGTGGTGGTGTTTCCGCAGGCGCCCGACGACACCGAGTGGACCGAATCCGCCGGCCCCATCGCTTTCGCCACGCTGGATGCCGCGATTGCCGAATTCAACGGAGACCCCGACCGCGTTTCGCTGACCGGCATCTCGATGGGCGGCTACGGCACCTGGGAACTGGCGCTGCAGCAGCCGACGCGCTTCGCCGCGCTGGTGCCGATCTGCGGAGGCATCACCGTGGACTGGACCGACGCCCGTCCAACCATGAGCGCACATAGCGTGGCGGGTGCGACCAGCCCGTTCGCGGCCGCGGCGCAGCGCCTGAAGGACGTGCCGGTGTGGATCTTCCATGGCGGCAAGGACGATGTGGTGCCGCCGTCCCAGTCGCGCCGCATGGACGCCGCGCTCAAGGCCGCCGGCGCACGCGACGCGCGCTACACCGAATTCCCCGATGCCAACCACAACAGCTGGGACGCCACCTACGCTTACGCCCCGATGTGGGAATGGCTGTTCGAACAACGCCGCGGACGTTGAGCCGTGGCCGAACTCGTCACCGACTACTTCAGCGCCGGCTGGCGTGAGCGCGAGCTGCCTTGCCCCTGCAACTGGCAGGGCGACAGCCGTGCGATGGCCATGGAACTGCACGACGCGGTCACCGATTACGCCTGTCCGCAGTGCGGCAACCTGCTGCTGATCGTCTCCCACCCGACTCTGGACCAGGTGCGTGCCGCGGCGGCGATGGGCCACGGCGAGGCCATGGCCCAACTGGCCATCATCGAGGAAGCCCGGGTCCGCTGCCCCCCGGATGCCGGCTGATGCCTCACTGGCGCCTCCTGCGTCACGCTTCGCGCGCCCCCACCTCCTGCGGATACCACCGACCCTCAACCGCGGCCCATTGCAGCCGATAACCCGGCATCCCCTGGTGGCCGACGGGCATCCGCCCATGGCCGTGCGAGCGACTTGAATGGCTGACGTGGCCGACGAAAACTCCGGTATTGCGGGCGGCTTCCGCCGGCTGTGGCCACGCCGCCGCGAGGCAGCCACACCGACGTCGCGTGAACTTGCCACCACCCCGCCGGCCCGTCCGGGGACCGCCATCAGCAGCGCGCAGTTGCAGGCGCTGTTCGCCCATGCGGAAGAGCCCGGCACCCTGCTGTCCGCGTTCGCCGACGGCGTCGCCGGTCTGCCGGGCGAACTGCACGGCATGGGCGAGCGCCTGCAATCCGCGCATGCCGACGCCGATTGGCCGCGCTACGGGCGCGCCATGCGGCAACTGGTCGACAAGTACATCCGCACAATCCAGGACGAACCGCTGTCCGGCGAAGCCGAACAGCTGCGCGACCTGCTGCACCACCTGCTGGTGGGCGGCATGGAACACCTGCTGCGTGACGACACCACACTGCTGCCGCAGGCGCACGCCCTGGCCGATCGCGTACGCCATTGGCAGCCCGCCCAGCCGCTGGCCGAGCTCGGCCACGACATGAAGGAACTCTGCCGCCAGGTCGGCCTGCGCACGCACGAAGTGAACGATGCGCAGGAACTGATGCGCAGCCTGTTCGACCTGTTGCTGGAGAACGTCGGCGAACTGATCGAGGACGGCAGCTGGCTGCAGGACCAGATCGGCGCGGTACGCCAGCTGCTTTCCGGCCCGCTGGACCGCACCGCGCTGGAACAGACGCGCGCGGGGCTGCGCGAAGTCATCTACAAGCAGGGCCTGCTGAAACAGGGACTGGCCGAGTCCAAAGCCTCGATGAAGGACATGATGGTGACCTTCGTCGAGCGGCTGGACGGCATGGCCAGCAGCACCGGTGAGTACCACGACCGCATCAGCTTCCACGCGCAGGCCATCCGCGACAGCCGCAGCATCGCCGAGCTGGGCAAGCGGATGGAGGACATCCTGGAAGACACCGCACGGGTGCAGGCACAGGCCCTGCGCGCGCGCGACAGCCTGATGGAAGCACGCCGCGAGGTGGAGGAAGCCGAGCGGCGCGTCATGAACCTCGAACAGGAACTGCAATCGGTCTCCGAACTGGTGCGGGTCGACCAGCTGACGGACGCGCTGAACCGGCGCGGCTTCGACGAACTGTTCAAGCGCGAGTCGGTGCGCGCACTGCGCGGCGGCCAGACGCTGAGCCTGGCGCTGCTGGACCTCGACGACTTCCGCCACATCAACGCCGCCCATGGCCACCTCGGGGGCGACGCGGCGCTGTGCCACGTCGTGGCGTTGGCGCGCGCCACCCTGCGCGCGAGCGATGCCGTGGCACGTTTCGGGGGCGAAGAGTTCGTACTGCTGTTGCCGGACACCAGCTTCCTGGAAGCGATGGGCACACTCGAACGCCTGCGCGACCGGCTGGCGCACAAGCCGCTGGTCTACGAAGGCCGCGGCATCGTGGCGACGTTCAGCGCCGGCGTCGCACGCTGGCTGCCGGGCGAATCACAGGACGAACTGCTCGCCCGCGCGGACCGCGCCATGTACCAGGCCAAGCAGGCCGGCAAGAACCGGGTGGTCGCGGCAGCGGAGTAAGCCTCAACGCCTGTAGGAGGCCCTTCAGGGCCGACCGGAATGCGTCGGGCCTGTGAAAGCGTCGCCTTACGCCAGCAGCATTTCCAGCACCGCCATGCGGATGGCGACCCCGTTGCTGACCTGGCGCAGCACCAGCGACTGCGGGCCGTCGGCGACCTCGTCGGTGATCTCCACACCGCGGTTGATCGGGCCGGGATGCAGCACCACGGCATCCTTCGCTGCGCGCGCAAGTCGTGTCGTGGTCAGGCCGTAGTCACGGTGGTAGTCCTCAAGCGAGGCCACCAATCCTTCTTCCATGCGTTCGCGTTGCAGGCGCAGCATCATCACCACGTCCACGCCTTCGAGCATGGCGTCGACATCCTGCCCCACCTCGCAGCCCGCCAAGGTGCCATCGTCGGGCAGCAGCGACTGCGGTCCGCACACACGGATCTCGCCGGCACCCAGCGTGCGCAACGCATGCAGGTCCGAGCGCGCCACGCGCGAATGCTTCACGTCGCCAACCATCAGTACCTTCAGGCGCGAGAAATCGGCACCTTTGGCCTGGCGGATCGTCAGCACGTCCAGTAAGCCCTGGGTGGGGTGCGCGCTGCGACCGTCGCCCGCGTTGATCAAGGCCGTGCCCTCGCCCGCCTCGCCGGCCAGCGCCGCGACTGCGCCGTCGTCGGCGTGGCGGACAATGAAGCCACGCACCCCCATCGCCTCCAGATTGCGCAGGGTGTCGCGCGCGGTCTCGCCCTTGCGCGTGGACGAGGTGGATGCGTCAAAGTTCAGCACGTCCGCGCCCAGTCGCTGCGCGGCGATGTGGAACGAACTGCGCGTGCGCGTGGACGGTTCGAAGAACAGCGTGCAGACCGTCGTGCCGTCCAGGACCTGTCGACGCGGCGTGCGACCGAGCGCGGCATCGCGGATCTGGCCGGCACGGTCGATCAGGCGGCAGAGAGTTTCGCGGGGCAAGCCCTCGAGGGTCAGCAGGTGACGCAGGCGTCCATCCGGATCAAGTTGGGAAGTCATGGAGTTTCGTCAGGGAAGAATCAGGTCAACTGGGTCGCATCCTGGGGAGCGGCCAGCCAGCGTTCGATGATCACGGCCGCTGCGACGGCATCCAGCGCCACCGCGTCGCGACGGCGTTTGCGGCCTTCGGCGCGGTCCAGCGCGAAGCGCTGCGAGGCTTCGACGGAACTGGTGCGTTCGTCCACCAGCACCACCGGCAGGTTGTAGCGCGCGCGCAGTTCGCGGGCGAAGGCATGCGCGCGCTTGCGGATGGGCTGGTCGCCGCCGTCCAGCGTCATCGGATCGCCGACCACCAGGCCATCGGGCTTCCACTCCGCATGCAGCTTGTCGATCGCTGGCCAGTCCGGCCCGTGGCCATGCACGTCGATCACCGCCAGCGCACGCGCGCCGGTGCCGAACGCGCTGCCCACCGCCACGCCGATGCGGCGGGCGCCCACGTCGAATCCCAGTACGGTGCCATCCAGCTTCATGCCATCTGCCTCCGTTCGATCACGCGTGCGCCATCCTGCACCGGGTGCTGTGGAGACGACGTCTGCGGGCGCAGGCACGGGCTCATGCGTGGCCGCTGTAGTCCGTCAGGCGCGTCATGTCCACGCCGATCCGCTGGCCTGCCGCCTGCCAACGCTGCTCCAGCGGCAGCGCGAACAGCAGCTCGACATCGGCGGGCGCCGTCAGCCAGCTGTTCTCGCCCAATTCGTATTCCAGTTGGCCCGCCCCCCAGCCGGCACAGCCCAGCGCCATGACGGCATTGGCCGGACCCTCGCCCACCGCCATCGCTTCCAGGATGTCGCGCGAGGTGGTCAGGTACAGACCGTCCGCCACTTCCAGCGTGGACTCCCACGCGCGCGCATCGTCATGCAGCACGAAGCCACGCTCCGGATGCACCGGCCCGCCCGCCAGCACGACCTGGTCGTCCAATTGCGGATCGTGGGAAGCGAGGTTCATCTGCCGAAGCACTTCACCCAGCGTGTACTCCGATGGGCGATTGACGACCACGCCCATGGCGCCTTCGTCATCGTGCTGGCAGATCAGCGTGACGCTGCGTGCAAAATTGGGATCTGCCAGCGCCGGCAGGGCGATCAGCAACTGGTTGGCCAGGGGTGTGGCGGCATCGTGCATGGCCGCCATTCTAGCCCGGACGCGCGCGGGCGGTTCCTGTCCGCAAGACCGCCTAGAATCGGGAATCCCCGCTCGACCCCGTTCCCCATGTCTGGATACTGCGACATCGCCCCCGGCCACCCGCTGCACGGCCCCTACCACGATCGCGAGTACGGCTTCCCGCAGCGCGACGAAGCGGTCCTGTTCGAGCGCCTGCTGCTGGAAATCAACCAGGCCGGCCTGAGCTGGGAGACGATGCTGAAGAAGCGCGAGGGCTTCCGCGCCGCCTACAGCGGCTTCGACGTGGACACGGTGGCTCTTTATGGCGAGAAGGACCGCGCCCGGCTGATGGCGGACGCTGGCATCATCCGCAACCGGCTGAAGGTCGAGGCCGCGATCCACAACGCACAGGTCATCCGGCAGCTGCGGACGACCCACGGCGGATTCGCCGCGTGGCTGGACGCCCACCATCCGTTGCCGAAGGCCGACTGGATCAAGCTGTTCAAGAAGACCTTCCGCTTCACCGGCGGCGAGATCACCAACGAGTTCCTGATGAGCCTGGGCTACCTGCCCGGTGCGCACCGCGAGGATTGCCCGGCCTTCCGCCGCGCTTCGAAGCAACGGCCGCCATGGATGATCGCGGCAGGACATTGATCCGGCGCAATCCGCGCGTGAGCCGACGCCCGTATCCTGCGGGGCGATAATCCCCATTTCGCCCGTTGATGCCCATCCCGATGCACGAAGACCGTATCCGCCACGCCGGCCTGCGCGACCGCGTGATCAGCGCCGAACACGCCGCAAGCCTCATCCAGCCCGGCGAGACCGTCGCCATGAGCGGCTTCACCGGCTCCGGCTACCCCAAGGCCGTGCCGCTGGCGCTGGCCGCGCGCATCGAACAGGCGCACGCCGCCGGCCTCCCCTTCCAGATCAAGCTGATGACCGGCGCTTCGACCGCGCCGGAACTGGACGGCGCGCTCGCCAAGGCCGATGCCATCGCCCTGCGCATGCCGTTCCAGAGTGACCCGGACACACGCAAGCGCATCAACGACGGCACGCTGGACTACATCGACATCCATCTCAGCCACGTGGCGCAGCACGTGTGGTTCGGCTTCTACGGCCCCATCGACACGGCGGTGATCGAGGTCTCGGCCATCCGCGAAGACGGCACGCTGGTGCCATCGACCTCGGTCGGCAACAACAAGACCTGGCTGGACCTGGCGAAGAAGGTCATCGTGGAGGTCAACGACTGGCAGCCCGCCGGCGTCGACGGCATGCACGATATCTACTACGGCACCGCGCTGCCGCCGCACCGCAAGCCGATCCCGCTGGAGCACGTGCGCGACCGCATCGGCGACACCGCGCTGCGTTGCGACCCGGCCAAGATCGTCGCCGTGGTACGCACGCATGGCCCGGACCGCAACAGCCCCTTTACGCCTATCGACAGCACCAGCGAGCGGATCGCCGGACACCTGATCGACTTCCTCAAGCACGAAGTCACGCTCGGCCGCCTGCCGCCGAACCTGCTACCCCTGCAGTCCGGCGTGGGCAACATCCCCAACGCGGTGTTGGCCGGCCTGGCGAAGAGCGGCTTCCGCGGCCTGACCGCATTCACCGAGGTCATCCAGGACGGCATGCTCGATCTGTTGCGCGAAGGCGTGCTGGAGGTCGCCTCGTGCACCGGCTTCGCCCTCAGCCCGGAGGCGAACGAAGCGTTCAAGCGCGACATCGCCTTCTACCGCGAGCGCATCATCATGCGCACGCAGGAGATGTCCAACCATCCCGAACTCGTGCGACGCCTGGGTTGTATCGGCATGAATGGCATGATCGAGGCCGACCTCTACGGCAACGTCAATTCCACCCACGTGATGGGCAGCCGCATCCAGAACGGCATCGGCGGCTCGGGCGATTTCGCCCGCAACGGGTTCATGTCGGTGTTCCTCAGCCCGAGCACCGCCAAGGGCGGCAGCATCTCCGCGCTGGTGCCCATGGTCAGCCACGTGGACCACACCGAGCACGACGTTTCGGTGATCGTCACCGAACAGGGCCTCGCCGACCTGCGCGGCCTCACGCCCAAACAACGCGCCCGCCTGTTGATCGACAACTGCGCGCATCCCGACTACCGCGACGCTTTGCAGGATTACTTCGACCGCGCCCTGCATCACAGCTACGGCAAGCACACCCCGCACCTGCTGCCAGAGGCGCTGTCGTGGCACCAGCGGTGGTTGGAGACCGGTAGCATGAGGGGCTGAAGCCCTTTGTAGGATGGGTTGAGCCGAAGGCGATACCCATCTGCGCTGCATCATCGGCATCTTTGTGATGGGTATCGCCTTCGGCTCAACCCATCCTGCGTATTGCCTTCACCATTGCACGCTCCGGTACTTGACCAGCCGCTCGACGACGGCCGAATCGATCCGCGAGGTCCAGGCGCCGTTCAACAGCATTCGGAACGACGGACTGCGTCGCGCCAGAACATCGATCTCGTCGATCATGGCCTGACCGTGATGCACCAGCAGGTCTTCCAGCGGGCCGGCGGCCAGGACTTGGAAATGCCTGTCCGCAGAATCAGAAGGGATGCGGGACAGGACCCGCAGGATAGCGTCCAGGCAAAGTCTCGGATCTTGGAACGGGAGTTCAAAGTCCAGATCGTAGCCGTCAGATTCCCCCGTGTGCTCACGCACATCGACGTTCCACTTCTCGATCCAACGCGACGCAACGTCTTCGGGTGAGGGCACTTCCATCTGGACGACACTTGCATAGATTATGCGTGGCGCGAGCATGGTGCTCGCAGGAGGGGTGAGCTAAGCGCCGCCTCCCATCCTACCCGTTCGCCGTCAAGCGTTCCGCTCCACCAGGCGCGGCAGCTTCATCACCCCCAAGCATACGCAGCGCTCGCGCCATGAACAGGCCGCTAAAGAATCCGTACACGCCTGCCACCACGAAAACGGCCGTGGTCGTATCGAGAACGCCCGGCTTCATTGCATGAATCACGGCCACCGCGTACTTGAAGAAGAAGATGCCCATCATCAGCGCCAGTGGCACCCAGCTGCCCGGCACCGTGAACTGCTTCGTCGATGCGTCGTAGGACGCACGGCGCGACGGCGCCCGCACCAGGGAGATGGCCACCACGGCGACCCAGCCGCAGGCCCATGCAGACAGCGCCGTGAGGTGGGCATCGAAAGTCCACCACACCGAGTACACCGACCAGGCCAGCATGGCGATAGGCAGCACGATCAGCCGGTTGCGGGAGACCTGGCGCGTCCTGCTCTGGACAGAGCCCAAATAGACCAGACCGAAGAACAGGCCGAAGACCCAGAGGGGCGTGTGGGCGAGGATATGCGTCATGGGGCAAGGGTCCTGGAGAGGCCGACATCGCGTCGGTTCCCGCACATCATCGGATCCAGCCATCGCGCAATGAGGTGCCGGAAGTCAACACTTGCGGGTGCCGGAGGTCCTTGCGGGCAGGCGATCGCCCACGAAAAAGGGGCGGTCGCCCGCCCCTTCCGTTTGACGCGTGTTGCGCGAAATCACCTGACTTCCGCGATCTCCACGCCATCCAGGCCCTGCGCCAGCGTGCGGGCGTCGCCGCCCTGGGCCAGCTTGATGCGCAGGCGCACTTCGTTCTGCGAGTCGGCGAAACGCAGTGCGTCCTCGTAGCTGATCTCGCCGGCCTGGTACAGCTCGAACAGGGCCTGGTCGAAGGTCTTCATGCCGAGGTTGGTGGACTCCTTCATCACTTCCTTCAGCTTGTGCACCTCGCCTTCGCGGATGTAGTCCTGCACCAGCGGCGTGCCCAGCAGGATCTCCATCGCCACGCGCCGGCTCTTGCCATCCGGGGTCGGGATCAGCTGCTGCGCGACCACGCCCTTGAGGTTCAGCGACAGGTCCATCAGCAACTGGTTGCGGCGGTCTTCCGGGAAGAAGTTGATGATGCGGTCCATCGCCTGGTTGGCGTTGTTGGCGTGCAGCGTGCACAGCACCAAGTGGCCGGTTTCGGCGAAGGCGATGGCGTGGTCCATGCCCTCGCGGGTGCGCACTTCGCCGATCATGATCACGTCCGGCGCCTGGCGCAGCGTGTTCTTCAGCGCTGCGTCCCAGCTGTCGGTGTCGATGCCCACTTCGCGCTGCGTGATGATGCAGCCCTCGTGCTTGTGCACGAACTCGATGGGGTCTTCGATGGTGATGATGTGGCCGGTGGAATTCTGGTTGCGGTAGCCGATCATCGCCGCCAGCGAGGTGGACTTACCCGTGCCCGTGGCGCCGACGAAGATGATGATGCCGCGCTTGGTCATGGCCAGCGTCTTGATGACCGGCGGCAGGTTCAGCTCTTCGATGGTCGGGATGCGCGTCTCGATACGACGCAGCACCATGCCCACCTGGTTGCGCTGGTAGAAGCAGCTGACACGGAAGCGGCCCACGCCGGCTACGCCGATCGCGAAGTTGCACTCGTGGGTCTTTTCGAACTCCTCGCGCTGCGACGGCGTCATCACGTTCAGCACCAGGTCGCGCGACTGCTGCGATGTCAGCGGCGTCTGCGTGATCGGCGAGATCTTGCCGTTCACCTTGATGGATGGCGGCATGCCGGACGTGATGAACAGGTCCGACGCCTTCTGGTGCGCCATCAGCTTGAGGAACGAGGTGAAATCGATGGTGCTCATGGGTGGCTCCTTTCGGAGCCGTGATTCGTGAGACGTGAGACGTGATTCGCAAGAGCCATTGCCTTGACGATCCACTGTGCATCACCGCATCAGAACCCCGGCTATTGACGAATCACAAATCACGAATCACGAATTACTGGCCTTACTCGAACAGACGCTTGTCCTTCGCGTATTCCTTGGCCTGCTGCCGGGTGATGAGGCTGCGCTTCACCAGATCCTGCAGATGCTGGTCCAGGGTCATCATTCCGTAGTTCTGGCCGGTCTGGATGGACGAGTACATCTGCGCAACCTTGTCCTCGCGGATCAGGTTGCGGATGGCGGGCGTGCCCACCATGATTTCCCACGCGGCAGTACGGCCGCCGCCGATCTTCTTCAGCAGCGCCTGCGAAATGACGGCACGCAACGATTCGGACAGCATCGAACGCACCATCGGCTTCTCGCCGGCGGGGAACACGTCGATGACGCGGTCGATGGTCTTGGCCGCCGAGCTGGTATGCAGGGTGGCGAACACCAGGTGGCCCGTCTCCGCGGCGGTCAGCGCCAGGCGGATGGTTTCAAGGTCGCGCAACTCGCCGACCAGAATGTAGTCCGGGTCTTCACGCAGGGCCGAACGCAGCGCCTCGTTGAAGCCATGCGTATCGCGGTGCACTTCGCGCTGGTTGATCAGGCACTTCTGCGAGGTGTGCACGAACTCGATCGGATCCTCGACCGAGAGGATGTGCGCGTATTCGTTCTTGTTGATGTGGTCGATCATCGCCGCCAGCGTGGTCGACTTGCCCGAACCGGTCGGGCCGGTGACCAGGATCAGGCCCTGCGGCTGCTGGATCAGCTCGCGGAACAGCGGCGGGCACCCCAGGTCTTCCAGGGTCAGCACTTCCGAGGGAATGGTACGGAACACCGCACCCGCACCGCGGTTCTGGTTGAACGCGTTGACGCGGAAGCGCGCCAGCGACGGGATCTCGAACGAGAAGTCGACTTCCAGGAATTCCTCGAAGTCGCGCCGCTGCTTGTCCGACATGATGTCGTAGACCAGCGCGTGCACCTGCTTGTGGTCCAGCGCCGGGATGTTGATGCGGCGTACGTCGCCGTCCACACGGATCATCGGCGGCAGGCCGGCTGACAGGTGGAGGTCCGATGCCTTGTTCTTTACCGAGAACGCCAAGAGTTCGGCGATATCCATGACGCTGCTTCCCCAAGTTGCTGCGAACTGGAACGTTACTTCCCCGAAGGGCAGTATAGCGCCCTTGCCGTTCCCGCCAATGGTTGGATGAACATGCTCGCCGACGCTTTCAGCGAGACCCTGCAACGTCTTGAAAACGCAGCAGATGCCGCCCATCGGCCAGCACCCGATCTGCTGGCCGTGTCCAAGCTGCATCCCGCCGCCGCCGTGGCCGCACTGGCCCGTGCCGGGCAGCGCGCCTTCGGCGAGAACTACGTGCAGGAGGCGCAGGCGAAGATCGGCGAACTGGCCGGCATGGGGCTGGAATGGCATCTCATCGGCCACCTGCAATCGAACAAGGCCGAGATCGCCGCGCGCATCTTCGACTGGGTGCAAACGGTAGACCGTCACAGATTGATCGGCGCCCTGTCACGCTATCGGCCTACGGATCGCCCACCGCTGAACGTGCTCATCCAGGTGAACATCGACGACGAAGCGAGCAAGCACGGCTGCCATCCCGACGACGTCACGGCCCTGGCCGATGCCATTGCCGCCGCGCCTGGCTTGAGACTGCGTGGACTGATGGCGATTCCCGCGCCGCATCCGGACCCGGCCGCACGCGCCGCTGCATTCAGCCGCATGAAATCGCTGCAGGACGCGCTGGCGTCGCGATACCCCGGCATCGATACCCTGTCGATGGGCATGAGCGACGACTTCGCACAGGCCATCGCGCATGGCGCCACGATGGTCCGCATCGGCACCGCACTGTTCGGCGCGCGACCGGCGCGAACCGTCTGATGCCGCGCCCCAACCCGCCACTTCCACGAGGCTCCACTCCATGACCCGCTCGAACACTTCCCCCCTGCTGACGCATCCGCTCGCCTTCATCGGCGGCGGCAACATGGCGCGCAGCCTGATCGGCGGCCTGGTCAAGCGCGGCGCGGACCCCTCGCGCATCCGCGTGGCGGAACCTGCCGAAGCTCCGCGCGCCGCACTGGCTGCGGATTTCGGTGTGCAGGTCTTCGCCGAGGCGGCGGAAGCGGCCTACGGCGCCGATACCTGGTTGTTCGCGGTGAAGCCGCAGGTGATGCGCGCGGTGTGCGAAGGCCTCGCACCGCTGGCGCAGTCACAGCGCCCGCTCGCCGTGTCCATCGCGGCCGGCATCACGACCACGCAGATGCAACGCTGGCTGGGCGGAGGCGTGCCGGTGGTACGCAGCATGCCCAACACGCCTGCCCTGCTGGGTGCCGGTGTCACCGGGCTGCATGCCAGCAGCGAAGTCGATGCGGCGGGTCGGCAGCGCGCCGAGCTGCTGCTGTCGTCCGCAGGTCCGACCGTGTGGATCGAGGCAGAGGCCACGATGGATGCGGTCACAGGCGTATCGGGCAGCGGGCCCGCGTATGTCTTCCTGCTCGCCGAAGCGATGGAAGCGGCGGCGAAGGCGGAAGGCCTGTCCGACGAAGCGGCACGTACGCTGGTGCTGCAGACCGTGCTGGGCGCGGCGCGCATGCTGACCGAGAGCGGCGAAACACCGGCCGAGCTGCGCCGTCGCGTCACCTCCCCCAACGGCACCACGCAGGCGGCCATCGAGACCTTCCAGGCGGGCGGCTTCGAAACGCTGGTGGCACAGGCCGTGCACGCCGCCACCGTGCGTGGCGGCGAGTTGTCTGCGGCGAACGACTGAGCCTGCATCCGCCTCCTTCCCGACGTCGTACGCTACCCAGGCCCACATCCCCCATGCACATGAAACGATTCGCCGCCCCGCTCGCCCTGGTCCTGCTGTCCGCCTGCTCCGGCGGCGAGGCCCCGCGCACCGCGGAGTTCGTGCAAGCCACGCCGGCCGAGGCCGACTTCGGCACCCTGCGCGTGCGCTACAACGCGCTGCCGACGCTGGCGTTGAGCGAGGCGGTCGCCAGGCAGTACGGCGTGCCACGCGACGCCGGCACGGCGCTGGTGCTGGTCGCGCTGCGCACCGTGGACGGTGGGGAAGAAGTCGATGCGGAGGGCGACGTCAGCGTCACCGCGCACGACCTGTCCGGCGCGCGGCAGGCCATCACGCTGCGCAAGGTCGACGCCGGCGGCTACGCGGACCATATAGGCACGGCGCGCATCTCGCCGCGCAACTCCTACCGTTTCGAAATCGTGGTGACGGCCGGCGGGCGAACCGAGACGGTGAAGCTCCAGCGGAATTTCTGAGGCAAAGGAAAACCTGTGGGAGCGACGTAAGTCGCGATAGGCCGCCGCGGTGCTTCATCGCGACTTACGTCGCTCCCACAAATGGGTGTCCAAAGGCAAACTCCCCCTCTGACGCGCCGCGCCGCGCCGCCCACGCCTGCACGATCGCCGCGATCGCCCGCACACCATCCGTCAGCGCGGCCGGTCCCGGCTGCAGGATAAGCGGCGACTTGATCTCGTGCAGTTCGCCGTCACGCACGGCGGGAATCGCATCCCAACCCGGCCGTTCCGCGACCTTGTCGGGGCGGAACTTCTTGCCACACCACGAGCCGAGGATGATGTCCGGCGCGCGCCGGACGACCTCGCTGCCATCGGCGAGGATGCGGTGCTTCGCCAGCGACTCCTTGGCCAGTTCCGGAAACACGTCGTCACCGCCGGCGATGCCGATCAGTTCCGACACCCAGCGGATGCCGGTGATCTGCGGTTCGTCCCATTCCTCGAAGTAGACCGTCGGCCGGCGTGGCAGGCGCGCGGCCTGCGCACGTACGTCATCCAGCCCGTGCTGCAGCGCATCGGCATACTCGTTGGCGCGCACGGCGACACCGACCAGGGCACCCAGCCGCCGCACGTAGTCGACGATGCCGTCCACGCTGCGGTGATTGCTGATCCAGACCTCCACGCCCTGCCGCACCAGCTCGGCCGCGATGTCGGCCTGTATGTCAGAGAAGCCGATGGCAAGATCGGGCCGGAGTTTCAGGATTTCGTCGATCTTCGCGCTGGTGAATGCGCTGACCTTCGGCTTCTCCTTGCGCGCCTGCGGGGGGCGCACGGTGAACCCGCTGATGCCGACGATGCGGTCCTGCTCGCCTAGCGCGTACAGCGTCTCGGTGGGCTCCTCGGTGAGGCAGACGATACGTCGAGGGCCCATGGTTCAATCGTCCAGCCGCTTGCGGAAATACACCACGCGCTCGGTCTCCTCGAAACCGCAGGCCGCGTGCGCGGCATGGCTGGCGGTGTTGTCGAGCAACGCATCGGACGCCAGTTCCGCACAGCCCTGTGCCCGCGTCCAGGCTTCGACTTCTGCGGCCAGCGCGCGTCCCACGCCGTGGCCGCGCCATGCAGGATCGACATACCAGCCTTCCAGGAAGCCCACCGGCGAACCGTCAGTGCCATTGACGTAGTCGTGCCGCAGACTGGCTTCAGCCAGGCCGATCGCGTAGCCGTGGGCATCGAAAGCCAGCAGGGCGACGGCCGAGGCGGCATCCCAGGCAAGCGCCTCCTCACGCAGTTCCGCAAGGTCGGCATCGGGCCACAGCGCCAGGCGCAGGGCGGTCCATGCCGCGATGTCCTCCCGCGTGGCCGCGGCGATGCGGATATCGCTCAAGGAAACAACATCCGCTTGCTCCACGCACCGGCGGCATCGCATTCGTAACGCCAGCGCTCATGTAGCCGGAACTGGGCGCCGTACCAGAACTCGATCGCTTCCGGCGCCACGCGGTAGCCGCTCCATCCGTCCGGGCGCGGCACGTCGGTACCGGCGAAGCGTGCCTCCACCTCCGCCATGCGCGTCTCGAAGGCCTCGCGTGAATCCAGCGTCTCGGACTGGATCGACGCCCAGGCACCCAATTGGCTCTGGCGTGGGCGCGAGGCGAAGTAGGCATCGGCTTCCGCATCGCTGACGGGCGTGACGGTGCCTTCCACGCGCACCTGGATGCCGGCGTCGCGCAGGCTGCGCCACAGGAACAGCAGAGCGGCCCACGGGTTGTCGTGCAACTCGCGCCCCTTCTGGCTGTGGGTATGCGTGTAGAACACGAAGCCGAGTTCGTCGAACGCCTTCAGCAATACGGTGCGTGCGGAAGGACGACCGTCCGGCGTGGCGGTGGCCAGCGTCATCGCGTTGGGCTCGATCTCGGTGCCCGACGACTTGGCCTCGCCGAAGAGCGTGGCGAACGTGGCGAGGGCTTCGGCGTACAGATCGGTCATGGCGTCGTCAGGGCAGCGCCCGCGTGCCGGGCATGCGCTATTGTCGCGCGATGACGCAGGCAACGCACCCCGAGGGCTTTCCCGACGTTCTCGTCGGCGAGGCGCTGGCCGCCGCGCGTGCATTGCCGGCACGTACGCCGGTCTTCGCCATCACCGGCCTGCAGGGAAGTGGCAAATCGACGCTGGCCCATCAGATCGCCATGCAGGCGGAAGCCTCCGGCCTGCGCGTGGCCGTACTGTCGCTGGACGACCTCTATCTGACCCGCGCCCAGCGCATGCGCCTTGCCGCGGAGGTGCATCCCTTGCTCGCCACGCGCGGGCCGCCAGGGACGCACGACGTGGCGCTCGGCGGCCAGGTGCTGGATGCGTTGCGTGCCGGCGAGGACATCGCACTGCCGCGGTTCGACAAGCTGGCCGATGACCGCCTGCCAACGGCCGGATGGCCACGCCTGTCGGAACGCGTGGATTTGGTGCTGTTCGAAGGCTGGTGCCTTAATGCCATGCCCGAGGACGACATCGCCCTGTCCGCGCCGGTCAATGCGCTCGAACGCGACGAAGATCCCGACGGGGTGTGGCGCCGGCATTGCAATGATGCGCTGCGCCGCGACTATCCCGCGCTGTGGTCGCGCATCGACACCCTGTGGTTTCTGCAGCCGCCGGGCTTCGGGATCGTGCGGACATGGCGATGGCAGCAGGAACAGGCGATGCTCGCCCGCGATCGCGCCCGCACCGGCATGGATCGCGCGCAGCTTGACCGCTTCATCCAGCACTACGAGCGCACCAGCCGGCACCTGCTGGCGACGCTGCCGGGGATCGCGGACAGAACGATAGCGCTGGATGAGGCGCGGCGGCCGCTCCTTGTAGGAGCGACGTAAGTCGCGACCGTACGCCCACCACTCCGACGGCGCATGAAACGCTGGCATTTGTTCCTGGTCCAGGCGATTTCCGTGCGCATCCTATCCGCGGTCGCGACTTACGTCGCTCCTACAACGGCACTGCTCCTTACGCCACCACGAAGCTGATCCGCAGGTTGACGCGCCACTCGGTGACGTTACCGCCGTCGTCGGTGACGACCTTGATCTCGTTGACCCAGGCGCCCTTGATGTTCTTCACGGTCTCTGAGGTCTTCTTGAGGCCGACCTTCACCGCGTCTTCCATACTGGTCTTCGACGACGCATTGACCTCGATGATCTTGGCGACGGACATGGTGCTTCCCTCTTCGGTTGCCCCGGCACGGCGCCGGACGGCTACCGTAGACCCGTGGGTGTTAAGGCCACGCCATGCGTTCGCAGTGCTAGCATCTGGCGCATCATGAATCCGGCCCCCAACCTGATCCTGGTCGGCCCCACCGGGGCCGGCAAGACCTCCATCGGCAAGCGCGTGGCCGAGCGCTTCGGGCTGGTCTTCGTCGATTCGGACCAGGCCATCGTGGACCGCACCGGCGCCAGCATCGCCACCCTGTTCGAGCATGTCGGCGAAGCGGGCTTCCGCGAGCGCGAGAAGGCGGTCCTGCGCGAACTGCTGGCCGGCGGCGGCCGCCTGGTCTCGACCGGCGGTGGCGCCGTGCTGGATGCCGACAATCGGATACAGATGAAACAACGCGGCTACGTGGTCTACCTGCAGGTCAGCGTGGAAGCGCAACTGAAGCGCCTCGGCCGCTGCACCAACCGCCCGCTGCTGCAGCGCCCCGACCGCGAGCAGGTGCTGCAGGACATGGCCACGCTGCGCGAACCGCTGTACCGCGACGTCGCCGACCTGGCCCTGGATACCGACGGCCTGACGCCGCCGGAAGCGACGGCCCGCCTGACCCAGTTGCTGGCGCACCGCTGGCAGCCCATCGAAGAGAACGCATGAACCACGCACGCACCGTCGATGTCGGCGGCGAGATTCCCTACACCATCGCCATCGGGCCGGGCCTGCTGGGCGACGGCGCCGCACTGGCGCGCCATGTACGCGGCCGCCACGTGTTGCTGGTCAGCGACTCGATCGTCGCGCCGCTGTACGCCGGCACGGTGCGCGAGGCATTGCATGCCGCGCGAACGGACCTGGCCATCGGTACGTTCATCCTGCCTGCGGGAGAAGAGTCGAAGACGCTGGCCCACTTCGGCCACGCCATCGAGGCGCTGGCGACGCTCGGCGCCACCCGCGATGCCTGCGTGGTCGCACTGGGCGGCGGTGTGGTCGGAGACCTGGCCGGCTTCGCCGCCGCGTGCTGGATGCGCGGCGTGGACTGCGTGCAGGTGCCGACGACGCTGCTGTCGATGGTGGATTCGTCGGTGGGCGGCAAGACCGCGGTCGACATCCCGCAGGGCAAGAACCTGGTCGGCGCCTTCCATCCACCTCGCGCGGTGTTCGCCGACACGGGGGTATTGGCGACGCTGCCCCCGCGCGAACTGCGCGCCGGACTGGCCGAAGTGATCAAGTACGGCGCCATCCGCGATGCGCGCTTCTTCCAGTGGCTGGAACAGGAACGCGAAGCGCTGCTGGCAATGGATGGCGAAGCGCTGGCGCTGGCCATCGCCGCCAGCTGCGAGCACAAGGCCGAGATCGTGGCCCGCGATCCGCTGGAGAAGGGCGAGCGCGCGCTGCTGAACTTCGGCCACACCTTCGGCCACGCCATCGAGACCGAACAGGGTTACGGCGGCCTGGGCAACGACAACCTCAACCATGGCGAAGCCGTGGCGGTGGGCATGGTGCTGGCGGCGCGGCTGTCCGCCGACCTGGGCCTGGCGCCGGCAACCGACACCGTCCGTCTGGAAGCCCTGCTCGCGGCCTGTGGGCTTCCGGTCCGGATACCGGCCGGCCTGCCACCCGAGGCGCTGCTGGCGCGCATGCGCCTTGACAAGAAGAACCTGGCCGGTCGCCTGCGCCTGGTGCTGTGGCGCGGGCTGGGCCAGGCCGAAGTGGTGCCGGACGTGGACGAAAGCCGCGTGCTGGCCGTGCTGTCCGGCTAAAATGCAGGCATGCGCGTCTTCCTCCAGCAACGCCCCGACGCGGGCGAAGCGCCCCGCTACGTCCAGCTGACCCTCCAGCCCGACCTGTTCGGGGGCTGGGAGCTGTTGCGCGAAACCGGCCAGATCGGCGGTCGTGCTGCGCTCAAGCGTGAGCAATACCTGCTGCAGGACGAGGCAAATGCGGCCTTCGAGAAGGCCCGCGATAGCCACCTCAAGCGCGGCTTCCAGCTGATGTTCGCCCGCGGCGCCGACGCGCCCAAGTAACCCTTTCCGGATCCCCCGATGACCGCTTTGAAGAATGATCGCTTCCTGCGCGCCCTGCGCCGCGAACCCGTGGACCGCACGCCCGTATGGCTGATGCGCCAGGCCGGCCGTTACCTGCCGGAGTACCGCGCCACCCGCAAGGAAGCCGGCAGCTTCCTGGGCATGGCGAAGAACCCCGATATCGCCTGCGAAGTCACCCTGCAGCCGCTGCGCCGCTTCGACCTGGACGCGGCCATCCTGTTCTCCGACATCCTGACCATCCCCGATGCGATGGGGCTTGGCCTGTACTTCGTCGAAGGCGAAGGCCCGAAGTTCGAGCGCACCGTGCGCAGCGCCGCCGATGCGGCCAAGCTGGGCGTGCCGGACATGGAAACCGAACTGCGCTACGTGATGGACGCGGTACGGGTAATCCGGCGCGAGCTGGACGGCAAGGTACCCCTGATCGGGTTCTCCGGCAGCCCGTGGACGCTGGCCTGCTACATGGTGGAAGGCGGTGGCAGCAAGGACTTCGCGCGCATCAAGGCGATGGCGCTGAACGAGCCGGCCGGCCTGCACCGCCTGCTGTCGGTCAACACCGATGCCGTGATCGCCTACCTGGCCGCCCAGCGCGCCGCCGGCGCGCAGGCGCTGCAGGTGTTCGACACCTGGGGCGGTGTGCTGTCGCCCGCGATGTACCGTGAATTCTCCCTGCCCTACCTGCAACGCATCGCGCAGGAACTGCAACGCGGTGACGGCGCCGAGCGCACCCCACTGATCCTGTTCGGCAAGGGCACCGCCGCCTATCTCGAAGACCTGGCCGCCACCGGCGCCGAGGGCGTGGGCGTGGACTGGCTGGTCGAGCTGGGCGAGGCCGCGCGTCGCACGCAGGGCAAGGTCGCGCTGCAGGGCAACCTGGACCCGGCCACGCTGTACGGTTCGCCCGAGGCGATCTGTCGCGAAGTCCGCCGCGCGCTGGACAGTTACCGCGACGGCAACGGTGGCTCGCGCGAGGGCCACGTCTTCAATCTTGGCCACGGCATGTCGCCGGACATGAACCCGGACCACGTCGCGGTGCTGGTGGACGAAGTGCACGCCTACAGCGCACGCTGATCCACGCCTGTTCCCGCCGGAGTGACGCAATGGAATGCCGCCCCCTGCTTGCACCCGCCGCTGCCGGTCTGTTGCTGGTGGCAGGCACGCACGCCCACGCAGAGGACAAGGTCGCGTCACCCCTCCTGCATGTCGCAGGGGGTGACTTTCCTGCATTGGTGATGGTGGTGCCGGGCGACCACGCGACGCATGCCCTGGGTGCCACGCCCGGCTGTGAGCGCATCCGCGCGCGACGCCTGGATGAACTCGCGCCCGGATGGCGGCAGCGCGTGGCCCGCGTGGAACTGGACTGCGATGACGCCGTGGCCGATGACCAGAGTGAGCCGCTCACAGCGGTGAATGCACGCGCGCTGCTGCATCCTGAGCGCGTGCGGTTGGCGGGCCAGCCGGTGACGGAGGTACGCCTGATGGATTCCCAGCGCTGGGGCGACCATCAATACGTGCTGGCGACGCCGTATGTCGCAGCCGCGCCCGCGCTGCGACGGTTCGTCGAAGACGCCTGCCGCGAACAGGCTACCGCACAGGAAACGGTCAACACGGCGTGCACCATGCTGGAAGCGGAAGACGGCCTTTACCTCCCGGCCGGCGATGCCGGCGGCATCTGGATCCATGCCGACCCGGAGGATGACACCCGTACCCTGTACGTCGAAGCCTGGGCGGACTGATCCCATGCGCCGCTTCGCCTTGCTGCTCCTGTTCTCCATTCCGTGCCCATTCGCCGATGCTGGCGAACCACCGGCCTTCATCGGCAGGTATGGTCACGATGCGACCGCAGTCCCCGATGACGTGGTGTGGATCGTGCAGCAGGCAGGCGACCGCTGGCGGGTGCTGCAGGTGGCAGATGGAGCGACATCCGACGCGCATCGATTGCAGCCACGTGGCCGTGACGCATTTTGGGCACGCATGGATTGGCCCGAGGGCACCGGCGCCGATGCGGACTGCCTCAGCTGGGGCGAAAAACCCGGATCGCTCGAAGACCTGCTGTCGGATGTTCCGCCCGCGCCCTCCGCCCCTGGCGAAGACTATGGCCATGCCCTGCTCTGCCACGTGCCGCAGCCCTCACGCGCGCGCATCGCGTGGCTGGCGGACCATGCCAGCGACTGGTTCTACTACGATCCTGTTTTCGGGGTGATCGAAGTGCGCGCGTTGCGCTGAGGGCGCAGGATCACCCCACGCCCGTGCGGCGTCCACGCAACCGCGGCGTGGTGCCGTCCGAGCGTTCCGGCGGCAAGCGGTATTCGAAGCGGATTTCGCGCATGCCGTCCGGCACGGCGATCTCCATCATCTCAGGCGACACGCACCGGCCGCGCAGCACGTCGCGGATCGATTGAGCCTCGCTCCGCAACCGCGCCACGTCCTGCTCCCGTGCGATCACCGCCGGGCGAAGATAGACGGTGTCGTCGGCGATCCACATTTCGTCTTCGCGCCCGTCGTTCGTGCTGGCCATCACCGCCTCCGGCTGCACGCCGTCCGCCGGCAGCGGACTGACCTGCAGGACCTGCCGGCAGCGCCCGGTGTTCAGCACGCGCACTTGCGTGGCGAAGCCGGCAAGGAAGGCCTCCGCCTGCCCCTGCACATCCTCGTCGGAAGTATTGTCGGCCTCCACGCTGTAGCGGATCTTGATGAAGTACAGGTCGCGCACGGTCATCGCGAGCGCGGACCGGTACCGCTTCTCGCGCATCGGGATCTCCATCGCGAACGAACGCGCCTTGACGGCCAAGTCGCCCAGCATGCCCTCGCCTGCCACCGGCTGCGGGGGGAGCGTCCGCACGTCGCCCAGGCGTACGTCGCCGGCGTTGCGTTCGCGCGCGATCTGCACGATTTCGTCGACGCTCTGGTTGAACACGCGCTCGAATGCCGGATCGAACATCACGCCAGCCGGATACAGGTACAGATCCATCCAGCGGTCCGGCTTGCGGGTGTCCTGATAGCGCACCGACACGCCCAGTTCCTGCTGTTCGTAACGTTTTTCCCCAAGCGCCTCCCAATCCCCCACGCGCAGTGGATACAGCGCACGACTGTCCGTGATGTAGTCGCCCAGCAACGGGGGCTGCGGTGTCTCGGCCGCCGCAGCACCGGCCAGTGCCAGTGCAAGTACCAGCAGCACGCCGATCACGGATTTCACGGTCTTCAAGACGCTTCTCCCTTCTCCGGCCCGTCGCTATGTTCGAGGAGCAATGCGATCGCCGTGGCCAGCATGTCGCCCGTCACCGGCTTGCGGATGAAGTCGTCGAAGCCGGCCTGCAGCGCGAGCGGCTCTGCCTCCGCATCGGTGCGCGCGGTCAGCGCGATCAACGGCATGGTCACGCCGCGCAACCGCAACTGCTGCGCCAGCGCCATGCCATCCAACCCGGGCAAGTCCAGGTCGAGGAATGCCAGGTCGAAGGCGGTACCTGCGACCTCGGTCAACGCCGCCAGTCCGTGGGGCGCATGCAGCACGCGATGGCCGCGTGCACGCAGCAACCCGGCCACGACGTCCGCCACTGTCGTGTCGTCCTCGACCAGCAGGATGTCCAGCGGCCTCACCTGCGCCGGCGCGCCCACGGGCGATGCCGGCGCCTGCACGGGTTCGCCAGCACTTGCATTCAATGCGGGCAGATCGACGAAGAAGCGCGTGCCCTTGCCGGGTGCGCTCTCCAGCTCGATGCGTCCCCCCATCGCCACCGCCAGTTCCTGGCAGATCGCCAGGCCCAGCCCGCTGCCGCCGTAGCGCGATGCGGTCTGCGCACCCTCTGCCTGCTCGAAGCGGCGGAAAAGCCGCATCTGCTGCTCGGCGTTGATGCCCGGCCCGGTATCGCCCACTGTCAGGCGCACGCCCTGCGGCGCCAGCGGCAGCGCGTGCAGCGATACATGGCCCGCCTCGGTGAACTTGATGGCGTTCCCCAGCAGGTTCAACAGGATCTGCCGCAATCGCAGTGGATCCCCGCGCACCACGCGCGGGACACCCGCTGCGATGCCGTGATGGAAGGCGAGCCCGCGCTTGCCCGCCACCGGGCCCATCAGCGCACCGACGTCGCCGATCAGCGCATGCAGGTCGAATTCGATCTGCTGCAGTTCCAGCTTGCCTGCCTCAATCTTGGCCAGGTCCAGCGCATCGTTGACCAGCCGCAGGAGATGCGTGCCCGCGCGCTGGATCGCATTCGTGTAGCCCTGCTGGCGCTCATCCAGCGGCGTGGCCTGCAACAGCTCGGTCATGCCCAGTACGCCGGTCATGGGCGTGCGGATCTCGTGCCCCAGCGTGGCCAGGAAACGCGTCTTCGCCAGCGAGGCCTGCTCGGCCACTTCGCGCTTGTGCTCGGCCAGCTGCCACGCGCTCCGGCGGCGCACCCGTCTGCGATATGCCGCGCCGGCCGCCAGCAGCAAGAGCAGGCCGATGACGGCGAACAGCACCAGCCCCCAGGTACTGCGCCACCACGGTGGCAGCACATGCACCGGCAGCACGAGCTCCTCCGATGCGTTGCCGGCGGCGTCGAACGCCTGTACCCGCAGGCGGTAGCGGCCCGGCGTCAGCGTCGAGAACACGCGCTCGCCGCTGGAACCCTGGTCCGTCCAGCCGCTGTCGAATCCCTCCAGCAGGGAGCGATACCGGTTGCCCAGCGGATTCTCGTAGCTCAGCAGGCGGGTACCTACCAGCAGTTCGTGGTCCTCCGGGCGCAGTTCCAGCGACGCCATCGGTGGCAGGTGCAATACCGTGTCGCCTCGACTCACCTGCAGGCTGTCCAGCACCAGGTTGGGCGTTATCGGCCGCGGGTCGGGCAGATGCGTATCGAGCAATGCCACCGAGCCGTCCGCGGCGGTCGTGGCGAGCAGACCGTCGGTGGTCATCAAGATGCCGCGGTCATTCAACTCCTGGCTCAGCAGGCCTTCGCGCACACCGAAGTTGCGCAGCAATGCGCGCGAACCACGCAGGTTGGGGTCGATGCGGAACAGGCCACGACGCGTCCCCAACCACACGCGACGCTGCGGATCCACGGCGAGACCCGTGGACTCGACCGCCGGCAGTCCTTCCGCCGCGCCGATCCGTCGTTCGCGCACCCAGCCATCCACATCGCGACGCCATGCCTCCACCCCCGACATGCGATGCAGCCAGAGACGGTCGCCGTGCTCGAATGCGAACGCATACACGCGCTCGCTGCCCAGCGCAGGCACGGCGACGAAACGGGCAGCGGCGGCATCCCAGTGGAGCATGCCTTCCGCACCTCCCAGCCACACACGGCCACTCGGAGCGACCGCGATACCCTCGATGTCGGGAAGACTGCCACTGCCATCATCTTCCTTGCGTATCGTCCTCAGTACCCGCCCGCTGGCGGCATCCCGCTGCTGCACGCTGCCCATCTGCGTGACCAGCCACACCGTGTCGTCCTTTGCCTCGACCAGCCAGTCGATGGACGTCCTGTCAGGTACGGCATCGCCGCCTTCGTGTGCCCACTGCATCATCGCGCCGGTATGCGGATCGGTGCGGATCAGGCCATTGCGGTGGCCGATCCACACCTGCCCACGCCGGTCCTCCAGCACCGAGGTAAGCCGCAGTTCGGCCAGCAGAGCGGCATGGTGCGGCATCGGCGTGACATGACCACGACGCGTATCCAGACGCTCCAGCTTGCCCGTGCTGCTGGCGATCCAGAGGCCGTCGGCGCCCGCCTGCGACAGGCCGCGATAAAGCCCGCCGCCGAGCCCCTGCGCCGGCGAGAACGCGGCGATGCGCCTCCAGTCCGAACGGAGGTAGGCCAGGCCGCGTGTCGGTACCGGCACCCACAGGCCGCCGTCCGGCAACGCGATCACCGCCTGCAGCACGCGACCGATGCCCACGCTCTGCGCGTCATAGTTCACCGGTGCCGGCGCGCGGTCGCCTTCGGTCCGCCACAGGCCGCCCTGGCTGGCCAGCCAGTATTCGCCCTGGCCATCACTGGCCATCGCGATCAGCGCGTTGGGGCGCGCGAACATCGGCGACCATGGCGGCGACACCCAGCGGCCCTCCGGCAACCAGCGATGCACGCCATCGGACGCGCCCACCCATACCGAGCCCGCGTCGGCGCTCACCGAATAGATGATCAGCGCGTCGCCGCCGGGCAGCGCCAGCCGCTGCACACGCTGGCCGTCATAGCGTGCCAGGCCTCCCATGGTGCCGATCCACAGCACGCCCTTGGCGTCGAAAGCCAGCGACAGCACGCTGTCCGATGGCAGGCCGTCGGCCCCTCCCGCTTCCGCGGTGAACCGGGTGATGCCACCGTCGGCCGACAGCCTGTGCAGTCCTCCGCCGAATGTACCGAACCAGATGTCGCTGCCACGGCTGGTGATCGCGAACACATCGTCGCTGCCCATCTGCGGATGGGTGGCCCGTCGATAGTGCCGGAAACCCTTGCGGTCGTTCCCCATCACGCTCAGGCCGCCGTTCTCCGTCGCCACCCAGACCCGGTCGGCGGCATCGATATGCAGCGCCTGCACTACGTTGCCGGGCAGCGACGCCGGGTCGGCAGGATCGTGGCGCCACACCTTGAACCCGACGCCGTCGTAGCGGGCCAGGCCATCCCACGTAGCCACCCACAGATAACCGGCACCATCACGCGCGAGCGCAGGAATGGTCGTGGAAGGCAGGCCGTCACCCGCCCCGAGCAGGCGGAAGCGCGGAATCTCGGGCACGGTCGCCGGCGCGGACGCGCACAACAGACACAGCAGCAACAGCCACCACGCACGCATCACCATTCCTGCCCGCCCTCGTTCCCTGATTGCCCCTCGGGCATCGTCGCAACGGACCGTTGCACGCGCAAGCGGGTTATCTTCATGGGCCGGCCCCTAGAATCCGTTCCCATGCCCGGATCATCCTCCCGCTGCCTGTTGTTGCGCGTCCTCTGCCTGGCAGCCTTGTTGCCGGCGACCGTGTCCGCGCGAGACGCGTTGGCCGAGTACCGGTTGGACCCGGTGCACACGCGGGTGATGTTCGCCATCAGCCACGCGGGTTTCTCCAACGGCATCGGGACCGTCTCGGGCAGCACCGGCACGCTCGCTTTCGATCCCGATGACTGGACCCGCGCGCGCGTCGACGTACGCGTGCCGCTGGCGCGCGTGGACCTGGGCGACGCGGACTGGAACAAGGCCACGCTGGCGAAATCGCTGCTGGATGCCGAAGGCCACCCCGAAGCGCACTTCGTGTCGACGCGCGTGGAACCCATCGATGCGACACATGCGCGGGCGCACGGTGAACTGACCTTACGCGGCGTCACGCGCGACATCGTCCTCGATGTCGTGCTGAACGCTGCCAAGCGTCATCCGATGCCACCGTTCCGTCGTACGGTGGGATTTTCGGCCACCACGACGATCAGCCGCGCCGATTTCGGCATCACGGCCTGGAAGTCGGTGATCGGCGACCAGGTGGACCTTCGCATCGAAGCCGAAGCCACGCATGACGGCAAGGCTGACGACCGCAACACCGACATCCTGCCTCCCCCGCCACCGCCGGAGCCGACGCCATGACCCTCAAGAACACCGACGAGCGCTGGGGCGCGATCAGCCAACTGTTCCACTGGCTCATCGTGGTGCTGATCCTGGTGATGGCCTACCTCGGCCTGACCATGGGCGACCTGCCCAACGGGCCGCGCAAGATCGACATCTACGCACTGCACAAGTCCATCGGACTGTCCATCCTCGCCCTGGTCGCACTGCGCGTGCTGTGGCGGCTCTACGCGGGCGCCCCTGCGCCGGTACCCGGCACGCCCACATGGCAGCAGCGCATCGCCTCCATCACCCACGTCCTGCTGTACGCGTTGCTGTTCGCGATCCCCCTGTCGGGCTGGGTGCTGAACTCGTCCGCCGGCTATCCGCTGCAGTGGTTCAAGCTGTTCAACCTGCCGGCCATCACCGGCCGCGATGATGGCGTGCACGAGGCTGCCGAAGGCGCGCACGAACTGCTGTTCTGGGTGCTCGTGGCACTGGTGCTCGCCCATGCCGCCGCCGCGCTCTACCACCATCTATTCCAGGGCGACGCCACGCTGACGCGCATGCTGCCGGGGCGCCGCAAGGCCGTTGCTTCCGCTTCCCCTTCCCCCACACCGCAGGATTCTCCCGATGAAACCGTCTGACCGCGCGCGCCTGGCGCTCGCCTCCCTGTTGCTGGCCACCGCGCCGGCCATGGCCGCCGATTACGTGCAGGCTCCCGGCTCCACGCTGGTCTTCGCCAGCAACTACCAGGGCGAAACCTTCACCGGCAAGTTCGGCGGCTTCACCACCACGATGAGTTTCGATCCCGCGCAGCTCGCGGCCAGCAAGCTCGATGTCGCCATCCAGCTCGCAGGCACGCAGACCGGCAACAAGGATCGCGACGACACGCTGGTGTCATCCGACTTCTTCAACGTGGGCACGTTCGCGCAGGCGCGCTACACGGCGACCAGGTTCCGTTCGCTGGGCGGCAACCAGTACGCCGCCGACGGCACGCTGTCGCTGCGTGGCGTCAGCAAGCCGGTCACGCTGACCTTCAGCTGGACGCCCGGCGCACAGCCGGTGCTGACCGGCAGGGCCAGCGTGAAGCGCCTGGACTTCGGCATCGGCGGCGGCGAATGGGCCGATACCGCGACCATCCCGAACGACGTGGCCATCAGCACGAAGGTGGTGTTGAAACCCAAACCCTGAGGCCCGGCATCGTCAGCCAACCGGCACCGCAGGAATCCCGAAACACCCGCGCCTGCCCGCTTCGTCCGTGAGGCAGGCGCGATGCGCGCCCTGCCCGGCCGCGTCAGCGTCGGGACGGATGACGAGACCGAACACCTCGCCTGCCCGCGTCAGCAGGACGGCTTCCCAGAGGGTGTCGTTGCCGCCCAGTTGCAGAAGCGCCCGCTCGTCATCGTTGGCGGCCTGCAAGGAAGCACCGGCGGCATCGCGCAGCATGCGGCGCAGATTGCGCAGGTCCAGGTCGGCGGGCGCGCTGGTCACCGCCTTCAACAGCACGATGCGATCGATGGCATCCACCGGCAGCACTTGCGAGAGCGTCCGGCCTTGCCACGCAAAAGCCTCGGCACGGCCCGGGCCCGTCTTTGCCAGGTCCACGTCCGTCGCCGCGGCGCTGCCGGACGCGATGCCCAGCAAGGCAAGCCAACGCGACCAGGCGCGCAGGTTCACGGCAGCCATGCCTTAACGCGGTCCGCACTGAACGGCCAATCCAGCTCCGCGCCGGTCGCGTCATCGCGCAGCACCGGCACCCGCGCGCCGTAACGCGCTTCCAGCACATCGTCATGATCGATGAACACGCTTTCGAACGCCGGCACCCGTGAAGCGGCCAGCACGTCCAGCGCCAGATCGCACAGGTGGCAATCGTCACGCTGGTAAAGGATCAGGGGCATCGGCGTCCTCGTTCCGGCAATCTGCTGCGACGCGGGAAGGGTTGTCCGCGCCGACGGCATAGAATACGCGGCATGGCAGTCAGCACGTTCGACCTCTTCAAGATCGGCATCGGTCCCAGTTCCTCCCACACGGTCGGCCCCATGCGGGCCGCCGCGCGTTTTGTCGCCCGCTGGCTGGAAGACCCCGGCCGTCTGCGCGACGTGGCGCGGATACGTGCGGAAGTGTTCGGCTCACTGGCCCTGACCGGCCGCGGCCACGGCACCGACAAGGCCGTGCTGATGGGGCTGGAAGGCCACTATCCGAACGAGATCGACCCGGACATCATCCCGCCGGCCCTGGAGCGCATCCGCAAGGACAAGCGCCTGCTGCTGGGCGGCACCCACGCGGTCGCCTTCGACGAGAAACGCGACCTGCTGATGAACAAGCGGCAGAAGCTGCCCTACCACACCAACGGCATGCGCTTCACCGCGTACGACGCGCAGGATGAGGTGATCGCCACGCGCGACTACTACTCGGTCGGTGGCGGTTTCGTGGTCAACCAGGACGACGCCGCGGTGGACCGCATCGTCGCCGACGAGACGCCGCTGCCGTATCCGTTCAAGAGCGGCGACGAGCTGCTGGCCCAGTGCCAGCGCAGCGGATTGAGCATCGCCGAGCTGATGTTCGAGAACGAGAAGGCCTGGCGCAGCGAGGACGAGATCCGCGACAACCTGCGCGCGATCTGGAACGCGATGCAGTCGTGCATGGCGCGCGGCATCCGCGAGGAAGGCACCCTGCCCGGTGGCCTGCACGTCTCGCGGCGCGCCCCCGCTCTGCACCGCGAACTGTCCAGCAAGCCCGAAGCCGCCATGCGCGATCCACTGACCGTGCTGGACTGGGTGAACCTGTATGCGTTGGCGGTGAACGAGGAGAACGCCGCCGGTGGCCGCGTGGTCACCGCGCCCACCAATGGCGCGGCCGGCATCATTCCGGCGGTACTGCACTACTACGACCGTTTCTGTCCCGGCAACAGCGAGCAGCGCGTGTTCGATTTCATGCTCACTGCCGCGGCCATCGGTATCCTCTACAAGGAAAACGCCAGCATCAGCGGCGCCGAAGTGGGCTGCCAGGGCGAGGTGGGCGTGGCCTGTTCAATGGCGGCCGGCGGACTGGTCGCGGCGCTGGGCGGCACACCGAGCCAGATCGAGAACGCGGCCGAGATCGGCATGGAACACAATCTGGGCCTGACCTGCGACCCGATCGGCGGGCTGGTGCAGATCCCGTGCATCGAACGCAACGCAATGGGCGCGGTGAAGGCGATCAACGCCAGCCGCATGGCCATGCGCGGCGACGGCAAGCACAAGGTATCGCTGGACAAGGTCATCAAGACCATGCGCGACACCGGCCGCGACATGCAGGACAAGTACAAGGAAACCAGCCGCGGCGGGTTGGCGGTTAACGTGATCGAGTGTTAGGCGGCATAACGTGAATCTTCACGATCTTGAAAAGCTGGCATTGCGTCTGAACGAGCTTTACGAGCAGCTCGAGATCAAACGTTATGGCCGCGTCTGGACCACTGAGGAACTCGCACTCGGGTTCGTCGGAGATGTAGGGGATCTGGCCAAGCTGATCCAGGCAAATGCCGGCATCAGGCATATCGATGACTGCAAAGCCAAGCTTGGCCATGAACTGTCTGACTGCCTGTGGTCAATCATTGTTCTGGCGCACAAGTGCGGCATCGATTTGCAGGCCGAGTTCGTCAGGAACACAACCGGACTAGCCGAGCATGTCTCCAGCGAGTTGGGCGCAAATGCAGGTGCCACCTGACAATTCGCACTGGCTGATCCGCTTTGTCGGCAGGCTTGATTCTGGTTTGGGCCTTGATGATTGCCAAATCCGAGTAATGGATTGGCATCGCTTCTCATGACCACGGCCACCTGATCTCCAGCCAGCGTTCGCAGGGGAAGCGACGCGCACCCAGCTGCTCCGGCGTCGACAGGCTGCCCGGATGCCCCCCGGAAGCAATCTGGTGCGGCGTCTGGACTGACTGCTGACGCCAAAGCCGCGCAGCCCGGGTATGCGAAGCGCACCAGGGGTCCGGCGCGCCGATACTTCCCGAGTCCGAACGCCCGCATCGCCGGGGCGATGCTGGCCAACGCACATCTTCGCCTGCGTTCTTTTCATGGGCGGACGATCGCCTATCGGTTCAGCCTGCCGCCCTTTAGGCGTGCGGAACCGCGCCGATAGGATGGAGGTAAACATACTTACCGGAGACGCGTCCTGTCCGACCACAAGGACAAGACCCGCCGCGGCCGACCCTCCTGGCGACGCCGATTGGCGGTTTGGTGCCTGCCCCTGCTGGGCGGGATGGCGGCATTTTGCCCGTCGGCGCTGGCGCTCGATCCCTCCAAGTCGTTCCATCACTACGTGCGCAATCACTGGGCCCTGGAACAGGGCCTGCCCCAGCTGAGCGTCCTGGCCATCGCACAGGACCGGCCTGGCTACCTCTGGTTCGGCACCCAGGCCGGGCTCAGCCGCTTCGATGGGGTGCGTTTCACCAACTTCGACCTGGACAACACGCCCGGCCTGCCCAGTACGTGGATCGAGGCGTTGCACACCGATGACGAAGGACGCCTGTGGATCGGCACGCCACAGGGGTTGGCGGTGCGCGAAGGCAACCAGGTCACGTCGCTGGCCCTGGCCGATGGCGAATCTCCGGGCGTGGTGGACGTGAACGCGCTGGCGCGCGATGCCCGCGGAAGACTGCTGGTCGCCTCGAACCGGGGCGTGATGGTGGTCGTCGGTCACCGCCTGCAGACCCTCCACCGGATCGAGGACGGCGGTGCGCTGGCCCTCCATGTCGATGCTGACGGGACGCTATGGGCCGGTGGCCGCGGGCGGGTGCATGTCTTCGACGACGCAGGCGAACGCATGCTGATGTTGCCTGGCAATGTCTCCGCGGACGCGATCACCTCGCTGGCGCGCCACGATGGACGGCTCTGGGCCGGATGCGGTACCGGCCTGTTCGTGTTCGATGGCCGCCACTGGCAGCGGCACGGCGAAGTCGCGCCGGTGAGCGGTGGCGTGCAGGCGCTGCACGAGGACCGCGACGGCATTCTGTGGGCGAGCACGCGCGACACGCTCTACCGCTTTCGCCAGGGCCGACTGCTGGAACGGATCCGCGCCGAAGGTCCGCTGGCGGAGATCCGCGCGCTGTACGAAGACCGCGAATCGAACCTGTGGCTGGGCAGCAACAACGAAGGTGTCAGCCGCGCCTGGAATGGCTGGACACGCCGATACAGCCGCACTGAAGGGCTCGTCCAGCCACTGCTGTGGTCGGCCGCACGCGCACCTGATGGCCGGACATGGGTCGGCAGCGACGAAGGCGTGAGCGTGCTGGAAGAGGGCCGCTTCCGCACGCTGATACCGGGACGCGCACTGCCGCATCCCGCCGCCTACAGTCTGTTGCCCGAGAACGGGCAGACGTGGATCGGCACGCGCAACGGGGCCGCGCTCTATCGCGACGGACGTGTGCAGCGCCCGCGCATGCTGGCGGAGATGGATACCGCGCAGGTGAATGGCATCGTGCGCGACCGGAGCGGACGGTTGTGGTTCGCCACCAGCACGGGGCTGTACCGCTGGGATGGCGGAGACCGCCTGCGTCGCTACGCCGAACAGGCCGGCCTGCGCGACATCCGCGTCCGCGTATTGCTGGAAACCCGTGATGGCCGCCTGCTGGTCGGCACGCAGAGTGGCCTGTACGAATTCATCGACGAGCATCTCGTCGCGATTCCGTTCGGCGGCACCGGCCTGGATGCGCCGCATGTCGTCGCGCTGCACGAACTCGCCGGTGGCCAATGGCTGGCGGGCACGCTGTCGGAGGAAATGCTGCTGCTGTTCGACGGCCAGCGCTGGACGCGCCTGGACAAGCAGCGTGGCATCCCGGCGAATGCCCCGTTCTTCTTTGGCGAAGATGCCAGCGGATTCCTCTGGGTCGGTGGCCTGCGCGGGATCTACCGGGTCACCGTCGCGGATCTGCTGGCCGCCACCGAAGATCCCGGCGTGCGCGTCAACGCCAGGACGTTGCTCAACGAACGTGGCGACCGCCACGGCGGCCAGAAGGGCGACTGCTGCAATGGCGCCGGCAACAGCCGCGGGTTCCTGGTCGACAACGCACTGTGGCTGCCCACGCGCGACGGCGTGGTGGTGATGGCGACGGACCAGGACCTGGCCAATGCCTACGTGCCCGAATCGGTGGTCGAACGCGTGCAGGTCCAGGGCAAATGGCGCCCGGCGGATCCCGCCGCCGCCTGGGTGCTGCCCAGCGCGGCGCGCGACCTACGCTTCGAGTTCACCACCCTGAGCTTCCAGGCCTCGGACCACATCGACATCCGTTATCGCCTGAGAGGCTATGACGAAGACTGGCGACTACTGGAAGATACGCACCAGCGCAGCGCCACCTATACCAACCTGCCCGCAGGCCGGTACGTGTTCGAAGTCATCGGCACCAACAACAGCGGCGTCTCCGGTCGTGCCGCGGCCACGCAGTCGTTCTCCATCGCCCCGTACTTCTACGAAAGCGTGTGGTTCTATCTGCTGGCTGTCATCGGCCTGGCGATCCTGGTGGTACTGTCCAACCGCTGGGTGCTGCGACGCCACCACAACAAGCGCGTCGCGCTTGAGCGGCTGGTGCAGCAGCGCACACGCGACCTTCAGCAGGCCAACCGGCAACTGGAAGCCATCAGCCTCACCGATCCGCTGACCGGTCTGCACAACCGCCGCTACCTGACCCGGCAACTGCCCGCCGACATCGCCTACTACCAGCGCATGCCCGGATTCGCCGCCGGCGTCGACGTGCTCGCTTTCGCACTGCTGGACATCGACCACTTCAAGTCGATCAATGATGGCTATGGCCACCTGGCCGGTGACCACGTGCTGCAGACCGTCGCGCATCGGCTGCGCACGCTTTCACGCGACGGCGACTACGTGATCCGTTGGGGCGGCGAGGAATTCCTGATGGTATTCAGGCCGATGCCTCGCCACGAGCTGCACGCGCTGGGTCGTCGCATCTGCACCGCCATCGCCGCACAACCGATGGAAGTGGCCGACACGCGACTGCAGGTGACGGCCTCGTTGGGTCTGATTGGCTATCCCCCGTTCGCGGCCGTGCCCGACCTGCTGGGCTGGGAACAGCTTGTATCGCTGGCGGATCGCGCGCTGTACGAGGTCAAGGGGAACGGCCGCAACGGCTGGGCACTCTATGAAGCCACGGAGCTACCGTTGCCACCGATCGATCCCGACCTGCTGCGCCGCGATCCCGGCGAACTGGTCCGTTGCGGCAACCTGGCATTGCGCGGTCCGTATCATCCAGTCACGACGCCTCCTGTGCCGTCGCCCGACGATTGACGTCGTCCGGAGGGCATCCGCGATACGCTGTCACGCCACATTGCGGAACCCTTGCATGAAGACTGCTCGCTGGAAGCTGGCCACCTTGGCGATGGCTGTCGCCTCGCTCTCGTCGGCGTATGCCGGAACGCTGCCCCGCCACGGCGCACGGCTTGAGGGGTTCGACTACCCGCATCCGGTGCGGACCTTCGCACTCGTGTCGCAGGCACAGTCGCTTGAGATGGCCTATCTCGATGTCGCGCCCGCCACGCCGAACGGCCACATCGTCGTGTTGATGCATGGCAAGAACTTCTGCGCCGCCACGTGGGAGTCGGCGATCACCGCACTGGCGCAATCGGGCTATCGCGTCGTTGCGCCGGACCAGATCGGCTTCTGCAAGTCGGACAAGCCGCAACGCTACCAGTACTCGTTCGACCAGCTGGCCGCCAACACGCATGCGCTGTTGGAGCATCTGGGCATCGACCGTGCGGTGATCGTGGGCCATTCGATGGGCGGCATGCTGGCCACCCGCTATGCGCTGCAGTATCCGCAGGCCACGCAGCAGCTGGTGCTGGTCAATCCGATCGGGCTGGAAGACTGGAAGGCCAACGGCGTGCCATGGCGGAGCATCGACGCCTGGTACGCGCGCGAGCTGAAGACCTCGTTCGACAGCATCCGCGACTACCAGCGCACCGTGTATTACGGCGACAAGTGGAAGCCGGAGTATGAGCGCTGGGTACAGATGCTCGGCGGCATGTACGCGGGCGAAGGCAAGGCGGCAGTGGCCTGGAGCCAGGCGCTGACCTCTGACATGGTGTTCAACCAGCCTGTCGTCCACGAATTTCCGCGGATCGCCGTACCCACAACCCTCTTCATCGGTCAGAAGGACCGCACCGCCATCGGCAAGGATCTGGCCTCGCCCGAACTGGCGAAACGGCTGGGCGACTATCCAGCGCTAGGCAAGCGGGCAGCCGCTGCGATCCCCGGCGCGAAGCTGGTCGAGTTCGACGACCTGGGGCACTCACCCCAGGTGGAAGCCCCAGCGCGCTTCAACGCCGCGCTACTGGCCGCTTTGAAACCCTGACGCGCCCCGAAGCGACTACGCCGCCTGCGAGATCGCCAGCACGTCATCCAGCAACGCCGCCGCGGTGACGTCCGCGCCAGCGCCCGGACCCTGCACCACCAGCGGCTGTTCGGGGTAGCGGTCGCTGTAGATCGCCACGCGGTTGTCGGTGCCGCCACCGCCGCACAGCGGATGATCGGCCGGCAATGCCTGCAGGCCGACGCTGGCGCGTTCGGCATCGAAGCGGCCGAGGAAACGCAGGCGCGCACCGTTCCGGTACGCGTCCTTGAAACGCGTCGCCAGCGGCGCATCCAGCTGGGGCAGCGCGGCGTCCAGTTCCGCTAGCGGCAGCGCGGCAAGTTCCGCCGGCACCAGCGATTCCACGCGCACATCTTCGGCGTGCAACGGGAACCCCGCCGCACGCGCCAGGATCAACAGCTTGCGCCGCACGTCCTCGCCGGACAGGTCCAGCCGCGGGTCGGGCTCCGTGAAACCCGCCTGTCGCGCTTGCCGGACGAAACCGGAGAACGCACGCATGCCGTCGTAATGGTTGAACAGCCACGCCAACGAGCCGGACAACACGCCTTCGACCCGATGGATGCGGTCGCCACCGGCCACCAGCGCGCGCAGGCTGCGCAGCAGCGGCAGTCCCGCGCCGACGGTGGCGGCATCGCCGTACTGCGCGCCGGAATCCGCACGTGCCCGCACGATGGCCTGCGCGCGCGGCAGCGAGCTGCCGCTTCCCAGCTTGTTGGCCGTCACCACATGCACGCCCCGCGACAGCCACTCCGCATGCCAGTCGGCGACCGTTTCGCTGGCGGTGGCGTCGACCACGATATCGCCTGCACGCAACGCTTCGCCTTCGGCCCACGGGGGCAGATCGTCCGTACGGGCGGCAGCCTGGTTGGCGTCGTCCAGCGCCTGACGTGCGGATACGTCGCAGGGGTGCAAGGCGCGCGAGTTGGCCAGCCACGCCAGCGTCGGCACCGGCAATGAGCGCTCCCGCAGGCGCTGGTAGCGGCCGACGAATGCGCTGCCCACCACGCCCGTGCCCAGCAGCGCCAGTTTCGGTGCGGCACGCGGCGCGGTCGCCAGCCGGACGACGGTGCTCATGCGTCGGCGAGCCTGCGTTTGGAATCGGCCACCACGGCTTCCGCGCGTGCCAGGGCGGCACCGATATCGGCCAGCAGATCGTCCGTGGCCTCAATGCCGACCGACAGGCGCAGCAGACCGTCGGAGATGCCGGCCTTGGCACGCGCTTCCGGCGTCATCGCCGCGTGCGTCATCGTGGCTGGATGCGCGACCAGGCTTTCCACGCCGCCCAGTGATTCGGCGAGGGTGAAGTAGCGCAGGCCTTCGACGAACGCACGCACGGCCTCTTCGCCACCGTCGAGTTCGACGCTCAGCATCGCGCCGAAGCCTTTCTGCTGGCGCGCAGCCACCGCGTGGCCGGGATGCGACACCAGGCCGGGGAAATAGACCTTCGACACCACCGGATGCCCATCCAGCAAGGCCGCGATGGCATCGGCATTTTCCTGGTGCACGCGCAGGCGGGCATCCAGCGTGCGCAGGCCGCGCAGGGTCAGGAAGCTGTCGAACGGCGAGCCGGTCAGGCCCAGCGCATTCGCCCACCACACCAGCTGCTGGTGGGTCTCGGCATCGCGCGCCACCACGGCACCCCCGACCACGTCGCTGTGGCCGTTGATGTACTTGGTGGTGGAATGCAGCACGACGTCGGCGCCGAACGCGATCGGCGTCTGCAGCGCCGGTGACAGGAAGGTGTTGTCCACCACCGTGCGCGCGCCGGCCTTGTGCGCGGCATCGATGACGAAGCGCAGGTCGGTGATGCGCAGCAGCGGGTTGGACGGCGTTTCGATCAGCACCAGCTTCGGCGACTGTGCCAGCGCGTCGGCCAGCGAGCGCGGATCGGTCAGGTCGGCGGTGATCAATTCGAAATGGCCCTTTTTGGCCAGCGCGTTGAACAGGCGCCAGCTGCCGCCGTACGCGTCATGCGGCACCACCAGGCGGTCGCCCGGCTCCAGCAATGCGTTCAGCACCAGCGTGATGGCGCCCATGCCGGTGGCGGTGATGACCGCGCCCGCACCGCCTTCCAGCTCGGCCAGCGCTTCGGCCAGCAGGTCGCGGGTCGGATTGCCGCTGCGGGTGTAGTCGTACTCACGCTTCTGCGCGAAGCCGGCGAAGCTGAAGTTGGACGACAGCACGATGGGCGGCGTCACCGCGCCATAGGCGGTGTCGCGGTCGATGCCGGCGCGCACAGCGGCAGTGGCGGGACGACACGCGGTGTCGGCGTCGGTGGGTATGTAACTGCTCATGCGAGGTCTCCGGCGGCGCGCAGGGCCGAGGTGAGGATGGAATCGATGCGATCGGTTTCTTTCAGGAAGGCGTCATGGCCGTACGGCGAGCGCAGCACGCGCAGCTGGCCCAGCGTGCCCAGGCCTTCCACCAGCGCCACGGAATCGGACAACGGCACCAGGCGGTCGCCTTCCACCGCGACCACCAGGGTGGGCACGCGGATGTCGGCGGGGTCGACGCGGTGCAGATCGATGGATTCGGACAGGCGCACGTAGGCGGTGACCGGCGTGCGCGCGACGTACTGCGCACCGGCGGCATCCAGGTAGTCTTCGGCGGCCACGCGCACGCGGCCGTTGACGATCTCGGGCGCGCTGTCGAAGCGCTCGCCGAATTCCTCCGGCGTGCGGTAACTCAACATGGCGAACTGGCGGGCCAGCGACAGGCCCTGCGCGTCAGCGCACTGCAACTGACCCAGCGTGACGGCCCGCCGCTGCAGGGCACGCCAGGCAGCCGCATAGGGATGCGCGCGATGGGCACCGCTGACGGCGACCAGCTTCTTCAAGCGTTCGGGATGGCGGGCGGCGAACTGCAGGCCGACCAGCGCGCCATAGGAATAGCCGACAAAAGCTTCCAGACGCGCAATGCCCAGTGCGCCCAGCAGCTTGGCGATGGCATCGGCCTGGTCGGCCGAATCGATCGGCGCGTCGAGGCGGCCGTCGGCACCGATGAAGTCGAACGCCAGCAGCTGGCACTGCGACGGATCCAGCGCGCGGCCGGCGCCGACCAGGTCATTCAACCAGCCACTCTCGGGGAATACGTTGCTGGCGGTCAGATGGCGGTGCGCGGAGATGCCGCCGGCGACGAACACCACCGGTGCGTCCACCGGTCCCTGCAGTTCGTAACGCAGCGTCACCGCACGCGTACCGGCGTGGCGCATGGCCATTTCCACCACCACTTCGCCGCGTACGGCGCGCGGCACGTCGTCCTGCGGGGACGACAGCGGGAGGCCTTCGATCGACGAAGGCTCGGCAAGGCGATGAAGGGAAGGACTGACGAAGCTCATGGCGGCATCCGGTGGGCGTGATCCCTTGCGGGACGGGACTGCACCACCGAGCTTCGCGGAGCTCGCGTTCGCCGTGCTGAGGACACGGTACGAACCATCTTCCGGCAGACGCAGAGGTCCCCGCAGGATTTGGCACCACCACGGCGCTTGCGCGTCGCTGGCTGCCCCGGCTTCTTCGGGCCTGTCCCTCTGCCGGTCTCGATGGTGAGGCTACTCTGCCGCCGCTTTCCGTCGATGTCAATCGCTTTATTCGGATGAAGCGATGAAATTTGACGCTCGTCTCTCTGCCAGCCGTCACGGCGATAACGCATAATTCACAACATGACCCGGAATTGCCTCCTGGGCGGTCTCTGTGCGGTGCTGCTGGCCGCCTGCTCCACCGCCCCCCTGCACACCTCCACCCCACCCGCACCGCCGCCCAAGACCGCCGCGGACGCCATCATTCCCGAGGCCTGGGTATCCGAGCCGGTGGCCGGCGACGAGTTGGACTCGCTCGTGGCGTGGCCGACCGAGGACGGCCAGGTCTGGCTGATCGCCACGGCGAAGGCCACCCACCACCTCGCCATCTACGACGCGGACACCGGCCAGCGCCTGCGTACGGTCGGCGCGTCCGGCGACGCGGTGGGCCAGTTCAACCGTCCCAACGGCATCGCGGTGTTCGGCGACCTGTTGTTTGTGGCCGAACGCGACAACCACCGCGTGCAGGCATTCCGGCTGCCGGAATTCGCGCCGCTGGGCGCCTTCGGTGCTGATGTGCTGCGTGCGCCGTACGGTCTATGGGTGCACGAAACCGCACCGGGCGAACTGGAGCTGTTCGTCACCGACAGTTTCATGGCCGATTTCCGCACCATGAAACTGCCTCCGATGGAGGAACTGGTGGGTCGCGTGAAGCGATTCCAGGTGCGCGTCGAGGAAGGGGGCAAGCTGGAGACCCAGCTGCTGGGCCAGTTCGGTGATACGGGCGCAGCGGGCGCGCTGCGCATGGTCGAATCGATCGCCGGCGACCCGGCACACGGGCGCCTGCTGATCGCCGAGGAAGACCGGCGCGTCGGCTCCACGCTGCGCGACTACACGCTGGCCGGCCGCTACAACGGCCACAGCCTGGCCACCTTCGACGCCGATGCCGAAGGCATCGCGCTGTGGGCGTGCAGCGCGGACGCCGGTTATTGGGTGGCGGTGGACCAGCTGACCCCGACCCGCTTCCGCGTGTTCGACCGCGCCACGCTGGCGCCCCGCGGCGTGTTTTCCGGACAGGTGACGGCCAATACCGACGGCGAGACGGTCTACGCGGTGCCAACCCCGCGCTTCCCTGCTGGCGCGCTGTTCGCGTTGCACAACGACGTCGCGCTGGCCGCCTTCGACCTGCGCGACATCGCCCGCGCACTCGACCTGCAGGGCGACTGCCCGCGGTGAACGTGCGCGTGCTGGCAGTGGCCTGCGGCATCGCCGTGCTGCTCGGCAGCGTCGGCGAGTTGGATGCCGCCCGCCTGTACCGCTGGAAGGACAAGCAGGGCTACACGCAGTACGGCGACCAGCCCCCACCGCCCGACCAGCTGGCCGACAGCAGCGTGGACGTCATGCGGTTCCGGAATCCGCCCAGTGCACTGGTGCGCCTGCGGCTGGAAAAGCAGGGCCTGCGCTACCAGGCCTGGGCCGACAACCTGATGCATGGGCCGGTGGAAGTGCAGCTCGGCTTCCGTCGCCAGCGTGACGTACGCAGCGTGCCGGCGTTGCCCGCCCGCGCCGTGGTCCCGGCGCGCAGCAGCGTGCTGGTGGCCGACATCGGGGTGACGGACCCGCTGCGGGGCGGCGATTTCGAACTGACCCTCGACGGCATGCCCGGCGACCCGACCAGTCGTCCGCAGGACTACGAGTACCGCTTGCCGTTCGATTACGGACGCGTGCGCGTGGACCAGGGGCCGGGCGGCCGGTTCAGCCACAGCGACGTACAGAACCTGCACGCGGTGGATTTCGCCGTTCCCGAGGGCACGCGGATCGTGGCGGCCCGCGAAGGGTTGGTGATGCAGGTGGAATCCGACTTCGACAAGGCCGGGCTGAACCGCGAGAAGTACGGCGGGCGCGCCAATTTCATCCGCATCCTGCACTCGGACGGCAGCATGGCGCTGTACGCACACCTCAAGGCGGAGGGCGCACAGGTGCGCGTGGGCCAGTACGTGCGCAAGGGCCAGTACATCGGGCTGTCGGGCAACACCGGGTTCTCCACTGCGCCGCACCTGCATTTCGTGGTGCAGGCCAACCGCGGCATGCGGCTGGAATCGGTGCCGTTCCGCATGTTCGGCCCGCTGGGACGACTGCAGTTCCCGGCCAGCCGTTGAGCCGGCGCCGACGATCCATCCCCCGCGCCCCGCTATAATCGCGCCCCTCCCCGCTTCCTCCGTGCCCGTCCGGGCGCCCGCCCCATGTCCGATCCGAAAAGCGCAGTGGCCCCCGAAGCGGCACGTCGCCGTACCTTCGCCATCATTTCCCACCCCGACGCCGGCAAGACCACGCTGACCGAAAAGCTGCTGCTGTTCGGCGGCGCGATCCAGATGGCCGGCTCGGTCAAGGGCCGCAAGGCCGCGCGCCACGCGACCTCGGACTGGATGGCGCTGGAGAAGGAGCGCGGCATCTCGGTGACCTCGTCGGTGATGCAGTTCCCGTACGACGGCAAGATCGTCAACCTGCTCGATACGCCCGGCCACGCCGACTTCGGCGAGGACACCTATCGCGTGCTCACCGCGGTGGACAGCGCGCTGATGGTCATCGACGTGGCCAAGGGCGTGGAGGAGCGGACGATCAAGCTGATGGAAGTCTGCCGCCTGCGCGACACGCCCATCATGACCTTCATCAACAAGCTGGACCGCGAGGGCAAGGACCCGATC
>NZ_CAMPJD010000041.1 GCF_946886695.1 uncultured Pseudoxanthomonas sp. | reverse complement strand
GAACCTTGGCGGCGGGCGCCGGGGCCTGGGCTGCCGCCTTCGGGGCGGGCGCCGGCACGGGAGTCTTGGTCGCAGCCGCGGTGGGGGCGGACTTTGCCGGAGCCGGCTTCGGTGCGGGCTTCGGTGCGGGTTTGGGAGCGGGCTTCGCGGCCTTGGCCGGCGCCTTCACCGGGGCCGCCTTGGCGACGGGCGCCTTGGTGACCGGTGCGGGCGCAGGCTTCTTTGCAACTGCGGGCTTGGTTGCCTTGGCAACCGCCTTCTTGACCGGTGCCGCCTTTTTGGCCACCGGCTTGGCAGCCGGCTTCTTCACCGGCGCCGCCTTCTTGGCGACGGGCTTCTTGGCAACAGGCTTCGGCGCCGCCTTCTTGGCCACCGGCTTGGGGGCCGGCTTCTTGGCGACAGCCTTCTTCACGACAGGCTTCTTGGCGACGGTCTGAGCGGGTTTCTTGGCGGCCTTGGCGGCCTTCTTCGCAGGTTTCTTTGCAGCCACGAACAGCGCTTCCTTGTTCTTCCCGAGCATCGGGAAAGCGCGCTTTTATAGCCTACCCGGGAGGCAGCGGCAACCCGACGCGGTATCATCGGGCCATGCTCGCCCGCCTGCTCATCCTGCTGCTGAAGGGCTACAAGCGCTTCATCAGTCCGCTGCTGGGGCCTCGCTGCCGCTTCGTGCCCTCCTGTTCGGAGTACGCCATGGAGGCCATCGGCCGCTTCGGCCCGCTGAAGGGCAGCTGGCTGGCGGTGCGCCGGATAGGCCGCTGCCACCCGCTCCACCCCGGCGGCCACGATCCGGTCCCTCCCAGGGACGGCGCCGACCTTCCCCACTCCTGCACAGGAAACCACTGATGCCCGCCACCGTCATCGTCAACGCCCGCCTGGTCAACGAGGGCCGCGTCACCGAGGGTGACCTGCGCTTCGAGAATGGCCGCATCGCCCGCATCGCCGCCGAAATCGTGCCCCAGGGCGGCGATACCGTCATCGATGCCGCCGGCCGCTGGCTGTTGCCGGGGATGATCGACGACCAGGTACATTTCCGCGAACCCGGCATGCCGCACAAGGGCGACATGGCCACCGAATCGGCAGCGGCCGTGGCGGGGGGCCTGACCACGTTCATGGACATGCCCAACACCAGCCCGCCGACGCTGGACGCCGCTGCGCTGGAGGACAAGTACCAGCGCGCCAAGGGCCGCGCCTGGGGCAATTACGGCTTCTACATGGGTGCCAGCAACGACAACCTGGAGGCGATCCGTACCCTGGACCCGAAGACCGCGCCGGGCATCAAGGTGTTCATGGGCGCCTCCACGGGCAACATGCTGGTCGACAACCCGGACACGCTGGACGCGATCTTCCGCGAGGCGCCCACGCCGATCATCACCCACTGCGAAGACACGCCGACCATCGACGCCAACCTGGCCGCGTTCCAGGCCAGGTACGGCGATGCGCTCAGTGCCGAGCATCACCCCGACATCCGCAGCCGCGAAGCCTGCATCAAGTCCACCCGCCTGGCGATGTCCCTGGCGCGCAAGCACGGCACCCGCCTGCACGTGCTGCACATCTCCACCGCCGATGAACTGGCGTTGTTCACGCCCGGCCCGCTGGTGCACGCGGACGGCGCGCGCAAGCGGATCACCGCCGAGACCTGCATCCATTTCCTGCGCTTCGACCGCGCCGACTATGCCGCGCTGGGCAACCTGATCAAGTGCAACCCGGCCATCAAGGACGCCAGCGACCGCGAGGCACTGATCAGGGCGCTGGTGGACGACGTGATCGACGTGCTGGCCACAGACCATGCGCCGCACACGCTGGAAGAAAAGGAAAAGCCGTACGTGCAGGCGCCTTCCGGCCTGCCGCTGGTGCAATACGCGCTGGTCGCCGCATTGGAACTGGTGCATGAAGGCCGCATGGACGTGACCCGCGTGGTGCAGAAGTTCGCGCATGCGCCCGCGCAATTGTTCGACGTCAAGGAACGCGGCTATCTGCGCGAGGGTTACTTCGCCGACCTGGTGCTGATCGACGACGAGCCGTTCACCGTGAAGCGTGAGGACGTGTTGTCCAAGGTCGGCTGGTCGCCGTTCGAAGGCCGCACGTTCCGTTCCCGCGTCGGCGCCACATGGGTCAATGGCCGCATGGTCTGGAACGGTGAGCACCTGGTGGGTACACCCGTGGGCCAGCGCCTGGAGTTCGCACGTTGAAGCTGGCGGTCGCGGCGCTGCTCGCCGCTGTCTGTGCGGGCTGGATTCCCCTGGTTGCCGCGCAGGATGTGGCACCCGCCGCTCCCGTTTCGCAGGAAGAACGCGTGGTGTTTCCTGCCAGCGTGTCGCAGGGTGCGCTGGTATTCGGCAAAGTCCCACCGGGCAGCCAGGTACGGTATCGCGACCGTCTGCTGCGCACGACGGGCTATGGCACGGTGGTGCTTGGCGTGGGCCGCGATGAAACCGGGCCGCTGCAGGTCTCGGTCACCACGCCCTCCGGCCGCAGCGAATCCGTCAGCATCCCCGTGGCTCCACGTGACTGGCCGGTGGAAAACGTCAACGGCGTGCCGCCCAAGACGGTCAATCCCCCGCCGGAGATCGCCGCGCGCATCCAGCGCGAACAGGCGCTGGTCACCGCGGCGCGCGCACGCGACGACGAGCGCGCCGACTTCGCCCTGCCCTTCCAGTGGCCGGTCCAGGGCCGCATCAGCGGTCGTTTCGGCAATGCCCGCGTCTACAACGGCCAGCCCGGTGCGGGGCATTCCGGCATGGATATCGCCGCGCCGAACGGCACGCCCGTGAAGGCGCCCGCCGGTGGCGTGGTGACCTTCGCCGCCCCCGACCTCTACCTGACCGGCGGCACGCTGTTGCTGGACCACGGCCATGGCGTCAGTTCCAACTTCCTGCACCTGTCGCGCATCGACGTGAAGGTGGGGGATCGCGTGGAGCCAGGTCAGGTGATCGGTGCCGTCGGTGCGACCGGGCGAGCGACGGGGCCGCATCTGCATTGGGGGATGAACTGGTTCGATGTGCGCATCGATCCTTTGCTGGTCCTAGAACGCGGAAAGTAGACGCGAACGTTCACCACCCGGACGCGTTGCGACGCGCCACGATCAGCGGTCGCCTTCAGTTTCAGGAGGCGCGGTTCGATGTCCGCATCGATCCCCTGCTCGTCCTCGAACGCGGAAAGTAGACGCGAACGTTCACCACCAGGACGCGTTGCGACGCGCCACGATCCGCGGTCGCCTCCAGTTTCAGGAGGCGCGGTTCGATGTCCGCATCGATCCTTTGCTGGTCCTCGAACGGGGGAAATGATGTTCCCTGGCGCGGGAGCGACGTGAGTCGCGATCCAGATGGCGGCCCCTCTAGAGGCCTGCGAGTCAGTCGCGGAATACAGCTCTCGCGTCCGATCCGAAAAACACCCGTCGCGACTCACGTCGCTCCTACATCCCTCCCCTGGGTTTCAGTCGTTGCTGCCACTCACGCGGGCCACCGCGTCGTGCGGGTGCAGACTCTCGTAGTGCGCCACGGCGGCGTCGTAGCGGGCAATGCGGGCGTCACCCGACAGCACCGACGCCACGCGACGCGCGGCGTCTTCGCAGAACATGAGGTTCTCGGCATTGAGGCGTGCAAAGGCCTGCTCATCCACGCGCTTGACCGCCGTCTGCACCGGGGTGCCGAGCGCGGCTTCGATGGCGTCGACCAGGGCGACAAGGGGCAGCTCGTCGAACTGCGGGCGCAATTCCACCCGCACGCTGGCCCGGCTGCGCTGCGCGTGCGGCGTGGCGGCCAGGCCGCGCTCGGAGGCCAGCCAGTCGTGTACCACGTTGACCGACAACGGATGCGCAGCGGAAAAATCTCCTGCGAAACGCTCCGCGTTGGCCTGCCGCGACAGTGCGGCCGACGCAGGGCAAGTGCTGGAGTACTCCACGGCGAACGACAGCGCCAACTGCAGGTGGCCGTCGACGAGCGTGGCGTCGATCTCGACGGGGTAGCGCTTCCAGCCGGCGTAGTCGCTTTCCAGCGCCTTCCGTTGCAGCAGCGCTTCGTAACGGATCTTCAGGCGCGCCTGCGTGGCCAAGCCGGCCTGCGAGGCCACGCTGTCCTGCAGCAGGTGCCGCAGGCCCGCGGGCGTGATCGCTTCGCGCGCCAGTCCGTCCTGCAGTTGCAGGTACAGGCGCGACATGTGGATGCCGCGCGCATCCGCGTTTGCCAGGTTCACTGACAGATCGATGCTGGCCGCCACCTGCAATTGCCCGCCCTGCCCATCCGTGATGCGGACCGGCAATGCGATGTTCTCCATGCCGACCCAGTCCAGTGGACGCGCCAAGGGCACGCGCTGGTGGGCGACATCGGGGAGGTCGGCGCGGGGCGCCTGGGGAAGCGAGGAAGACATCGTCATGCACGGGGGAAGTGGATGCCGCGCATTGTACCCCCTGCCCGGAATCCCCAGATGAAACAGTCCGTTACGTCGGTTTGCGACTGCTATCGCAGCGATCCACTGCGCCTTCAGTCGCCGCGTGCGGCGCGCCATCCGGTGAACAGGAGCGAGGCGCGCGATGGCAGCGTGCCGGGTTCGCTCCGCTGTGCAAGCCGGCGCAGGCGTCCGTGCGCGAAGGCCGACACCAGGCGGCGTTCGCGCGCGCCCTCGCGTAGCGTCCATTGTCCCAGCAGCCAGTTCGCCCACGCACGCGCCGCATGTGCGTCGTTTCCGCCCTGCCTGAGCTCCATGGGAATACCCGCCGTGCCGGCCTCCGCCAATCGCATCGCGAGCGCCTGCGCGACGATGCTGCGTGAAGCGGGCGCGCGGCCCAGCACCCCGGCTTCCACGGCCGCGACCGCATCGCCGTAGCGCGAAAGCGCGGCAAAACCCGCATTCCGGTCCAGCGGTTGCGCGCGTGCTTCCGCCAACGTGGGCAGCGCCTCCGCGAGCCTTGCCCAGTCGGCGCGCACGGGTTCGAGGCGCCGGCCGAGCGGGTGGCGCGAGCGCTGTCCTGCCCAGCCACGCAGCTCCTCGCCCCACCACGCCAGCTTGGCATCCGCCGGCAGCGGATCGCCGGTGAAGTTCAGGGCGTCCTCGAACTCCTGCAGCAGCGCGAACCATGCCACCGCGATGTCGCGTCGCGCGGGCGCGACGAACACCTCGGCCACCGACCACTCGGGCCAACGCGCACGCCATTTGTCGAGAAAGCTGTCGAGGGCGGCGGAGTCGGACATGCGTTGAAACCCTGTAGGATCGACGTAAGTCGCGACCATGATGCCCGGGAGCTCGGGAAAACGACCACGACACTGTGGGGAACTGCCAGCGGAAAGACTGAACACCGCAGCCGTGCGGTCGCGACTTACGTCGCTCCTGCAACAAGCCGCGCTGTGGGCCAGGCCGACGGCTCGACCAGCGTCACAGGCCATTCGACCATCACGTCCGCCAGCCACAGCGCAGGTTCTTCGTGCGCCTGCCGGTACCCCCACAATGCCGCGATGGACGGCATGCCGGCGGCACGCGCCGACTGGATGTCGCGCTCGTCGTCGCCCACGTACACGCAGTCTGCGATGGCGATGCCGATGCGTTCGGCCGCGGCCTGCAGCGGCAGTGGATGCGGTTTCTTCTCGGCCAGCGTGTCGCCACCGATCAGTACGGCGCAGCGGCTCTCCCAACCGAGTTGCGGCAGAATGTCGCGCGCCAGGTATTCCGGCTTGTTGGTGACGATGCCCCACGTACTGCCTGCGGCCTCGAGCGCTTCGAGCATCTCCGCCACGCCGTCGAACAACACGCTGTGGCGGCCGAGTTCTTCCTGGTAGATCGCCAGGAATTCAGGCACCAGCGCTTCGCGGGATCCCTGCTCCATCTCCGGGAACGCGGCCGCCAACATCGCGCGCGCGCCCTTGGAGACGTGGGGCCGGAGGACATCGAGCGTCATCGCACCAACGCCGCGCGATGCGCGCATCCGGTTCGCGGTGGCCAGCATGTCCGGCGCGCTGTCCAGCAGCGTGCCATCCAGGTCGAACAGCGCAGCGCGCGGGAAGACCCCCGCCGTCACGGCTTCACCGCACTGGCGAGGTAGTTCACGTCGGTGCGCGAGGTCAGCCGTGCGCGCTGCCGCCATGGTTCATAGGCCAGGCCAGTGACGTCCTGCAATTGGAAACCGGCATCGCGCAGCCATCCAGCCAGTTCGGACGGCCTGATGAATTCCTTGTAGTGATGCGTGCCCTTCGGCAGCAGCCGTGCGATGTACTCGGCGCCGACGATCGCCAGTGCGAAGGCGGCCGGCGTGCGGTTCAGCGTGGACAGGAACAGCTGTCCGCCGGGCTTCAGCAGCGTGTGGCAGGCACGGATGATGGCCGCCGGATCCGGCACGTGCTCCAGCATTTCCATGCAGGTGACCACGTCGAAACTGCCGGGACGCTCTTCGGCCAGCGACTCGACGGAACGCAGCTGATAGTCCACCTGCACGCCCGATTCCAGCTTGTGCAGGCGCCCCACCTTCACCAGCTCGGGCGCCAGATCGATCGCGGTGACATGCGCGCCCTCGCGCGCCAGCGCTTCGCTCAGCAGTCCCCCGCCACAGCCGACATCCAGTGCGGTGGCGCCCGGCAGGCGCGCACGGTCACGCACGTACTGCAGGCGGACCGGATTCAGCGCGTGCAGCGCCTTCTGCGGACCATCGGGGTCCCACCAGCGGTTGGCCAGGGCGCCGAACTTGTCGAGTTCGGCCTGGCTGAAGTTGTCGTCGCGGGGCGAAGTCGTGGTCGTCATGCCGCCATTGTAGAGCGGGCTGACCCCGCGAGGCGCCAATTCCGTCGTCCCAGCGAACGCTGGGATCCATCTTTCGCTTGCTCGGAGCAGCATCGGAAACAGCAAACACAACGTCCACATGGATCCCAGCGTTCGCTGGGATGACGCTGTCAAGACAGCCGGATACCGGCGATCCGTTCGCGCCACTGACGCGCATTGGCGATGACGCCGTCGATGTCCATCTCGACCAGCACGCGCTGCCGCAGCTTCGCCTTGCCGGCGATCCACACATCGCTGACCTGCTGGCGGCCGGTGGCATAGATCAGCTGCGACACCACGTGGTGCAGCGGCTGCGTCTCCAGCGCGGACAGATCCACGCAGACCAGGTCGGCCTCCTTGCCCGGCTCAATCGAGCCGATGCGGTCGTCGAAACCGATCGCCTTCGCGCCGCCCAGCGTGGCCGCGCGCAAGGCACTGAACGCATCCAGCGCGGCGGCATCCTGCGCCACTGCCTTGGCCAGCAGCGCCGCGGTGCGCGTCTCGCTGAACATGTCCAGGTCGTTGTTGCTTGCACAACCGTCGGTGCCCACCGCCAAGGTCACGCCTGCACGCTCCAGCGCGCAGGCCGGACAGAAACCGGACGCGAGCTTGAGGTTGGATTCCGGGCAGTGCACCACGCTGACCCCCCGTTCGGCACAGAGGTGGATCTCCGCCTCGGTGAGCTGGGTCATGTGGATGGCGATCAGGCGGTCGTTGACCAGCCCCAGCCGGTCCAGCCGCGCGATCGGGCGCTGGCCGTGCTTCTCCAGCGACTGTTCCACTTCCTGTGCGGTTTCGTGCAGGTGCAGGTGCACGGGCACGTCGAGCTGGTCCGACAGCATGCGCACGCGTTCGAAATTGGCGTCGTTCACCGTGTACGGCGCATGCGGGGCGAACGCGGTCGCGATCAGCGCGTCGTCCCGCCATTGGTCGTGCACTTCGCCGGCCTTCTCGAAGTACTCGTCGTCCGACGCCGCCCAGGCCGTCGGGAAATCGATCACCGGCAGCCCGACGCGTGCGCGGAAGCCGTGGCGCTTGTACGTCGCGGCCTGCACGTCGGGGAAGAAGTAGTTCTCGTTGACGCAGGTGGTGCCGCCGCGGAGCATCTCGGCGATCGCCAAGGTGATGCCGTCGGCCACGAAGTCCGGGCCGATCACCGCACCCTCGATGGGCCAGATGTGCTGCTGCAGCCAGACCTTCAGCGGCAGGTCGTCGGCAACGCCGCGCAACAACGTCATGGGGTTGTGGGTGTGCGCGTTGACCATGCCCGGGATCAGCGCGGCATCAGGGCGCGATACCGTCTCGCGCGGGGCGAAGCGCGTACGCGCCTCGTGCACCGACAGGATCGCAACGATGCGGCCGGCGGTGACGGCGACCGCGTGGTCTTCCAGCACGACGCCGTGCGGGACGACCGGCACCACGAAGCCGGCTTCGATCAACAGGTCGCAGGCTTCGGGGATACGGTCGCTCATGGGGCCTCGGCTCAGAATCCCAGCGTATAGGTCAGGCCGATGGCGCCGGCGCCGAACAGCAGCCAGCACAGCAGCATCAGCGCCAACGCGCGCCCGTAGTTCAGCCGCGGCACGCTGGGGAACAGCCGCGGCAGGGTCACATTCCAGCAGAGCATCACGCCCAGTGCGGCGATCAGCACGCCGACGGCCCAGACGCCCAGGTAAAGCGCCAGCTGTTCCATCACTTCACGCGGCTGACGTATTCACCGGTGCGGGTATCGACCTTGATGATCTCTTCCTGGCCGACGAACAGCGGCACGCGCACGACGGCGCCGGTTTCCAGCGTGGCCGGCTTGCCGCCGGTACCGGCGGTATCGCCCTTCACGCCCGGGTCGGTTTCGGTGATCTGCAGCTCGACGAAATTCGGCGGGGTCACCTGGATCGGGTTGCCGTTCCACAGCGTAACCACGCAGTCCTCCTCGCCCTTCAGCCACTTCTCGGCGCCGCCCATGCCGGCCTTGTCGGCCTGCACCTGCTCGAAGGTTTCCTGCTGCATGAAGTGCCAGTACTCACCGTCGGAATACAGGTACTGCATATCGGTATCCACCACGTCCGCCGCCTCGACCGAGTCGGTACTCTTCATGGTGATTTCCTGCACGCGGCCGCTCTTGATCAGGCGGTACTTCACGCGGGTGAACGCCTGGCCCTTGCCCGGCTTGACGTATTCCGTGTCGCTGATGATCGCCGGCTCGTTGTTGATCAGGATCTTCATCCCGTTCTTGACGTCGTTCATGCCGTAACTGGCCATGCTGCTGCTCCTGGAGGTAAGCCGTACCCGCCGCGCAAGGCGGCCGGCCGGATAGAATGTCGGGAACCCGCCGGACCCGGCGGGTGCTTGTTTTCAGACCCGCCATGATAACCGCAGCCCCCGAACCCCGACAGTCCGTCCCCTGGCCGGCCCCCCGCTGGCAGCAGGCGTGGCGCGACGCCGTGCGCGACCCGCGCGACCTGTTGGCACTGCTGGGACTGGGGGCGCTGGCGGACCGGGTGTCCGACGAAGCGGCGGCGCAGTTCCCGCTGCGCGTGCCGCGTGGCTTCGTGGCCCGCATGCGCCATGGCGACCCGCACGACCCGCTGCTGCGCCAGGTGTTGCCGCTGGATGACGAGATGCATCCGGCCGCCGGCTATGGACTGGATGCCGTGGGCGATGGCGCGGCCAGGACGGGGCCCGGCGTGATCCAGAAATACCGCGGCAGGGCGCTGCTGGTGGCGACCGGCAGTTGCGCGATCAATTGCAGGTACTGCTTCCGCCGCCACTTTCCTTATTCGGACGAGACCGCGGCACGCGACGGGTGGCTGGCAGCCGTGGACTTGATCCGCGCCGATGCTGGCGTGGAGGAAGTGCTGCTGTCCGGCGGCGATCCATTGTCGCTGTCGAACGCCAAGCTGGCCGAGCTCACCGACGCGCTGGCGGGGATTTCCCACCTGCGCCGCCTGCGCATCCACAGCCGCCTGCCGGTGGTGCTGCCCGAGCGCATCGACGATGGCCTGCTGGCCTGGCTGTCCGGCCTGCCCTGGCCGGTGACCCTGGTCATCCATGCCAATCATGCCAACGAGTTCGACGACGCCGTCGACGCGGCACTCGGGCGCCTGCGCGGTGCCGGCGTGCACCTGCTGAACCAGGCGGTGCTGCTGCGTGGCGTGAATGACGATGTCGAGGCACTGGCGGACCTCAGCGAGCGCGGCTTCGCGGCGGGCGTGCTGCCCTACTACCTGCACCAGTTGGACCGGGTGGCCGGCGCGGCGCATTTCGAGGTCGACGACGCGCGGGCAAAGACGCTGCATGCGGCACTGGCCGCCCGGCTGTCCGGGTATCTGGTGCCGAGGCTGGTACGGGAAGTCGCTGGCGATACCGGCAAGCGCCCGCTGTGACCCGCCGACGGCAGGCCATGTCCGCATCTGCGACGCCTGCATTGGACTCACCTGTCGCGTTCAGGTATTAAACGCGCACCCCTCGCGGACACGCTGCATGCAGATCGGCAAAGACACCACGCTACGACTGACCCTGGTGGACGACAGCGCGGAGGACGCGGAAGCCATCGTCTCCACGCTGCGCAACGGCGGCATCGCCGTGCGCCCCCTGCGACCGCTCGACGCAGCGGAGCTGGGCCAGATGGTAGCGGCACAGCCCATGGACCTGCTGCTGGCCTCGCGCACGGCCAAGGGCATCCCCCTGGCCACCGTGCTGGGCCAGGTGGATGCCAGCGGCAAGGACATCCCGGTCATCGTGCTGGCCGACGCGATCAGCGAAGCCGAGTTGCTGGCCGACCAGGCTGCCGGCGCGCGCGCGATCGCGCTGCGCGGGCGCCCGGAACACGTGCTGACGGTGCTGCGCCGCGAATGGGCCGACCTCGACGCGCGCCGTTCGCAACGTCGGCTCGAAGGCCAGATGCGCGAGACCGAGCGTCGCTGCGACGCCTTGATCTCGTCTTCGCGCGACCCGATCGCCTACATCCACGAAGGGATGCACATCCGGGCCAACGACGCCTACCTGGAAATGTTCGGCTTCGAGTCCTTCGAGGATGTCGAAGGCCTGTCGCTGCTGGACCTGGTGGCCCCGCAGTACGTCAACGACTTCAAGGCCCTGCTGAAGAAACTCAGCAAGGGCGAACCGCCGCCGGCCCGCTTCGAACTGGAGGCGCGCAGCATCGATGGCGACAGCTTCCCGGCCACGCTGGAGTTCGCCACCGCCACCTACGAGAGCGAACCCTGCGTGCAGGTGGTGTTCCGTCGGCGCGAGGAGTTCGACCCGGAACTCGCGCGCGAAGTCGAAGACCTGCGCCAGCGCGACATGGTCACCGGCCTGATGAACCGCCCCACCTTCCTGCGCGAACTGGAGAATGCCGTGACCCAGGTGGCCCGCGGCGAGGACCAGTACGCACTGCTGCTGGTCGAACCCGACCACTACCAGCGCCTGCTGCAGGACATCGGCATCGACTCGGCCGACGACCTCGCAGCCGCGCTCGCGGCGCGCCTAGCGGAAAAACTCGACGACCAATGCACCGCCGCACGCTTCGGCGAGCGCACTTTCGCCGTGTTGCTGCGTGGCAACCACGCCCATTCCGCCGCGTTGGCCGACAAGCTGCGTGCTTCGTATGCCTCGCACGTGTTCAACGTGGGCGAGCGTTCGGCCTCGGTCACCGCCAGCATCGGCGGCGTGCAGATCGGCGAAAAGATCGCCAGCATCGGCCAGGTGCTCACGCGCGCCACCGACTGCCTGCAGGCGGCCACCAACCTGGGCGGCAACCGCTTCGAGATCTTCGACCCCGGCGCCGTGGACCGTGCCGAGGAAGAGCGCGTGCAGAACTGGATCAAGCGCCTGCAGGAAGCCCTGCAGGACGGCAGTTTCCGCCTGCACTACCAGCCCGTGGTCAGCCTGCAGGGCGAGCCCGGCGAGGTCTACGAGGCCCTGCTGCGCATGGAATCCAATGGCGAAACCGTGCTCCCGCAGTCCTTCATCGGGATCGCCGAGGACAACGGCCTGCTCGATGCCATCGACCGCTGGGTGGTGAACCGTGCCATCGAAGTGCTGGCGGAACGCAAACGTGCCGGCCACGACACCCGCCTGGTGGTGAAGGTCAGCCCGGCCTCCTTCGCCGACAACCGCCTGCTCGACCTCATCGCCAGGGAACTGGCCGCCCATGACGTGCCCGGCAGCCGGCTGTGGCTGCAGACGCCCGAGGCCAAGGTGTTCACCCACCTCCGCCAGGCGCAGGCGTTCCAGTCGGCGGCGGCCAAGCTGGGCTGCCAGGTCGGCCTGGAACATTTCGGCGCAGGCCTGGATTCGTTCCAGTTGCTGTCGCACTTCCAGCCGACCTTCCTCAAGATCGACCGCGTCTTCAGCGAAGACCTGGGCAAGAACACCGAGCACCAGCAGAAGATCCGCGAGATCGCAGAGCGCGCACAGGCGCTGGGCATCCTGACGGTGGCGGAGCACGTGCAGGACGCAGCGACGATGTCCTTCCTGTTCACCGCCAGCCTGGACTACGTGGAAGGCAACTTCCTCGCAGCGCCCGGCCCGGCGATGAATTACGACTTCAACTGACATGGCGACTGCCTCTCCCCCCAAGTGGGGAGAGGGGGACTGCCTCGCCGTGCTTGTGCCTTGAAGAAAACGACGCGCTTGTATCCTTCTCCCCGCCTGCGGGGAGAAGGTGCCCGAAGGGCGGATGAGGGGCGCTCCTGGCGCCGATCCTTCCGAAGCGCAGCGACCGCAGGTTGATCGAATACTGGATGTCCACGGAAAACTTCCTCGTCCTGTTGCGCCTGAATCAAGACAGTTGCTCTCCCTTCCGTGCAGGAAGAAGCAAACAAAAAACCCGCCAGAAGGCGGGTTTTTCGTTCAAGGTTCGCTGCCCGGTCGCTCAGGCCATCGTGCCCTGCTGCGCGCGCAGGGCGGCGATGCGCTGCTCCAGCGGCGGGTGGCTGAGGAACAGCTTCTTCATGCCCTGGCCGATGCCACCGGCAATGCCGAAGGCCTCCACCTGCGCCGGCAGCGTGCTCGGACTGTGCTGCCGGCCCAGGCGCTCCAGCGCGGCGATCATCTTCTGCCGGCCAGCCAGCGTGGCACCGCCATGGTCGGCGCGGAACTCGCGGCGACGCGAGAACCACATCGCGATCATCGTCGCGAACAGGCCGAACACCACTTCCAGCACCATCACGATGATGTAGTAGCCAAAGCCGCGTCCACCGCCCTCACGGTTGCCCGACAGGAAGCCGTCGACGATGCCGCCCACCACGCGGGCCAGCACGATGACGAAGGTGTTCAACACGCCCTGCAGCAGCGCCATGGTCACCATGTCGCCGTTCGCGACGTGGGAGATCTCGTGGCCCAGCACCGCTTCGGCTTCGTCCTGGCTCATCGAACGCAGCAGGCCCGTGGACACCGCCACCAGCGCATTGTTGCGGTTGGCACCGGTGGCGAAGGCGTTGATTTCCGGTGCGTCATAGACCGCGACTTCCGGCATTCCGATACCGGCGGCCTGCGCCTGGCGCTTCACGGTAGCCACCAGCCAGCGCTCCAGGTCATTGCGCGGCTGTTCGATCACCTGCGCGCCGGTCGCGCGCTTGGCCACCCACTTCGACGTCAGCAGCGAGATCAGCGAACCACCGAAACCGAAGATCGCCGCGAATACCAGCAGCCCCCCCATCTGGCTGGAGTTGACGCCCAGGAGGGACATGACAACGCTGGCAAGCGCCAGCACGGCCAGGTTGGTGGCAAGGAACAATGCAACACGCGTAAACACGAAGGACTCTCCGGTTGAACTGGCACGCTGGTGCCCGTGGACGCAGAATTGCGGTTGCGACGCGTTGAATTCAAGCAACTGGCTGACCACGCCGTTCAGCTTTCCCTCCTTTACGACGAATGACAGCGAACGATCCCCCTCCTCACTACTGCGGCCGCTTCGCGCCCTCGCCCACCGGCCGCCTGCATTTCGGGTCGCTGGTCGCCGCGCTGGGCAGCTGGCTGCTGGCACGGCACCACGCGGGAACGTGGCTGGTGCGGGTGGAGGACCTCGATCCGCCGCGCGAAGTCCCGGGCGCTGCACAGCGGCAGCTCGACACGCTGGCGGCGTTCGGCCTGGTGCCGGATGCACCCGTCGTGTGGCAGAGCGCGCGCCAGGATCTTTACGCCAGCGCGCTGACACGATTGCTGGACGACGGCAGCGCGTTCGAATGCCGCTGCAGCCGCAGTGACCTCGCGGCGGCAGGCGGCATCCACCGCGCGTGCGTCGCCAGCGATCCCATGCGTGCGCCCGCCATCCGGCTGCGCGTGCCCGACGGGACACGCGTGGCATTCGAGGACGGCCTGCAGGGCGCGATCGAACAACAGGTCGACCGTGAGGTTGGCGATGTCGTCCTGCGCCGCGCCGACGGTTTCTGGGCCTACCAGCTGGCGGTGGTCGTGGATGATGCCGACCAGGGCATCACGGACGTCGTACGCGGCGCGGACCTGCTGGATTCCACGCCGCGCCAGATCCTGCTGCAACGCGCACTGGGGCTGCCCACCCCGCGTTACCTGCACCTGCCGCTGATCGTCGATGCGCAGGGACAGAAACTGTCGAAGTCGATGGCCGCGTTGCCGATCGACGATGACGCCCCGATGCCCGCACTGCTGGCTGCCTGGCAGGCGCTCGGCCAGCCGGTGGAGAGGCTGGCTGGCATCGGCAGCGTCTCGGCGGCGGTGCAGGCCGCTGCCCGCGGATTCCGCCCGGATCGTCTGCCCAAAGTGACACGCATGACGTTCGCTGCATCGCACAACAAGCCTGTCGCAGGCGCTGTCTAGAATCGGACGGCCGTCGGCTTGCGGCGGTACAAGGAGATTCCCCACATGACATCGCGCGTCGTCCTGGTCACCGGCGGCACCGGAGGTATCGGTACCGCCATCTGCAAGAAGCTGGCCGACATGGGCCACAAGGTCGCCACCAATTACCGCAACGAAGAAAAAGCCCTCGCCTGGCAGGCGCAGATGAAGGCCGACGGCTACGAGATGACGCTGGTGAAGGGTGACGTGACTTCGCCCGACGAAGCGCAGGCGATGGTGAAGGAAGTCGAACAGAAGCTCGGCCCGGTCGAAGTGCTGATCAACAACGCCGGCATCACCCGCGACGGCACCTTCCACAAGATGTCCTCGTCGCAGTGGGGCGATGTCATCAACACCAACCTCAATTCGGTGTTCAACGTCACCCGCCCGGTGATCGAAGGCATGCGCGACCGCAAGTGGGGACGCATCATCCAGATCAGTTCGATCAACGGCCTCAAGGGCCAGTATGGCCAGGCCAACTACGCCGCCGCCAAGGCCGGCATGCACGGCTTCACCATCTCGCTGGCGCGTGAAAACGCCAAGCTCGGCATCACCGTCAACACGGTGTCGCCCGGCTACGTGGCCACCGACATGGTGATGGCGGTGCCGGAGGAAGTCCGCGCCAAGATCGCCGCCGACATTCCGACCGGCCGCCTCGGCAAACCCGAGGAAATCGCCTACGCCGTGGCGTTCCTGGTCGACGAGCAGGCCAGCTGGATCACCGGCTCCAACCTGGACATCAACGGCGGCCACCACATGGGCTGGTGATGCCGGCCAGCGTCATCCGCGACACTTCCTGCCCCTGATAACGACGCCCCCGCGAGGGGCGTCGCCCGTTCCGATGTTGCGCAGCAACTTCCTTGGCTGAACAGGGCTTCCCTGCCTTGTGGCCTGTTGCAAGGGCTGTTGCGCTGCGTCATGCTGCCGCAATACGCGTTTAGAGCGAAGACTCAATGGCTGCGATCCGCATCATCAAGAAGTACCCCAACCGTCGTCTGTACGACACGGAGATCTCCAGCTACATCACCATCGAGGACGTGCGCCAGCTGATCGTCGATGGCGAGGACTTCGAGGTCCGCGACGCCAAGAGCGGCGACGACCTGACCCGCACCGTACTGCTGCAGATCATCAGCGAGCAGGAACAGGACGGCGAACCAGTACTGTCCACCCAGCTGCTCAGCCAGATCATCCGGTTCTACGGCGATTCGCTGCAGGGTTTCATGGGCAACTACCTGGAACGCAGCATGCAGTTGTTCATGGAGCAGCAGCAGCAGTTCCGCAGCCAGATGGGCAGCATGCTGGGCCAGACGCCGTGGACCATGATGAACCAGCTGACCGAGCGCAACATGGAGTTGTGGCAGGAGTTCCAGCGCAACCTCAGCGGCGGCATGGGCCGCCCGACGACGGTCAAGCCGAAGGATCCGCCGCGCGAAACGCCGAAGACGCGCGCGCGCTGAACCACTCCGTAGTGAAACCCGGCCCGCGCCCCGTTGCGCGGGCCTTTTTTTGACCTCGCGACACAGGGATTCCGCATGACGCAACGCATCGCCGTGGTAACCGGCGGCCTGGGGGGACTGGGGCTGGCGATCTGCCAGGCACTGGCGCGCACCGGCCGCAGAGTGGTCGCCGCCGACCTGCCCGCCTCCGCCGGACAGCTCGACCGTTTCCACGCGCAGACCGCCGGGCTGGATGTCGAAACCGCCACCGTCGACGTGGCCGACTTCGATGCCTGCGCCGCCCTCGTGCGCGATATCGAAGCCCGCCACGGCGCACTCGACATCCTGGTCAACAACGCCGGCATCACCCGCGACGCCACCCTGCGCAAGATGGACAAGGCGCAGTGGGATGCCGTGATCGGGGTGAACCTGGACAGCGTGTTCAACCTCTGCCGCCATGCCGTGGACGGCATGCAGGCGCGCGGGTTCGGACGCATCGTCAACATCAGTTCGGTAAGCGGCCAGACCGGCAACTTCGGCCAGGTGAACTACGCGGCGGCGAAGGCCGGCCTGCACGGCTTCTCGATGTCGCTGGCGCGTGAAGTGGCGCGCAAGGGCGTCACCGTCAACAGCGTCTCGCCCGGTTACGTGGAAACACCGATGACCAAAGCGATGCCCGATGACGTCCGCGACCGCACCGTCGCCGCCGTGCCGGTCGGCCGCATCGGTCAGCCGGACGACATCGCGCGCGCGGTCGCCTTCCTCACCGCCGACGATGCCGGCTACATCACCGGCGCCAACCTGCCCGTCAATGGCGGCCTGTTCATGAGCTTCTGAACAGGAAGCCGCGTCCCCGTCTTCCCGCTCCCTGCGAATCAACACGCACCTTCGACAAGGAATCCCGCATGAAACTGACCCCTCCCACCTTCGGCGTCTGGCTGATCGCCCTGCTGCTGGGCACCGGCGGCATCGCCGCGAAGTTCGGCTATGTGCCGGTGCTGGCCCCGCATGCGTTCTGGCTGGTGGTCGCCGGCTTCGGCCTGCTGGTGGCCGCCACGCTCTTCAGCAAGCTCTGAGCGATACCGCTCGCGTCCCGGGCTTGCCCGGGACATGGTGGCGGCGTACCGTCGCCGGACCACACCGCGTGGTGCACCGGAGAGGATGCATGCAAGCGTTCGTCAGGCTCGCGCTGTACTCATCCGTCCTGATCCTGCCTGCACTGGCGGGATGCGCGACGCACACGGCCGGCGGACAGACGACGCCGCGATGCACGGCGGTCGGCTGCGTCGAGCCGCTCGACCTGGTGGCCGCGGGCCCTGGCTCCACCGTGCTGCTCGTCCAGTGCATCGGCGCCACGCAGACGCAGCGCCGCTATCGCCTCGAACCCGGCGGATGGACGCTGCAGATGTACGAAACGGTTGCGGTCGCCACCTGCTCCGCGCCTCCTGCGCGCTGACAGCCGTTGGAGCTGATCGCGTACCTGCTGGCGGACCTGTGGTCGAAACCCCGGCTGCTCGTGCCGCTGCTGCTGGGGATCGTCGCCGGGCTGGGTCTGTTCCACCTGACCGGGAAGGAGCCCGCCTCGGCCGCAATGGCCGTCGGCTGCGCGCTGCTGGGACTGGTCATCGGCTTCGTGCTGGAATACCTGCGCGAGCCCCCACGCGACATGACGGGCTGACTGCTACTCCATCTCGAAGCGGTCGAACGCGATTTCCAGCGTCTCGAACAGCGTATCCGCCACCGCCGCGTCCATCGGCGAGGTGCGATAGGCCACCGGCCTCGCGCGCAGGAAGCGCCAGCGCAACACCGGGTTGCCTTGCTCGTCCAGCAGCGTCACGCTGATATCGCGCCGCGCGTCGCCGCCGTTGCGCGCTTCGTTCCACCACTGATACCACGACAGCGAACCGGTCACGCCACGACGCAGTACCAGATCGTCGTAGTGCGTCAGCGTGGACAGCTTCATCGATTCGCTGCTCTTGTCGTTCCCGCTGCGGTACTCGTTGAGCTGCAGCCGTGCTTCGGGGAACACCACCTCGGCCACGCCACTGCCGGGACCGTCGTCACCGGTGCCGAGGTCGACGAGGAAGTTCATTCCGGGATAGGGGCGGTCACGTACGTTGGGCATGGCAGGGATTCTCTTCGTGGGGGGAATGCCGGCCACCGGACAGGAACCAGCGCCGCTCCCCTTGGGCAACGCGTGGACGTGCCGCCAGCGGTCAGAGGTGGACGGCCCTGGGCCACGCGCAACGCCCGGCGCCCGCGAGATCACCGCTCCAGCCCGCCCCCGGGGCCCCTCCATGCCGAAGGTGCGCATCGCCCGCCGCCGCGCAAGGCCCGGAGGCTCGCGCGTACGCGTGAAAACGTGATGTATGAACCTGAAACGTTCATCCGCAACACCCGAAAGCGTGCGCGCCAGACGCTGGGGCTCGGCACCGCAAGCCTCGGGAGGCCGTGGATAGAGCTCAATGTGAGATCAGCGAGGCGAACGACCCGGCGCGCGACCCGGCCTATCTTGTGCGCGCGCCTCGACGCCTTGTCCCAGCGATCGGAAATGCGCTTTCGCAAGGCATCGAGACCTGCACGCGAGGTACCGGTGGCGTGCGCATGAACGTGGCGCGTTCATTTGCGCCTTCTCGAAGCCTGCGCGCAAGCCCTCGCAGGTCACGCGCAGATTCCGGAGCCTCGCGTGTCACCTCCGCACGCTCGCGCTCCGGGCTCAGGCGCCTTCGGCCTCGCCCACCTGCCCGATCCACAGCCGGTTGCCGTCAGGATCGTCGATGCGGAACTCGCGCATGCCGTAGAACGTGGTGTCCAGGTCGGGGACGTCCAGGCCATTCGCTCGCGCCTGCGCATGGAAGGCGTCGATGTCGCCGGGGTAGAGATAGAGCACTGCGTTGCGCGGCGTATCCGGGTTCACGTTGATCGACTGGTCCAGCATCACCCGGCAGTCGCCCCAGCGCAGCTTCGCCCAGCCCCAGTCGTCGCGACGGTCTTCGACGGTGAAACCGAGCTGTTCGTAGAACACGATCGCCCGCGGCAGATGGCGGACAGGTTGCATGGGGATGATGTGGGGCATGGAGGCCTGCTCTGAGTAGGATGGGTTGAGCCGAAGGCGATACCCATCATGGTGAACCATAATTTCGCAAGCGATGGGTATCGCCTTCGGCTCAACCCATCCTACGACGCTGGTGTTCGTCGCCTTTCAGAGCATGTCCGAGGCCTTCGGCGAACAAGGCAAGGCACGAGGGGTCGGTGACGATGTGGAACTTGCCCGCTAGTGCGCCGATGGAAAACCCGATGCTGACCACAGGCTTGCCGCGCTCGGCGATCACCTCCTGGATGGGCCCGAACCGGAAACCAAGCATCTGCCCGGGTCCCGCAAGCCCGAACGATGCGTCCAGGCGCGATGAAACGAGTTCCTCCAAGGAGCCACCGAGCCAGGATTCCAGATGGCGATGCAATGACTCAAGTGCCGTTGTGACCAGGATGAACCCGTCCACGGTCACCGTGAAGGGGTGGCCATGGTCGCCATTCCAATCCTCGCCCACGAACACCAGCGCACATTCCCACTCGGCGGTACCGCGTGGGGTCAATCGCATCGTCAGTTCCGATACCCCACGATTCGACCTGAGAACTGTTTTCAAATCCCGTTCTCCTGCTCAACCCTCACTACGCAGCTTCCGCGCGATGGGTGGCCAGCATGCGATCCCGATCAATGCCGCCCCGCACACGAGCAGGAAGGCGCCCAAGCCCATGCCCACCAGCACGCCCTCGGTTTGCCGGTCAAACAGCCACTGCAACTTCCAGCGCAGCCCCTTCAGCATGGTCAGCGTCGCGTCATCGCGAGGGAGCATCTGACGGAGGTCGTGGTACTCCTTGACCAACCCCTGCGCGAGGAACGGTGGGTCCGCAAACAGAGGCCATGCCCATGCCAACACGAGGATGCCGACCAATATCTGAAGAGCACCGACGCAGAGCGCAATGAACACTGCAGGCCCGGCTGCAACTGGAGACTTCGTCAAGGTCGGCATGCGAGCGGCCAAACGTACGCTCTATTCTTCAGCCCACACCACATCGATGCCGTCCGACTCGCCGACCGCCGCGCGCAATAGCGCAATGAAACCCGCGCTGGCACCCAGGCTTTCCAGCGCATCGATGGCGGTGTGTTCCACGTAGTAGTCCTGATCCCTGGAAGATTCCTCTTCCATGTAGTCCACCAGCATCTGCAGGTCCGCTTCCGAGATGCTGCCCAGCGTGCGGCCACTGTCCTTTTCCGACAAACGAATGCTCATGCGGTCTTCCTTTCCTCGAACGTTGGGGTGGATGTCAGCGCGGGGCGCCGTCGGTGCCCTTGCGCAGGAAGGCGGCCAGGCCGCCGAGTTGCAGGCCTTGCACCTTGTCCACGATGGGCGCGAACGTGCTCATGTCATCCGGCGTGTAGCCGCCGGCGCGATACCACAGGGTGATGCGGGTACCGCCGTTCTCTTCGGTGAAGCGCCACTCCAGTGCACCGTGCAGGCCCATGCCCTGCAACGGGCCGAGGCCGCCGGTCATGCGCATGAGCTTGCCCGGATCGGTGAAGGTCACTGTCATGTGCCACGCCTGCTGCGCGCCGTTGATCTCGCAGAAGCAGCCGCCGGCCTTGTCGCTGATGGCCAGCTTCGACGCGTCGCCCCACCAGGTGTGGTCGGCCGGCCACCAGCGGCCGACGTCGTTGACCAGCGCCGCGTACGCCACCTGCGGCGCGACCGGCACCCATTCGGAATTCTCGACGGTGAATCCGCTCGGCTGCGCGTCCTTGATCGCCGCGTGCGCGGGGGTGGCGACAGCCGCGACGGCGAGCAGGACCGCGCCGGCCAGCGTCTTCACTGCGCCGCTCCCTGCGGGCAGAACTTCTGGCGGTATTCCATCGCCTTGGGCATCAGCGCGGTGAGGTTCTGGATGCGCGTGCCGGGATTCGGGTGCGTGGACGAGAATTCCGGCGGCGCCTGACCGCCACTGGCTTCGCTCATGCGCTGCCACAGCGGCACGGCTTCCTCGGGATTGAAGCACGCGGCGGCGGCCAGCATCAGGCCGACTTCATCGGCCTGCGTCTCGTGTTCACGTGCGTACGGCAGCAGGTAGCCGTACCCCATCGCGGCCATCACCATCTGCTGCTGTTGCGGATCCATGCCGCTCATCGCGCCGGCCATCTGGCCGATCTGGGTGAGCTTCTGCTGCGACATGCGCTGCGCGCCGTGGCGCAGCAGCGCGTGGGCAATCTCGTGACCCATCACGACCGCTACCGCGTCGGCGTTCTTCGCCACCGGGATCAGCCCGGTGTAGACCGCCATCTTGCCGCCGGGCAGGCAGAAGGCGTTGGCCTGGTCGGACTGGATGACGTTGACGTCCCACTCGAAGGTCTTCCAGTTGCCACTGGGCTGGGTGCCCTTTTCCGCTGCGATGGCGGCTTCGACTTCGGGGATCTTCGCGATCAGGCGTTGCGCGATGGTGCGCACCTGTTGCGCGATCTGCGAATTCGGATCGACCGGCTGCTCCTGCGAAAGGATCTCCTGGTAAGCCTGCAGGCCGAGCGCCTTCTCTTCCTCCACGCCGATGGAACCGTCGATCAGCACTTTCTCGCCGGTGTACGGATCGACCACGCGATTGTTGAGGTAGTAGCAGCCGCCATACACCAGGAAGCCCAGCAGGATCAGCCAGCGCAGGTTGCCCAGTCCGCCGCCGCGCCGCCCGCCGCCCTGCCCGTATTGCGAGCGCCCGTTTGGATCTTGCCTCATCACCCTCTCCCTGGCGGCTAGATGCCGCGAACGACGCGGAAGCCCACCCGCGCATTAGTCATATCCGAATCCGACGACGAGCGCCACGCGGCACGTGCCTGCGCCGGCGAACTGGCCCAGGACCCGCCGCGCACCACCCGTGACCGGCAGCCGGGATTGAACCACGCCGCCCCATCCGCCGGGGCGCGCCGGTAGCTGGCGTGCCAGCAATCGCCGACCCATTCACTGATGTTGCCGTCCAGGTCCTTCAGGCCGAAGGCATTGGCGCGGAAGCGGCCTACCGGCGCCGGCCCCCAGTAGCCGTCGCCGTAGCCGATGAAGGCGTTGTTCCAGTTGCGCCCGCTGGGCGAGCGGTCGTTGCCCCCGGTCAGATTGGCCACGCCTCGGGGGGGCTGGCCATTGCCCCAGGGGTAGCGGCCCTGCTGGCCGGCACGCAGGGCGTATTCGTATTCGGCCTCGCTGGGCAGGCGGTAGCCATGACCGGTCTGGCCGGCCAGCCATTCGGCATAGGCCTCGGCGTCGTACACGCTGACGTGCAGCACCGGCATGTCGTCGCTGGCAGGCTGGCCGTTGTAGTCCGAGCGCCAGTCCACGCCGCTGCGGCGCACGAAATTGCCGCTGCGCTCGTCATAGACGATGGAATGCCCACGTCGCGTGGCGCGTGGACGGTACTGGGTGGCTTCCACGAAGCGGCGGAATTCGCCCACCGTCACCGGGTGCAGCGCCATCGCGAACCCGCGATCGAACCGCACGTAGTGGGCAGGCTTCTCGGCATCGGCGGCATCCTTTTCTTCCTCGCCCGCACCCATGCTGAAGCCACCATGCGGCACCACCACCATCGCCGGCCCGCGGCCACCATGGTGCAGCGCATCGGTGAAGGCCTGGCCCGGACGGTACAGGCCGTAGTGCGTGGCCAAGTCGATGCGCTGGCGGAAATCGGCCGCCACGCGGTTGCCGGGCTCGGCGATGCGCAACACCTCGGCCAGCTTCACACGTGCGTCCTTCAGCCCGAGTGGCGTGGCCATGTCGCGTACGCCGGCATCGCGCAGTTCGGCGATGCGCGCCATGCGGATGGCCTCCACGCGCACGCGCGCATCGGCCACGGTCTGCGCGTCCTCGCGGACCTTGGCGGCATGGTCCAGCCAGAGGCGCGTGGTAGCGAAGTCGCTGGCCAGCGCCGCCTCTTCCGCGCGGCGGATCATGGCGCTCTCCACTGCGGCAACGCCCTGCATGGCGCGAGGCTGGCCCGGCTTCCACTTCAGCACTTCGCGGAAACCCGCCAGTGCCCCGCCGCCGTTCTCGCCCAGCGTGCCTTCGCGCAGGGCGCGTTCGCTGGCCACGTTGAGCCGGGTGAGCTGATCGGCCTCGTCCACGCGCGCGAGATAGGCGACCACCGCCGGATCGGCCGGGGCCACGGTACGCGCCACCGCGGCGATCTGCCGTGCACGACGGAGGGCCTCGGTGCGGTCCTCGGCATGGCGCATCACCTGCGCGCCCTGGTCCAGCAGGCGATCCAGGCTGCGACCGAGGCCGGTCTTCGCGCGCGCATCGCCGGCATCGAGCCGTTGCAGCGCGAGGTAAAGCGGAATCGCGTCGTCCGGCCCATCGAACAGGCGGCCTTCGGACAACGCACGCGCCGCACGTCGGTGCGCGTCGGCGGCATCGTCGGGCACCAGGGCCACGGCGGGCGGGCGCCAGTTCAGCTCGTCCACGCTGCTGTCATCGCCCGTCACCGTCACGCTGGGCATGCGCACGGCATCGACGGCGGCGCCTGCTTCGTCCGGCGTCGCCGCATCGCGCGAACACGCGGCGAGCCACGGCAGCGAGATCAACAAGGCGGCAAGGATCGCGCGCAAACACCCTCCGTGATGGGAGCCACCGGCCCCCGTGAGAGAATGCCGGCAGACATGACCGGCAGACGATACGGGCTGAGCCCGGACCTTAGGTTATTGTCCCCTGACTGAGCAAACCACGCATCACGCGGAGATTTCGTGCCCCACTGGATCGACACCCCCACCGCGCTGGACGCGCAGCTGCAACGCCGGCCCACGCGGATCGGCCTGGATACCGAGTTCGTGCGCGAACGCACCTATTGGCCGCAGCTGGCGCTGGTGCAGATCGCCATCGACGACGACGTGCTGCTCGTCGACCCCCTGGTGCCGGGCATGACCGATGCGCTGAGGCCGTGGCTGCTGGACACCACGATCACCAAGGTCATGCACAGCGCCAGTGAAGACCTGGTGGCGTTCAAATTCGCCTGCAATGCGCTGCCCACGCCGTTGTTCGATACGCAGATCGCCGCCGCCATTGGCGGGGTGGCCGCCGGCCTGGGCTATCAGAAGCTGGTGGAACGCATCACCGGCGTGGTGCTGCCCAAGGGCGAGACCCGTTCGGACTGGCTGCGCCGCCCGTTGAGCGAGTCGCAGCTGCACTATGCCGCCGACGATGTGCGCTATCTGTTCACGGTGCACGACGCGCTCCGGACCGGACTGGCATCCAGTGGTCGCCTTGCGTGGCTGGAAGAAGACTGTGCCCGCTTCGTGGAGAACGCGGCGCAGGACGAGGGCGAACGCTGGCCGCACCTGTCCATGCGCAGCGCGCAGTTCCTCGACGCCGAGGCGCAGCAGCGGCTGGTGCGCCTGCTGCGCTGGCGCGAAACGCAGGCCCGCGCCAGCGACAAACCGCGCAGCTGGATCCTGGACAACGAGCTGGCGGTAAGCCTCGCCCGCACGCCGCCGATGGACAAGGCGGCGCTGCTGCGCCTGTTCGACACCCAGCCGAAGGCGCCCCGCAAACTGGCCGACGCGATCTGGCAGACGCTGTCCACGCCGCTGGACGACGAAGCCGGCATGCCGCTGGCGCGCAACGCGACCGATGGCGACAAGGCGCAGGTCAAGCGCCTGCAGGATGCGGTGTCCGCCCGCAGCGCCGAACTCGGCCTGCCGGACGGCGTGCTGGCCTCGCGCCGGTATCTGGAGGCGTTGCAGGAATCGGGCCAATGGCCCACTGCCCTGTCGGGTTGGCGGCGCGGCGAACTGGAGCCTACGCTGGCGCCCATCCTGGCCCGCGCGGGCTTGGCACAGGAAGCGGCCGCGGGCTAGAATGGCCCCGCTCTTGTGGGGCCATAGCTCAGCTGGGAGAGCGCGTCGTTCGCAATGACGAGGTCGGGAGTTCGATCCTCCCTGGCTCCACCACTTATACAAAGCCCCGCTCATGCGGGGCTTTCTGTTTTAAGGAGTTGGACGCTTCTGCACCTGGATGCGGATGGTCCTCGTCCAGACATTGATGCGCAGCTTTTCCTACTGTTCCGACTTACAGGGAACTTACGGAAACCGCTTCACGATGCGCGTCCAGCTGACCAAAAAGATCATCTCCAGCACACTACCCCGGGATCGCCCCTATGAGCTCAGGGACGCACAGGTGCGCGGTTTGGCACTTCGGGTGCAGCCCAGTGGGCACATGGCTTGGAACTGGGCCGACATTCACTTTGAGGCCCGAATGCTGACGGTCCGCCGCGAGAACGCCAAAAGCGGCAAGCAGCGTCACATCCCCTTGAACGACGAGGCACTTTCGACCCTCGTCAAGTGGCGTGGCCTGACTGATTCCACCGGTTCGGTTTTCGGCATCAAGGGGCTGAAGACGTCATGGGACAAACTGCTGTCTGCGGCGAGCATCAATGACCTGCGATTTCATGACCTGCGCCACCACTTCGCCAGCCGCCTCGTCATGAACGGCGTCGACCTGAACACTGTCCGGGAACTACTGGGTCACGCTGATCTGACCATGACGCTCAGGTACGCACACCTTGCCGCGGAACATCTAGCCGCAGCCGTCAACAGGCTCTCGGCTCCTGTGACTTCCAAGGCCTAGCCAGGACGCGTGCTCGTGCACCAGCACACCGCTTAACCTAGTCCATGGCGGGCTTCGGCCCGGTCGCGGCACGGCGCCTTCGCCCGGCATGGCTCTCCAGCAAACCCACCGCGTACTCGCGAAGGCCATCCGGAAGTTCGCTGGCAAACTTCACGCTGCCATCGTCGAACAACAGCACAGTCCGGTCGTCGCGGGCCAATGCAGCGTGGAAGACTACTAGATCGTCGGGGAAACCGTCGGGACGACAGGATGCGGCTACGTCGGTCGCATACCAAATATCCAACAGAAGCTCGCCCAGATAAGTCGCTGCCGCACGCCTATCAGCACCCAGCTCGCCGCACTCTCCTGCATAGACCGACACCAGCAGTCCGTCGTCATTTGCCCTTGCCTGCATGTACACCTCGCTAAGTCGTCTGATGCTCATCATCGTAGTATCAAAGTCGACTGACGTCGGCAGGTAGTCTAGGTCGCAGCTATTCGATACATACGTCAGGTAGAGGACGCCGCGCTGCCATCCCCGGCGCTTGGTCATAGACCGGCACCTAGTTGTTCGGAGCTATTCCCTCAAATACCATCCAGCAGCCCCGCTGAGACGTTGTTCCTACCCTGCCCAATCCCCAGCACCCAGACCCTACACGGCGATCAAATGACCGCAGCGCTTTGCTACAAGTGCATCAATGACGCATATCTCAGCGCCGAGCTGAAAGCGGAAGGTGAGAAAGTAACCTGCTCCGAATGCGACAAGTCCCGAAGAGGGATAAGTGTGGAAGACCTCGGCGCTCGGCTCGAGACGCGACTCCGAGAGCTGTATGTGCGGGGCGGCGAATATATGTACGTTCCTCCCGGCGCGGATTACCACGTGATCGGCTACCACGGCGAAGACCTGAGTGATCTTATTCAGGAGGTCCTGGGCGACATGTTTAAGTGTCACGACGAAATCGTCGCCGCCGTTCAAGACGCAGAAGTTTGTTTTCCGCAAGATGGTGATGAACCGTTCTGGGATGACGACAGTTGCTATGTGCCGGCCCGCGTACGTGATGAGCTCGAGGGCAAGTTCGACTGGCGATGGCTTCAGCAGGACATCAAGCACCATCGACGCTTCTTCAGCAGGGCCGCCAAAGCCCTCTTCGACAATCTGTTCGCAGATATCCACAGCCTCAAGTGTTGGGACCGCGAGAGCGGATCTACCCCCATCGCCTACGACTTGCCCGCAGGCACATCCTTGTTTAGAGCCAGGTTGGCGACAACACCCGCTGTGGTAAAGGCGATCCTGCAGGATCCGGCAGCACAGGTTGGTCCACCACCCTCCGAAGATGCTCGCGCAGGCAGAATGAACCCGGAGGGCGTGGCCGTCGTGTATGCCGCGAATGATGTGCAGACGGCCGTCGCGGAGATGCGGCCTGCAATTGGAAGTGACGTAGCAGTCATAGGCCTCAAAACCACTCGACCACTTCGCATCCTAGACTTCACCCGACTGGAACGCGCTACTGACGAAAACAGCATCTTCGACCCGGAGTATGCGGAGAAGCGCGATCGTCATGAATTTCTGCGAGAGCTGCATGACCTCATTTCAGAGCCAGTCGTGCCGGGGCGCGAGTCCGACTACCTCATCACACAAACACTGGCTGAGTACTTGGCCCATGTCCACAAAGGCAAGTTTGAAGGAATTGCGTTCACATCGGCTCAGAATGAAGGGGGAACGAACTTTGTCCTCTTTTCACACATCCCCGACCGCTCGCACCTCCCTGACCTTGAAGCCAGCGTCGAGGAAAGATTCGGCGTTGACTACGTCGCTGAAAGCCTACGCTTCGTGCACATTGAGAAAGTGAGCATCAGCTTCAAGAGGATGGACCACTTCACCAATGAAGAAGGCCATGCCTTCCTCTACGACCCGCACCCCGACGACGATGAGTAGATCTTTGCTCAGCCAGCAGATCCACAGTGTGGCGGTGCCCTACCACTTCAACACCCCTCTATGGCCGTAGCCCGCTTCCGCGACCAGTTGGCCACCCGTCTGAACGATGACTGGTCACGAGCCCGCCCAGAAGTCCGCCACGAGTTCGTGGTCGCCGTGCTCGCCATCTACGACAAGTTTCACCAAGCTTCGCTGGCCGACCGCCATTTCGCGCAGGCCATTGCGACCGGCGGCCCCGCCCAGCACGCTCAACGGTTGGCAGAACTCCTCTTGGCGGACCACCTGTGGAAGAACGGATTTCACCTTTCAAGTGCATCAGAGGGTCCCGACTTTCACGCCACGAAGAACGGCGAATCCGTTTGGATCGAGCTCGTAACCCCTGAGCCAAACGGGATCGACCCCACGCGGCTTGCGGATAACGCCACTGGCGTCTGGTCATTCCCACACAAGGAGATTGCCCTACGCTATACAGCGGCGCTCAAGGAGAAGCACCAGAAGCTCATCGGCCCCCCAGCGGGGAAACCGGGCTATCTCGGTCGCTCGCTTGTCGGGCCTACGGATCGCTACGTCATTGCCATCAATCAGCATCTGCTGCAACGAAACTTTCGGTCGCTGAACGGCATCAGCCAAATCCCTGTGGCCTGCGAAATTGCGTTCGCTGTCGGCCCCCGGCAGCTGATGATTCAGCGGAGCTCGGGACGGGTAGTAGGGAGCGATTATTCGCATCGCCCGGGACTGATCAAGAACCCTGTTGGCGCCCTACCCGTTTCTGTCCCGGCAGATAGTTTTCTGCACGATGCCTACAAGCACGTGTCTGCCATTTACGCTTTGGATCTGATGGAAGAGGTGCTGGTGACCCTGCCCCCTGGCACCTATCTGGCCAGCGAACACCTCTCTGCCGTCGTCTACAACCCCAACGCTACCAACCCGCTACCAACGCGCCCGTTGCCCGCCCAGACCCACTGGGGCGCAACCATGAGGCCGAGCAGTATCGAAGTCCAACAGATCTAGGGCCGTCGCTTGCAGACTCGCGGCCGCCAGTGACATACCGTCCACTGTGGGCGAACTTTGCTGAGGGCATATACGTGATTCTTTGAGGTGCGCCAACAAGGTCACCGCTAAAAACTCTACGCAAACTCTACGTTTCAAGCCTTTTTTGATCCCTGGTACCAAAACACCCGAGAGGCCAAGCGCATGCTTGGCCATTTTTACATTGGTCCCGCAGCGCCGGTCTTGCCCCCGCCCAAAGAAAAAGCCCGCCGGCACAAGGCCGACGGGCTGGGAGAGCAAGATATCGCGTGGATCAGAACTTGTAGCTGACGCCCAGCAGATAGCTGCGGCCCCACTCGACGTATTCCAGCGGACGGTCCTTGGTGCCGGCGTAGGTCTGGTAGGCCTCGTCGGTCAGGTTGCTGGCCTGGAACAGCACGCTCAGGCCGCCGAGCGCATGCCCGTCCGGGAACGAGTAGCTGACCTGCGCGTCGGTAATGTTCTCGCCGACCACGTAACGCAGCGTGCGGTTACCGTTGAAGTTGCCGATCTCACCGATGAAGTCCGAACGCCGACGCTGGTTGATGCGCGCCTCGAAGCCGTTCTTCTCGAAGTACACCGTCAGGTTGTAGACCCGCTTGGACAGACCCGGCAGATCGATGTCGCCTGCACCCACGCTGGACGCACTCTCCGGGTCGCGGATCTGGATGTTGCTGTCGTTGAACGTGGCACTGGCCACCGCACCGAAGCCCTGCAGCGCATCGCTGAACATGTCGAACGGCAGCGACGCCGACAGCTCCAGGCCCTGCAGCGTCCCGCCCTCGCCGTTCACCGGCCGCGAGTAACTGCCCGTCGGGTTGACACCGACGCCCGGGAAGTTCGGGTGCGGCGGGATGTCGGACGTGTAAGCCGACAGATCGTAGAACGGATCGGTCTGGGTGTAGATGTAGGTCTGCAGGTCCTTGTAGAAGTATGCCGCCGCGACATATGCCTTGGTGCCGAAGTACTTCTCGTAGGACACGTCGAACGCATACGCCCGCCACGGATCCAGCAGCGGATTGCCGCCGCTGGCGAAGCTGTTGCGCAGGCCGGTGCCGTTGTTCTGGTCCGGGCCGTCGGACGCCGTCACTTCCAGCGAGGCGCGCAGCTGGTCCACGCGCGGACGCGCCACCTGCTTGGCCAGCGCGACACGCAGGGTCTGGTCGTTGTCGAAACCGAACGCCAGGTTCATGCTCGGCAGCACGTCGGTGAAGGTCTTGCCCATGCTGATGGGCAGCGGATTGCTGCCGCCACTGAGCCTGATCGCATCCGAGGACTGGTCGACGTGCTGGACCTGCACGCCGGCATTGCCGCGCACGCTGACGCCGCCCCACTCGGTGTCGATGTTGCCGCGCACGTAGGCCGTGGTCGTCTTCTCACGCACGTCCCATGCCTTGGCGACGAGATACGGGAACGCGCTGTCGCTCGGCTCGAAGGTCATGTAGCGCGCGACGGCTGCGGGCACGTTCCAGGACGGGATGTAGCCGATGCCGGCGAAGCTGAGGTCGACCGGACGGTACTGAAGATCGGACCCGATCGCCGTGATGCCCTGCGCGCCAAGGTTGATGTTGGCCTCGGGCTGGCGCTTGTTCTTCTCGCGGTCGGCGTAATTCAGGCCGACATCGATGTCGGTCATCCAGGACAGGAACGCCGGCGCCGGGAACGATGCTGCCAGCTTGCCCGTGCGTAGTTCATCGACCACGCTCGGCACCTTGCCGTAGCCCGAGCCGTAGATCGTGCCGGTCAGGTACAGCGACTCCGGATTCGAATAGTCGCGCCCGGGATTGATCTGCGAGAACCCGTTGTTCCTGAGCTGCAGCTGCAGCGTATCCAGCTGCGGCGCCGGCAGCATCTGCGTGTTGTTCTCGAGGTTGAGCTCGTCACGCTTGGCGCGGGACCAACCCACGTCGGCGATGATGCGCACCTGGCCGGTCGTGAACTCGTTGTTCCAACCGAAGGCGTTGATCTCGTCTTCGCGACGGTTGTACATGCCGCGCACCAGCGGGTACACGTTGCCGACGGTGCCGCCGGTGAAGGTGTTGTCGCCGTTGATGACCGGATTGGTGACGTCCAGACGACCATAGCCGCCGTTGTAGTCGCCGATATGCACTTCGAACTGGTTGGCCGTATCGACCTGCTCGGCTTCCGAATGGAACAGGTCCAGCGTGCTGGTCCACGCATTCGACGGACGGAACTGCACCGTGGCCATCACGCCATCACGCTTGGTTTCGCCGGTGCGGCGCAGTGCCTTGATGCCGTCGGAATAGAACGTACCGGCCGGCACGCCCGGGCGCCAGTTGTCGCCGATGGCCTGCCATGGCTCGTACAGGCCCACCTGGTTTTCCTGGATCGGCGTGGTGGTATGCGAATACCCGATCGAGAAGCCGAAGGTGCGCGCTTCATTCTGGGTGATGTAGCTGGCGTTGATGCGCTCGCCGTAGGCGGACGCATCGGCCGCCGCGCCGAGCGAGTTGCGCTGGCCGCGTACGCCGACAGTGCCCACCGGCGCATCGAAGCTCAACGGGCGCACGGTCTGCATGTCGATGGTGCCCGACAGGCCCTGGCCGATGAGGCCGGCATCGGGCGTCTTGTACACCGTCACGCCGCCGACCAGCTCGGACGGATACTGGTCGAACTCGACGCTGCGGTTGTCACCGGTGCTGACCATCTCGCGGCCGTTGAGCAGCGTGGTGGAGAAGTCGGGCGACAGGCCGCGCACGCTGATCACCTGCGCACGACCCGCGACGCGCTGCGCGGCCAGGCCGGGCAGGCGGCCGATGGATTCACCGATGCTGACATCCGGCAGCTTGCCGATGTCTTCGGCGGATACCGCCTCGACGATGGAGGTGGAATCGCGCTTGACCGAAATCGCGCTCTCGATGCCGCGGCGGATGCCCGTCACCACCACCGTTTCCAGCTCGGTGGCATCGGTCGATTGCGTCTGTTCGTCGGCGGTTTCGGCGGTCTGGGCCTGTACGCCCGTCGCGGTGAGCGCGATGGCGGACGCCAACGCCGCGCTCAGCAGGTTGCGCTTGAGTTGCATGTTCCCCTCTCCAAGGACGTTGTATGCGATGAGCCGGGTGCGTCGCACGATGCGATCGCCCGGGTCTGCCACGCCAGGGGCACGTGCCCCGAAACGTGCGGCAATGGTAGTGGCGCGCGCAGCTGCACAATCCGCGCTGCATACGTATTCATGCATATTCCACGCGTTGGCGTAACACGGGTTCCGTGGACGCGGACGACGACGCGCACGCACGATGAAGGCATCGCCGTGGTCGTTCAGGCAACAGGTCGCCGCGCGCGACGCGCGATCATGCGCGCACGCTGACGGTCGGACGCACGCGCGAAGACGCTGCCGTCAGGGCCGCAGCAGGAAGCCCAGCGGCACTTCGATGCGATCCCGCCACGCCGCTTCGTTGTGGGTCGCGCCCAGGTAGCGGTGGCTCAGGAAATCCACGCCGGGTCGATAGCCACGCATCCGCATCCCGCTGTCGACACGCTGCTGGTAGGGCTCGTACATCGCGTCGATGGCCTCGGTGCCGTAGTCGAAGTAGAAGCGGTTGCCGCCGGGCGCAGGCAGGTGCTTCGCCAGGTAGCCTTCGACGATACCGCCGGCGATCGGCCAGTGCGTGGACACGCACCCTGCCCCGCCGAACACCTGCGGGTACTCCAGCACCGCATACGCGGAAATCAGGCCGCCCATGCTGGACCCCATCACGAACGTGTCCGCCGGACCGGTGAGCGTGCGGTACTGCGCATCGATGAACGGCTTCAGCTCGGTGACGAGGAAGGCCAGGTAATCGTCCGCGACGATCTCGGCGGTCGGAAACGGCGGATCGCCTGGCGTAGGGATGAACGTTTCGCCATCGATGGCCTTGCGCGGCATGTATTCCTGCAGGCGCTTGGGCGTGTTCCACACCGCGACGACGATGGCCGCGCGCGCGTGCCCGTTGGCGATCAGGCGCGTCATCGCTTCGTCCACGCCCCAGTCCACGCGGGTGTAGGACGTCGACGGGTCGAACACGTTCTGGCCGTCGTGCATGTAGAGGACGGGATAGCGTGTACCGTGCGCTTCCGTGTAGCCCGGTGGCAGCCAGACGTCCACGTTCCTCGCCGCGACATGGCGGGAAGGGAACTGCGCGTGGCGCAGCAGCGTGCCGGTGACGCCTTCGCCCGTCACCGCCTGCGCGGCGACGACGGAGGCTGCGCGCTCCCGTGCCTGCGCGACGAGCGAGGCCGCGGCCAGCAGCAGCGTGATCCCGATCCTGCCCATGCAAGTGCCCATCTTCGTACCCCGTCGTGTCAATCGATGACGGCGTAGTACACGCCACGGGGCGGCAGCATGAGCCGGCCATCCTGCAGGGTGCCGGACGGCAGGCCGTGGCTGTCCACCGCGCGCGGCACGATGCTTCCCGGCAACGCCCACGAGACCTCCTGCGACGACAGGTTGAACACCACCAGCATCGCAGCGCCTTCGGTCTCGCGCACGAAGGCGAGCACCGGTTCGGGGGCATCCAGGAAGCGGATGCTGCCCACGCGCAATGCAGGCTGGCTGCGTCGCCATGCGAGGAAGCGCCGCACCTGGTTGAGGATGGAGCCGGCATCGGCTTCCTGCGCGGCGACATTGATCGTGCGGTGTTCTGCCGGGATCGGCAACCACGGATTGCCGTGGCTGAAGCCGGCCTGCTCACCCTCGTTCCACGGCATCGGCGTGCGGCAGCCATCGCGGCCCTTGAAGTTCGGCCAGAAGGTCTTGCCGTAGGGATCCTGCAGCGCTTCATACGGCACGTCGGCTTCGGGGAGCCCGAGTTCTTCGCCCTGGTACAGGCAGACCGAGCCCCGCAACGAACACACCAGGGCCACCAGTTGAGCCGCCAGTGCCGGCGATGCATCGCCGTTGCCCCAGCGCGTGACCGCACGCTGCACGTCGTGGTTGGAGACCGCCCAGCACGGCCAGCCTTCGACCATCGCGGCTTCCAGCCGCTCGACCGTGTCGCGGATGTAGGCGGCGCTGCCATCATCGGTCAGCAGTTCGAAGCTGTAGCCCATATGCAGGCGCTGATCGCTGACGTACTCGGCGGTGGTGGCCAGCGAATCCTCCGACGAGATCTCGCCCAGTGCGGCCGCATCCGGATAGCGATCCAGCAGGACGCGCAGGCGCTCCAGGAACGGGATGTTCTCCGGCTGTGTGTTGTTGAAGTAGTGGTACTGGTACGCGTACGGATTGTCGGGGCTGAAGCCGCGCCCGACCCGCTTCTCCTTCGGCTTGGGCGGGTTGTCGCGCAACTGCGCGTCGTGGAAGCAGAAGTTGATCGCGTCCAGCCGCAGGCCGTCCACACCCTTGTCGAGCCAGAACTGCACATTGTCCAACGTGGCCTGCTGCACAGCCGGGTTGTGGAAATTCAGGTCTGGCTGGCTGGCAAGGAAGTTGTGCAGGTAGTACTGCTCGCGGCGCGGCTCCCAGCGCCACGCGACGCCACCGAACAGCGACATCCAGTTGTTCGGCGGCGTGCCGTCTTTCTTCGGATCGGCCCATACGTACCAGTCGGCCTTGGGGTTGTCGCGGCTCTCGCGGCTCTCCTTGAACCAGGCATGGTCGACCGAGCAGTGGCTCAGCACTTGGTCGATCATCACCTTGACGCCCAGCGAGTGCGCCTTGGCGAGCAGGCGGTCGAAATCCGCCAGCGTGCCGAACAGCGGGTCCACATCGCGGTAGTCGGCGATGTCGTAGCCGAAGTCCGCCATCGGCGACTTGAAGAACGGCGAGATCCAGATGGCGTCCACGCCGAGACCGGCGATGTAGTCGAGCTTCTCGACGATGCCCGGCAGGTCGCCCACGCCATCCCCGTTGGTATCCAGGAAGCTGCGGGGGTAGATCTGGTAGATCACCGCGCCACGCCACCAGTTGTTCTTCGTCATCGATGCACCCGTCCGCAATGCGCGGCACACCCCTCCGGTGCGCTCGGCGGGCGCCACTATTCCACGAGCCACCGGCATGTGTGAGCGGAGGTCGTCATGGGTGTCCATGAATACGTATGCAGATGATCGGCCGAGCGCACGCGGCACCTATCACCCCCGTGATGGTCGATCGCGCATCCGAGCGCGCGAAACGCAGGCGTGTCAACGGTTTCCTTCGCTGCCACGCGCCGTGGCGATGCTCCGGCGCAGGTGTCTTCGCGCATCGGCATTGTTTGCGGTGCAGCATGGAATCGGACGCACATGTCGGCAAGATGCCGCGACGCTCGCCATCGGGTGCGCGCACTCCGACCGCATCGCACCGCCAGGGATACCGAATGACCGCCAAGCCCCGCCTGTCCTTCTGGCAGATATGGAACATGTCGTTCGGCTTCCTCGGCATCCAGTTCGGCTTCGCGCTGCAGGGCGGCTTCATGTCCCGCATCTTCCAGACATTGGGCGCGGAGAAGGACGCGTTGCCGCTGCTGTGGATCGCCGCACCGCTGACCGGCCTGCTGGTGCAGCCGGTGATCGGCTATCTGAGCGACCGTACCTGGCATCCGCGCCTGGGGCGCCGCCGCCCGTTCTTCCTCATCGGTGCCATCCTCAGCTCCATCGCGCTGGTGTTCATGCCGCACTCGCCCACGCTGTGGATCGCGGCAGGCCTGCTGTGGGTGCTGGATGCCAGCATCAACATCAGCATGGAGCCGTTCCGTGCGCTGGTGGCCGACAAGCTGCCGGAAGAGCAGCGCTCTTACGGCTTCGTGCTGCAGACGCTGATCATCGGCGTGGGCACCTGGGTGGCCAGCAACCTGCCGTGGTTCATCACCCAGCTCGGCGTGCCGAACGAAGCCGGCCCCGGCGTGGTGCCGCCTTCGGTGAAGGTGGCGTTCGCGATCGGCGCGTTCGTGTTCATGGCCAGCATCCTGGTGACCATCCTCACCACGCCCGAATACCCGCCGGAAGACCTGCAGCGCTTCCGCGAGGAACAGAAGCGGCGCGGCAACTTCGCCGGCGAGATCGTGCACCATGTGATCAACATGCCCGCGCAGATGCTGAGGCTCGGCCTGGTGCAGTTCTTCAGCTGGCTGGCGTTCTTCGCCATGTGGAGCATGGCCACACCCGGCCTGACCGAGCATGTGTTCAAGGCCCCCGCACCCGACCCCGCCGCCTTCGACATGGCGGTACCCGCGCAGGCTGCGGCTTTCCAGTCGACCAATGCCGCGTTCCAGAATGCGGCGGACCTGGTGGGTTCGTACATGGGCTACTACGGGCTGTCGTCGATGCTGGTCGCCTTGCTGCTGAGCTTCTATGCGGCGCGCTTCCCGCTCAACCGCAAGGCGGTGCATGCGGGCTCGCTGGTGCTGGGCGGCATCGGCTTCCTGTCGATGTGGTTCGTGCCACACCCGGCCTGGCTCATCGGCTCGTTCGCGCTGGTCGGCGTGGCGTGGGCCAGCATCCTGTCGATGCCGTACGCCCTGCTGTCCAGCCATGTCCCGGCGGAGAAGATGGGCATCTACATGGGCATCTTCAACATGTTCATCGTGGTGCCGCAGATCGTGGCCGCCACGCTGCTCGGGCCTTCGCTGCGCACCTTCTTCGCGAACGAGTCCGTGTTCGCGCTGGTCATCAGCGGCAGCAGCCTGCTGCTGGCCGCCGCCGCCCTCGTCTTCGTGCGCGAGCCCGCGCACAGCCCCGCTCCCTTTTCCTCGCAGGCCCATTGATGAAGCACGCCCGCCGCCCCCTCGCCATCGCGCTGGCCTCGCTGGTCGGCATGCCCGGCGTCGCGCTCGCAGCCGACGCCTTCTACGGCACCACCGAGCCCTTCGCGAAGGAAGCCGTGTACTTCGTGCTGACGGACCGTTTCGTCAATGGCGATCCGTCGAACGACCATCGCGACCAGGGTGGCAAGAACCCGACCTTCGATCGTCCGACGCCGGGCGCGCCGGCAGGCCAGACCGACAACGTCGGCTACCTCGGCGGCGACTTCAAGGGCGTGCTGGACAACGCCGGCTACATCCGCGACCTCGGCTTCACCTCGGTGTGGATCACGCCGATCATCGACAACCCGGACGAAGCCTTCACCGGCGGCGAAGAAGTGAAGTGGGCCGGCATGTTCACCGACCGCGGCAAGACCGGCTACCACGGCTACTGGGGCATCAACTTCTACAGGCTGGACGAGCACCTGCCCAGCGAAGGACTCGATTTCGCCGGCTTTACGAAGGCGATGAAGGAGCAGAAGCTCGACGTGGTGCTGGACATCGTCGGCAACCACGGCTCGCCCGCGTATTCGATGCCGAAGATGCAGCCGCAGTACGGCAAGATCTGGGACAAGGACGGCAAACTGATCGCCGACCATCAGAACCTCGACCCCGACAGACTGGACCCGCGCGGCAAGCCGATGCACGCGTTCTACAACACCGGCGGCGGACTGGCGCAGCTCTCGGACTTCAACGAGAACAACCCGGCGGTGATGGAGTACCTGGTCGGCGCCTACGAGCAGTGGATCGACCAGGGCGCGACCGCGTTCCGCGTGGACACCATCGCCTGGATGCCGCACGCGTTCTGGAAGGAATTCGCCGACCGCATGCGTGCGAAGAAGCCGGGGTTCTTCATGTTCGGCGAGAACTTCAACTACGACGCCGCCAGCATCGCCGGCCACACGTGGGTGCGCAACGGCAGCTACAGCGTGCTGGACTTCCCGCTGAAGGGGAAGCTGACGGAGGTATTCGAGAAGCCCGGCACCAGCTACGAGGAAATCGGCAAGGCGTTGTACCTGGAGGATGGCCCGTACGCGAACCCGTACGACCTGATGACCTTCTACGACAACCACGACATGGCGCGCATGAACGCCACCGACGAAGGCTTCATCGATGCGCACAACTGGCTGTTCACCGCACGCGGCATCCCGGTGATCTACTACGGCTCGGAAACCGGCTTCGAACGCGGCCATGCGGAACATGCCGGCAATCGCAACTACTTCGGCCAGGAACGCATCGATGCCGCGCCGCAGAGCCCGATCTTCGCGCCCTTGAAGCGCATCGCCCAGTTGCGGCGCGACACGCCGGCCCTGCAGCGCGGCCTCCAGCTCAACGTGCGCATGAAGGGTGACCAGGCGATCTTCTACCGCGTGCTGCAGCACGAAGGCACCACCCAGACCGCGCTGGTGCTGCTGAACAAGGCCGATACGCCGGCGAAGCTGTCGGTATCCGATCACCTGCAAGCCGGCACCTGGCGCGATGCGTTCACCGGCAGGACCCAACGCGTGCGCAACCGCCTGCAAGCGGAAGTGCCGGCGCACGGCGTGCGCGTGTTCCTGCTGGACGCGCCGATCACCCGCGTCGATACGCGCGCGCGGCTGGCCGAGTTGATGGCACGCAAGGCGCCCAAGGCGGATTGAGGTCAGTGTCTTCTGTACTGTAGGAGCGACGTAAGTCGCGACCGCCCACCTTGGGTCCGCATCGGCGCAGGGTCGCGCGATAACCTGTAGGTGCAGAAAGCTGGCGTTATCTGGATTTCCTGACGCGTGTGGGCGGCGGTCGCGACTTACGTCGCTCCTACAACCGCAAATTCACTTTGCAGCGGTCGACCCGCGCAGCGCCAGCCGCACCGGGATGGTCTGGCTTTCCGCCGGTTCACCATTGATCAGCGCCAGCAATGTCTCGACCAGCAATGCACCCGCGCGCTTGGTGTCCTGCTGCACCGTGGACAGGCCGGGGTTGACGAAGCTGGCCAGCGGAATGTCATCGAAACCGGCCACGGCGATATCTTCCGGCACCCGCAGGCCGCGCTCCAGCAAGGCCTTCATCGCGCCCGCCGCGATCAGGTCGCTGGCCGCGAAGATCGCATCGAACGGCGCGCCACGCGCGAGCAGTTCGCAGGCGGCTTCGTGGCCGGACTGCTCGGTGGTGATGGCATCCACCTGCAGCGCGGTGTCCGCCTCGACGCCTGCGGCGTCCAATGCCTGCCGGTGTCCGAGGTAGCGCTCGAAGAACTCCGGATAGTGGTTGGACGCGTGCCCGAGGAAGGCGATGCGGCGACGCCCCTGTTCGATGAGGTGCGCGGTGATGTCGTGGCCGCCCTGGGTGTTGTCGCACCCGATCGACACCCCCGGCGTACCCGCCTGCACGGCGCCCCAGCGCACGAAATGCGTACCCTGCTCCACCAGTCTCTCCAGGCGACCACGCGATTCAAGGTAATCGCCATAACCCAGCAGGATGATGCCGTCGGCCTTCTTGCTGTCCTCGTAGTCGGCCTGCCAGTCGGTCGACAGCTGCTGGAACGAGATCAGCAGATCGTAGCCACGCAGCGCACAGGCGCGCGTGATGCTGCCCAGCATGGACAAGAAGAACGGGTTGATGGACGACTCGTCCGGTGTGGGATCTTCGAAGAACAGCAGCGCCAGCGTGCCGGAATGCTGGCGGCGCAGGTTGGAGGCGTTCTTGTCGACCTTGTAGTTCAGCTGCTCGGCGATGGCCAGGATGCGCTTGCGCGTCTCTTCGTTGACCATCGGGCTGCCGCGCAATGCGCGCGAGACGGTGGGCTGGGACACGCCCGCCAGATGGGCGATGTCCAGCGAGGTGGCCTTCCCCTTGATGGGCGCGATCACGGACGGCTTCGGATACGGACGGCGGAGGACTGGATCATGCCACGCCCGACCGCTGGCGGCGATCCGGGAGCGCGGGGCGTGCGCGGCCCTTCCCCTCCCTTGTGGGAGCGACGCAAGTCGCGAAGGGGCAGCGGTAACGCTTCATCGCGACTTGCGTCGCTCCCACAAGAGCAGCCAGCCTCAGGACTCGCCGTGGTCCGCCCGCGCGGTGCCATGCAGCTGGACGCCGTCGGCGTCGGTGATGCTGACGGACACATCGATGCCGTGGCGGACGCTTTCCGTCACCACGCAGAAGTTCTCGAACTGGGCCAGGATGCGCTCCAGCGAGGCATGCGCCGTACCAGCTTCTGCAAGCCGGATGTCGGCATGGATGTGGCCCACGCGCAGCCGCCCCTGTTCGTTGCGAACCAGTTCGGCCGTCGCATGCGTCACCAGCTTGCCTGGTGAATTCTTGAACTTGCGCAGTGCGAACAGCAGGCTGGCCGACAGGCAGTTGGCCACGGCCGACACCAGCAGCCGCGTCGGGTTCGGACCCTCGCCCTTGCCCAGCGGCTCGGGTTCGTCGGTCATCAGCTCGGCGATGGTGGTGTCGTCGAAGCGGATGCGGAAGCTGTAGTCCTCTTCCTGCTCCAGGGTGATGCGGATCGGTGCGTCGGTACTCATCGCGTAGCCTCGTCGGGAGTGTGGGCAGCGGCGGGCACTTCGACCCATAGCCCGCCGCGCAGGTCGCCCACCGCGAAACCGGTGGCCGCATCGTCAGGATAATGCGTCGCGATGGCCGCGCGGACCTGCGGGGCCAGCTGCGTGCCATGGCAGGCCAGGCAACCGGGCTCGGTGGCGATGCCGCGCATCATGCGCAATGCGACGCCCTCGGGAAGACCTTCGCGGATCACTGACACCTGCCCGGCGGCGGGCGCGCCCGCCAGGACGGCCTGCTGGAAGGCCTCCAGCGTGGCGAGCTGCCAACCGTCAGCAACATGTCCGGCGTTGCGGTTGCGCCCGGGCAGCGCGACGCGGCCCAGGCGCACGCCGTGCTCGGCCATCACCGCGTCCGCGATGGCCGGCGCCTCGGCCTGGCAGACCCCGACGGCAGCGGTGGGTCCACCCGCCTGCATCGCGGCCTGCAGGCGGCCGCGCAGGCGACCGCTGAAGGCCTGTGCGGCCGCCTTCGCGCGGTCGAGATCGGGATCCGCCGACGACGCGTAAGGCATTGCATCGGCCGCTTGCCCTGCAACGTACCGCGGGTCGCCCCGACCGGCGTCACCTGCTGCGGATGTACACGCGGCTGCTGAACATGCAAAACATGCCACCCACCACAGCCGACGGAACTTTGAAGCACTCATGCGGTGGCCGCCTTGTGCGCGCGATGTTTAAGCCCGTAGTACAGCAGCGGAATCACCACCAGCGTCAGCACCGTCGACACCAGGATGCCGAAGATCAGCGAGATCGCCAGGCCATTGAAGATGGGATCGTCCAGGATGAAGAACGCACCCGCCATCGCTGCCAGTGCGGTCAGTGCGATCGGTTGCGCGCGCACCGCGCACGCATCGACGACCGCAGACTCCAGCGTCTGCCCGCGCTCGATCAGATGATTGATGAAGTCCACCAGCAGGATCGAGTTGCGCACGATGATGCCCGCCAGCGCGATCATGCCGATCATGCTGGTGGCCGTGAACTGCGCGCCCAGCAGGGCGTGGCCCGGCATCACGCCGATCACGGTCAACGGGATAGGCGCCATGATCACCAGCGGCACCACGTAGTTGCGGAAGTAGGCCACCACCAGCAGGTAGATCAGCACCATGCCGGCCGCATAGGCGATGCCCATGTCGCGGAAGGTCTCGTAGGTGATCTGCCACTCGCCATCCCACTTGATGCCGAAGGCGGTGGTGTCGGGGGGCTGGCGGATGAAGAACTGCGCCACCTGCTGTCCGTCGATGGCGTTGTCGGCGATCTGGCCCACCAGGTCGAACATGCCGTACAGCGGACTGTCGACGGTGCCGCTCTCGTCGCCCATCACGTACACCACCGGCAGCAGGTCCTTGTGGTGGATGGCGCCATCCCACCAGGTGGAACGCGCCTGCACCAGTTCCGACAACGGCACCAGCTGACCATTGCCGCCGCGTACCCGCAGCGCGAGAAGTCCGTCGAGCGAAGCCTGGTCGGCCACCGGCAGGCGCAGGCGGATCGGACGCGGATACTTCGAGCCGCCATCGATCACGTGGGTCGCGTCCAGCCCCGACAGGCCCGCGGCGATCGTCTCGGTGATCGCCGACTGCGGCACGCCCAGGCGTGCAGCGCGCAAACGGTCGATCACCAGGATGTCGCGGCGCGCATCGGCTTCCACGCTGGTGTCCACATCCACGATGCCGTCGGTAGCCAGGAAGCGCTGTTCGAGCGCCCGCGCCACCTGGCGCTGACGGGCATAGTCGGGCCCGTACACTTCGGCGACGATCGGCGACAGCACGGGCGGCCCCGGCGGCACTTCGACCACCTTGACCGACGCGCCATGGCGACGGCCGATCGCGTCCACCTGCGGGCGCAGGGCGACGGCGATCTCGTGGCTCTTGCGGTCGCGGTCGTGGCGGTCCACCAGGTTCACCTGCAGGTCGCCGACGTTCGCACCCTCGCGCAGGTAGTACTGCCGCACCAGTCCGTTGAAGTTGATCGGTGCGGCCGTGCCGGCATAGCCCTGGTAGTGCAGGACTTCCGGCGTACGGTCCAGCACGCCGGCCAGTTCGGCCAGCAGGGCGTTGGTGTCCTCCAGCGCGCGACCTTCGGGCAGATCGACCACGATCTGCAGTTCGGACTTGTTGTCGAACGGCAGCATCTTCAGCACCACCAGCTTGAACACCGCCAGGCTGGCGGCCAGCGCCACCAGCGCGGCCATGGCGATGAACAACAGGCGCCGGCGCCGCGCACCCGCGCCGGCATCGAGGAACGGCGACATCACGCGTTCGAACAGGCGGTGCAGGCGCGCCGCCATCGTGCCTTCCGCATGCCCGTGGACAGCGCCCTCATCCGCGTGCGCGAGCGCATGCCGCTTGAGCAGCTTCAACGACAGCCACGGTGTGACCACCAGCGCGATCATCAGCGACAGCAGCATGCCGACCGACGCGTTGATCGGAATGGGCCGCATGTATGGCCCCATCAGGCCGCTGACGAAGGCCATGGGCATCAGCGCCGCGATCACGGTGAAGGTGGCCAGGATGGTCGGACCGCCCACTTCGTCCACTGCCGGCGGAATGGCCTCCGCCAGCGACTTGCCGCCCTGCGCCATGTGCCGGTGGATGTTCTCGACCACCACGATGGCATCGTCCACCAGGATGCCGATGGAGAAGATCAGCGCAAACAGCGACACGCGATTGAGGGTGAATCCCATCGCCCACGACGCGAACAGCGTGACCGCCAGCGTCAGCACCACCGCGCTGCCGATGACGATGGCCTCGCGACGGCCCAGCGCGAACAGCACCAGCAGCACCACCGAGCCGGTGGCGAAGACCAGCTTCTTGATCAGCGTCTGTGCCTTGTCACTGGCCGTGAGGCCATAGTCGCGCGTGGTCTCCACCTGGATGCCGTCGGGAATGATGGTGCCACGCAGGGCCTCCACCCGCGCCAGCGCAGCGGAGGTGATGTCGGCCGCATTGCTGCCCGGCTTCTTGGCGATGGCCAGCGTTACCGCGGGCGCCACGCCACTGGAAGGTCCTGCGCGTTTCGTGGGCGCACCGTGCCAGACATAGCTCGATGGTGCGTCGGCCGCATCGCTGACCGTCGCCACGTCTTCCAGTCGCACCGGCTGGCCACCCGCCACGCCCAGCACCAGGCCGGCCACGTCCGCGCGGTCGGCCAGGAACTGGCCCGAAGTCACCTGCACCACCCCATCCGTACCGACGCGCTCACCCGCCTGCCGCGCCAGGTTGGCGGCCTGCAGCGCTGAAGAGAGATCGTTCACCGCCAGGCCATGGCTGGCCAGGCGCGCCGCATCGAGCTGCACCATCACCGCCCGCTCGGGCGCGCCGAGGGTGAACACGTCGCGCGTGCCGGGGATGCGCTTGAGTTCGGTTTCCAGCGTGTGGGCCACCTCCGCCAGGTCGCGCGCACCGCGCTGCGGATCGTCCGTCCACAGGGTCAGCGCCATCACCGGCACGTCGTCGATGCCCTTGGGCTTGATGATGGGCTGGCCCACGCCGAGGTTCGCCGGCATCCAGTCCTGGTTCGAGAACACCTTGTCGTACAGGCGCACCAGCGCGGGTTGGCGCTTCACACCCACGTCGAACTCCACCGTCAGCACCGCCATGCCGGGCCGACTGATCGAATAGGTGTGCTTGATCTCCTCGATCTCGGACAGTTTCTGTTCCAGCGGATAGGTCACCATCTGCTCGACCTGGCGCGCATCCGCGCCCGGGAACGGCACGATGACGTTGGCCATGGTGACGTCGATCTGCGGCTCTTCCTCGCGCGGCGTGATCATCACCGCCACCAGCCCCAGCAGCAGGCCGAGCAGCGCGAGGATCGGCGTCAGCGGATTGGCCTGGAAGCTGCGCGCGATGCGGCCGGAGATGCCCAGTCGCGGCGGTGACGTCAGCGGAGCCATGTCAGCGCTCCTTGCGCGCGGCGACCAGCGCCTGCTGCGCGGCCACCGGATCGGCGGCGACGACGTCGCCGGGCTTGAGTCCCGAGATCACGTCGACATGCTCGGCAGCGACATCACCCAACCTGACCTGACGCAGCGAAAGCCGGCCATCGACGAGCACGTAGACGGCCGCCACCTCGCCGCGGCGCACCAGCGCGCTGGTGGGCACGCGGGGGAACGCGGCGCCTTTCACCGCCGGAAAC
>NZ_CAMPJD010000040.1 GCF_946886695.1 uncultured Pseudoxanthomonas sp. | reverse complement strand
ATGGAATGGGGCGGGACGGTGCTCCGCAGGATCAGGCAAGGATCGCGGAGGAACCGGATATCGACCCCATGATGCCAGCGCCCAGACTGCGCCCCTTCCCGACGCAGCCCGCGCCGGGCTTCCCCCAACGAGGTGTCCCATGTCCGGAATCGAAGGAAAAGTCATCGCCGTCACCGGTGCCAGCAGCGGCATCGGCGAAGCCGCCGCGCGTGAACTCGCGCGCCGCGGCGCCCGCGTCGTGCTGGGCGCGCGCCGTACCGACCGGCTCGAACAGCTGGTCGCAGAGATAGAAGCAGCTGGCGGCACCGCCCGCCAGCGTGCGCTCGACGTCACCCGCCTGGACGACATGCAGGCGTTCGTCGAATTCGCCAAGGCGGAATTCGGCCGCCTCGACGTGATCGTCAACAATGCCGGCGTCATGCCGCTGTCGCCGCTGGCCGCGCTGAAGATCGACGAATGGAACCAGATGATCGACGTCAACCTCCGCGGCGTGCTGCACGGCATCGCGGCGGCGCTGCCGGTCATGCAGGTGCAGGGTGGCGGACAGATCATCAACATCGCCTCCACGGCAGGCCACCGCGTATGGCCCAGCGCCTCGGTCTACTGCGCCACCAAGCACGCCGTGATCGCGCTGTCCGAAGGCCTGCGGCAGGAACACGACAACCTGCGCGTCACGGTGGTGTCGCCGGGCGTGACCACCAGCGAACTGGCCGAGACCACCAGCGATGCCGGCATCAAAGCGTGGCTGGAAGACTTCCGCCAGGTCGCGATTCCCGCCGAGGCCATCGCACGCGCCATCGCCTACGCGGTGGAGCAGCCCGACGACGTGGACGTCAGCGAGATCATCGTGCGCCCGGCGGCCAGCCCCAACTGAGTTTTCGTCGGCAGGCAACGGAGTTTTCCACCGCCAGGGGTTGCCGCTGTCGCGGCGGGGGAGTGCAATGGCGCACTCCCCCGCTTCTGGAGCATCCGCTCATGGAATACCGTTACCTCGGCGCGTCCGGCTTCCGCGTGCCCGTCCTCTCCTTCGGCACCGGCACCTTCGGTGGCCAGGGTGCGTTGTTCAGTGCCTGGGGCAGTACCGATGTGGCCGAGGCGCGCCGAATGGTCGATGTCTGCCTCGATGCGGGCCTGAACATGTTCGACAGCGCCGATGTCTATTCGAAGGGCGCGGCCGAGGAGATTCTCGGCGAGGCGATCAAGGGCAGGCCGCGCGATTCCCTGATCATTTCCACCAAGGCCACCTTCCGCTTCGGCGACGGTGAGAACCAGGTCGGTTCCTCGCGTCATCATCTGATCAATGCGGTCGATGCGGCATTGAAGCGGCTCGGCACGGACTACATCGACCTGTTCCAACTGCACGGCTTCGACGCGCGCCCGCCGGTGGAAGAAGTCCTGTCCACGCTCGATACGCTGGTGAAGGCGGGCAAGATCCGCTATCTGGGCGTGTCCAATTTCTCCGGCTGGCACCTGATGAAGTCGCTCGCCGCCGCCGACCGCCATGGCTGGACGCGCTACGTGGCTCACCAGGCGTACTACTCGCTGGTCGGTCGCGACTACGAATGGGAGCTGATGCCGCTGGCCGCCGACCAGGGCGTCGGCGCGGTGGTGTGGAGTCCGCTGGGCTGGGGCCGCCTGACCGGCAAGATCCGCCGCGGCCAGCCACTGCCCGAGAACAGCCGCCTGCAATCGCAGACCGCGAACGATGCGGGTCCGCAGGTCGACCTCGACTACCTGTACGACGTGGTCGATGTGCTGGACGAGGTCGCGCAGGAAACCGGCAAGTCGATCCCGCAGGTCGCATTGAACTGGCTCCTGCAGCGCCCGACCGTGAGCACGGTGGTGGTCGGCGCGCGCAACGAAGAGCAGTTGAAGCAGAACCTCGGCGCGGTGGGCTGGAATCTGACCACGGAACAGGTGGCGAAGCTGGATGCCGCCAGTCAGCGCCCGAAGCCATATCCGTACTGGCACCAGGCCGGCTTCGCGTACCGCAATCCCACGCCGGTCTGATCACGTCCTGCACGACGCGAGCCGAGCCGCCCGGTCCGCCGCGCGACGGATTCCCCTGTACAAGCGACGTAAGTCGCGACCGCAGATCCGAGGCGACTGCGATGCCTGACCCGCTGGCGACGGCGGCCGTGAGGATACGGTCGCGACTTACGTCGCTCCTACAGGGCTGGCTTGCTACAGTCGCGCGATCATCTTCCACTGGAGCCCCGATGCGCCGCCTTTCCCTGCTGGCCATTGTCGCCTTGCTGTCCACCGCTGTGCCCGCGCTCGCCGCCACCACCTACGTCAAGGCCGGCCGCCTGCTCGATGTCGAATCCGGGCGGATGCTGACCGACCAGGCCATCGTCATCGAGGACACGCGCATCACCGCCATCGGTCCTGTCGCCAGCACGCCGGTACCTACCGGTGCGACGGTCCACGACCTGTCGACGAAGACCGTGCTGCCCGGTCTGATGGACGCGCACGTCCACCTGCATGGCGATGCCGACCTGCAGGGCTATCGCCGCCTGTCCATCTCGCTGCCCGCCGCTGCGATCAAGGGCGCGAAGAACGCGCGCACCACGCTGCTCGCCGGCTTCACCACCGTGCGCGTGCCCGGTTCACCCGGGTATGCCGACGTGGCGCTGCGCGATGCCATCGCCACGGGCGAAGTCGAGGGGCCGCGCATCCTCGCCGGCGGCGTGTCGATCGGCATCACCGGCGGTCATTGCAGTGACAACAACCTGCTGCCGGCCGAGTACAAGGCGGTCGGCGAGGGCGTGGCCGACGGTCCGTGGGCGGCGCGGCAAAAGGTGCGGCAGAACGTCAAGTTCGGTGCCGACTTCATCAAGACCTGTTCCACCGGCGGCGTGCTGTCCAAGGGCACCGAGGTCGGCGCGCCGCAGTACTCGCTAGAAGAACTGAAAGCACTCGTGGATGAAGCGCATGCGCAGGGCCGCAAGGTGGCTTCGCACGCGCATGGCGCCACCGGCATCCGCAACGCGCTGCTGGCCGGCGTGGATTCCATCGAGCACGCCAGCTTCATCGACGACGAGGGCATCGCCTTGGCGAAGAAGAACGGCACCGTGCTGGTGATGGATATCTACAACACCGAGTACATCCTCGGCGAAGGCGAGAAGGCCGGCTTCCTGCCCGAATCGCTGGAGAAGGAACGCCGCGTGGGCGCCACCCAGCGTGAGAATTTCCGCAAGGCGCATCAGGCCGGCGTCGTCATGGGTTTCGGCACCGATGGTGGGGTCTATCCGCACGGCCTCAATGCGCGCCAGTTCTCGCGCATGGTGCAGTTCGGCATGACTCCGCTGCAGGCGATCCGCTCGGCTACGGTAGTGAATGCGCGACTGTTCGGCATCGACAAGGATGCGGGCGTGCTGAAGCCGGGCTACTACGCCGACCTGATCGCCGTGGACGGCGATCCGTTGCAGGACGTGGCAGTACTGGAAAATGTCGGCTTCGTGATGAAGCATGGTCGCGTGTACAAGAACGTCGCGAGCGAGTGAGGTGCAGCGCATGTCCACGCCCGTGAAGATCGATTTCGTGTCCGACGTGGCCTGCCCATGGTGCGCCATCGGCCTGGCCGCACTTGAACACGCCATGGCGAACATCGGCAGCGACCTGCAGGTGGACCTGCATTTCCAGCCGTTCGAACTGAATCCCGACATGGCGCCGGAAGGTGAATCCATCGCGGAGCACCTCGGCCGCAAGTACGGCCTCAGCGTGGAGCAGCTGGCGCAGAACGGCGAAGCGTTGCGCCAGCGTGGAGAAGCCCTGGGCTTCCATTTCGACATGCAGAAGCGCGACCGCATCTACAACACCTTCGACGCGCATCGCCTGCTGCACTGGGCGGGCGAACTCGGCGCCCCGCAGCAGCTTGCCCTCAAGCATGCGTTGCTGAATGCGTACCATGGCGAAGGAAGAAACGTGTCAGACCACGACACGCTGGCCGCCATCGCCGGATCCGCCGGACTGGATGGCGCGGCGGCGCGGCATATCCTCGACACGGATACCTTCGCCGCACAGGTCCGCGAACGCGAACACTTCTACCAGCAGCAGGGCATCCGCGCGGTGCCGTCGGTGATCTTCAACGACCGCCACCTGGTGCAGGGCGGGCAACCGGTGGAGGTGTTCGAACAGGCGCTGCGCCAGCTGTCGGGCATCGCAGCCTGATCGCTCCCGTCCCGCAACGGCCGCCTATCCGACGCGGGTGTAAAGCGTCTCGACCGCCCGCATTTCCTCGCCCTGCGGGGTGATGTTGAACATGGTGATCACCAGCGTGTCAGGGTCGGGTTGCTCCAGTGTCGTGCGCCATCCCCAGCGTGGACCGCCTTGGCCGTCGCCATAGCTGCCGAGGACGTTGGGGTTGGGCTCGCTGCCGGCGCCGGTCGAGAACATGATGTTGGTGCCCGTCCCGAAACTCTCCACCCAGGCGGATTCCCAGTGACCATCGTCCAGGTGGTAGCCGTACAGCACGATGCCTTCGATGGGCTCGTCGTTGAAGCGGCTCTCGTACTCGTGCATCAGGAAGCGTCCGCCCAGCACGCTGCGGATGCGTCCCCGCTGCGGTGCCTCGCAGGCCAGTTCGTCCGGCGTGAACCACAGGCGGAAGCGGCCTTCCCACTCACCGGCCATCTGTGCCAGTTGCAGGTGCCGGCCTTGCGCCAGCGACTCTTCGAACGCGTGCTTGCCCATGGCGGGGTCTCCAAGTGTGTGCCGCGGATCATGCCATCCGGTGACGGAGAGCGGACAGCGGGGCGTAGTCGCCCGCGCGCCCGGAACGGTGCTTCAGCCGTGGCGTGCCAACAGCACGGACTCGTTGCTGGGCATTTCGACCACCACGGCGGTCGGGATGCCGTGATGCTGGTGCAGGGTGGCCGCGAGCAACTTGGCGTTCTCGCGCGCGTCGCCGAGGTTGTCGAACCAGTCCCGGCCGAACTGGCCTTCATACAGTTGCCAGCCGCTGGCATCGGCGGCGATGGTGAAAAGCAGGCGGGGCATTGCGTACTCCAGTCGACATGCCGGGCAGGGAACCGGCATGGGGACTGTGCGCGAATGTGCCAGTTATCACATTCGGCGGACTGCCCGTATCGGCGTAGGAAAATTCCTACCGCCGTGTAGGTGCAACGCCGGTCCTCAGCGCAGCAGCGGCTCCAGCGCGGTCCAGACGTGGTCGCGCAGTTTCGGCTGGGCGCTGGCGACGGGGTGCAGGTTGTCGGCCTGGTAGGCATTGCGGTCCAGTGCGATGGGCTGCAGCAGGAATGGCAGCAGCGCGGTGCGGTACTGCTTGGACAGCGCGCTGAAGTTCTGTTCGAAGCCGCGTGTGTAGTCCGGGCCGTAATTCGGCGGCATGCGCATGCCGACCAGCAGCACCTTCGCCTTGCTCGCCTGCGCGGCCTTGATCATCTTCTCCAGATTGGCGCGCGTCTGCGCCAGTGGCAGGCCCCGCAACCCGTCGTTCGCGCCCAGCGCGATGACCACGACGGCGGGCTTGTGGCGTTGCAGTTCCGCCGCGATGCGCGCCGCCCCGCCCGCAGTGGTCTCGCCACTGATGCTGGCGTTGACGACGCGCCAGCCCGGCTTCGTCTTGCCGATCCGGTCCGCGGTCAGCGACACCCATCCCTGCGACGGCGCCAGGCCGTATGCCGCCGAGAGCGAGTCGCCCATCACCAGCACGGTGCGCGTGCCCTTCGCGGGCGCGGCCTGCGCACTCTGCGCTGCGGCGGGACGTGCGAATAATGCGACGAGCAGCAGCAGCGCCAAGCTCATGGCCCATTGCATGCGTACGCCGCTGGCCCCATACCTGTTCAAATTAAGAAACATTTAATCCGTGCTCCCGATGATCCATGAAATGACCGACGAGACGATCATGGCCGACGCCAGCAGACTCCCCACTGAAGCCCCCTCCATTGCGCGCCACGCCGTGCTCGACGTGCAGGGGTTGGGCAAGCATGTGCCGCTGCCCGACGGTGCCCTGACGATACTCGACGACATCGGCTTCCGCATCGAGCGTGGCGACACCGTCGCCATCGTGGGGGCATCCGGCTCCGGCAAGAGCACGCTGCTGTCGCTGCTGGCCGGCCTGGACGTGCCCAGTGCCGGCACGGTCACGCTCGATGGAGAGCGTCTTTCGGACCTGGACGAGGACGGTCGTGCGCGCGTGCGCGGGGAGAAGGTCGGCTTCGTCTTCCAGAGTTTCCAATTGCTGCCGTCGTTGACTGCCCTGGAGAACGTCATGCTGCCGCTGGAGTTGCGTGGCGATGCCGATGTGGCGGGTCCGGCGCGGCAGATCCTGGAGAAGGTCGGCCTCGGCCAGCGCCTGGGCCATTACCCGCGCCAGCTGTCCGGCGGCGAACAGCAGCGCGTCGCGCTGGCGCGTGCGTTCGTCACCCGGCCATCGCTGCTGTTCGCCGATGAGCCCACCGGCAATCTCGACACCCATACCGGTCAGGCGATCATCGAACTGCTGTTCGCGTTGAATGCCGATGCCGGCACCACGCTGGTGCTGGTCACGCATGACGACCACTTGGCCGAGCGTTGCCAGCGCCTGCTCCGACTGGATGCCGGCCGCCTGCAGGGCGGTAGCGCATGAGGACCCTCGCACTGGCCTGGCGCCAGCTGCGCCGCGATCTGGTCGCGGGCGATGTCCGCATCCTGTTCGCCGCGCTGGTGCTCGCGGTCGTCGCGGTCACCGCCGTGGGCTTCGTCACCGATCGCGCCGAACGCGCGCTGGCGATCGAGGCGAACCGCTTGCTGGGCGGCGACGTCGTGGTGCGCGGCGACTCGGCGCCGACCGACGCCTTGCGTGCACTGGCGACGGCGCCTGGCCTGCGGGTGACCGAAACGCAGGAACTGCAGAGCATGATCCGCGCCGGCGAGTCGCTGTCGCTGGGTGACCTGCGTGCGCTGGGCGAAGGCTTCCCGCTGCGAGGCAATTTCCGCGTGGTCGATGGTAGCGGCGGCGCCGAGCGCGATGCCGCTGGCATCCCGGCGCCGGGCACGCTGTGGATCAGCCAGGCTGGTGCGGAAACGCTGGGCGCCAAGCCCGGCGACGAGATTGGCATCGGCACGCGCACGCTCAAACTCGCGGCACTGGTGACGCAGGAGCCGGATGCGGCGCTGGACTATTTCAACGTCGCCCCGAAGGTGTTCCTCAATCTCGCCGACCTGCCGTCCACCGGTCTGGTGCAGGAGGGCAGCCGCCTGCGCTATCGCCTGGTGGTCGCCGGCAACGCGGCCGCGGTCGAAACATTCACCGCGGCAGTGAAGCCGCAGCTCGCGCGCGGCCAGCGCATGGAGACCATCCAGGACGCGCGTCCGGAAGTACGCTCCGCATTGGACCGCGCCAGTCGCTTTCTGGGATTGGCTGCCTTGGTCTCCGTGGTGCTTGCCGCCGTCGCCGTCGCGATGGCCGCGCGTCGCCACAGCGAGCGTCACCTGTCGGGCACGGCGGTGATGCGCTGCCTCGGTGCGCAGCAGCGCACGCTGGTGGGTATCCACGTCGGCGAACTGGTACTGCTGGGCCTGGCTGCGTGCACCGTCGGCGTGCTGATCGCCTTCGGACTGCAGTGGGGCATCGGCAGCTGGCTGCAGCAGTCGCTGAAGATCGACATTCCTCCGGCGGGCCTGATGCCGGCGCTGCAAGGTTATGGCGTGGGCATGATCGTACTGCTCGCGTTCGGCGCACCGCCGGTGCTGGCGCTGCGTCGCGTGCCGGCATTGCGCGTGCTGCGTCGCGACCTGGACCGCACCGAGCCCAGCGCCTGGCTGGTGGCGCTGACGGGCTTCGTCGGGCTGGGCGCGCTGCTGTGGTGGAAGGCGGGCTCGCCGACGCTGGGTACCGCGATGCTCATCGGCATCGTCGGTACCCTGGCCGTGCTCGCGTTGCTGGCGTGGCTGCTGATCCTGCTGGTGCGCCGCGTACGCTCGCGCCTGCGCGGCAGCCTGCGCTACGGGTTGGCGAACGTCAGCCGGCGCGCCGGTACGTCGATCGCGCAGGTCTCGGCCCTTGGCCTCGGATTGATGGCGCTGCTGTTGCTGACCTTCGTACGCACCGACCTGCTGGACCGCTGGCAGCTGGCGCTGTCGGCCAATGCGCCGAACCGCTTCATCGTCAACGTGCAGCCGGACCAGGTCGACCCGGTGAAGAGCTTCATGCAGGCGCGCGGTCTGTCTGCGGTCGATCTGTACCCGATGATCCGCGGCCGCCTGGTCGAACTCAACGGCAAGCCCGCCAGCGGCGCCGACTATGAGGGCACCGACGAGCGCGCACAGCGACGCGCCGAGCGTGAATTCAACCTGTCGATGTCGGCGACGTTGCGCGACGACAACAAGGTCACCGCGGGCGAGTTCTGGAGCGGACGCACGCCTTCGTCGCCGAAGCTGTCGGTGGAGGAGGACTTTGCCGAAGACCTGGGCTGGAAGCTCGGCGACCAGGTGGCCTTCGACATCGCCGGCCAGCGCTTCGAGGGCCGCATCACAAGCCTGCGCAGCGTAGATTGGGAAAGCTTCCGGCCGAACTTCTTCGTCGTCGCCTCGCCGGGTGCGCTGGATGGCTATTCGGCCAGCTACATCACCGCCGTCAGCGTGCCATCGGGCGATGCCGCCTTCACCCGCGAACTGGTCAACCAGTTCCCCAACTTGTCGGTGATCGACGTGGAGGCGGTGCTGAACCAGGTGCGCAGCACGGCGGAGCAGGTCTCGCAGGTGGTGCAGGTGGTGTTCTGGTTCTCCTTGGCGGCGGGCCTGCTGGTGCTGATGGCGGCGGTGAGCGCGAGCCAGGACGAACGCCTGCTGGAGGGCGGCGTGATGCGCGTGCTCGGCGGCAGTCGTCGCCAGCTGCGTCTGGCGCAGGCGTCGGAGTTCGCCGCCATCGGCCTGCTGGCGGGACTGGTCGCGGCGATCGCGGCCTCCGTGCTTTCGGGTGTGGTCGCGACCCAGGTGTTTGACCTGCCGTGGAAGGCGAACTGGCAGCTGGCCGCCATCGGTGGCGGGCTGGGCATGCTGGCGGCACTGGGCGCGGGGCTGTTCGCCACGCGCAAGGTGCTGGATGCGCCGCCTTCGGTGACGCTGAGGGAGCTGCAGGGCTAAGGCTTCTGCTCTTGTGGGAGCGACGTAAGTCGCGATGGGCCACCGGTAATGCCTCATCGCGACTTACGTCGCTCCCACAGAGAAGAAAAAAAGGGGCGAGCCGAAGCTCACCCCTTGATGCACACCACCTGGCGCAGCGTGTGGAGCACCTCCACCAGGTCGCTCTGCGCGGCCATCACGGCGTCGATGTCCTTGTAGGCCGCCGGTGACTCGTCGATCACGCCGGCGTCCTTGCGGCATTCGACGTGCGCGGTGGCCTCGCGGTGCTGCGACAGCGTGATCTGCTGGCGCGCGGCGGTACGGCTCAATACGCGGCCGGCCCCGTGGCTGCAGCTGTGGAAGCTGTCCGCGTTGCCCTTGCCGCGCACGATGAAGCTCTTCGCGCCCATGCTGCCGGGGATAATCCCCAGCTCGCCGGCACGCGCGCTCACCGCGCCCTTGCGGGTGACCAGCAGGTCCATGCCGCCGTGCATTTCCTTCTGCACGTAGTTGTGGTGGCAGTTGACTGCCATCTTCTCCAACTGGAACTTCGGCAGGCGGTGGCGCATCTCGGCCAGCACGCGCGACATCATCGCCTCACGGTTCTCGCGGGCATAGTCCTGCGCCCACGACACCGCTTCCACGTAGTCGTCGAACAGGGGCTCGCCTTCCATGAAGAAGGCCAGGTCCTTGTCCGGCAGGTGGAAGCCGAGCACGCGGTGCGCCAATTGCTCGCGCGCGCGCTCGATGAAGTACGTGCCGATCAGGTTGCCGGTGCCGCGCGAACCGCTGTGCAGCATCACCCACACCGCGTCGGCCTCGTCCAGGCAGATCTCGATGAAGTGGTTGCCGCCGCCCAGCGTGCCGATCTGGCGGTCCAGCTTGTCGGTGCGGATCTTGCGGTGCTTCTGCTTGATCGCCTCCAGACGCGGCTCCAGCCCCGACTGCGCGATGCGCGTGGCAATGCTGTCGGGCAGTTTCCAGTGCTCGCCACCGCGGCCGTTGCCCACAGGCACGCTGCGTTCGATGCTCGAGCGCAACTGCGCCAGGCTGTCCGGCAGGTCCTTCGCGCGCAGCGTGGTGCGCACTGCGGCCATGCCGCAGCCGATGTCCACGCCGACGGCGGCCGGGATGATGGCGCCGCGGGTCGGGATGACCGAGCCCACGGTGGCGCCCTTGCCCAGGTGCACGTCGGGCATCACCGCGACCCACGGGCCGACGAACGGGATCGCCGCGATGTTCCGCAGCTGCTCGTGGGCGCCCTGGTCCAGGGGCACGCCGCGCACCCAGCCCTTGATCGGCGTGGCGCTGCCCTCGGCGTGCAGCAGTTCGAACGTAGTGCTCATGTTCCTTTTCCTTTCGTCTGCGAGTCGCATCGGCGCCCCGGACGGATTCTCATCATTGTGTGTTGTGGAGTCGATGCACGCGCAGTTCGCGTGTATCGAGCTGTCGCTTGTGGCGCGCGTAGACTTCGTCGCTACCGTAGAGTGCCCGGTCGCGCTGGACGACGTGCCGTCCTGCGCCCCGATGGCTGTAGGCGACGACGGTGCAGCCTCGCACCACGTCGGTGACGCCTCGGCCACGACCGGCGGGCGGGATCAGGGCCAACTCGACCTCGTACCAGATGCCCTGCAGGCGGTGCAGCTGACGCAGCGGCCCCAGATCGATGCGGTCTGGCGTGTGCTCCAGCATCGACCACGTCGCCCGTTCCTGCCGACGAAGCTGCTCGCGTTCGCGATTGCGGCGCAGCAGTCCCGTCGCCGGATCCACGCAGAGCTTCGGCGCCCGGCGGTCGGCCAACGGCGTCGGCCGTCCCCAGCCCTTGAGCCAGTGCAACCGGCCATCGATGATCGACAGCCGCATCGCCACGAAATCGGCCAGATGCTGATGGATGTGCTGCTGCACGGTGCTTCGCCGATCGATGCCGGAACAGATCTCCGAATACACCTTGTCCCAAGGCCTGCCGACCTGTCCGTCCAGGTAGCGTTCCAGCGGTCGCAGGTTCTCGTTGAGCCATTTCCGGTGCCGGTGGCGCCAGCGCAGGCTTTCCTGAACCGGCGCACCTTCATCGTTGGCGTGCGGCGTACGCTCGCGGGCGTAACTTCCTCCGCGCCGCGGCCGCTCCACGATGACCTTGAACATGTCATTGCGCATGTGTGTCGTCCTTTCATCCTTGTGGACCGCGACGGCCGCGTCCATGCGGCCGCCACGGTTTGCTACTTCAACGTCACCAATTGCTTCAGCACGCCATCCAGGCCGCCGAACACGGTGAGCTTGTCGATCTTCTCGGTGACCTTCTCCAAGGCCTCGAGCTCCTTCAGGCGCATCAGCACCGGCGACTCGTCGATCAGCTTCGCGGTGTTGAGCAGGGAACGCGTGGCGTTCGCCTCCTCGCGGCGGCGGATCACGTTGGCCTGCGCCGTCTTCTCCGCCTGCACCACGCCGTTGAGGATCTCCTTCATCTCGCCCGGCAGGATCACGTCCTTCACGCCTACGCCCAGCACTTCCACGCCGAAGCCGGTCACCTGGCCGCGCACGTAGGCGAAGATGTCGGCGTCCAGCGAGGCCTTGTCGCCCAGCAGTTCGTCCAGCGTCTTGGCGGAGACCGCCTTGCGCAGGCCGTACTGCAGCTCGCGGTAGACGAAGTCGCCGACCTTCGCGACCTTGGTCCGCGCCGCCACCACGTCGGTGACGCGGGTGCTGGCGGCCAGGTTCACGCGCAGGCTGACCTTGTCGCGGGTCAGCAGTTCCTGGCCCGAGACCTCGATCGACTGCACGCGCAGGTCGACCACATCCACCACCACGTTCTTCTGGAAGTTCCAGAAGGCGTAGCTGCCCGGTGCCAGCGTGCGCTCGAGCTTGCCGTCGATGAAGACCAGGCCGGCGAACTCCGCCGGTACATCGGCCACCACCGCCAGCTTCGACAACGCACCCAACTGGCGCAGGCGTCGCGCGACCGCGACGTCCACGTCCGGCGTGGCGAGCGACACGGCCTGCACCTCGACCTTCACCAGGCCTATCCAGTACAGGCGCCGCGTGCCGGGCGGCAGCACGTCTTCCAGCTTGCCGTTCTTCAGCACCAGGCCGACCTGGTCCACCCCGATGTCGGCGAGCACGAAGACCTCGCCCAGGCGGTCGCCCAGGCGCGCGATCAGCGCGTCGACGTCGTGGCCGGCGTATTCCGGCGCGGCGATGTTGAAGGTGCGCACCTCGACCCGACCCATCGGGTCGAACCAGCGGTACACGCCGGGCGCGAGCAGCTGCTCGAACCGACGGTTGCGATACACCAGGCCGCGCTCGCCGTCACCGATCACGACCCTCTTGGTCCAGAACATGCTGTTCAGAAGCATGGCGTTGTTCTCCTTGTTGGCTCTGGTGGTTCGATCCGTTGGGGAACACCGTCGTGGAGGATCGAACGCCACGACGATGGTGTGTCGACCGCACACTGCGATCGACGGAAGAAGGTGGAAACGCCCCTGGACGGAGGCGAGGCGGGCGGCCGGCGCTGTCGGCGGATGCTTCGCAACGAGGGTGCGATCGGTGGACCGCATCGAACGCTGCGCGCCTCCGCGTCGAGGGCGCGGTGCCGGCTTCGTCCCTGCTGCGACATGCCGTCTTCCTGCGCTCCGTCGCGGGAAAGCGTCACGCCGCACGGGGCGTTTCCTGGGTGGGACTTGCGTCCCCATGTCATGACGTGAAAGGTCATGTGCCTTTTCAGGCGTTGGAGCGGGAGTCGAACCCGCGACACTCGGTATCTGAAACCGATGCTCTAACCATCTGAGCTATCCAGTGGTGGACGAACCGGATTCGAACCGGCGGCCAACGGCATGCGCCGCTGCTCTGCCTCTGAGCTATCGTCCGCTCGAGGAACACCTTCCCCCACGCTTCGGCATACGCCACGGCAGCGCCGCGCGCACCGGACGGGATACAAACCCGTGCCGCTGTAGCGTGTTCGATCGATGCTCCCCATCGCCGGCTGTCGCCAACCGGCAATCCGTTCGGGCGCCATGCGCCCTTGTTGATGTTCTTCCCACGTGCAGCCCGCGTCGGGGCATCACGACGCAGCGCACATGCGCCGGTCGCAGCCGCGCCCCTGCCTCGGGGCGCGCACGCGCGCTACCCGGATGCCCCAGGGCGGAAAAGGATTTCCGTGATGGAAAGAAACGAACCTCGATGCATGCGCATCCTCCGCGAACGCTGAAAACAAAACGCCCCCGGGTATGGCGACCCGAGGGCGTTCGCGTTCCTCGGGAGATCGGGGTGGCCGATCTCCCAGGGAGTCAGCCGGATGTCAGGTGTCCATGCGCCGTGCGGATTCGCTGCCGCGCTTGGCAGCGAAGGCATACGCATGCACGCGCAGGCCGCAGCGCGATGGCTGCAGGTCAAGCGTGTTGGCGATGTCGTACGCGGGCTTCATGGAATTCGTTCTGGTGAAAAAACAGCCGCAGGGGCCGAAGGCCGCGCACGATACGCCGGTTGTTTTGTTCGCGCAACATTTTTTTCACTTTGTTTTCCGTGGCCGACGGGCGGTGTCGGAAACGGTAGCCAGCGGCCAGCCGGTAGAATGACGTCTTCCTTCCTCATGCGTGCCGCCCGTGGCCTCCCGATTCTCCGATCCCGCGCTCGACGCATTGATGCTGCCCTTCATGCAGGGCCTGCTTGCCTGGCCGTCCGGTCCCGTGCTGTTCCTGCGCGCGCGCGATGGCGCTGCGCTGCGCCAGGTTTCGCTCGCGCAATTGGTGTGCGAGCAGAGCTTCCGCCCGGACACCGAACTTCTGGAGCGCGCGGGACTGCACGTGGTGGCCGATGCCGCCGCGGACGACGGGCGTTATCCGCTGGTACTGGTGTTGCCCCCCCGCCAGCGCGAGGAAGCGCGTGCGCTGCTGGCGCGTGCAGTGCAGCTTGCTGCGCCTGGCGGTGTCGTTGTCGCAGCAATGACGAACAACGAAGGCGCGAAGTCAGGCGAAGCCGATCTGAAGCAACTCACGGGCATCGGCGGCACCTTGACCAAGTTCCATTGCCGCACGTTCTGGACACGGCCGCTGGGCGATGGCACGGATGGATCGCTGTTGCGCCAGTGGTTGTCACTCGACGCGCCACGCCGCATCGAAAACGGCCGCTTCCTGAGCCGTCCAGGCGTGTTCGCCTGGAACCGGATCGATCCGGCATCAGCGCTGCTCGTCGAATGCCTGCCTGCCGACATCGCCGGGCATGGCGCCGATCTCGGCGCGGGCTGGGGATTCCTGTCGCTCGCTTTGCTCGAACGCAACCCCGGCATCACCGCATTGGATCTCTACGAGGCCGAGGCGCGCGCCCTGGCGTTGGCGAAGGAGAACCTGGGCAATGCCGCTGCTTCCGCGCGCCTCGATTTCCGCTGGCACGACGTGACCGCGGGGCTGCCGGAGCGCTACGACTTCATCGTCAGCAACCCGCCCTTCCATACGCAGAGCCGCGCGGACCGTCCCGACATCGGCCAGCGCTTCATCAGCGCGGCGGCCGAGGCGCTGAAGCCGGGCGGCCGACTGTGGCTGGTCGCCAACCGTCACCTGCCGTACGAGCAGACCTTGAACGAGCGCTTCGGCGACGTGCGCGTGGCGGGCGAACGCGACGGCTTCAAGGTCATTGCCGCCGTCAAGGCGAGGCGGTGAGCGCATGAAGATCGTCAAGCACATCGCCAACCTGGGCTACGGCAGCCGCAAGCAAGTGCAGTGGATGTTCCGCGAAGGCCGCATCACCAATGCCAACGGCGAGGTGCTGTATGCCGATGATGCGGTCGACCACGACACCATCCGCGTGGATGGCGAGCCGCTCGATCCCGCGCCCGGGATCGCGATCCTGCTGCACAAGCCGGTCGGCTACACGTGTTCGACCAAAGACACCGGCCGCATCGTCTACGATCTGTTTCCGTCGCGTTTCCGCGATCGCTCGCCAGTGCTGTCCACGGTCGGGCGGCTCGATCGCGAGACCAGCGGCCTGCTCCTGCTCACCGACGATGGCGGGTTGCTGCATCGGATCATCTCGCCGAAGGCCAACCTGCCCAAGGTCTACGACGTCACGCTGGCGCAGGACCTGCGCGGCGATGAAGGCGCGGCCTTCGCCAGCGGCGCGTTGATGCTGGAATCGGAGCAGACGCCGCTGGCACCGGCCGGCTTGCACGTGATCGACCCACGCCATGCGCAGGTCACGCTTACCGAAGGTCGGTACCACCAGGTGCGCCGCATGTTCGCCGCCGTCGGCAACCATGTGGAGGCATTGCATCGCAGTCGCATCGGAGGACTGACGCTGGGCGACCTCGAGCCGGGGCAATGGCGTCTCCTGGGCGAGGAAGATCTCCGCCAGCTGTTCGAGGGGAACGCGTGAGTCCTGCACATCTGCCGTTCGTGCCCGAGGCGGTGATCTTCGACATGGACGGCCTGATGCTGGACAGCGAACGCGCGATCATCGGTTGCCTGGCGGAAGCCGCGCGCGAGCTTGGCCACGAGCTTCCCGAGGTGCTGTGGCTGTCGATGGTCGGCCACAGCGAGGCCGTCTGCCGCCACCTGCTGGATGAAGCCATCGGCGAAGCGCAGCGCGAACGCGTGCTGCAGCGTTCGCACGTGCTTTACGAGGCGGTGGTCGCGGCGGGCGTACCACACCGTCCCGGCATCATCGAGATGCTGGATTTCCTCGATTTCCGCAGGATTCCACGCGCCGTCGCCACGTCGACGCGTCGTCCGCTGGCGCTGCGCAAGCTTGACGCCGCCGGCCTGTTGCTCCGGTTCGACGCCATCTGCACCAGCAGCGATGTCCAACACCCCAAACCTGCGCCCGATGTCTATCTGTTGGCGGCGCGCTCGCTGGGCATCGAACCGGTGCGATGCCTGGTGCTGGAGGATTCGCCCACCGGCGTGCGCGCCGCCCTCGCCGCCGGCATGCATCCGATCCAGATCCCTGACTTGCTGGAACCGGACGACGCCGTGCGTGCGCTGGGGCACACCATCCTGCGGTCGCTTGAAGATGCCCGCATGTTGCTGGAGCGAGGCGTGCCTGGAGAGCTCCTGTAGGAGCGACGTGAGTCGCGACCACACGGCAAATTCCCACTCGAATGCGCGAGGTCTCCTGATATGGCGGCCCTAGGGGTGATTCCATGCTCGCCGGCATGGATAACGCCGACTGCCTGCGACGAACTGGAGGTCACGCCGCTTTGCGTCACGGACGCATGTCAGCGGAAGGACAGGTCTACCTGGTCACCTTCGTCACGCATGACCGCCGACCGCTGTTCTCCGATCCTGCCATGGCCCACGATGCCGCGCGTGCGGCCACCGACAGGCGGCTCTGGTATCGCTCCCGGCTGTTGGCGTGGGTACTCATGCCGGATCGCTGGCATGGGCTGATCGAGTTGGGAGCTATGGAATCCCTGTCCGTCTGCGTGCAGCGCCTGAAGACCAATACGTCACGCGCGGCGGCCAGGCCCGAAGGTCCGCAACGTGTGTGGGCGCCTGGCTTCCATGATCGCGCGATCCGTTCGGATGATGGCCTGCGGGCCGCCGCGCGCTACCTGGTCGCCAATCCATTGCGCGCTGGATTGGTCGATAGGATCGGGAGCTATCCGTACTGGGATGCAGTATGGCTACAGGCTTAGAGAAGCGATGACGGAGCTGTGGGGCGGACGGTCGGCGGTCGCGACTTACGTCGCTCCTACGGAAGAGACAGACCTCGCTCACTCCGAAAACAGCTTCGCCCACCCTGCATGCCCCAGCGAATCCAGCGTCTTCACGTTGCGCTCCACGATGACATCGGCATCGGGGAAGGCTTCCACCGCACGGTCGATGCTGGCTTCGCGCAGCAGGTGCAGGGTGGGATAGGGCGAACGGTTGGTGTAGTTGCTGATGTCGTCCGGCATGGTGCCGGCGAACTGGTAGTCCGGGTGGAAGCTGGCCACCTGGATCACGCCCTGCAGGTCCAATGCCTCGACCGCGGCGTCGGCGTTGTCGAGGAAATCGTTGTAGTCGAGGAAGTCGGTCAGCACGTCGGGATGGATGATCAGCGTGGTGTCGACCTGTTCGGGGTCCGCATCGCGCAGCAGCACCAGTTCTTCTGCCAGCTCTTCCAGCAGTGCCTCCGGGGTGCTCGCATCGCTGAGCACGAAGCGGACCTGCTGCTTCACGTACACCGCTTTTGCGAACGGGCACAGGTTCAGGCCGATCACCGCGCGCTCCACCCATTGGCGGGTGGTGGCGATGGGGTCGGCCATGCCCTCGACGATGTGCGGAACGTCAGTCACGGAAATTGTCGAACTGCAGCGGCAGTTCGAACTCGGTCTTCTTCAGCAGGGCGATGACATCCTGCAGGTCGTCGCGCTTCTTGCCGGTCACGCGCAGCTTCTCGCCGTTGATCTGCGCTTCCACCTTGAGCTTGGCGTCCTTGATGGTGGAGACGATCTTCTTGGCCAGCTTCTGTTCGATGCCCTGCTTGACGGTGACCTTCTGGCGCGCGCCGGCCAGATTGGTGTCCACGTCGCCGAACTCGAGGCAGCGCACGTCGATCTGGCGGGCGATCAGGCGGGCGCGCAGGATGTCGGTCATCTGCTTGAGCTGGAAGTCGCTCGGCGCGGACTGGGTGATGAGTTTTTCTTCCAGCTCGAACTTCGCTTCCACGCCCTTGAAGTCGAAACGGGTGGATAGTTCGCGATTGGCCTGGTCCACGGCGTTGGTCAGTTCGTGGGCGTTGACTTCGGAGACGACGTCGAAAGAGGGCATGGGGGGGTTCTTCCTGTCTGATGCATCGCCATTCTAGCGCGCCACCCTCGCCGCCGAGCGCCGGCGGGCGATAATGGCGCATGCCCGCGCCCCGTCCCTCCCTCGCTTCCGCCATCCTGCTGATGCTGGCGGCCGTGCTGATGTTCGCGTTGATGGATGCGGGGCTGAAGCTGCTCTCGGCGCACTATCCGCCCTTGCAGGTCGCCGCGCTACGTGGACTCTCCTCGCTGCCCCTGGTCGCGTTGTGGGTGCTGGCCACGGTGCCGCCACGCTCGTTGCTGCGCGTGTACTGGCCGCTGCACCTGCTGCGCGGCGTGCTGGGCATCGCGATGATGACGGGGTTCGTCTACGGCTTGCGGACGATGCCGCTGTCCACGGCTTACGCGATCACCTTCGTCGCGCCATTGCTGGTCACGGCGATGGCGGGCCCGTTGCTCAAGGAGCGCGTGGGACCGGCGCGCTGGGTGGCGATCTTCATCGGCCTGGTGGGCGTGCTGGTGATCCTGCGCCCCACCGGCGAGGGAATGCTGACCCGGGGTGGGCTCGCGATCCTGCTGGCCGCGATCTGCTACGCGTTGGGTGCGGTCACCGTGCGCATGCTGGCGCAGCGCGACAGCACGCAGGCGATGGTGTTCTGGTTCGTCGTGCTGCTGTCATTGGGCGCGTGGCTGCTTGCGCTTCCCGCATGGAAGCCGCTTCAGCCCGCGCATGGCTGGATCATCGCGGGCGTCGGTGTCTCCGGTTCGCTGGCACAGGTGGCGTTGACCGAGGCCTTCCGCCGTGGCGAGGCCTCGCTGATCGCGCCGCTGGAATACACCGCGCTGGTGTGGGGCGTGATCCTTGACGTCGCCCTGTGGTCGGTGTTGCCGGACGGTGTCACCTGGATCGGTGCGGGCATCATCGTGGCGAGCGGGATGTATCTGCTGCGGCGGGAGAAGGTGCACGTGGAAGCCGAGCATCCGTGACCTTTGGCCCGGGGGACGCACGCCGGAAGCCACGACACTGGACGCGCTGTCCCGCCGGGAGGATCCGCGATGAGCTTGCGAGGGCGCTGTCTCGCCGCCGTGCTGTCCCTACTCTGCGCGTGCGCGCCGCCGCCGAAGGATGCGCCGGCGGCGACCGACAGGAGTGCCAGGCGCATCGCCAAGGACGTGTACTTCATTCCCGGACGCTTCGTCGCAGGGGAACAGCCCGATGGCAACAGTGTGCTGCTGCGCGGCAGGACGGGCTGGATCGTCATCGACACCGGCCGCCATGCCGCCCATGCGGAGGCCATAGAGGCCTTCGTGGAGAGCAGCAGGACGCCGCTCGTCGCGCTGGTCAACACGCACTGGCACCTCGATCACGTGAGCGGCAACCTTCCGCTGCGGGCGACGCATCCGCGGGCCGAGGTGCATGCGAGCAGGCAGGTGGTCACCGAGCGGAATGGATTCCTCGCGCGCTACCGGACCCAACTTGAGGCGCTGCTGCGTGAGCGCGTGGACGATCCGCAGGTGCCGGCATGGCGCGATGAAATCGCGCGCATCGACGGTGCCCGTGCCTTCGAGCCGACCCATCCGGTGGACACGGGTGGCATGCGGACCCTGGATGGACGGCCGCTACGTCTCGGACTTCAGCGTGAGGCGGTCAGCGGCGGCGATGTGTGGGTGTTCGATCCGGGTACGCGTGTGCTGGTCGCCGGCGACCTGGTGACGTTGCCCGTGCCGCTGCTGGACACCGCCTGTCCCGCGGTGTGGGTGGAAGGACTGGCGTCGCTCGAGGGTGTTCCGTTCGAGGTGCTGGTGCCTGGCCACGGCGAGCCCATGGGCCGGGCCGGCTTCCAGCGGTATCGCGTCGCCTTCCGGGGCCTGCTGGCGTGCGCAGCTGGTCCCGGCAGTGATGCCGCCTGCACCGACGCCTGGCTCGCCGATGTCGGCGACCTGGTACCCGCAGCCCAGCGCGCCCATGCACGGCAGTTGTTGCAGGATTACTACCTGCCGCAGCGCCTGCGTGGCCGCCCCGAGCGTCCGGCGTACTGTCCGCCATGAAGCCGTTCGTCCGCCTTCGGGCATGATGCACGCATGCCTATCGTCCTCGTCCTGCTTTTCGTCTTCCTGCTGCTTGCCTTGTGGGCGGTACTGTTGCCCGTGTCCTTGTGGCAGCGCTACCGCTACGGCCGTGCGCGTCGCATGGCACGCGGCTGGTTGCTGACGTTCAACGCATGGGGCCTGTTGCTGTCGGTCGCGATCTTCGTCGCGGTCAGCGCGTTCGGCCTGTTCTGGTGGCCGGACAGCCTGGTCGGCGCCGGCGTGGGGCTGGCTGCCGGCAGCTTGCTCGGCCTCCTGGGTATATGGCTCACGCGCTGGGACGTCGCGCCGCAGGGCGTGTTCTATCAGCCCAATGCCTGGCTTGCGTTGCTGCTGGTCGCCATCGTGGCCGGGCGCATCGTGCTGGGATTCGTGCAGATGGCGCAGTACTGGCGGAGCGGCGGCGTGCCGGCGACCCACGCGCTGCTGAGCGGCCACGGCAGCTTGCTGGCAGTGGCCGGCCTGCTGCTCGGCTACTACCTGGTTTATGCCTGGGGCGTGAAGTGGCGCGTCACGCGCTTGCAACGCCTGCGCGGCCACGTCATACGGTGATCCGTCCCGCTCAATGAAAAGGCGACGGACCCGAAGGCCCGCCGCCGTATCGACGCGTTGGAGCAATGGATCAGAAGCGCGCGCCGATACCCACGCCCACGACCCAGGGGTCGATCGTCAGTTCTTCACCGGTGCCCTGGCCTGCGACACGCACGCCGGCGTCGCCCTTCATGTAGCGGGCATCCGCACGCGCGAACCAGCGCTCGTTGATGTTGAAGTCCATGCCGGCCGTTGCGATGGCGCCCTTGGCGGTCTCCAGGCCCACGTGCGCGCCGTCGCCGCCGATGGTCTCGTCACTGAAGTTGGACTCGTAGTAGCCCAGTCCCACGAACGGACGCATCACCTTGTCCGGCGTGCCGAAGTGGTACTGGCCGCTCAGTGCAATCGGCTGCTGGTCGACGGTACCGATCTTGCCGGCGCCATCGGCCTTCACGCGATGGTTGAACTTGTCGGCCGCGCCCCACAGCTCCACCGCGATATTGTCGGTGGCATACCAGCTGGCGCTGATCACAGGGGCCACGTCACCATCGATCTTCAAGCCGGGCGCAGGGTCACGGTCGGGCTTGAGAATGGCGGCGCCGCCGACGACGGCGAACCGCTTGCCGTAGGCGGAAGATGCGGTATCCGTGGCCGCATCCTGTGCGAAGGCCGCGGGGGCGGCGATGAGGGAAGCAAGGGCAATCGTGAGGGTACGAATCGAAGTCATGCGGGTGTCTCCTGTTGTTTTCTTATGTCCCTGCGTCGCTGCGATCAGGGCGAGCGCACCGTAACCACCAGCGCATGAACGTCTGCCACGTCGCGACGTGAACGAACAACGAACCGGGCGGAATCGAAGGCGATTCTTCACCGCGCGTGCATGTCGCTGACCATGAGCTTGCGCATGCGCCCGGTAGCGGGGCGAAGGTCTTTCGTCACCTGTCCCGGATCTGTCGCGTGCGATGTGGGCTGACTCCGAATGACGTGCATGCCTGGCTGCGCTACTGTCAAAGGCACGAGGAGCGATGCCCATGGTCAGCAGCAAAGCGGAGACGGTCGACGGCTATCTTGCGGAATTGCCCGAGGCGCGGCGGCAGGTGGTGGCGAGGGTGCGCGAGCTGGTCATTCGCCATCTGCCCGAAGGCTACGCGGAGACGATGAGCTGGGGGATGATCAGCTGGGAGATCCCGCTCTCACGCTATCCGGCGACCTACAACAGGCAACCGTTGTCATACGTCGCGCTGGCAGCCCAGAAGCAGCACTACGCCCTGTACCTGATGGGCTGCTACGCGGACTCCAGCCAGGATGCGGCTCTGCGTGGCGCGTACGCCGCGGCTGGCCGGAAGCTGGACATGGGCAAGTCCTGTCTGCGCTTCAAGACATGGGATGAGCTGCTGCCCGACGCCATCGGCGCGGTGATCGCATCCACGCCGGTGGACGTGCATATTGCACACTACGAAGCCAGCCGCGCACGGAAGTGACCCGCATGCCCCCCGCCAAACGCAAGCCGCGCACCGCACGTGCCGGGACAGACCTGCCGGAACCCGGCGGCCACCTGACGATGGCGGACCTGGCGAAGGTGGCCGGTGTCTCGGCCATCACCGTTTCCCGCGCGTTGCGCGACAGCCCGCTGGTGAACACCGAAACGCGCGAACGCGTGCGCCAGGTCGCGCAGCAGTACGGCTACGCGTTCAACGTGAGCGCACGCAACCTCAAGCTCCGCCGCAGCATGACCGTGGCCGTGGTGGTGGAGATGAAGCCCACTGTCGAGCGCCAGATGTCCGGTCCCTATCCGCTCGACCTGCTCGGCGGCATCACCCAGGAACTCACGACGACCGGATACAGCGTACTGCTGACCTCGCTGCAGGGCGGCGCGTTGCCGAACGTGCAGGCCGCCGACGGTGTGATCCTGCTGGGGCAGGGCGCGCATGAGGATGCGATGCATGCGGTGCAGCGCTGGGGCCGGCCCATGGTGGTCTGGGGTGCGGTCAGCCGGCATGAGTCGCAGGTCGTCGTCGGCAGTGACAACCGTCGCGGCGGAGCGCTGGCGGCGGAGCGCTTCATCGCACTCGGTCGCCGCCGGCCGGCGTTCCTCGGCGATCCCGCGCACGGCGAGTTCGCCGAGCGCCTCGAAGGCTTCATCGCCACATTGGCCGAGCATGGCATCACGCCCTTGACCCCCACCGTTGCCAGTTTCACCGTCGGAGCGGGGGCGGAAGCCGTGCATGCGCTGCTGGACACGCATGCCCAGGTCGATGCGCTGTTCGCCGCCAGCGACCTGCTGGCCATCGGTGCGATCCGCGCGCTGATCGAGCGCGGCCGCCGCGTACCGGAGGACGTGTCGGTGATCGGGTACGACGACACGCCCCTGGGCGCCACCTATGTGCCGCCGCTGACGTCGGTGCACCAGAACTTCATCGACGCCGGCGTGCTGCTGGCGCGCAAGGTCCGTGCCCTGATCGAGGGCGAAGCGGCCGGATCCGAGACCCTGCCGACCCACCTGGTGGTCCGCACGACCTGAGCGCAGGGCGCTGTTGCATCGCAGCGGCTACCCGGTAGACATTCTGCGCGGCCGCGGAAGCGGCAACTATGTGCAACACATTGAATCTGCGGGATTTAATGGTGTCGGCGAGGCGCCTCGCCGCGTGCCGGGGCATGCCGTTCATGTAAATTGATATCGATAACTTGACATCGATAACAACGACTCCTAGCGTGCCTCCGCCCGGGCTGCCAGCCCGGCAAGGACCAGAGGCCAGCGTGGGAATGTCGGTGGAACAAGGCAGGAAAGAAGCAGCAGTCACCGTCGGCGATGTCGGCCAGGATCGGCAGGATCCGTGGCGGCTCACGCACCGCGGGGTCGACACCGCGCATACCGCGCGCGATGAAACCCTGTTCGCCTTGGCCAACGGCACGCTGGGTGTGCGTGGCGCGCTGGAGGAAGGCGACAGCGCCAGCGACGGCACGTTCCTGTCCAGCGTGTTCGAACAGAACCCGATCCACTACCACGAGCGCTTCCCCGGCTTCACCCGCAGCACCGATACCCGCGTGCCGGTGGCCGAGGGCAAGCACATCCGCCTGCAGCTCGGCGACGTGCCCCTGCGCCTGCAGGAGGTCGAGTGGCTGGACTTCGAGCGCACGCTCGATCTCGCTGCCGGCGCACTGGACCGTCGCCTGCGCCTGAAGACTGTGCAGGGTCACACCCTGGAAATCCGCGCGCGTCGCGTGGTGCCGATGGCCGAGCGGGCGCTGCTGGCGATCCGCTTCGAGGTAGCTTCCATCGATTACGCCGGTCCGCTGATGCTGTGTTCGTCGATCGAGACCGGGCGCCAGGCAGTGGAGCAGGGCGACGATCCCCGCATCGGCGTGCATGGCGGCACGGATCTGCAGGTGTCGGACGAACACGCCGATGCCGATGGCGCGCGACTGACCCAGCGCACCCATCACAGTGGCGTGGCGCTGGTATGCGCGCAGCACCATCGGCTGTCGCCCGGTCTCGTCTTCGAGGGCGCCGCCACCACTGCGGGCCGTGTCGAACAGCGCTACACGGCGACGCTGACGCCTGGCGCATCGGTGGTGGTCGAGAAATTCGTGGCCTACGACGACGGCAATGGCCATACGCAGGACGGCGTGGACGCCGTGCTGGCGCGGGCGCTGCGCGAAGGGTTCGACGGCATCGCCGGCGCGCAGGCCGACGCGATGCAGGCCTTCTGGCAGCGCGCAGGCCTGTCGGTGGACGGCGATCCGGCCGCGGAGCTGGCGCTGCGCTTCAACCTGTTCCACCTGCTGCAGTCGGCCGGCCGCGATGGCATCACCGGGACGGCGGCCAAGGGCATCACCGGCGAAGGCTACGAAGGCCACTGCTTCTGGGATACCGAAGCCTTCGTGCTGCCCGTCATGGCATTCACCGCGCCGGACGTGGCGCGCGCGATGCTGATGTACCGCTTCCGCACGCTCGACGGCGCGCGCGACACCGCGCGCGCGATGAACCATCCCCGCGGCGCGCTGTACCCGTGGCGCACCATCGCCGGCCGCGAATGTTCCGCGCACTATCCCAGTGGCTCGGCGGCATACCACATCAACGCCGCCATCGCCTACGGGATCGGGCTTTATCTCGACGCCAGCGATGATCTCGACTTCCTCAGCGAGGCTGGCGCCGAGATTCTTTTCGAGACCGCGCGCATCTGGCCGCAGGCCGGGCATTTCAATCCGCGCCTCGATGGCGCGTTCTGCATCCATGAGGTGACCGGGCCCGACGAGTACACCACGCTGGTCAACAACAACTGGTACACCAACCGCATGGCGCAGCGGCACCTGCTGCGCGCCGTCGAGGCATGGAACCGGTTGTCGGTCGACCGCCCGGAGGCGCTGCGCGTGCTGGCGACCCGCATCGGACTGGACGCCGACGAAGTCGCGCTGTGGCAACGCGCCGCCGATGCGATGCATCTGCCGGCGGACGACGCATTGGGCATCCACCCGCAGGACGACGATTTCCTCGCCAAGCCGCGTTGGCCGTTCCCGAAGCGCGAAGGGCCGCATCGTCCGCTGCTGCTCGACTACCACCCGCTCACGCTGTACCGCCACCAGGTCTGCAAGCAGGCCGACGTGGTGATGGCGATGGTGCTGGCGGGTGACGGCATCCCGCTGGGGACGAAGCGGCGCGATTTCGACTACTACGAAGCGGTCACCACCCACGATTCCACGCTGTCGGCACCCGTGTACGGCATCCTGGCCAGCGAAGTCGGGCACGAAGAAAAGGCATGGCGCTATTTCGACGCCAGCCTGCGCGTCGATCTCGACGACCTGCATGGCAACACCGACCACGGCGTGCACATGGCGGCGATGGCGGGCAGTTGGCTGGGGCTGGTGCAGGGCTTCGGCGGGCTGCGCATCGTGGGCGGTCGCCTGCAGTTCGCGCCGACGCTGCCGGTCGCCTGGAAGGGCTACGGTTTCAACCTGCGTTGGCGCGGCTGTGCATTGCGGGTGGACGTGGATGCGCGGGGCGTGCGCTACCGGCTGGACGAGGGCGACCTGCTCGCCTTCGCGCATGCCGGGAGCGAGGTGGTGCTGAAGCCCGGCAGGGAAGCCGTGTTGCCGCTGGCCGTGCCGTCGCCGCCGAAGGCCGCGTTCCCGCGCGCCTGCCGTGCCCTGGTCTTCGATCTGGACGGCGTACTGACCGACACCGCGCATACGCATTACCGGGCCTGGAAACGGCTGGCCGACGAAATCGACGTCCCATTCGACCTGCTGGTGAACGAGCGGCTCAAGGGTGTGGACCGGATGGCCTCGCTGGAGATCATCCTGGAGCGTGCGTCACGCGCCTATAGCGCAGACGAGAAGCGCGCGCTGGCCGATACCAAGAACGGTTACTACGTGCAGGAAATCGCCAACGTGGGTCCGCAGGATCTGTTCGAGGGTGCGCGCGAGGTGCTGGACGCCGCGCGTGCCGCGGGTCTGAAGCTTGGGCTGGCGTCCGCCAGCCGCAACGCGCCTGCGCTGCTGGACAAGCTCGGCATCGCGGACTGCTTCGATTACATCGCCGATGCCGGCCGCATCGCGCGTGCCAAACCGGACCCGGCCATCTTTCTGGACGTGGCCGCCGCACTCGGCGTGCCCGCGCACCTGTGCATCGGGGTGGAGGACGCCGCCGCCGGCATCGAGGCCATCCATGCCGCCGGCATGGCCGCCGTGGGCATTGGCGATGCGCGCGCGCTGCGCCACGCCGACGCCGTGATTCCCCGCATCGCCGATTTCGACCTGAGGACGTTCGTTTCGCCTTGACCGCACCTGGCCACAGAAGCCGCGGCGGCAGACCACCATCATCACAACATGCAGTACCCCGGAGGGAGAGACCATGCAGTACCGCAAGCCACACCTGATCCGTTATGCCCTGTCCGCCGCCATCGCCGCGGCGCTGGCGCCCGGCGCCGTCCTGGCGCAGGACGCCGCGCCCACCGAGAAGCAGGCGGATGCCACCACCCTGGACGCCGTGGTGGTGTCCGGTTCCGCCTCCGCCGGCGGCGTGCGCAAGCTGGAAGCCAGCTTCAACATCGTCACCGCCAATGCCGAACAGATCAAACAGGCCAATCCGAAGAGCACGGCCGACCTGTTGAAGATCTCACCCGGCATGTGGCCGGAATCCACCGGTGGCCAGACGGGCGCCAACATCGAGATCGCCGGCTTCCCCGGGGGGGGCGACGCGCCGTACTTCTCCACGCTGCTGATGGGCTCGCCGCTGTACGGCATGCCCACGCTGTCGTTCTTCGAAACCACCTCGATGTTCCGACTGGACGACACGGTGGAAGCGGTGGAGATCCTGCAGGGCGGACCCTCGGTGGTGTTCGCTGACGGCCAGATGGGTGCCAGCGCCAACTTCTTCCTGAAGACCGGCACCGACGAACCCTCCGGCAGCGTGGGTCTGACATACGGCAATGAAGGACTGTGGCGGCTTGATGGCTTCGCTGGCTTCAAGGTTTCCGAGAACTGGTACGGCAGCGTCGGTGGTTTCTGGCGTGAGTCCGACGGCGTGCGCGATCCCGGCTTCAAGGCAGACAAGGGCGGACAGCTGACCGGTACGCTGTCGCGCGATTTCGACAACGGTCGCCTCACGCTGTACGCACGCTACCTCAACGACAAGAACCAGTTCATCACGCCCATCCCGCTGATCCAGCGGGGCGAGGACGACTTCAGCGCATATCCGGGCTTCGATCCGCTGAAGGATACGTACTACAGCCAGGCCATCCGTCATGTGCGCCTGCCGAACTATCCGGGCGGTCCGGTCGACGCGGACCTGGCCAACGGACGCGGTGCCGATGTGGTGTTCGCTGGCGGCAACTTCGACTATTCGTTCGGTAACGGGTGGTCGATCAGCGACAAGTTCCTGTTCACCCAGGGCGACATGGACACCAACGCGCTGTTCTCCGGCAACAACCCGGCGACGCTGCAGGACATGCTGTACACGGCCGGTACGCCTGGAGGCTTCCAGCTGCCCGCTGGTTCGGCGACGGCGACCTATGTCGGTGGCGGTGCGGTGCCGCTGACGCAGAGCGTCATCCAGCAGGGCTGGTGGTACATCCACAAGGAACTGAAGGCGTTCAACAACGACTTCCGCCTCAGCAAGGACCTGTTCGAAGGCAACACGCTGACCGTTGGGCTCTATGTCAACCACTACTCCATGAGCGACAAGTGGTCGTTGGGCAACCAGATGCTGATGACGAACGAGCCCAACGCCACGCCGATCACCGTCAGCTACGTCAATGGCGGCCAGACCTACCAGCGCACCGACAGCCAGGGCTTCGCGGACTTCGGCGGCTACCATATCGCGCAGAACGGCCGCGCCACCAACACGGCCCTGTACGTGTCCGACATGTGGCGCATCGGCAAGTGGCTGCTGGACCTGTCCGGTCGCGTCGAGAACCAGGACGCCACCAGCAATGTCTGCAACCGCAGCTCGTCGGGTGCGGGCGGCCTGGACGGCAATCCGAACACGCTGTACGACAACAACGTGGAAACCTGCAACGGCACCTTCGCGCGCAACACCTACGACAAGACTCATCCGGCCTTCACTGCCGGCGCGAACTATGCCTTCACCGACCACATGTCGGCCTACGGCCGCGTCAACACCGGCGGTCATTTCCTCGACTTCGACAATGGCATCCGCGGCACGACGAACGACAATTACCCGCCGATGCAGAAGATCCGCAACTACGAGGTTGGCTTCAAGTACCAATCTCCGCTGCTGTATGCGGACATCAGTGCGTATCGTCGGGTGTTCACGGGCCTGCAGTACCAGCCTACCAATGGCCTTGGTACCCCGTTGGGTGCGCCGGCGATCTACGGATCGGAATCGGTGGGCGTGAACTTCATCGGCGCACTGACCCCGGTCGACAACCTGCGCCTGCAGCTGGTGGCCAACTACCTGGACGGCGAATACACCGACTACGACGCCTGCGTGCCGTACACGGATATCAACGGTACCTCCCAGTGCGCCACGATCGAAGGTCAGCAGCTGCAGCGCCAGCCGAAGTTCCGTGCCATGTTCACGCCGAGCTATCGCATCGAGGCTGGCTGGGGTGACGTGACGCCGTACATCACCTACACCTACGTGGGTGACCACACGCAGGACCAGTCGGGCCTGCAGCAGCTGGGCTCATACCAGACGCTGGACTTCGGCGTGACCGCGAACGTGGGCGACAACTGGCAGTTCAACCTGCGCGGCACCAACATGACCAACGAGCTGGGACTGACCGAGAGCAACTCGCGCATCTTCGGATCGGCGACCACCGCCGGCGGCGTACTGCTGGCGCGTCCGCTGGAAGGTCGTGAGATCAACGTACAGGCGAAATACAGCTGGTAAGTGCGGTCGGGGGCGTCTCCCTCCTCTCCCGGGAGACGCCCCCTTGCGGCTGCGGCGCATGCGCGCGGCGATACATGGCATGCGGCCTCTTGCGCCGCCATGCTGGCGATCACACAGTGATGCGTGCCGAGCATGGCGCGCACGGAGTGGATGATGAAGCGAAGCCGCATGGTGCTGGCGTTGATCCTGACCTACATGATCTTCGCCATGCTGCTCAATTCCGTTGGTGCGGTGATCCTGCAGGTGATGCAGGGCTTCGGCGTCAGCAAGTCCGGCGCGGCGACGCTGGAAGCTTTCAAGGACCTGCCCATCGCCATCGCCTCGTTCCTGGTGGCGTCGACGCTGCCACGACTGGGCTACCGCCGCGCGATGATGCTGGGCCTGCTGTTGGTGGCGTTGGCATGCGCATCCATGCCGCTGCTGCAGACGTTCTGGGCGACCAAGCTGCTGTTCGCCACGGTAGGCGTCTGCTTCGCGCTGGTGAAGGTGTCGGTCTATTCGAGCATCGGTCTGCTGACCGATGACCCTAAAGCGCATGCAGGCCTGACCAGTACGGTCGAGGGCTGGTTCATGGTCGGCATCCTGGGCAGCGCCTGGCTGTTCGCGGCCTTCATCAATCCGGACGCACCCGGTGACCCGGTCTGGCTGGATGTGTACTGGGTGATCGCCGGCCTCTGCGTGGCGGTGATTGCGCTGCTCGCCAGCGCGGAAATGGACGAGGCCGCAGCACATGACGGCCATGCCGTCGGTGAGTCCTTTGCCGACATGCTGCGTCTGCTGGGTCGGCCGCTGGTGGTGGTGTTCCTGGTGTCGGCCTTCCTGTACGTGCTGATGGAACAGGCCATCAACACCTGGTTGCCCACCTTCAATCGCGAGATCCTGCATCTGCCGACCACGTTGAGCGTGCAGGCGGCCAGCATCTTCGCCGGGTCGCTGGCGCTGGGGCGATTGGGCGGCGGTTTCGTGTTGCGCCGTGTGCGCTGGTTCTGGGTGCTGGGTGCCTGCGTGATGGCGATGGCGGTGCTGGTGCTGGTGGCGCTGCCGCTGGCGGCGAACGTGCAGGCGCGGCCCGACCAGACCTGGTGGAATGCGCCTGCCGCAGCCTACGTTTTCCCGCTGATCGGACTACTCATGGCGCCGATCTATCCCACCATCAATTCGGTCGTTCTCAGCGCGCTGCCGAGAACGCGGCACGCGGCGATGACCGGGCTTATCGTGGTGTTCTCCGCATTGGGTGGCACCACCGGATCGCTCATCACCGGCCAGCTGTTCGCGCACTTCGATGGTTCCCGCGCCTTCTACCTGCTGCTGGTGCCGATGGCGATGCTGCTGGTGTCGCTGACCCTGCTGAACCGCAGTGCCCATATACCCGATACCGCCGCGGCGGTGGGAGGACAAGAATGATCGATCGCATGCTCTCTGTTCCGCGCGTGCGCCGCGTCGGCGTCATCCTCCTGGCGGCCGTCGTCCTGTCATCCGCCGGCGCGCTGATGCCCGCGCTGGCGAAGGAGTCCGCGCCGGCGCCGTTGCAGTTCCGCATCACCGAGGGGCGCATCGAGAACGCGTTCCATCAGGACGGACCGGTCGCCGCCCACCTGCTGCTCAGCTCGGGCACGCGGCCGCGCGTGCTGGTGGCATTCCCGGCCGGCAACAGCGGCGTCGGTGTCTGGTTCGAAGACACGGCCACACCTGTCCACTGGATGCTCGGAACGGTGACCGGCGAACGCCGCCTGCGCGAGGGGCACGCCTGGCACGGCATCACCGCCGAGGCGAGCGTCGATGCGCACCGCCTGGTACTGAAGGATGCCGTGCTCGGCAGCGTGCGCGTGCTGCGCGACTACCAGCTTGGCCTGCCCTATCCCGAGGACACCCGCGCGACGGCGGCGGTGAGCGGCCACATGGTGACGTGGCAGCGCGACCGCCTGGATGGCGCGCCCGGCTACGCGATCACACTGGACGCGCAGAACGGACGCTTCAGTCGCGACGATGGAAAAATCGTGCTGCAGGCGGACGGCGCGGATGGTCCGCTACGCCTGCGCATCACCGCGACGACGGGCGAGACCCCGCTGACGCCGTTCACCGCGGACGAGTTGTTGTTGAACGCGCATGCCGCCACCGACCCGCGCAGCCGGCAGGCGCTGCAGTTCCTCAGCTACCGCGAGAAGTTCCTGGCCGGCTCATGGCGCTTCAACACCTACTTCGGCCGCGACACCCTGATGTCGGTGCGCCTGCTGATGCCGGCCCTGCAGCCGGCGGCGGTGGAGGCCGGGTTGGGTGCGGTGCTGTCGCGGCTTTCGCCAGGCGGCGAAGTGGCGCACGAAGAGGACATCGGCGAGTTCGCGGTGCTGCGCCACCGCAAGGAACACGGCACGTCGTCCGCCGCGCCGGTCTACGACTACGTGATGATCGACGACGACTACATGCTACCGCCGGTCGCCGCGGCATGGCTGCTGGAGGACGCGCGCGGCCGTGCGCGCGCCGTCGATTTCCTGCGGTCGGAGGCGGGTGGACAGCGCAACGGCGACGCGATGATGCGCAATCTTCTGTTCGTGGCGGGGCAGAGTGCCGCCTTCGCCGAGTCGCCGGTGCCTGCGAACCTGGTCGCGCTGAAGGAGGGAAAGCCGGTCGGCCAGTGGCGCGACAGCAACGAAGGCATCGGACGTGGCCGCTATCCCTACGATGTCAATGCCGTCTGGATGCCGGCGGCCCTGCGCGCGATAGGTGGATTCCTCGACAGCGGCCTGCTGGCGCCGTACATGAGCGATGTGCAGCAGCGCACGCTGAGGGCGGCGGCGGATCGCGCCGGCATCTGGGAGCGCGAGGCGGTCGGTCTGTTCGCGGTGAAGATCCCGCACGCGCAGGCGGCGGCCCAGGTGCGCGCCTATGCCGCGCAGGCAGGCGTGCCCGACACCGCGGCGCTGGCATCGCTGGATGCAGCGGGGGTGACGTTCCCAGCGATCGCGCTGGATGCGGAAGGTCGTCCGGTTCCAGTGCTGCATTCGGATGAGGGATTCCGCCTGCTGTTCGGGCATCCCGATGCGCGCGCGCTGGACGCGGAGGTCGCTGCGATGATGCGGCCATTCCCCGCGGGCCTGATGACGGACGTCGGCCTGCTCGTCGCCAATCCCGCGTACGCCGACCGCGCGGCATGGCCGCGGCTGGGCAACGCTGCCTACCACGGCACGGTGGTGTGGGCATGGCAGCAGGCCGTGCTGGCCGCAGGCCTGCGACGGCAACTGGCGCGCGACGACCTGCCTGCCTCCACGCGCGAGGCGCTGCAGGAGGCGCAGACGCGACTCTGGCAGGCGATCCGCGCCACCGACGATGTCCGCACTTCCGAGTTGTGGTCGTGGTCATATGTCGATGGGCGCTACCGGTTGGAGCCATTCGGTGCGCAGGGCACGCACGAGGACGAATCCAATGCCGCGCAATTGTGGAGCACGGTCTATCTGGCGGTGGACGAGCCATGAGGCATTCCGCTTCCACCTTCGGTTGCCTGTTGCTGTCGCTGTTGTTCACGCCGGTCGTGGCCCACGCCGCTGCTCCCGATCCAGCGCGCACGGAGGCGTACATCGACCGGGGATGGGACACGCTGACGCGCCGCGTCGAGGACTGTTCGGCACTCGCCGATCCCAAGGTCGGGACGCATCCGGTGGTCTACGTGCCGGCGGACGCGCCGGCCGATGCCGCGCTTGCGGCCACCGCCCGCCGCTGCGGTGTGGAACTGCGCGCGCTGCCACGCACGATTTCGCGGATCGGCGACATCAATCCGCACACGCTCGCGCAGCAAGGCCTGTTGTACCTGCCCAAGCCCTATGTGGTGCCGGGCGGCTTCTTCAACGAAATGTATGGCTGGGACAGCTATTTCATCGTGCTGGGCCTGCTGGCCGACGGGCGTGCCGCGCTGGCGCGCGACATGGTCGACAACTTCCTGTACCAGGTCGAGCACTACGGCGGCGTGCTCAACGCCAACCGCAGCTATTATCTCACCCGCTCGCAGCCGCCGTTCCTGGGCGCGATGATCCGCGCGATGCTCGATGACGGTTCGGCCTTCGGCAGTGCCACCGAAGCCGATGCTTGGCTGGCGCATGCCTGGCCGCTGGCGGTGCGCGACCACGCCACCTGGACCCGTCCCGAGCACCTGGCGGGCGACACCGGACTCGCACGCTATTTCGACTACGGCAGCGGACCGGTGCTGGAGATGCGCACGGCGGACTACCTGCGCAAGGTGATCGCCTGGCTGCGTGCGCATCCGGCGCGCGATCCGGGTTGGCTGCTCGCGGCGTCCGAGCATCCCGATGCAGCGGAAGCCGCGCGCCTGAAGCGGGAAAGCTGCGATGTCGTCGCCTCGCAGGTGTGCCGGGACGCCTGGGTCGATGGTTACCGGTTGCGCGCCGACTTCTACTTGGGCGACCGCGCGATGCGCGAATCGGGGTTCGACGTGAACTTCCACTTCGGTCCGTTCGCCGCCGCGACTCACCATTACGCGCCGGTCTGCCTCAACAGCCTGCTGTACGCCTACGAGCGCGACCTGGCCGCGTTTGCTCGGCGGTTGGGAAAGCCCGGCGACGCGTTCGTCTACGAACAGGCGGCAGCGACGCGGCGGGTGGCCATGGATCGCCACCTGTGGCGGCCCGCTGCAGGCATGTACGCAGACTATGATTTTGTCGCCGGCCGGCATGCCGACGACCCTTACGTGACCACGTTCTATCCGCTGTGGGCGGGGGCGGCATCACCTGCGCAGGCCGAAGCGTTGCGCGGCAAGCTCGTACTGTTCGAGCACCCGGGCGGCCTGGCGATGAGCCGCGACCGCAGTGGTGCGCAGTGGGATGCGCCGTTCGGCTGGGCGCCGGTCAACTGGCTGGTGGTGGCGGGGTTGGACCGCTATGGCAAGCGCGACGACGCCAACCGCATCGCGCGGGCCTTCACCGCCACCATCGACCGTGCCATCGCGCACGACGGCACCATCCGCGAGAAGTACAACATGGTGAGCGGCGATGCCGACGTGCAGGTGACCATGGGTTATGCCGACAACGTGGTCGGGTTCGGCTGGAGCAATGGCGTCTATCTGAAGATGCGGGAACTGCTGCGGACGCCCGTCGACGCAGGCGGTTCCGCCGGTACGATGGAACTGCCCGCGTTCGCGGTGCCGTTCTCCCGCTACGCCTCGCCGGAAGCGCAGGCACGGTTCAGTGGAATGCTGGCCGAAGGGCGCGCCGCGTCCGGCCTCTCCAGCGGCATCGAGGCCCGGCGCGCGTTCTACGATCGCATCAACCGCGACCGGGTCACGCGGATGCGCGCCCGCTATCCGGTCACGCTGTCCACCGATACCGTGGCGGGCGTGGACGTCGACATCGTCGAGCCTGCGGGTGGCATCGCGCCGGCCAACCGCAACCGGGTGCTGATCGTGCTGCACGGCGGCGCTTTCCTGTGGGGCGAACACAGCGGTGCGCTCGTTGAGGCGATCCCGGTTGCCGCGCTCGGCGGCGTGCGGGTGGTCGGTGTCGACTACCGGCAGGGGCCGGAGCACGTCTTCCCCGCCGCGACCGACGACGTGGTGGCCGTCTACAAGGCACTGATGCAGCGCCATCCGGCGGCGAACATCGGCATCTATGGCTGTTCGGCAGGCGGCATGCTCACCGGCCAGGTCGTGGCGCGCCTGGTCCGTGATGCGATCCCGTTGCCGGGCGCGATCGGCACATTCTGCGGTTCGGTCGCGGCGCTAGGCGGCGATTCCGCCTATGTCGGCCCCCTGCTCAGTGGTGACCCGATCGGCAACGGCCCCGTGTCCATCGTCGAACGCCTGCCGTACTTCAAGGGTGCGCGCGCCGATGATCCGATGGTGGTGCCAGCGAATGATCCAGCGCTGCTCGCCCGTTTCCCGCCGACCCTGTTGCTGTCCGGCACGCGCGATTTCGCGATGAGCTCGGTGCTGCAGAGCCATCGGCAGCTGACCAAGGCCGGCGTGCAGGCGGAGCTGCACGTCTGGGATGGCATGTGGCACGCGTTCTTCTCGGACCCGGAGCTGCCCGAATCGCAGGAAGCGTACGCGGTGACAGCGGCCTTCTTCGATCGTCACCTTGGGCGCTGAGAAGCCTCGCCACCATTGCTTTGGTCCCGTCACGAAGCATGGGCGGGCACCTCGGGTATCGTGATGCCTTCGACATGACAGCGGAGGCGCGCATGAACGCGACCGGCGTGGCCCTGGCCCTCTTCATCGGCATGCTGCTGCCGCTGCAGGCGCTGATCAATGCATCGCTCGGCAAACAGACCTTCGGTCCCGTGTTCGCCTCGTTGGCGTCCTTCATGGTCGGAACCGGGGTGCTGTTGGCGTGGTGGTGGCTCAGCCGGCCGGTGTTCGTGCCCGCCGCGCTGGGCAAGGTGCCTTGGTGGGCATGGACCGGGGGCGTGATCGGGGCGGTGTTCGTCGCCTCGGCCACCCTGCTGGTGCCCCGCCTGGGAGCGGCGTCGTTGATCTGCCTGGTGGTGGCGGGGCAACTGGTGGGGTCGGTGGTGCTCGACCACTTCGGCGTGCTGCATGCGCGGCAACCGGTGGATGCGCTGCGCGTCGTCGGCCTGCTGCTGGTGGTCGCCGGCGCGCTGCTGGTGGTTAAACCCTGGCAGTCGGCGGGCGGCTGATCCGTGGCGGACGTGCTCACCGGTCTGCCGCCCAGCATCGGGGCAGACTGTCGCGTGCTTGTGCTGGGGTCGATGCCGGGCGACGCCTCGCTGCAGGCCGCGCGCTACTACGCCCATCCACGCAACCGGTTCTGGCCGGTGATGGCGTCGATCTGCGGATTCGATCCCGCCGCCCCGTACGAGCATGGCCTACGTTACCTGCATGAAGCCGGCGTGGGATTGTGGGATGTCATAGGCCAGTGCGAGCGACGTGGCAGTCTGGATGCAGCCATCGTGCGCGGCAGCGAGGTTGCCAATCCGCTGGAGGAGGTGCTGATGGCGCACCGCGGTATCGTGGCGATCGCGCTCAACGGTGGAAAAGCGGCGGAGGCCTTCCGCCGCCATGTACAGCCGCGGCTGCAGGGAATCCGTATGCCGGCCCTGTTCGCGTTGCCATCCACCAGCCCCGCCAACGCGGCGATCCGCCACGACGCCTTGCGGGACGCGTGGGCTGCGATCTCGCCGTTGCTGCGCATACCCGTCTGACAATGCGGCGGCGTATCGTGTGAGTCGAGTGTCGAACCAAAGCGATACCACTGCGGCCGCAGGCTTGCGTGGTGTCGTCGTTTCCTCCACGACGACACGCAATGTCCCGATGTGGACAGCAATTAGTCCGAAGGAATGGTTGGCGCATCGCGCCACTGCGGACACAATAGGGGTTCCCTTCTTCACGCCCATACCGGAGTAACGCCATGTCCGACATCAAGGAAGCCAAAGTCCCCGACATCGGTGACTACGACGGCGTACCGGTGATCGAGATCCTGGTGGCCGTGGGCGACACGGTGAAGAAGGACCAGGGCCTGGTCACGCTGGAGTCGGACAAGGCCACGATGGAAGTACCGTCCGCCTTCTCCGGCGTGGTGAAGGAGATCAAGGTCAAGCTGGGCGACGAGATCGCCGAAGGCGCGGTCGTCGCGCTGATCGAAGTGAGCGAAGGCGCCGCCGAGGCGAAGCCCGCCGCCGCACCCGCACCGACCGCCACCGCCGAGACCGGCGCCAAGGTCGAGCCGGTCGCGGTTTCGCCGACCCCCGACAAGATCACCCAGCGCGAGATCGCGCAGGAGCGCGCCGCGCCGGCCGTCGCCCCCGCTGCCTCGCGCGTGCTGGACGACAAGCCGGGTATTGATCCGGAAGCCTCGCCGCCGCGCTCGCCGCCGGTCGAGTTCAACGCCGACCGCGTGCTGCCGGAGAAGGTCGCTTACGCCAGTCCCGCCGTGCGCCTGTTCGCGCGCGAACTGGGCGTGGACCTCAATCAGGTGAAGGGCAGCGAGCGCGGTGGCCGGATCAGCAAGGAAGACGTGCAGAAGTACGTCAAGGGTGCGCTGGCAGGTGGCGTTGCCGCTCCTGCTGCGGCAGGGGCGCCGGCGGGTGGTGGTGGGCTGAATCTGCTGCCGTGGCCGAAGGTGGACTTCAGCAAGTTCGGCGAGACCGAAACCGTTGCGCTGTCGCGCATCAAGAAAATTTCCGGCGCCAACCTGGCGCGCAACTGGGCGATGATCCCGCACGTCACCCAGCACGACCACGCCGACATCACCGATCTGGAAGCGCTGCGCGTGGCGCTGAACAAGGAGAACGAGAAGGCCGGCATCAAGCTGACCATGCTCGCCTTCCTGATGAAGGCCAGCGTCTCGGCGCTGAAGAAGTTCCCGGACTTCAACGCTTCGCTCGACGCCAGCGGCGAGAACCTCACGCTGAAGAAGTACTTCCACGTCGGCTTCGCCGCCGACACGCCGAACGGCCTGGTCGTGCCGGTGATCCGCGACGTCGACAAGAAGGGCGTCAACGAGATCGCGCAGGAAAGCGGCGAACTGGCAAAGAAGGCGCGCGAAGGCAAGCTGGGTCCGGCCGAGATGTCGGGCGGCTGCTTCTCGATCTCTTCGCTGGGCGGCATCGGCGGCGTGGCGTTCACGCCCATCGTCAATGCGCCGGAGGTGGCCATCCTGGGCGTGTCCAAGTCCTCGATCCAGCCGGTGTGGGACGGCAAGCAGTTCCAGCCGCGACTGATGCTGCCGCTGTCGCTGAGCTACGACCACCGCGTGATCGACGGCGCCTCCGCGGCGCGCTTCACGGCCTATCTCGCCCAGTTGCTCGGCGACATGCGTCGCGTGCTGCTGTAAGTCCGTAGGGTGGGCCCCGGCCCACCGATCCGACCAAGCCACGGTGGGCCCAGGCCCACCCTACGAAAGAGAGCGGTATGGCGAACACGATTGAAGTCAAAGTCCCCGACATCGGCGATTACAGCGATGTGCCGGTCATCGAGATCCTCGTCGCCGTCGGCGACACGGTGAAGAAGGATCAGGGCCTGGTCACGCTGGAATCGGACAAGGCCACGCTGGAAGTGCCGTCCTCGGCCGCCGGCGTGGTGAAGGAAATCAAGGTCAAGCTGGGCGATTCGCTGTCCGAAGGCAGCGTGGTGGCCGTACTGGAAGCCGAAGGCGCCGCGGCATCCGCGCCCGCGCCCGCAGCTCCCGCCAAGCCTGCGCCCGCACCGGCGGCGCCCGCTCCTGCAGCACCGGCCGCGGCACCCGCGCCGTCCGGCGGTGGCGGATTGATCGAAGCCAAGGTGCCCGACATCGGCGACTACGACGGCGTGCCGGTGATCGAGATCCTGGTCGCCGTGGGCGACAGGGTGAAGAAGGACCAGGGCCTGGTCACGCTGGAATCGGACAAGGCGACGATGGAAGTGCCGTCGCCCGCTGCCGGCGTGATCAAGGAGATCAAGGTCAAGCTCGGCGATTCGCTGGCCGAAGGCAGCCTGGTCGCGATCCTGGAAGGCGAGGGCGCCGCGGCGGCCCCCGCGAAGCCTGCGCCGGTCGCGGCCTCGCCAGCGGCACCCGCCGTACCGGCCACCACGGCGCCGAAGCCCGCGCTGGGCACCGGCAAGCCAGCCGACATCGAATGCCGCATCGTCGTGATCGGTTCCGGTCCGGGCGGCTACACGGCGGCGTTCCGCGCCGCTGACCTCGGTCTGGACACGGTCCTCATCGAACGCTACGAAGCGCTCGGCGGCGTTTGCCTCAACGTGGGCTGCATCCCGTCGAAGGCACTGCTGCATGCGGCGGCCCTGATCGATGAAGCTTCCCACTCCGACGACATCGGCATCAGCTTCGGCAAGCCGAAGATCGACCTCGACAAGTTGCGCGGTTTCAAGCAGGACAAGGTGGTCGGCCAGTTCACCAAGGGCCTGGCCGGCATGGCCAAGCAGCGCAAGGTGCGCACGGTGACGGGCGTGGCGAAGTTCGTGTCGCCGAACGAGCTCGAGATCGCCGGTAGCGACGGCAAGACGCAGCTCCTGCGCTTCGAGCAGTGCATCATCGCCGCCGGTTCGCAGGCGGTGAAGCTGCCCAACTTCCCGTGGGACGACCCGCGCGTGATGGATTCCACCGACGCGCTGCAGCTGGCCGAGGTGCCGAAGAAGCTGCTCGTCGTCGGCGGCGGCATCATCGGCCTGGAGATGGCCACCGTGTACCGCGCGCTGGGCGCCGAGGTGACCGTGGTGGAGTTCATGGACCAGCTGATGCCGGGTGCCGACAAGGACCTGGTCAAGCCGCTCGCCGACCGCTTGAAGAAGCAGGGCGTGGTCGTGCAGCTGAAGACCAAGGCCGCCAAGGTCGAGGCGTCGAAGAAGGGCATCACCGTGCACTTCGAGAGCGCCACCGAAGGCCAGAAGCCGGAACTCGAGTCGGGCACGTGGGACCGCGTCCTGGTCGCGGTGGGCCGTTCGCCCAATGGCGGCAAGCTTGATGCCGACAAGGCCGGCGTCACCGTCACCGAGCGCGGCTTCATCCCGGTGGACGCGCAGATGCGCACCAACGTGCCGCACATCTTCGCCATCGGCGACCTGGTGGGCCAGCCGATGCTGGCGCACAAGGCCACGCACGAAGGCAAGCTGGCCGCAGAAGTGGCGGCCGGCGAGAAGAAGGAGTGGGTGGCCCGCGTGATTCCGTCCGTGGCCTACACCGATCCGGAAATCGCGTGGGTCGGCGTGACCGAGACCGAAGCCAAGGCCAAGGGCCTGAAGATCGGCGTGGGCAAGTTCCCGTGGGTGGCGTCGGCGCGCGCGGTCGGCATCGGCCGCGGTGAAGGCTCGACCAAGCTGATTTTCGACGAGCACACCCACCGCATCATCGGTGCCGGCATCGTTGGTGTGCACGCCGGCGACCTGATCAGCGAACTGGCGCTGGCGATCGAGATGGGCGCGGAAGCTGGCGATATCGGCGCCACCATCCATCCGCATCCGACGCTCAGCGAATCGGTGGCGATGGCGGCGGAGGTCTACGAAGGCACCATCACCGACCTGTACATCCCGAAGAAGAAGTGAGCGACATCGGGTGAAGCAGGAACGGAAAGGCCGCGCGGATGTGCGGCCTTTCCGTTTCTGGTGTCGGGCCTGTCAGGCGGGCAAGGGCATTGCTTTGGACGCCCGCCGGGCTTCGATCCGCTTCCACACCTTTTCATGGAAGTGGAAGACCACGGTGTTGGTCGCCGGCTCGATCAACGCCAGCATGCCGCCCACCAGCAGGCTGCCGGTGAACAGGTAGCCCAGGGCGAAGGCCACCGAGAAATGCAGGATCGCGAAGCTCAGGGTCTTGTTCACGACGGGCTCCAGATGAGAATTAATCTCATTATGGAGGGACATTTGACGCTGTCCAATGGAATGATCCACTACCAGCGATAGGTATCAGCTATCAATTCAAGGGCGGTGGGCTTCCGTCTGGCAGATCGGAGCGGATCAGGCGCCTGCGTCCGTTCGCGCGCTGCCGTCGGGTCAGAACCGGACCGACACGCCCGCCATCGGGCCATGCACCTTGAACTCGCCGGTGGCCTTGCCCGCGACATCCACCGTGCCGATACCCGACTCCGCCGGCGCTTCGAACGAACCGCGATAGTCGTCGCTGAGCTTCAGGCGGAACCAGTCGTAACCCACATGCACGCCGATCCGCTCGGTTACCCGGTACTCGACCAGCAAGCCGCCGCGCTCGAAATGCCCGCGCTCATTGATGAAGTTGCCCCAGCGCGTATCCAGGTACTGTCCCTGCGCCTCGATGCGCAGGCGCGGCGTCGGCGACCATGCCACGCGGGTATGCAGGTTCGGCGAAGTGCCATCACGTTTCCAGTCCAGGTCTTCCCACTGCGGGTCGATGTCGCCGGTACCCGCGCTGGTGGCGGTACCGCGCGCCGCCAGCGTCGCATGGGTGATGCCGGCACCGAGACCCCACTGGAAGCGTGGCGTATCGACCATCGCGAACTCGTAGTTGAGGCTGGCCAGTTCGAAGCTGATGCGGCCCGACACGTCGACGGCGGGCACCTCAACCGGCTCGCCCGGGATCTCGACCTCGTCGAAGATCGTGCCGGGATCGACCCAGTCGCCATCGAAGCCCCACGATTGATCCCGTCGATAGTCGTAGTAATTGAGCCGGAGCGACTGGCGGGGCGTCATGTTGAAGGCGAGTTCGCCGCGCGGGCGCCAGCGGCCGTCGGCATGGATCTCTCCTGCTGCGCTCAACGCCTCCGTTCGCTCGCCATTGGTGGCCACGGCATCGCCGGTGAAGCGGATGTTCGCCTCGGGATTGAAGGCGGAGAGTCTCAGTTCGAAGCGGGCGTCGTCGGAAACCTCCTGTGCGGACACGGTGGAGGTGGCGATGGCAAGGGACAGGCAGCAAAAGACCGATGCGGCGGTGCGGCGGGGGGTGTGGCGGCTCATGGGGTCCATGCGGTTGGGTGTGGAGAGCTCAACGTTCGCCATCCCCGGGTCGACAGGGAGTGAATTGACTGAACGAGTGGCGCTCTCCGCAGCGTTTCCCGCCGGAAAAAAAGGAAGCCCCGGGGGCAACCGGGGCTTCTGGAGAGCCTGCGACGGAGCATCGGACGAGGAAGTTGAGCGGCAGGCCTCGGAGGGACTGACAGACGGTTTTCGTCAAAGTTCCGGGAAATCCCCCGGAAAATTCTGAACAGGGGAAACGGTTACAGCCTTGTCCCCGCTGGCTTTGGCGGAATCCGACGCCGAACTCGCGGTTTCGACCTTTGGCGGTTGTCCCGGAAATTGTCCCGCTGCTATACTTTTGCGGCTCGGCGAGGCGCTTTACCGCCTTGTACCCCGCCAATTCCGTAGGGCTTTCGTGTGCTGAATTCCGTCGCTGCGGGCCGGCGGCTGGTGTTGCGCGCCGCCGTCTGGCAGACGGTCGCGGTACTGCTGGTCGCGCTGCTGTTCCTGCTCTGGGGCGTGCCCCAGGCGGTTGCGGCGGCCGTCGGAGGGTTGGCGATCGTGACTGGCGCGCTGCTGGCGGCCTGGATGGCCTTCGGTGGTGGCGTACTCGGAGCCGTTTCGGCGGTCCTGAGGCTGGTCGCGGGGATGGTGGTGAAGTGGGTCGTGGTGATTGGCTTGCTGGTGATGGGCGCGGGGCTGTACAAGCTGCCGCCGCTGCCTCTCCTGGCGGGCGTGATCACCGGACTGGTGGCACAGGTGCTGGTCGCGACCGGCAAGCAGCGATAACCCAACTAGAAAGGTTTCCGACTCATGGCGGGCGAGGCTCTTACTCCCACCAGCTACATCCAGCATCACCTGAAGAACCTCACGGCGCAGGTGGGCGGCGATGGTCCGTTCTGGACGATCAATGTCGACACCTTCGTGACCGCCGTGCTGATGGGTCTGCTGATCGTGTTCGCCTTCTGGATGGCGACCCGCAAGGCCACGGCCGGCGTGCCGGGCAAGTGGCAGGCGTTCGTCGAGATCATGCTGGAGTTCGTCGACAAGCAGGCCCGCGACACCTACCACGGGACCAGCAAGCTGGTGACGCCCATCGCGATCACCATCTTCTTCTGGATCCTGATGATGAACCTGCTGAAGATGATCCCGGCAGACTTCATCGCCAAGCCGCTCGAACTGATGGGCGTGCATTACTGGAAGCCGGTGCCCACCGCCGACGTCAACGCCACGCTGGGCATGTCAATCAGCGTGTTCTTCCTGATGCTGGTGTTCGCGCTCCGCTCCAAGGGCCTGGGCGGTTTCGCCAAGGAATTCCTGACGGCGCCCTTCGGCAAGTGGATGATGCCGTTCAACCTGATCCTCAACATCGTCGAATGGGTCAGCAAGCCCATTTCGCTGGCGATGCGACTGTTCGGCAACATGTTCGGCGGTGAGATCGTCTTTCTGCTGATCTGGGTGCTGGGCGGGGCCGGCATCCTCGGCATGCTCGGTGGTGCGACGTTCGGCCTGGGCTGGATGCTGTTCCACCTGCTGGTCATCCCGCTGCAGGCCTTCATCTTCATGATGCTGTCGATCGTCTACCTCAGCTTGTCGGAAGACAGCCACTAAAGTTTCCGCTTCACCGTTTCCTTCGTACCATCACCTTTCAAGCACTTAAGTTCCGGAGATCACCATGGAAAGCATCCTCACCAACCTCGCCCAGGTCCAGGCTTCGACCGCCCTCGCCATCGGCATCATGATCGGCCTGGCCGCGCTGGGCGCGGGTCTGGGTCTGGCCATCATGGCCGGCAAGTTCCTGGAATCGGCTGCCCGCCAGCCGGAACTGATCCCGGTCCTGCAGGTGCGCATGTTCATCACCGCCGGCCTGATCGACGCCGCGTTCATCATCTCGGTCGCCGTCGGCCTGCTGTTCGCCTTCGCCAGCCCGTTCATCACGATCTTCACCGAACAGCTGGCCAAGCTGGCGGGCTGATCCGTCGCGTGCACGCCTGACCCCGGGCATCCGCCCGCGGTCAGTCACCAGGCGTAGCTGGGCCGGCGCGATGTGCGCGGGCCCTTCATCACCGGCAGGTTTACGATGAATATCAATCTCACTCTGTTTGCCCAGGCGCTGGCCTTCGCCGGCCTGATCTGGATCATTGCGACCAAAATCTGGCCGCCGCTGCTGGCTGCCATCGAAGAACGCCAGCAGAAGATCGCCGAAGGCCTGGCCGCGGCCGACCGCAGCCAGAAGGATCTGGCGCAGGCCCAGGAAAAGGTCAACGAGGCGTTGAAGGAAGCCCGCGTCAAGGCCAACGAGATCATCGACCAGGCCCATGCGCGCGCCAACCAGATCGTCGATGCGGCCAAGAACGATGCGATCGCCGAAGCCAACCGCCAGAAGGCGCTGGCCGAAGCCGAGATCGACGCCGCCGCCACGCGTGCCCGCGAGGACCTGCGCAAGCAGGTGTCCTCGCTGGCCGTCAGCGGTGCCGAGAAGCTGTTGAAGCGCGAGATCGATGCCAACGCCCACAAGGCGCTGCTCGACGAACTCGCCGCCGAAATCTGATCCGGACGATCTGATCGATGAGCCAGGCCCTGACTGTCGCCCGCCCCTACGCCCGCGCCGCCTTTGCGACGGCGCGCGACGAAGGCAACTTCGCCGCCTGGTCGCAGGCGCTGGGTTTCGCCGCGCATGTCGCGGCGGACCCGCGCGTGGCCGCACTGCTGCCCAATCCGCAGCTGCTGCACGCCGATGCGGTGACCCTGCTCGCGCCCGAGGGCGCGAGTGAGACGTTCGTCCGCTTCCTGGGCATCCTCGCCGACGCGCGCCGCCTGCCCCAGTTGCCGGAGATCGCCGGCCTGTTCGAGGAACTGCGCGCCGAGGCCGAGCACATCGTCAAGGCGAAGGTGACCTCCGCCACGACGCTGCCGGCCGGCGAGCTGGACCTGATCAAGGCCGCGTTGAAGAAGCGCTTCGGCCGCGAGGTCGAAGTCGAGACGGCCGTCGACGCATCGCTGATCGGCGGCGCCGTGATCGATGCCGGCAGCGTGGTGATCGACGGCTCGCTGAAAGGCAAGCTGGCGCGCCTGCAGTCGGCGCTGACGCACTGAATTCCCATTGAACCGCCGCGCGCGAGCCGGCACACAGGACTTACCCATGGCTACCACGCTCAACCCCTCTGAAATCAGCGACCTGATCAAGACCCGTATCGAGAAGGTCAAGCTGGCCGCGGAGTCGCGCAATGAAGGCACGGTCACCTCCGTGTCGGACGGCATCGTGCGCATCTTCGGCCTGGCCGACGTCATGCAGGGCGAAATGATCGAGCTGCCCAACAGCACCTACGCACTGGCGCTGAACCTGGAGCGCGATTCGGTGGGCGCGGTGGTCCTGGGCGACTACGAGCACCTGCGCGAAGGCGACGTGGCCAAGACCACCGGCCGCATCCTGGAAGTGCCAGTCGGTCCGGAAATGCTCGGCCGCGTGGTGAATGCGCTGGGCGAGCCGATCGACGGCAAGGGCCCGCTGGGCACCTCGCTGACCGCGCCGGTGGAGCGCGTGGCCCCGGGCGTGATCTGGCGCAAGTCGGTCGACCAGCCGGTGCAGACCGGTTACAAGTCCGTCGACGCGATGATCCCGATCGGCCGCGGCCAGCGCGAGCTGATCATCGGCGACCGCCAGACCGGCAAGACCGCGATGGCGATCGACGCCGTGATCAACCAGAAGGGCACCGGCATCAAGTGCGTGTACGTCGCGATCGGCCAGAAGGCCTCGACCGTGGCCAACATCGTGCGCAAGCTGGAAGAGAACGGCGCGCTGGCCCACACCGTGGTCGTCGCCGCCACCGCCTCCGAGTCGGCCGCGATGCAGTACATCAGCGCCTACTCCGGCTGCACCATGGGCGAGTACTTCATGGACCGCGGCCAGGACGCCCTGATCGTGTACGACGATCTGTCCAAGCAGGCCGTGGCCTACCGTCAGATCTCGCTGCTGCTGAAGCGTCCGCCGGGCCGCGAAGCCTACCCGGGCGACGTGTTCTACCTGCACTCCCGCCTGC
>NZ_CAMPJD010000039.1 GCF_946886695.1 uncultured Pseudoxanthomonas sp. | reverse complement strand
TGCTCAACGTGCCGAAGATCAAGGGCACGCACCAGGCGATCCGCAGCGGCATGCTGGCGGCCGAGCACCTGGTGTCGTCGCAACTCGCGCCGGAGGGTTTCGATGCGAAGCTGCGCGGGTCGGATGCGATGGCGGAACTGAAGTCCGTGCGCAACATCAAGCCGGGTTTCAAGAAGGGCCTGTGGTTCGGCATGGCGAACGCGGCATGGGAAACCGCCGTGGGCGGTTTGTCGCCATGGACGCTGAAGGTGAAACCCGACTGGTCGTCACTCGACAAGGTCGGCGAGCACGAGGAACCGAAGCGCGATTACGTCGACCGCACTCTGGCCCCGCGCGACCGCCTGCAGGGTGTCTACTTCGCCGCCACCGAACACGACGAAGACCAACCCGTCCATCTGCGCGTGCACGACACCTCCGTCTGCATCACCCGCTGCACCGCCGAATACGACAACCCCTGCACACGCTTCTGCCCGGCAGGGGTGTATGAAATCGTCGACGACGGCACCGGCAAGCGCCTGCAGATCAACGCCGCCAACTGCGTCCACTGCAAGACCTGCGACATCAAGGACCCCTACCAGATCATCGACTGGGTGACGCCGGAAGGTGGTTCGGGGCCGAATTACCAGAATCTGTGATGCGAACCGACGACTGATACTGCTCGCACATATCCACCGCCCCGGCCTGATCCCGTAACCCGGTCAAACACGCCGCAACACACTTACACTAAAGGCACAACTGGAGACTAAAAGGGGCCGGCATGCAAGCCGACCCCTCGGTTATCCGAAGCTACTATGAGGTCAGCTTCAACGAACGACCACCCATGCCTGGCTGGTCACTGAAACCACCGCCTGCTGGGACGCATTGCTAGCTGCTTTCCAAATCACGTTGGTGCCGGTACCTGTGTTACGCCAAAGTATGTCGTCACGGCCGTCGCCATCAAAGTCAGCGACGCTGGCCACGCGCCAACGCGTATCAGTAACGTTGGCTATGGTGATGCGTTGGCTGGAGACAGCGCCCTTCCAGATGGTGTTAAAGCCCGTGGAACGATTGCGCCACAGTACGTCATCCACGCTGTCGCCATCGAAATCCCCAACGCCCACCACCTGCCAAGCTTGTCCGGGAACGGCGTCGACCGACTGATAATCCGAGTACTGGCCAGATCGCCAAATGGCATTACTGCCATCGGTATTCCTCCAGAAAATATCATCTTCGCCATCGCCATCGAAGTCGCCCACGCCCACAACGCTCCAGTTTCCGCCGACGGTGGTCACGTATTGCTGTGTACTGGAGTTGCTGGATAACCAAATCGAATTGGCTCCGCTTGACACATTGCGCCAAAGAATGTCCGAACGCCCATCCCCGTTAAAGTCTCCGACCCCTCCTACCTGCCAAGAAAGATTGGGAACAGACGCGACCGCAGTCTGTGTTGCGTAGTTGCCGGCCCGCCAGACCGTATTCGCACCGGTTGTCACATTGCGGAACAAGATGTCGTACTTCCCATCCCCATCGAAATCGCCAACACCAACCTTCCTCCAGTTGAGGTCAGCGACCTGCCTCACCGCCTGCTGGCTACCATGATCGGCCGCTTTCCAAATTGCACTCGCGCCCGTGGAGGCGTTGTTCCAAAGGATGTCAGATCTTCCATCACCATCAAAATCATTCCGGGCGTTGGTGAACGGGACTACGGTCGCGCGAAATGTCGCCACCACCGGAATCATCTGATTCAGGCTGCGCGCATTGTCCTCAGTATTGGCAACGCCACACGGCAGGTTGCCACCACTGCCGCAGGTGCTCTTCAACGGGGTGGAGAAGATGCGGTGCGAAATCTGTCCGGTATCGCCGTACGCCATTACGGTATAAAAGTTGCCACTGGCAGCGGCCGTCTTCAAACCGAAGGAGTAATCGAAGCGTCCATACTGCAAATCGTTGCCATCGCGGGAGTTGGCGCGGTCATGCGCCGACCCCATAAGATGCGCGGCTTCATGGACCAGGGTTTCATCAGCACAATAATAGGTCTTGCCATCGGTGCCCTGATCGTAACCGTCACTGATGACGGCATAGCCCCAGGAAGCATCTGCCGCCGTGATAGCCGTACGGTTGGCGCCATTCAACCAGGCAATGCCGCAACCCTCGTTCTCAGGCGTACTGAACTTGCGCACCAGCACGGCGATATCCGCGCCGTACTGATCTCGCGCTGTGCGCAACGGGGCGAGGCTGGCAGGTACAGTAACGGGAGCCTGACCCGTGCTGCCGGTCAACTCCTGAAGGGCCGTCTGGTTCGTATTGGTGTTGGTGTAGCTGACCTGCACTGCATTGACGATGCGCAGGTAACCGTTGACGCTACTGTTTACAAGCGCCTGATTGCCGACTTGGATCAGGTAGACCAGACGCGTCGCGGCACCTGACGCACCATTATTGGCCGTCGCAAATTCAGGCGTGTAGCCGATGGCCACATCGATCGTATTCGCAGCGGTAGGGGGTGCCCCTTGGGCAACAGCGGTCGCAGCCTGGGTCACTTGGGCTGACTGACTGACCGCAGCACTCATTGAAGAACGCAGCGCCGAAGCCTCGGGCACCATGATATCCACGTGGCCCGCAGTCGCCGACACCACTTTCGACGGATCGGTCTGCACCGCGAATACAGCACCATCGCGTGTCTGCAAGCTCAATGCGGGTTTGCCGTTGGCCTGGGGGATCGAGCCGAACACCGCCTTCTCGCCGAAGGTGATGATAGCTTCCTGCATCGGATCGCCGCCAACCACACGGCCGATCCACGTCCAGTTGCCGTCGATCTCTTCGACATGGCGCTCGTAGCGCAGCTTCACTTGGGTACCATCAGGCGACGGCACCGACATCTCACCGGTGGCGATACCCTTGAAGGCGTGCGCCTCGCTGATGGCAGTCGGATACCACGTATAAGCGCCTTCCTGTTTGGCAGGCGTCGCTTTGTTGGTATAGGACAGCAGGGCGCCGCGGTCCGGGGCGTTGGCGATCGACGCGCCGATCGCACGGGCCAGCGGAAGAGAAGTCGGCAGCGCGCGTGAAGCCTTGGTCGCGGCAATGTCACGCATCCCTGCCACACCCGATTCGGGGCGGTCTCCACTGCACCCGGCCACAGCCAACATCAAGGCGCAAGCGCCAATGCGGAGTTTCATGCGTACCCTCAAAAAAACAGATTGATGCCCCTGAGCAGACAATATAGCCCAGCTGGCGCGCCGGAAAACAGCCAACAGGTTCCACTTAGCTGATTATCGGCAGGATGACGTACAGCTTAAAGTCAGATGGCCTCAAAGCTTGTGTGAGCGAGCTTTTGACGTTCGTCACGCCAATGGTTAAGGGGCCGTCAAGTTTGCGGACGATAAGGCACGCCCGTCTTGCTTTGGAGTTCGGCCTCGGTGACTCCCTCCGCCGCCTCCACCAGCACCAGCCCCTCGGGCGTCACGTCAAAAACCGCCAGGTCCGTGATGATCCTGTCCACCACACCAACACCCGTCAGCGGCAGGTCGCATTGCGGCAGGATCTTGTGGCTCCCGTCCTTCGCCACGTGCTCCATCAGCACCACGATCCGCTTGACCCCGGCCACCAGGTCCATGGCGCCGCCCATGCCCTTGACCATCTTGCCAGGGACCATCCAGTTGGCCAGGTCTCCTTTGTCGGTGACCTGCATGGCGCCCAGCACCGCCAGGTCGATGTGGCCGCCACGGATCATCGCGAAGGAGTCGTGGCTGCCGAAGTAGCTGGCTCCCGCTCGGGCGGTGACAGTCTGCTTGCCGGCATTGATCAGGTCGGCATCCACCTCGTCCTCGGTCGGGAAAGGGCCGATGCCGAGCAGGCCGTTCTCGGACTGCAGCCAGACGTCCATGCCGGCGGGGATGTGGTTGGCGACCAGGGTCGGCAGGCCGATGCCCAGGTTCACGTAGGCGCCATCGGTCAGTTCGCGGGCGGCGCGCTGTGCCATTTCATCGCGGGTCCAGGGCATCACTTGTCTCCTTGGCGGACGGTGCGCTGCTCGATGCGCTTCTCTGGGGTCGGGTTGTGGACGATGCGATCCACGTAGATGCCCGGCAGGTGGATGTGGTCAGGGTCGATCGCGCCTACCTCAACCACCTCCTCGACCTCGGCAATGCAGACCTTTCCAGCCATGGCGCAGGCCGGGTTGAAGTTGCGCGCGGTCTTGCGGAACACGAGGTTGCCGGACTTGTCGGCCTTCCACGCCTTGACCAGCGCCACGTCGGCCATCAGGGCGGTCTCCATCACGTACCAGTGCTCGCCGAACTGGCGGGTCTCCTTGCCTTCGGCGACCACCGTGCCGTACCCCGTCCGGGTGAAGAAAGCCGGGATGCCCGCACCGCCGGCGCGCAGGCGCTCGGCCAGCGTGCCCTGCGGATTGAACTCCAGTTCCAGCTCGCCTGATAGGAACTGGCGCTCGAACTCCTTGTTCTCGCCCACGTACGAGGAAATCATCTTCTTGATTTGCCGGGTCTCCAGCAGCAGGCCCAGGCCGAAGCCGTCCACACCGGCGTTGTTGGAGATGGCCGTCAGCCCCTTCACGCCACTGTCCCGCAGCGCGCCGATCAGCGCCTCCGGGATGCCACACAGGCCGAACCCGCCGACCGCCAGTGTCTGACCATCCGCCACGACGCCGTCCAGCGCGGCCGCCGCACTGGGATAGAGCTTCTGCTTGCCTCCGGAGCCGGGGTTACCCGTCATGGCGTGATCCATTCGATGAGGAAAGCCCGCATTCTACCCAGCCCCCCATCCCGGACACAGGTACTTTCGGGCAATGGGAATCCCGTGCGGGGCGTGCGCGTACACTGGTGTGCATGATGACCCTCGCCCTCGTCACGGCCGTGGCCGCCAGCGGCCACGACGACGATCTGCTGCCATTGCTTGATGCCTGCGCCGACGCCGGCCTGCATGCCCATGCCGTGGCCTGGGACGACCCGACCGTGAGCTGGGGTCGCTTCGATGCGGCCTTGCTGCGTTCGCCTTGGGACTACACCGAACGACTGTCGGACTTCCTAGCCTGGTGCGAGCATACGGACAGGGTGACACGCCTGCTCAACCCGCTGAACGTGGTGCGCTGGAACACCGACAAACACTATCTTGCGGATCTGGCCACCATCGGCATACCCGTCGTCCCGACCCGGTTCGTCGAGCCCGATGCCGAGCCCATGGAGGCGCTGGCGGGGTTCCTGGACGAATTCGACGCGCAGGAGTTTGTCGTCAAGCCAACGGTAAGTGCTGGCGCCCGAGACACCCAGCGGTACGCCCGTGACCAGCAGTTCGTGGCCGGCAACCACATCGGCCGACTGCTGGAGCAGGAGCGCAGCGTGATGCTGCAGCCCTATCTGGCTTCGGTCGACCAACATGGCGAAACCGCGCTGCTGTACTTCGATGGCCGGTTCAGCCACGCCGCCCGGAAAAGCGCCCAGCTGCCTCCCGGCGAAGCGGCGAGGCAAGCGCCGATGGCTCTCGGCGAGATCGTGGCGACCACGGCCACCCCCGCCGAGCAGGCACTGGCCGAGCGGGTCCTCAGCGCCACCGCGCGCCTGAGGCAGCTCGAGACGCCCCTTCCCTACGCGCGCATCGACCTGTTGACCGGCACCGACGGGCAACCGCAGCTGCTGGAACTGGAGCTCACGGAACCATCTCTGTTTTTCGCCCAAGCCCCCGGCAGCGCGGCACGTTTTGCAGGTGTTCTGGCGGAACAGCTGGCGGATGGCACCGTACGGGCTCGCATGGCCCCCGCCTGACCGCTAAAATCCCACGTCTGCCCTCGGCCAGCCGCCGCGGCCGGGCCTCACCGTCGCATACAGGAATTCCCGCAGGATGAAGATTCTCGTCGCCTACAAGCGCGTGGTGGACTACAACGTCCGCATCCAGGTCAAGCCGGACGGCTCCGGCGTGGTCACCGACGGCGTCAAGCTGTCCCCCAATCCCTTCGACGAGATCGCGCTGGAAGAAGCCCTCCGCTTGCGCGACAAGGGCATCGCCACCGAAGTCGTGGTCGCCACCATCGCCCCCGCCGATGCCCAGGCCCACCTGCGCAACGGCTTGGCCATGGGCGCCAACCGCGCCATCCATGTGGTCACCGACCAGGCCATCCAGCCGCTGACCGCCGCCCGCACCCTGCTGAAGCTGGTCGAGAAGGAATCGCCGGACCTGGTGATCCTCGGCAAGCAGGCCATCGACGACGACGCCAACCAGACCGGCCAGATGCTGGCCACGCTGTGGGGCCGTCCGCAGGCGACCTTCGCCGGCAAGCTCGACATCGCCGACGGCAAGGCCAAGGTGGTGCGCGAAGTCGACGCCGGCCTGGAAACGCTGGAGGTCGACCTGCCCGCTGTCGTCACCACCGACCTGCGCCTCAATGAGCCGCGTTTCATCAAGCTGCCCGACATCATGAAGGCCAAGAGCAAGCCGCTGGAAACACTGCAGCTGGCCGACTTGGGCATCGATGCCGCCGATACGCACAAGACCACCCACTACGCCCCGCCCGCCAAGCGCAGCAAGGGCGTGATGGTGAAGGACGCGGCCGAACTGGTCGCCGCACTCAAGCAGAAGGGGTTGCTGTAATGGCCAAGGTTCTCGTCATCGCCGAACACCTGGATGGCAAGCTCAACGCCTCCACCGCCAAGACCGTCAGCGCCGCCGCCGCCGTGAAGGCCGATGCCATCGACGTGGTCGTGTTGGCCGCCGACCCCACGGCCGTCGCCGCCGAAGCCGCGCAGATCGTCGGCGCCGCCAAGGTGCTGGCCGTCGCCAACGCCGCCAACGCGAATGCCATCGCACAGGTACTGGCCCCGCAGATTGCGAAGCTCGCCGCGGGCTACACGCACGTGTTCGCCCCATCGACCACGTTCGGCAAGGACCTGCTGCCCTGCGTGGCCGCCTTGCTCGGCGTCAACCAGGTGTCCGACCTGATGGCTGTGGAAGGCCCGCACACCTTCAAGCGCCCGATCTACGCCGGCAACGCGATCATCACCGTCGAAACCCCGGCCGACCAGACCGTCGTCGCCACCGTACGCACGGCCTCGTGGCCGGAAGCCGCCAAGGGCGGCAGCGCGACGGTCGAAGCCACCAGCGTCGAAGCCGCCCTGCCGACGCATACGCGTTACATCGGCCTGGCCGCCGGCAAGTCCGACCGCCCTGACCTGCAGAGCGCCAAGCGTGTGGTCTCCGGGGGCCGTGGCGTGGGCTCGGCGGAGAATTTCAAGATCATCTATGCCTTGGCCGACAAACTGGGCGCCGCCGTCGGCGCCTCGCGTGCCGCCGTGGATGCCGGCTACGTGCCGAACGAGCTGCAGGTAGGCCAGACCGGCAAGATCATCGCCCCAGAGCTTTACGTGGCCGTCGGCATCTCCGGCGCTATCCAGCACCTGACCGGCATCAAGGACGCCGGCACGATCGTGGCGATCAACAAGGACGGCGAAGCGCCGATCTTCGAGATTGCGGATATTGGGCTGGTGGGGGATTTGTTTACGTTGCTGCCTGAATTGGAAGCAGTGATTCAAGGCTAAGGAAGCGCGATGAAGAAGGTTATGGTGGTCTTCGGCACGCGGCCGGAAGCGATCAAGATGGCTCCCGTCGTGGCTGCGCTGAAGCAGCATCCCGGGGTGACGACGCTCGTTGCGGTGACCGCGCAGCATCGCCAGATGCTGGACCAAGTGCTGGACCTGTTCGGTATCGTGCCAGATGATGACCTTGACGTAATGCAGCCCGGCCAGAGCTTGGCCGCGCTTACATCACGGATTCTCCAAGGCATGACGGAACTCATTGATTCGAGGAGGCCGGACCTTGTCCTGGTGCATGGCGACACCAGTACGACGCTAGCCACGTCACTGGCCGCCTTCTACAACCGTGTCCCCGTGGGTCACGTCGAAGCCGGGCTCCGCACAGGGGACATGTACTCACCTTGGCCCGAGGAAGCGAACCGCAGGCTGACCGCTCCGTTGGCGAGTCTGCACTTTGCCCCCACCGAGCGCTCACGGCAAAACCTGCTGGCAGAGAATACACAGGCCGGCGCCGTGCACGTCACTGGCAATACCGTCATCGATGCCCTGCTCGCGATCGTGACGCGAATCGACGCCGACCCGACACTCGAAGCATCACTGGCAAACCGATTTCCTTTCCTGGACCCGTCCAAACGACTCATTCTTATCACAGGCCACCGCCGCGAGAACTTCGGCAAGGGGTTCGAGGACATCTGCACCGCGATCCGCGAAATTGCCCGGCGCGGCGACACCCAGGTGGTTTATCCCGTCCATCTGAACCCAAATGTCCAGGAACCCGTCAAGCGCATCCTCTCGGGCACGGACAACATCCACCTCATCGAGCCGCTGGACTATCTTCCGTTTGTCTACCTGATGTCCCGCTCGTACCTGATCATCACAGACTCGGGTGGTGTGCAGGAGGAAGCCCCTTCCCTTGGCAAGCCTGTACTGGTGATGCGCAATACCACGGAGCGACCGGAAGCCGTGGATGCGGGCACGGTCAAGCTGGTGGGCACCGATCCGGCGCGCATCGTCGCAGAAACCGTCGCACTGCTCGAGAACAAAGACGCGTACTTGGCCATGGCGCGCGCGCACAATCCCTATGGCGACGGACTCGCTAGTCGCCGCATCGCGGAGATCGTGGTGACGGGCGATGTATCCCAAGCCTGAGGCGCCTGCGATGACACTCGGTTCCCCTGCCCGGCCTGGGCGCGATCCGCATTTCGAGAACAACGTGAACCTCAAATCCGCACCCGCAGTCAGTGTCCTTGTTCCCTGCTACAACGAGGAGAATGCGATCGATGAAACCATCCAGAAGCTGGCTGGAGCGCTTGCGGCGCTGGAAAGCTACGAGATCGTCGCGATCGAAGATGGATCGTTGGACGGCACCCTCGCCAGACTGCAAATGCTGAAGGAGGCTTTCCCGCAATTGCGCGTGGTGCCGCATGACCGCAATCGCGGGTATGGCGCCGCATTGAAGACGGGCATGCGGCACGCAGAATCGGAGATGATTGCCATCATCGATGCCGACGGCACCTACCCGATCCACGATCTTCCCAGGCTGGTGAAGATGGCGGCCGATTACGACATGGTCGTGGGTGCGCGCACTGGCAACAATGTCACCTACTCCACGCTACGCAAGATCCCCAAGTTCTTCCTGCACCGCTGGATCAACTGGATCGTCAACATGAAGGTGCCGGACATCAACTCCGGGATGCGGGTTTTCCGCAAGAACATGGCGCAGAAGTTCGTCCGCATACTCCCCAATGGCTTCAGCTTCACCATCACCATCACCATATCGTCCCTGCGCAACAACTATCGCGTCCACTTCGAGCCCATCGACTATTATCAGCGCAAGGGGAACTCGAAGATCCACCCGATCAAGGACACACTGCGATTCGTGCAGATCATCGGGCGGACCGGCATGTACTTCGCTCCCCTCCGCATCCTCACTCCGCTGATCGTACTGCTGCTGCTCGCAAGCGGCGCCAGTCTGGCCTACGACACCTTTGTCCTGCGGGACCTGACGGAGAAGTCCCTGGTGCTGCTGACGATGAGCCTGAATGTCGGGATCTTCGCGGTACTGGCCGACATGATCGACAAGCGGAGCAACGTATGAGCGGGGCCGGCGGGTTCGACTGGAGAAGCAATCCAGAGCACCACGCCGCGCAATCCATGCTGTCGCACATGACGGCTTACTACGCTTGGACGCTTGCGCTGTTCGGGCACGAATTTCAAGGGCCTGCGGCAGACGCTGGGGCAGGCTCTGGCCATTTTTCGGAACTCCTTTCCCATCGCGTCGAGCCCTTGGTGCTTCTAGAAGGCGGGCAAGAGAATCTCGACTTGCTCCGGCAGCGCTTCGCCGGACGGCCAGGCGTTCTGGTGGAAGATTGCGACCTAGCCCAGTGCGGCGGGACACTGGCTCGCCACGGGGTCAAGAGCATCTTCACCCTCGACGTACTCGAGCATCTTCCCGACGATCTTGCCGTGCTCAAGCAGTTCCATGAAGCGCTCGCCCCGGGCGGAGGGCTTTACATCAAGGTGCCCGCCCTGCAGTTCCTCTACGGCCCCGTGGACGAAGCTTCCGGTCACTACCGGCGCTACAGCCGCTCGCGCCTGCGCAAGGTGGTGGAAGCGGCAGGGTTCTCGGTGGAGAAATGCCACTACATGAACATCGCCGGCGTCGCCCCCTACTTCCTCAAGTCCCGCATCCTGAAGCGGCAGGAGAATTTCTCCCGCACATTCACGGTCTCCCAGATCCGCCGCATCCAACATGCGATGCCTTATCTGAGGGTCCTTGATCGTCTGACGGGACCGTTCATCGGGTTGTCCGTGATCTGCGTGGCCCGTCGCCAGTGAGCACGAAGTACTCGCTCGCCGCTTACGCGCGCGCAGCTGCCTTCTTCACGCTCTACGGGACCGTGAAATATCTTCCGCCTCCACTCGGCGATGCACTCCGGTTCGCCGTGCTCAAGCTGTTCGTCGCGGAGATTCGCAGCTGGAAGATCAAGGATGGCGTCACGATCTGGTTTCCGGAAGGCGTGCGTATCGGTCGCCACGTCACGATCAACGAGAGCGTGTTTCTCGATGGCTTCGGTGGCCTGTCGATCGGAAACCATTGCCGCATCGCCCATGGCTGCTCGTTCATCAGCGAGGACCATGTGTTCGATGATCCTGATACGCCCATCTGGCAGCAGGGCAAACGCGCGTCGCCGATCACGCTGGAGGATGACGTCTGGTGCGGTTGCGGCGTCAAGGTCATGCGCGGCGTCACCATAGGCCGCGGCTCGGTCATCGCGGCGGGGAGCGTGGTCACCCGGAGCATCCCCCCCAATTCCATCGCGATGGGCGTCCCCGCGCGGGTGGTCCGAACGCGCGGTACCGGCGGCGATCATGGTCCGGCAGCCTGAACCCACCCCTGGCGGGGATGCCGCACGACGCCGACTGGGCGCGCTGGCGGGCGAAGGTTTCCGCATGGGCGTGCTGTCGGTAGTCAGCCTCGTGCTGGGATACGTCTTGACGATCCTGTTCCACAACATCGCCGGAATGGCCGTCGAAGCGGCGTATTCCTGCGCGGTCGTCACCTGCTCGGTACTCAATTTCTTCGGCTGCAGGCACTACGTGTTCCGTGGCGGGAAAGGGCCGTTGCTCGTGGAAGCAGCCAAGTTCTTCCCTTCCATCCTGATGTTCCGGGCAGTGGAGGTCGCGCTGTTCGCGGCAATCAACCGCCTGCTGCAGAACTACCACCTCGCCTACATCGCGACGGCGGTGGTCAGCATGGTGTTCAAGCTGCTGATCTCCCGCCTTTTCATCTTCAAACGCACCCGCTGACCGGCGCCGGCAACGCACACGAACTTTCCATGACCGACACACGCATTGCTCCGCCTGTCCCGCCGCGGCCCCGCACCATGACCTCCTGGGTCTGGCTTGCGGTAGCCGCCTTCATCGTGCTGATGTTCTATCCAGGCATCATGTCGAACGACAGCATCGCGTCGCTGCGGCAGGCCCGTTCGTTCGAGTTCAATGACTGGCACCCGCCGGTGATGGCGATGATATGGAGCGTGTTCGACCGCATCGTCGAAGGCCCCGCCGGCATGTTGTTGGCACAGGCGGCGCTGTATGCGTATGGATGTTCAGCCCTATGTGCGCAGGCGTTTCCGAAGCTGTCCACCCGATTCCCGCGCTGGCTGGTGGTCGTGGTGTTCAGCCTGTTCCCGCCGGTGATGACGCTCTCCGGGATGATCTGGAAGGACATCTGGATGTCGGCCTTCCTCCTGCTGGCGCTGGTGCACCTGTTCCGGATGCGGGAGGCTGCCAGCGTCCGCCGTCGTCATGCGCACGGCGCCATCGTCGTCCTGTTCTGCCTGGTCGCCACCGCGTTCCGGCACAACGCGCTCGCCGCAACCGCGGGACTTCTGGCCGGCGCGGCATATCTGGCGCTGTCGATGCAGGGCAAGGGATGGCGCCTGCTGCTCGCCTGTGCCGGCGGTGTGGCCACGGCTTTTGCACTGTATCTGGCTGTGTCAATGTTCAACCGTCTGGTGGCGCAGCCGGGAAATCCCACGACCGCGATCTACCTGTACGACATGGCCGGCATCATCGTGTACTCGGGTGATGCAGAAGCAGCCGCCCAAAGGCTGTTGAGTCATCCGGTCGCCTTCACGGACAACCGTGGGCAATTCCTCCGGCGCATCTACCAGCGATACTCGCCCGCCGTGGCCGGCAACGTGATCAGCACCACGAGCCGCCCCGATGCTCCATTCTCGCTTAACGTCTATCGTCACCACGACGCGGAAGGCGTCAGGAACGCCCACCGTGACCTTGTCCGCGCGTATCCGCTGGCCTATCTCAAGCACCGCACGACGGCGTTCTCCTGCCTGCTGCAGCTGTGCGACAGGCAGGAGTGGGTCAACCACAGTTACGTGCTGAATCCGCAGTACGCCCTGCCGAAGACGCTGGATCGGGATTCGCTGCGGTATACGCTTCGCAGCATCGTGCTGAGCGGCCATCTTGCACTGCTTTACCACCCGGGCTTCTGGCTGCTCGTCACCGTAGCCGGCGGAATCATCGGTTTCGTCCGGATTGTCCGCGAGCCGCCGACCGCACCCCCCAGTCTGCTGCTCTTCATGGGGCTGAGTGGAGTCGGTCTTGCGTTCTCGCTCTACTTCACATCACCCATCGAAAGCTTTCGCTACATGCACTGGGTGATGCTGCTCGGATGGACCAATCTTGCCCTGTTCGCCGAGCATCTTCTCACGCCGCGAGCGGAGCCCTGAGAGGCGCGACCTCCCAGGGACATTCGCCCCTATACTCTTAGGCAGAACGCCACGTCAGGTGGATCGTACCGGTCGCGTCCGGCGCCTTCTTCTTCTTCAGGCGGTCGTTGAGCTTCACGATCACCTGGGTACCATCCGCACGGGTGTACGTGAACTCGGTCACGCCCTTGACCTGCTGGGAAGTGGGTTCTGCAAAACCCTTGCCCTTCAGTGCCTGGTCGAGTGCGGCCTGCGCTTGCTGCGGTGCGGTCCCCAGGATCTCGACGAATACACGGCGATCTTCCGTACCCTGATCCTTCTTCAGGTTGTCGTTCAAGCGGTGATACGCGAAGGGGAACTCGATGCCTTCAGGCAATGGATTGCGCAGCTTCACCGCCTTGAATGCGGCGGGCGCGGGCTCGGCGGGGGCAGGCTCCATCGCCGCCTGCGGCGCTGTCTCGGAGGTGCCGGCCTGCGCTGGAGCCGATGAGTCGTTGCCGCCACACGCTGCGAGCAGGAACAACGGGATCAACAAAAAAGTACGCATAAGTGGCCTTCAATTGGTTCGGGAATCTGGGGCTGCCGCACTCGCTCACAGCAGCGTCGGCAAGTAGCTTTCGCTCGTGTTTGCGGGCTCAGCGTGAGATTATTTCATACTCGCGCCCACCGGCGCCCCACCCCCATTCCGGTCCGTACAGATCCCGGACAGCACCCGGTCAAGGCCGGCAGCGAGACATGACATGACGCAGAAAAAGAAAATCGGACTCATCGGCTTCTTCGGCTGGGGCAACTTCGGTGACGAGTTGTTCGTCGATGTTTACCGGCAGTGGCTGGAGCCGGAGTTCGAACTGAAGGTCCTCAACGACCTCACCAAGAAGCCGTACTTTTCACGCCCGGTGCCGGAGGTGCTGGCCGAGGTGGATGCACTGGTCATCGGTGGAGGCGATCTGGTTATGCCCTGGACGGTTTCGGACCTGTACTGGAAGAAGGAATACCTGGAGAAGCCGGTCCATATCTGCGGCGTGGGCGTACCGACCTGGAAGGGAACGGCGGCTCCAGCCGTGCAGTACATGCATGAGTTCCTCTCGCACCCGAACATCCGCTTTTTCAATGCCCGCGACAAGGAGAGCGCGGCGTGGATCAGCAAGCATCTGAAGCCCCGCATTGAGCCAACCAATACCGCCGACATCGTGTTCGCGCTCGACATGCCGCCTGCCCCCAAGCCCGAGGGTGCACCCATCCTCGGCGTGGTTACGCGCGACCGTTCCGACAAGCCTGACGACCTGACCAACGTCATCGCGCTGTGCAAGAAGGCCCAGGCGCTGGGATACCGCATCCGGCACATCATCCTCGGCAGCGGCACGGTGGGCGAGCGCGATGCTGCGCGTGCCACGGACCTCGATATCCCCGGCAAGGAACTCATCCGCAGCGAGTCCACGATGGATTTGTGCAAGGCGATCGGCGAGTGCACCGCGCTCACCAGCATGAAGTTCCATGGCAGCGTCGTAGCAGCTGCGTACGGCGTGCCGTCGTTCGTGTTGTCAGCCACCGACAAGAGCCGCAACCTGATGCGCATGATGGAGCGGCCGGACCTGCTCAGCTCGATTGCGGACAAGCACCTGCCCGACCGGTTCTCGCAATACACCCCGGTCATTCCCCGCGCCACCCGCACGCTGTTGCGCCGTCGCGCCGAAACCACGATGACGTCACTGATCGAGGCTTTGCGCTCGGCCTGACCGGCGACAGGACACCCCCGTTGATGAAAAGCCATCGTGTTCTCCTCGTCGGGCACAGCCATGCCAACTGCATCGCTTCCGCCCTGCGAACGAAGGCCTACGAGCCGACTGCGGACCACTACCAGGCACGAGTGGTCGCCAACGGGGCTGCGGCCCTTCCTGGCGGACTCGTGGTCAGGGATGCCTTGAATCGCGAACTGATCAATCCCGTCGTACTCAAGTCCATTCAGGACCACGCACGACTCAAGCCAGCGCCGGCGATATGGCTGGTCTCGGTTCTGGGGGGCAACCACGCCAGTCGGCTGAGCTTGTTCAGGCAAAAAGACGATTACTGGATGTCCGGGACTGATCGGACCATCGACGACACCGGCGCAGGCACGTTCATACCCGAAGATCTTCTCGTGCGCGCGATAGGCCGACAGCTGTCGAGCTTCGCGAGCTTCCTTGACCTCTGCTCCAGGCAGAACCTGGCAGGCATCATCCATATCGAATCCCCGCCCCCCGTGCGCAGCGCGGAGTATATTTTCCGGCATCTGCCCCAAAAAACACTCGCGCTTGCAAAGGCCCACCAGATCGACGATCTCGGCGTACACAGCATAAGTGATGCAAGCTTCAGGCTCAGAGCCTGGCAATGCCAGACCCTGGCAACACGGCGGATCCTTGAAAACGTAGGCGGCCATTATCTTCCGCCGCCTGCGGAAGCCATCGACACCTACGGCTTTCTGAGCGAGAAGTTCTGGGCCGATGCCATGCATGCATCCCAGGAGTACGGAGCGCTGGTGTTGCGGACCCTCGAGGACCACATCATGCGCGTCGCCTCTCCGGATTCAGGGGAACATTCATGAGCCACGCAACCTGTCCCTATTCCTCACGCCCCGACAACGCGTTCTGGAAGCGAGTCGTGGCCGGCGTATCACCGGCTGATGTAAGCCCTGTCACGCCGCCGCCTTTTCGTATCACCAAGAGCGACAAGGTCGCCACGGCCGGGAGCTGCTTCGCGCAGCACATCGCGCGTTATCTCAAGGGCGCTGGTGTCGAACCGTTCGTTACGGAGAGGGCACCCACCATCGTCGATGCGGAGACGGCGCAGGAGTATCAGTACGGGGTCTATTCCGCTCGCTACGGCAATGTCTACACCACGCGCCAGCTACTGCAACTGTTTGACCGGGCATTCGGCACCTTCACGCCGACTGACACCGCTTGGACGCGAAATGGCCGCTTCTTCGATCCGTACCGCCCTTCCGTTCAACCCGAAGGATTTGCCTCACTGGAGGAACTCGAACTTGATCGTCAGCAGCACCTGCGGCGCGTCCGCCGCATGTTCGAAGAGCTGGACGTGTTCGTTTACACGCTCGGTCTGACGGAAGCTTGGCTCAACAAGGTCGATGGCGCGGTTTATCCGGTGTGTCCAGGTTGCGGGTGGGGTGAGTTTGATCCCGACTTACATGGTTTTGTCAATTTCAGCGTGACCGAGGTCGATCATGACCTCAACGCATTCCTGCTGCGGCTCCGTTCGATCAACCCCGCGGCGAAGGTCATCTTGACGGTCTCGCCGGTGCCACTGGCGGCCACCGCAGAAAATCGACATGTGCTCGAATCGACCGTACTGTCGAAGTCGGTCCTCCGAGTCGCCGCCGATCAGATCCAGCGACGGCACGAGGGCGTAGCGTACTTCCCGTCCTATGAAATCATCACGGGCGCCTTCAATCGTGGTGCATACTACGATACCGACTTGCGCACCGTGCTTCCAACTGGCGTGGAGCACGTAATGCGTACTTTCTTCGCAGCCTGCCTGCCTGAAGTCGCATTTCGCCCCATCAGGAAGCAAGAGACGGCTGCAGTCAGCGTTCCCGTCGCAAGCACTTTTTCACCCAGCACCGCGCCCGCCGCCGCCAGCGAACGCATGGTGGACTTGATCTGCGAAGAAGATGAGCTGGATCCTGCTGGAAAAGAATAGCGGCTGACTCACTCAGTGGTCGAGCGCAGAAAGCCGCGTCTTCCGCAAATGAGCAATGAAAATAAAAATTCCGTTCAACCTCTACTGCCGCAGCGGATTTCTCTTGCGAAGATCGGGAAGCAGCACAGCAAGCTCTTTTTCCGCCACTTCGGAAAGCGCGATAGCAACCTCCAGTGCACCTGGCTTCTGCTGGCAGGCGAAGCCGATAGCGTAGTTCGGGATCGCAACACCTTGCGTCGGGCTGTACCACCCTTGGATGGACGGGGACTTCTCGCCACGCACCACTCGAATGTCACAGCCCGAAAGGCTCTTGATAGTAAAGATCGACTTCTTCAGTGCGAATGACGCATCAGCCCGCGATTGCTTCAATAAAACTGCATCAGGATGCAAATGGAGCCATTGCACGGCCTGTCCGTTCGGCGTCCCGCCAATCCAATCCCGGATCACAAGCCAGTTTCCCGGTTTGTACAAAAGTTGGCGACTGTGCACTGTACGCAGATTCTTGTGCTCAACGCGCCCTTGGATCCTGTAGTACCCGTTCTGGAATGAAGCCGCCTCTATGGCGCTTCCATATGCATCTGAATCTTTTCTACTGAAGTCCTTGCCCCCCAGCTCCACGGTATTATGGGCCCGGGTGGAAAGCATGTAGCGACGCATTGGATGGGCCATGTATCCGTAGTACCCACTATCTACTATGACGCGATCTCCCCGCTCAAAGAGCTCAAAAGATTGATCGTCCAAATGCTTGTGCACGCTTGAATGAAAACTGCCCTGATAGAACAAACCTGATGCTTGCTCAACAGGGACGAATGGGGTCGTCCTGATCGTCACATAGCCAGACTGGAACTGCCTCATCACTACACATGCATCGGGCAAAGCACCAGTGGCAGGCAATTCCTTGGGACACCCATTGGCTGGCACCTCCAACTCTTGATGCCCAGGCTGCTCGGAGGGTATGGAGTCCCCCACGCCCCAGAATCGACCGGACGGGTCTATTAGCCAAAAAAGATTGGCGCGCGCCTTCTTGCTGACCCTCGTTATGTTTGGAAAATCTGCATACCAACCCGTCGCCGCGAGTGCATCAAGCTTATTGAGCGTGAAGCGATGATATGCGGGAGAGTGTTCAAGATGCATACCCTCATCATCAAATTGGGCAGAAATGATGCGATCGAGATTGTCGGCGACAAAATTCTTACTATCCCGACAGACCGCAGCGCCCTCAAACTCCCGGCAGATAGCCATGACCCCATGTACCTGAAAAAGGCCATGGTTCGTCATACGCAGGGGGATGTCCCCACCAATAACAGGAGCCACATGACTTTCCGCCAACTCATCGAACATGCTTTGCGTCGAAGCATCCAGTAAATGTGGATACTGATCTCGAAGGCGACTATGGATATATGCAATCTTTGCAGAACGCATCCCCACCGCCATGTTGTACCAGGAATACTTTGCACTGCCTTTCCGAATCAAGTGGAAAGCATGCCAATCAGCGACAATACGGAGCGCCGCTTTCATATAGCGCTCGTCCTTGTCCTCATCTTCCGCCACCAACAGCGGATCCAACATGTACAAGGAGTGCAGCAGGAACTGCCAGTTGTCTTCTTTGTATGGGTCCGCCACCCAATCAATCGGATAGGAGAATTCCCAATAATCCACATCACGCCGAGGCTTGAATCGCCCGGCTAGCAGTTGCTCGGCGTACTCGCGCGTCCTATCTCCTCCTTGACTCGATCGAAACCACATGCCGTAAGACATGACATCCGACAGTTTCATACTAGTCGTGCCTGTCTCGCGAGCAAAAGAGGTGATAGACATGGCGACCATGGCTAGCGCCATCACCAGGAATGGAACCAAACTGCGCCGAGAATGTTCGTTCATGAGAAAGATTCTGTAATCGGGGCTATTTTCCAACATTAACCGACGACAACTCCGTGCAGGCTACCAAGGGCGCCATATGGAGTAATTTCCGCCTCCTGATCTTTAGGAGTTATCGATAAGTAATCCATAAAATAGTCATCACCGGTAATACGTGTGCACTCCTCCAGTTCCGCACGATAGTAATGATGCGCCAATCGAACAGCATCTTGTCCAGACAACTTGAGCGTCCAAGAACGCTTAGCCTGAAGGACCTCGCTCGTCCGACCCTCGTCAGTTCCGTCATACCTCACGTACTCCCCCTCCAAGGAGCCGAAGGCATGAAGCACGCCGCCAGAAACCAAATAGTTTGGAACCGGACGTCGGACAAACACAGAGCCTGCGCGACGAACAATGGGTACCAGCTCATTCGCCATCCCTGCGCAGGCGTGTCGCCGCATCCAGTACTCGAGATCGCGACCATCCTTCTCTAGAAAGAAAGAGAATACGTTCTCTTGCCCCATCACTTCGTAGGCTAGGCGTATGGTCGTCGCGTAGCTGACCTGCAACCTGGTGGTACCGCACAATGCCTCGTCGAAGCTCATCCCGCACGGCTTCCTGAGCAGATCGGGCCGAGGCGAGAACACGCCCTCCCCATACAGTGCGAATGTGTGTAGGTTATGGATGTAGTGCGAATAGGCACGCAGGACCGGATGCCTGAGGCAGATAACGATCTTGGCATGCGGCAGCGTGCGCTTGATGTTCTCCAGCACCGCACGAAGGATCTCCTCCGGCTGATGACTGTACTGCGGCGAGGCTTCGAAGGTGCCCATGGCGGGACGCTGGCCTTCCGCCGTTACAAATTTTTCCAGATAACGTTCATGAGCCGCCTCCTGTGGAAAGAAGCGGGGCAGGAAGAACTTGATCTCCTTCGTCTCCGATGGCGTGCCCACGAGACGCGACTGCCGGAACACGCTGTCTAGCAGAGTGGTGCCGCATTTGGCGTGACCGATGCAGACGAAATGCTGCATGCTCAGCCCCGTGCTCCGACATCCTGTCGCCGTGCGGCCGCCTTCTGGCGGGCGAATGCGTAGACGTTCTCGTAGGTCCTGATGGTACCGACCCACGAGCGGGACGTCTCAATCCACTCCCTCGCCGCCTTCACGATGGCCTCGGCACGCGCCGGCTCACCGACGAGCTCCACCAGTCTTTGAGCAAGCGCGACGTGATCGCCAGCCGGGAAGATCAGTCCGCGCTCTTCGTTCTCTCCCACGATTTCAATGAGGGCTGGACGGTCACTTACCACCAGCGGTCTCCGCATGGCCATGGCCTCGAACGGCTTCATCGGCGTGACGAAGTCGCTGGCGAAATCGGTGATCCGCGGCACCACGAAGATGTCGATGAGGCTGTAGTAGGCGGAAATCTGCTCGTGAGGGACCTCTCCTGTGAAGAAAACGGACGATTCGATGCCGAGTTCCTGCGCCAGGCGACGCAGCTGGACCAGTTCCCGGCCCTTGCCCACAACCAGGCACTGGATGGCAACGCCTTGCGCCAGGGCCTGCGCCACCGCGCGCAGCAGCACATGATGTCCCTCGCGCTTGGATACATTGGAGATGTAACCCACGACGGGGCCCTGCCCCAGGCCCAGATTCTCGCGCAGAGCATCCACGGACTCCTGCGCTGGCGTGGCGAAGTGCTCGAGGTCGACACTGTTGGGCACCACAAACACCTTTTCCGGCGGAATGCCCCGCTCCACGAGCCCCGCCTTCATGGTCTCGCAGATCGTCACCACGGCATCCGCTTCCCGCATGCAGCGGTTCTCCTGCTCGATACGTCGCAAGGTATGCGGCGCGTCGAGAACCCAGTCCGACAGGGGGCGCCATGTGTGTTCATGATAGGAACGCACCTCGTAGACGAACGGCACCCCCAGCGCCCGCGACACCGACAAGCCCACCAGAGCCTGTTCGTACCCGCGGTACCCGGAACTGGCCTGTATGAGGTCGACGCCCTCCTGAGCCAGCAGGCGCGCGGTCAGCATGGCGGTGAAGTCGAGCTGCACAGGACTGGGTACCACACGCAGTTCGTCGCTCCCGACGCAGTTGAGGCGGAAGTACGGCACGTCGTCGATCAGTTCCTTCTCCCAGGGCGCACCGGATCCTCCGCGGGCGGGATAGCCCAGAGGAGTGATGACCAGCGGCTGCATGCCGGCCTCGCGCTGGAAATTGACGATGTTCAGGCAACGGATCGCGCCGCCGGTGTTCTCGGCTGGCACCGTCGTCTTGAAAAGATGGGCTACCCGCAGCGGACCTTCCCCGCCTGGTACCGCCCGCACTGACGGGACCATGCCCACGGCGGGAAGCCAGTGCACGTCCAGTTCCTGCAGTTGCCCCAGGGCCACCCGTGCCTTCAGGCGCAGTTTCGCCGTCGCGGCTCCGCTGGTGGCGAGCGCCTGGTGCGCCACCGTCTCGATGGCATCGAGTTCACCCAACCTGCGGAACGCATCGAGCAGGTGGACCTGCGCACGCGGCTCGTGTGTGTAGCGGCGATGCAACTCGTGGGCGAACCAGCGCGCCGTCTCCACGGATTGGTCCTCCAGCGGCAGGATGTCGTTGATGGCTTCGAGCGACATGCGATCCTCCTGCAGCACATCGAAACCACGCACGTGGAGGGACGCCATCATGATGCGCGATTCCGGACATGCCGCTTTCACCGCCATCGTCGCTGTGCCTGCGGGCGGCAGCAGCCTGAGCAGCGCGCGCGCCCCCATCAGCTCCTGGCTGCCGGTGGGCAGGTCCGACAGCGTGGCCGACACGCCGGCATCCGTGTAGATGGTCACGGCGCCTTCGGCTTTCGTCAGCGTGCCCTTGAGGCTCAGCGGCTTGCCTGCCGCATCGTGGAAGGAAACCTGCAACGACGGGGGACGCCCGGAGGCCTGTACGGACGTGACGGCATCCAGCGCCACGACCGCGGTCCAGCGGGGTGATGCGCTGCACTTCATCTCAAGATGCTCGCCGGGCGCACACGGCGTACAGAGGGAATCCGGCACGGCGTGGCCGGCAACGCCACGCAGCGCCAGATCGTTACGCAACATGACGTAACGGCTGCCGGTCTCGACGATGCCCACCCTGAGCGCGACCGCGCCTTCTGGGCGCCACAGGAAGGCGTGACAGCGCCCTTCATGGTCGGGTGCAGACAATGTCAGCGCCTGACGCTGTGCCCCTTCCAGACCATTCAACGTCACCGGTATCGGGTTGCCCGCCACGTCCACGAACTCTGCCGCCATCCGCGGGAACGCCCCTCTGGACGTGAGGTTGGTTCCACACACCAGCGAGAGGTGCGAAAGCCCCGCGCCCGCCTCGGTCAAGGGATAGTGCGAGCTCCATCCCGCAACGGGCAGCATGTCCCATTCGCCAGACACCATCGTGTCGGGCACGTCGAGCACGAAGACGGGCGCTTCGGCAAGTTCGAGCGCCGTGCCCTGGCTGCGCCAGCGACGCACGTTGACCACCAGCGTAGCCGCGCCCTTGGGGGTAGCCAGAAGTATTCTCGAAGAAACGCTCTGGGTATTGGCGTTGAGGTAGCGGTAGTGCCCGAACAGCTCCGACGTCAGACAGCCGGCGTAAGGGCCGGCGATGACCGCACCCGCTGCATCCAGGTATCGGACGATCAGCAGGGCCGCCCGATCGACCTTGACGCTGTCCCGGAGCGCGATATCCAGTCGATAAGGCGCGCCGCCGTGGACGGGGAACGAGTCCGAGAACAACTCCGGTATTGTTTCGTGCCGCATCTCCAGCCCACCGACGATGGACACCGACGCAGAGCACTTCCAGTTGCGCACGGTAACGCGCACCTGGACCGCCTCGGCTGGCGCCGTGATCCGGTTCTCCGACCACGCGGCCTTGTCATCGCCCGCGTGCGTCGGCAGGTAGACGACGGCACCGTGCCTATCCGTCCTGACGCTGCCATCGGCCTTGACGTCCAGCGTGCGCCCGTCGCCGGCGAGAAACTCCAGCTTGCCGACCAGGCCGCGCGCATTCACGGCATCGGCCTGGTCGATCGCATCGATACGGAACCTGTAATGTTCGAATGCGACCACAGGGAACACCGCTGAGCGGGGCTGCAGTCCGCCTCCCGACAGCACTCCATCCGCCTGACGGTTCATCGCACGCCTCCCTTAGCCGCAAAGAATCTGGTCCGCAACTCATCGAAGAACCGGGTCGATATCCTCGCGGGTCGATGCTCTTCCAGGATGTGATCGAACACGACCGGTGCGGGCGTGTGGGTCAGCGCGCGCTCCATCGCGTCCACCAGGCCATCGCCTTCTCCTCCCCCGTAGAGCAGGCGAGGATCTGCGGCGAACAATTCCGTCAGTCCTCCTGCCCGTGGCGCGACCAGGGGGCAGCGGAACGTGCTCGCGAGCAGTGCGACGCCGGAATTGAGCGTCTTCCGGTAAGGCGCAACGGACACGTCCGCGCCCCGCATCAGCGTCTGGACCTGCCGTTCCTCCATGGCGCTGCCGATCACCCGTGTTCCCGAAATATGCTCGCACTTGGCGACGATTTCGGCGTGGAAGTCCTTGTCCACGATTTTGCCTGCGAGGATCAGCTGGAAGCGACGGTGCGGGTGGCGGTGCTTCAGCTCGACGAAAGCATCGACCAGGTCGGTCAGTCCCTTGTAACGCTGCATCGATCCGAACGCCACGAACACGAACTCGTCCACGGCCAGCCCAAGGTCCATGCGCGCCGTCATGCGATCACCGACGTCGGCATACCAGCCCTCGTAGGAGGGATGCGGGAGATGGAACGTTTTTTCCTCCGGAAGGACGAAATATCGGCGCGCCTCGTCGCCGGAGGTCCTGGACAGGATGTGGACGGCGTCCGCCTGCTCGACGATGACGTGCCGCAGTTCGACCTCGGCCTCGGGCATCGTGCAATCGTGCGGCAGTACGTTGTGCATGCTCCATACGATGCGGTGTCCCGCCGCGCGCCACATTCCCAGGCGCGCACGGAACGCTGCGATACGTTCCCGCGCCTGTTGCATGGTCTGTGCGTCTGACAGGACCGAGGCGAGCCAATGGAGATGCACGACCGAACGCCCCCCCCAGCTGACCGGCGCCACCTGCTCAAAGCTGGTCGCCGGCACCAGCGCGAATCCTTTGTCCGAAGCGCGGCAGTAGAGCAGACGCTGGAAAGGATTCATCTCCGCGACGGGGGCATAGTTGAGCAGGAACGGCAGTCCCTCAGTGCGGCTCGCCTGCGCGGTGAGCGCGGCGAGGACGGATTCCGCGGGGGTAACGACGCCGTCGGCGAGCGATCGGATACGCATCTCTATTCCACTCCTGTGGGTATCTTGTGGCGACTCGGGGCGTCATCTACCACCGAGTATCGGGGCGGCCGTGGAAGGCCACGGCAATGGAACCGGTCATGCATAGCCGAGCGCATCCATGACCGTTCCCAGGCGCTCGCGCAACCGCGGGCGCGCATCGATGCCATGCAGGGATTCCAGCTCTGCATCGGACTGCGCTGCGGCCATCGGAGGCATCGCCGGCAACGAGGCCAGTGCCCGAGGGTCCACGGGGGAACGGGCCAACCGGCCGATGTCGTCGAGCACGGGAAAAGGATCGAGGGCAAAGTCCTCGATACGGAAGGCGAGTGCGAAATCCTGCCTGCCCGACCAGGCGGCGAACCGCTCCAGCCGCTCGATCTGGCGCACGAGTGCCGCCTCCGCGTCGCTGCAACTGCGCCATCCTGCGGCCGGACGCGCATGCGCCATGGCGTTCAGCGCGGCATCGACAGGGTGGCGCAGCATCAGGATGCGTACGGCATCCTCGTCGCCACGCCAGAACAGGTCCTGGTACTGGCCCTGGCTGCTGTTGACGATGCCGTTGAACATCTCGGGCCCGGGCTTTACGCCAGCGTGCAGCAGGTGGATCGCATCGATGAAGAGCCGCCGCTCCTGTTCCGGCCAATCGCGTATCAGGCGCTGCACGGGTGCGGGCAGGTAGACTTCACCCGCGGGCAGGAGGCGCATCGTGGCACGCAACCGCATCTCGATCAGACCGGCATCGGGATATCCCATGTTGGAAAGATGCAGCGTCGGCCTGTGACGACCTTGCCTGAGGGTCGCCATGGCGACCAGTTGCTCCACCAGGGCATCGCTGCTCACACCCGTCTGGCCCGCCTGCTCGAAGCGTACGCTGATCTTGCGCGCGTGATGGGCCGACTGTCGGGGCCACCAAGCGGAGGGATCGAAACCGTAACTGCGGAGCAGTCCACGCGCGCGAGCATGGGTGGTGCCCACGTCGCGGTGCTCGGGCCTGTTGTCCTTCAGCTGAAATGCCAGCCGGCTTTCGAAACGTTCGCCGGACCGCTCGAAGACGAGCAGCTTGCATCGCTCGACCCGATTAAGCTCCCGTGAGTAAGCAGGCATATCCCCGTTCGGAAAAGATTCCACGACGTGGATGCGATCGAATTCCGTACCAAGATTGCGGATATGCAACGCGCGCAGGAACGCCGGATCGGATATCCGTACCGTCTGCCCTTCGATTTCGATGGTCTTGTCCGCGGGGACATGCCACAGGCTGGCGAACTTCCGGACCGCGCCGTTCTCTTCCGCAGCGGACAGTCGGTCGGTCACTTCGAAGTGCGTCCCGCCACTGTCGACGAGGAGTTCCCGGGTGGCATTGAAACCAGGATATGAACAGGTTTCACCCTTCGCGATGGACCGCCCCCCATCGGCGCTCACCTGCCAAAGGCGGCCGGGCGCCTCCACACCTTCCCTGCTCCAGGCTGGATCGGCATCGTCGACGACCACGACGTTGTGCGCCCACTTCGAGCGCAGGTACCGACGGACTGGATCGCGCTCCGCATAGCTGTAAGCGCCGCCATCGAGCAGCCAGTCGGAACCCCACCAGAGCGTCAGCGAGAGGTCATCGTCATGCCGGTGATAGTCCGACACCCGCCCGCACCGGAAAACAAGATGATAGGCATCGCTCGGCAGCGGCGCCTCGTCCTGCCAATCGCTGCGGGCGATGAAGTAACCGGCATCCGGAAACATCCTTGTCGATCCCGCCGGCTTTTCACCTCCACCGCCCCGGCTGCAGACCCACTGTACGTTCGCGTACTCAACCGTTCCGACTAACGTGTGGTAGACGTTGTGCGCAGGCTTGCATTCCGTGTCGCCGATCGGCGGCAGCCTGCCATCGGGCCGCACGATCCACGTCGCAAAGACGGCGGCCTGCACTAGTGTCGTCCGTATCCGCTCCTGTAACCCGGCGTCCAATGCATCACCAAACGTGGCAAGCACATCGGTGAACAGGCTGCTGACGAACTGGTGGTACCCGGGACTGTTCTCGACATGTCCACCGTCCGACGCGAATGCCTGGCCCAATTCGTCCTCAAGCCTGCAGATCGCGATGTCGCGCCAGCGGTCGGCCTGCTCCAACCAGGGGGCGCACGTCGCCAGGAGCAACAGGGCGCGCGACTGGTCGATTCCGTGATTGGTGTGCCGGGAATACATCTCCTCCATGCAGAGCCGGTCGCCATGCGCCTGGAGGAAATGCGGAAGAACATCGTCCACTTCCAGCCGTGCGGGGTACATCTCCAGATGGCAAAGCAGCGAGAGCACCGCCACCAGGCGGTTGGCCGTGGCATGGTCATGCCAGGCGAACTCGTAGTCGCTGTCGACTGCGACGAACTGGCGGTACCATGATTCGATGCCGCGCGATGCATGGTCGATCGCCCGCTGGTCTCCGGTGTTCGCGTGCAGCGCAAGCAGCCAGGGCATGAAGTTGAACGAGGCCGAGTGCCACTGCCAGCTCCGGTTCGATACCGGGTTGTCGGTCCAGTTCTCGAACAGATCGATGGCCACCGGAGGGAAAGCACGGAAGCGATACGTGCCCTCCTCGATGAGCTCCCGACCCGCCCGCAACGCCACGCTGCTCGACTGGAACGCCTGCACGCGCAACCGGAAACCTTCCGGCCACCGGAATGCCTGCAGGGAGGCGGCTGGTCCTCCCGGCTGCACGTCAGTTGGTTTCCTGTCCTGCGGCAGGCGCTTGACGCGGTTCGCTATAGCCGAACTCGATGTTGCCGGTCGATGCATCGTTCTGCAGCGCGACCGCACCGCGCGGCCGCACGAGGATGGTCACGCGTACGCCCGGATCGCCGCGGAAGTTGAACCGTTCGCCGCCGCGGACTTCGGACGTGCCCGTCAGTCGATAGCGCGCCTTGATCATGCTTTCAGTGATCTCGCGCCCGATCGAAGCCGCATCGGCGCGCTCGAACTCGATCACGGTCTTCCGCTTGCGGCTCTCGGCGTCATCGGTCCAGTCGTCGCTGATAATGGCGTAGGGAACGCTGAGCGCGATGCCTTTCGGCAGCGCCGCCCGTTGGCCGGCGGGTTCGGTGGACGCGACCGGATCGGTCACGGCAGCCGGGGGTTCCGGTTGCTTGCACGCCGAGAAGAGGAGCGGCAGTGCCGCGACGAGCAGTAGCTTCTTCATGTTGACATCCTTGAGTCGTGTGGTTGGAAAGCGTCCCCGCCGCCATCCGTCGGAAGGAGGCCTTGGGAACGGAGGAAGTCGCGGACGGATGCGAAATCGAATCGCTTGGATGCGGCAGCGGCCGCTTCGACTGCGATGGCCCGCAGGGCGGGATCCTCGGCAAGCCGTGCGAGAAGCACCACGGCCTCGTGGGGGGTATTGGCGTACAGCGGATATGCCTCGCCAAAAACGGACATATTCACGGCATTGCGCGCCATGATCGGTGGAACGCGCGCACTGGCATACTCAAGGAGTTTGGTAGACAGCTCGTGCGTGGTGCTCTCGAGCGCGTCGTGACGCCAGGCCCACCCAACGTCCATGCTGGAGAGCTCACCCAGCAGGCGGTTGCGCTCCACGGCACCGTGCCAGATGACGCCGTCGTCACCTGCGAGGCGACGGGCGATCTCCGGCCGGAAATCCGTGTCATCCGCGGGATTGTGGATCTTGTCTCCGTAGACATGCAGCGTGACCACATGGCCGCTGGCGCGGAGCGTCCCGACGGCGTCCAGCATTTCGCGTATTCCCCACAGCGGCGCGAACTTGCCTGCGTAGACCACGTCGAGTCCGTGGCTTTCGCGTGCCGCCGTCGTGGTCGGTGCGGGTGGAACCATGGGCGGAAGGATGCGCGTCTTTCCCTGTGTCGCGGGAATCCACTCCTCCATGTACTCCTGGAACTGGGGCGTCTGGCACAACACTGCACCCGCGGCATCCGCAATGCGCGACACACGGCCTTCCGCTTCCGGTGTTACCTCTTCCGGCGTCTGCGGTACATCCGTCAGGTAGACCCACAACCTGCCGCGCAATGCGTTTCGTTGCGCCGCGGCATCGCACAGTTCCAGGCCGCGCAGCACGATCGAATCGTATGCCTGCACGTCATCGTCGGCTTGGATGGCATCCAGCGCGGCCGATGGTGTTAGTGCCTTGACCATGGACGGCTCCACGATACGCAACCCACGCAGCGACAGCAGCGGTGCTATCACATGCGTCTGGACGATCTTGGCCTTGAGATACAACGTGACCTCGACCCCATGTGCCCCTGCAAGGACTTCCGCCAGCGAAGCCGCCCATATGGCGGATCCGTCCGTGATGTTGAGATTGACGTCGCCGTAGACCGCGATGCGCATGGAAGGTGCCGGGCTCGATGCATGGAACAGCGCGCGTTGCGGCGCCTTGCCCCGGATCAGCTGAAGCTCCTTCTCGATGGTGGCTTCCCGTCCCGAGATGCGCCGAGCCCGCTCGCTGGCGGCCAGCGACATGCGCCCGAAAAGCTCTGGATCGCGATGAAGCAACGCGATTCCTTCAGCCAGTCCGGCCGCATCCTCGGGCTCCGCCAGAATCGCACAGCTGGCATCGACGAACTCAGGAATGGCAGCCACCCGTGACGTGACGGGCACCAGGCCGGAGGACATCGCTTCGTCGCGAGACACACCTTGGCTGTCCATGCGCGAGGGCACGAGGAAAATGCCGTGCGTGCGATGCAGTTCGGCGATTTGCGTCTGCGACAGAAAGCGGCGTTCGAGCCGGACGTTCGGGTACTCGAGCAAGGGAGCGACGGTCTCATCGAACAAAGACCCGTCCCCGATGATCGTGAACTCAAGCTCCCCGAAGAAGGGTTCGGATGACAGCCGCTGGATGGCCTTCACCGACAGGTCATTCGCATAGACCGCGGATGCGAAGGGTCTTATCGACAGGATACGGTTGCGGAGGGCCGCGGGCTTGGGTTCATGGCGGAAGAGGTTCCCGTCAACGAAGTTGGGGATGACCGACCTCTGCTGCTCCGGAACCCGGATGCCAAGGTCCATCATCGCCTCTTCTTCCAAGTGCCGGGAAACGAATACCACGCGGAGGTTGGGGTGCGGGTAAGTGAGCACCTCCTTCCACATGGCCGTCCGCTTCTCGCTCGCACGCCGCGCCATCTCGCGCGCGGCCTCTCCGTCGCCCAGGTTGGATATCCGCCTGTACCACGGCTGCATTTCTGCGCCGTGAACCCACACCACCACCCTGCGCGTCTCAAGCAGCGGCTTGATGGCCTGCCACATCAGGGGATCCATGGCGTGCACGAGCACCGATTCGTAACGGTTGCCCTGCAGCAGCAGCCGCAGGTGCTCCACCTGGCCCGCGACGACGTCCACACCCTCGAATTCGTCGAACGAGAGTGGCGCGTTACTGAAACGGAACACGTCCACTTTGTAGCCGCTCTCCGCATACCCGAGCACGCGGCGATGCACGAAACCGTAGCGGTAGAGATCGTCGTAGCGCGGGTAGTCCTTGGACACCAGCAAGGCATGTCCACGTCCCATGAGATGGTCCATCGCTGGCGAGACGGCACCCCTCACCAGCGCTTTCACGGTGGTCTCACCGGAGCCGAGCACGCGCAGGGCGAAGCGGATCCATGTCGTTGCCGGAGGCACCGGTAACGACTGGTTCGTGTCCGACGATACGATCGCATGGGACAGCTTGTTCTTGGCCGCATCCAGGTAGACCATCACCGCATTCACATACAGGCCCGACTCCGTGACCAGATGGAAGTCCACGAACCCGTCTCGCACCAGTTCCGACGCCCGGAACATGCGACTGGCATAGGCATAGGCATGCTGCTTCGGCGGCAGACGCGACTCAAGCAGGATGCCCCGCAACGAATGCGTCAACTTCAGCATGCCTTCGGCATGCGCGGCAGGCGCGAACAGGGCCTGCAGGGCAGCGCCATGGAAGCCGGGAAGATCTTCCGTCCGCTCCTCCGTGCTTTCACCCGCCGTGGCTTCCGCCACGGCGAGCAGGTCCGGCAGCGGGATTCCTTCATCCAGGGCGAGACCGGAATCCACGTATGTGGCAGAGTCCAGACCCGCTCCGCCCTCGCAATAGTCGAACTCAGCGATCGCCAAGCCAGGCAAGGGCATCGTGCTGAAGCCAGCCCTCGTCACGTCATGCAGCGACATGCCCTCGAGTACCCGGGAGCTAAGAACCGCGCGACGCAGCGGCCACTGCATGTCGTGCTGGCGGTACTGGCTGCCATCGTCCTGCAGCCGCGGCCCATCGCCCGTGGCCACGTAATGCGCCGCCTTCCCAAGGACCGGCCTGTCGGAGTAACGCGCCGCCAGTTGCAGGTCCCGGAGATAGTGCGGACCATAGTGGTCGCGGGCGTCGAAGGTCCCGATCAAGGTGTCCGGCCAGCGTACGGACGGATCGATTTCCCTAGCCTCCTGCTCCGTGATCAACGCGATGTCCGAGCCCGGCGCTAGCGTGGGAAGGAACCCTTGGGCCACCACCAGCAGCAACTTCTTCGAACCCGCGACCTGCACCCCGAAGGCACGGACTGCCGCATCAACATGATCCTGCGAAGCCACCGCACAGACGATCAGTATCGACGCGTCCTGCGTGACAAGCGGCCTGCCGAGAACCTTGTGCGCCATGTAGGCTAGACGGTGTGCATAGGTATGCTCCCCCATGACCTTGCGGAGTCCGATAAGCCTGAAACGCCGCTCGTCATTCTCGGTGGCGATACGCCGCTCGAGCGCGCCACGCAGGCTGCGCGCACTACCGCCTGACACCACTAGGTCCCCCAGCATGAGCTTCTGGCCGCGGGAGAAATTGCTGATGGTCAGCGTGTTGCTGGCCAAAAGCTCGAACGCCCGCCTGGCGAACATGCTCTGGGACTGCTTCACGGTGTTGACCGTGATCGCGTAGCGATAGCCCTTGTAAGCGCGATCGATCTCGGCAACGGGCAGCGTGCCCTGGATGAGCGAGCGGTACCGCTCCGGGAACTGTAGGCCCGGGTCCTGCTTGCCATGGTTGCGATCATAGATCTCGACCGGCCTCAGGGCCTCGGCCGCTTCGACCAACTGCTCGAAGTCGCGCCGCCGCTCCGGGTATTTCTCGTAGTACGAGCCGGCGAAGCAGAAGGCATCCTTGCGCGCATAACGTTCGATGGGATTGTGGACGCGAGGCTGGCAGGCGAACGGAAGCAGATAGACCCGGTCATGCCCCAACTCACGCTTGTAGGCCTTGATCCGGTCGATATCGGTCGTGAACACGACATCGAACAACGATGCGGCACGGAGGAACAGGGAGAAGTGGACGGGATCCTCCTTGTTCCAGAACACCGTCCGCACACCCTCCCGACGGCAATGCGCCAGCAGCTTCCTGAGCTCGCTGCCGGCCTGGGCGACGCGCTTCTCCCACTGGCCTTCGAATCCCTGCCAAGCGGATTCGACCAGCAGGAAATCGGGCCTGCTTTCAGCCAACTGGGCCTGCCAATCGTCAATGGTCAGCTGGACGAGATCGCACTCCATGCTGAAGCAGCTGTGGGTGAACTCGTCCATGATGGCCGCCACGCGCAGGCGCTCCCCGTGCACCAGCGCGGCAGACCTTGCCGTGTCCAGCCGCGGTCCGACTTCGAACTTCTCGCCGGCGACCTTGTAGGCGTCGTGAATGCGACGGACATACTCGGGCCAGGCGTGCTCGCGCGCGACCATGTCGGCGGCCGCCGCGCCCAGTCGGGCAGCCATGGCAGGATCATCGAGGATGTCCGACATGCACCGCGCCAGCGACTCGACGTTGCCCGCCGAGAAGACGCGCGCGGTGGTGCCATCCCGCGCAAGGTCTCCAAAGGCATAGCAGCTAGAGGCGAGGACCGGTACGCCATGGGCCATTGCGAATGGCAAGTAGGCACTGACCTGCAGGTCGGCTTGGGCCGTCGCGCGCCAAGCGAACGCAAGTACGCTGCAGGCCTGCATGTGCCTCGCCATGGCGACGAGGTCCATGTGCCCTAGCAATTCCACTTGCGACACCGGAAGAACGCTGACCGCCTGTCGGGCATGGTCCGAGATTTCGCCGTCGGACAGGACGATCAGGCGATCGACATGCAGCAGACCGCGCTCTATCGCAGCAGCGATATCGCTTAGCCCGTCGAACGGACTGCCCGCATCGACGTGACCGATGATCCGTCCATCCACGGGGAGTCCCAGCGCCATCCTCGCTTCGGCTTGCCCCACGTTCCCGCGCGATTCGACAGACGTGGGCAGCTGCTCCACGTTGACGGTCTCGCCCGCCATGCGGCGGCGTACTTCATCCACCTGCCTCTGCGTGCCCACCATCACCGTGCTTGCATGCTGGTATGCCAAGGCTTCGAGGGACTGCTCGAGGTGGAACAGCTCGCTCGACCTCCAGTCTGCCACACGGGTCTCGCCCGAGAACTCGGTGAAGCCCGTCCTTTCGTAGACAAAGCCAGCGCCCCTGCGCCGCGCCATCGAGACCGCTGGTATGGCTACACGATAGTTGCCTATCGCATGCACGACGCTCGGCCGTTCTGCTTCGGTAAGCGCGATCAACCGCTGCTCGAGGCGCTGCATGTAAGCATCGATGGGCGCCGACGCATCGAGCGTGTCCAGTCGCACGATCGAGAGCGCGGTGAGATCGCCCCCCTCGCCGGAGGTGTGTTCAAGGAACTCCTGCACCGGGAAGCCTGCGGGCATGGCACAGGTAACGCGCCGCCCTCCTTCGACGATCGTGCGTGCCAGCCTGAGGGCACGATGCACCACATGCGGTGCGGTCGCCTCCTCTATGCCGAACACCAGCAATACCCCACCGTCCTCTGGGCTGCCCGGGTTCTCCTGTACCAGCTTGGGTATCGAAGGCCGTCGCGACAGCAGCCTGGCAAATCCACGAAGCGACGTGATCCTCGCCGTACCCTCCGCGTGGACGGGAAAATCCGCTGGCAGGCGCGATAGCACTTCAAGCGCGGGCCCCACTTGGCCGGCGTCGTACTTGAGCATGCCGAGCCAGAGCGTCAGCGAAGGCTCATGGTCGAAGGACACCGCAATGTCACCGAAACGACATGCGTCTGTCCCGGACAAAGGAAGGACCCTGTCCGCAAGCTCCGCGTAGACCCGTGCCCGCTCCTGCATCGTGAGGAACTGCGCGCTCACGGTGGCATCGGCTTCGACGAAGCCGTGCGCCTGGTACTTGGCGAACGCGTCCGCCGCATGCCTTGTGACCTCACCGGTGGTCAACGCCGCGCGCGCATGTCCCCGACGGATCCTCCCTAAGAGACGCCAGAGGCGTCCGGGAAGCGCGAATGCGCCCCGGGCCGAGCGCAGGGCCTCGACCTGCGCGGCTCCTAGCTCGCGGACGATGCTCGTCTCATGCAGGCCAAGATGGAACGCGATCTGCGCCATGCGCGACCGGAACACCGACAGGTCGGCGTCGTGTGCCGCGCTACGGCCACGTTCCTGTGCTTCGTTTTGACGCAGCTCGTCCACGTACTTTCCTTGCCGTTGCTCGACTGCTCGATCAGGCGCCTCGAGACCGCAGGAAGCCGACCGTATCCAGGACGATCTTCTCCGGAGCGATCTGCAGGGCGCGGAACCTTTCGTGTCCGACCAGGACAAGCACGACATCGGCCTGTTCGACCGCATGCTCAGCAGGCACCATGGTCAGCTCGAGATCGCCGTGACCGGCGTGCTGCAGTGCATGTTCGTAGGGATCACTGCACAACACCCTGCCCGGCAGCCGGCGGGTGAGGCGGACCGCGATATCCAGCGCGGGGCTCTCCCGGAAATCATCGACATCCGGCTTGTACGTCAACCCGAGGCATGCCACCTTGGCGCCAGGATGCGTCCGCAGCAGTTGCTCGACCTTGGAGATGACGTGGGCCGGCTTATGGTCGTTGACGACGCGCGCCTGACGGATAAGCCGCGCGTCCTCGGGCGCACTGGCGACGATGAACCAGGGGTCCACGGCAATGCAGTGCCCGCCAACACCGGGTCCCGGATTCAGGATCGACACCCGGGGGTGGCGGTTCGCGAAGCCGATGACGTCCCATGCGTCGATGCCGAATCGGTCACACAGCACCGAGAGCTCATTCGCGAAAGCGATGTTGACGTCGCGATACGCGTTCTCGGTCAGCTTTACCATTTCCGCGGTACGGTCGTTCGTCAACAGGCATTCGCCCTGCACAAAGCGCTTGTACAGCGCTGCGGCAAGTCTCGCGCACGTGGGCGTCATGCCACCGATGATCCGGTCGTTCTCGACCAGTTCCCGCAGCATCCGTCCCGGGATGATCCGCTCGGGACAATATGCAAGGTGCACGTCCGGGCCCTTTGCGCCATCCCCCGGGAACACTAGGTCAGGTCGCATTTCCTTCAGCACGGCAGCCATCTGTTCCGTGGTTCCCACCGGCGAGGTGGATTCCAGGATGACCAGATTCCCCTTCTTCAGGTGCGGCGCGATGGACCGTGCCGCCGTCATGACGTAGGAAACGTCGGGGCGATGCGTTTCATCATGCGAAACGGGCGTGGGAACGGCAATGATGAAAGCGTCCGCAGGCACGGGCTTCAGGTGGGCACTCAGCATCCCGGCGTCGACACATCGTGCGACGAGGGCATCCAGGTCGCCTTCCTCGATGTGCGCACGGCCCTGGTTGATGGTGTCCACCGCGCGTTCGCTGATATCCACGCCGTGTACGCGCACCCCGGAAGAGGCGAACATCGCCGCCGTCGGCAATCCGATGTAGCCGAGGCCGACCACCGCCAGCGTGCCGAAATTTGAATCATCGTGATGGTTCATGTCGTGTACTTCGTCCTAGTCTCGTTTGCCAGTCTCGTTCCAACGACCGCCCGGATTGCACTATCCAGGCGGGCGCCGATCTCGCGCCAATCGTAGTGGCGCACGGGATCCCTCGAAAGATCCATGGATTGGGTCAGCCCTCCCCTGCGGAACGAGGCCCGAAGGGTGTTGAGGAGGGCCGCCAGCGCGTCCACATCTCCCGCACACACCCAGCCCCTGCCCGTCTTCCCGAGGAGTTCGGCGGCCGCGTCCTGTCCGGAGCCGATGTGCAGTATCGGCCGCCCTGCACCCAGATACTCATAGAACTTGCCCGGAATCTGGCAAGGGTCGTCGTTCGCGATGTTGACCAGCACGTCATGCCGCCTCTGCAAGCAGACGATCTGGTCGTGCGGCAGGAAACCCAGGAGCCGGATCGCATCGCCTTGCCTGCTGGCGGCGACGATTTCCTCGGGCACGTTGATCGATGCGATATTCAACCGCACCCCCGGCGTGGCTTTCACGGCCTCCAGCAACGCCGAGCTGCGACGGAACGCGTAGAAACTCCCGGTATACAGCAACTCCAGCACGTCACCGCCGTTGTGGAACTGCTCCTCGGGCGCGCTCCCGTCAAAGCCCTGGGTGAAGACCTGGAAGCGATCTGCCGGCACAGCATGCCGCTCGCGCAGGATGGACACCGCGTCGGTGGCCGTTGTGGTGATCAGTGCGGCGCCGGCGCACACCTCACGCTCCAGTGCCATCGCCCTGCTTCGCCATCGGAAGGGGGTGTAGGGTGCGAGCACCGGATCCCCCAGGTCGGCGATCCAGGGCACGCCAGCACGCTGCGCGATAAGCCCCAGCGACAGGGTCGTCGCCGGTTCGTGCGAGCTGATGACCAGATCGGGCTGGAGAACGGACAGCAGATGCTGCAAGCGTCGCCTTGCCCATGGATACCACTCGGCGCGCCCATCGGGGAAAAACCAGCCCGAAATCAGTCGCTGGAAGTTGTGGAATGCCGCAACCTTGAGCCGGTTGACGCCGTTGTGTACTTGCCCCTTCCAGTTGAGGGCCCGCTGGAGCGGAGCGGGCGCACCCTCGTGGTCGGGTGCCGCGCGCATCTCTGACTGCAATGCGTCGTTACGTGGGACAGTCGGGGCGCGGCGCCGGCCCCGTCGCGCTAGCACGTTCAGCAGCCCCATGCCTGGTCCGGCGAAAGTCCTGTGCACTACAACCGACGCGGGGATCATCGGCAGCCCTAAGCCGGAGCCCGGATGCTCAGGCGCCAGTACGTGCACCTGATGCCCATTCGACACCAACTCGCGCACCAGGTAAGCCCAGCGCAACGACTGTGGCGACGGGCTCGGCGGGAATTCGTAGGCGATCAGCAACACTTTCAGGCCCTGCCCCGGATGTTCCCGGTGCTCCCCGTCACGCGTCATCATCATCGCCAGCGTCCGAACTTGCGCGCGCCACGATACGCTGCGTCACCAGCGTTTCGTTCTCCGCTTCGAACTTCCGCCTCGCGAGATACTCCGGCGTCGCCTGGTAGATCTTCTTGTACTCGTCGATGGCGTCATTGACGGGGCCGAAGTAGACCATTTCTCCTGCATCGAGAACCATGCCGAGATTGCATATGCGTCGCAGCATCTGGAAGCTGTGGCTCGCGAGGATGACGATGCTGCTGCCTGCGACGCGATCGACCATCCGGTCCCTCGCCTTTTCCACGAACTCCGCGTCGCCGGCACCGAACCACTCGTCCATCAACATGATGTCGTGCTGCACGCTCGTCGAGATCGCAAAACCGAGACGCATGCGCTGACCCGAAGAGAGCGTGGAGAGCCTGTGGTTCACCGCGTGTCCAAGTCCGGAGAAGTCCAGGATGGCATCCAGCTGGGAGGCCACGGGGCCAGCTCCCATGCCCATGGCGGCGGCACGCACGAAGATGTTCTCCCGGACGGTCGCGTCCTGGTGAAAACCGAGGCCCAGGTTGAGCAGCGCCTGCACGCTTCCCCGAACTTCGACATGGCCGCTGGTGGGCTTGAAAGCGCCGGAAAGGACCCGGAGCAGGGTCGTCTTTCCTGCACCATTACGCCCCATCAGCGCAACGCGATCGCCTTCGCGGGCCTCGAAAGTGACGCCGGACAGTATCTCGCGATACTCGCGGCGCGGACGCGCCATCGCGGCCGCCAGCAGCGTCGACGCGAAGCTGCTCGCGCGCTGCTCTCCCTGGACAAAATGGGGAACCCGCAGGGTAACGCCATGCGCAATTGCGTGGACTTCTTCCATCAGTCAGACCCAGAGTGGCACGAAGCGCGCGTATCGACGGAACAGGATCGATGCCAGTACCCACCCGATGATGCCCATGGCCACTACAGCGACGATCGAGACCGTCTCGGGCATCCTGCCCAGCAATGGCGCGCGCACGACATCGATCAGGTGGAAGGCCGGATTGAAACGCACGACAATTCCGCGCACGGAATCGGCCGGAAACTTCTCGATAGGCCACAGGATCGGTGTGAGCAACAATCCCAGTATCAGCACCGTACCGATGACCTCCTGGATATCCGGAAATCGCGCACCCAGCATTGCGATGCAAACCGCGACCCACGCCATGTTGATCACCAGCAGCGGAAGCGTCAGCAGCAGGGTCCACAATGCCGATACGTGCAGGATCGGCGACCACAGGAACACGCAAAGCACGATCACGCCGCCGAAGAAGAGGTAAAAGCCCGCCTTCGCGAACGAACTCAGCACGAAATCGGTCAGCCGGATGCGGCCTTCCATGATGAACGCCTTGTGCAGATGGAACGTCGTCACCGCGTCATTGATGACGTGGATCATGAAGCGCCACAGCACATAGCCGATCCCGAGGTACGGCAGGTACTGCTCGATCGGATATCCCATTAAATGGGAATAGATGTTGCCCAATACCACCACGAACACCGCCGTAGGCAACATCGCCCACAACAAGCCCAGGCTCGTTCGCCGATACTTCGTCGCGATGGCAAGCCAACTGGAGTATGCCCAGTAGTCTGGATGAATCAGGCTCTGCCAGAACTGCGGAATCAGATGTTCGTTGTAGGTCGAGCGGTACGTCGGCTTCATGGCGTTACGTCAACGCCTCGGCCAACGAAGCCTGCAAGTCGCCGCAATCCTCCACACCCACGCTTAACCGCACCAGCCCCTCGCTGATCCCCAGCTTCTCCCGCCTCTCCACCGGCACCGACGCATGCGTCATTACCGCCGGATGGTTGACCAAGCTCTCCACGCCACCCAGCGACTCGGCGAGCGTAAACAGCCTGGCTTTCTCGCAGAACTTCCTCGCAGCCTCAAAGCCGCCTTTCAGTACGATGGAAATGATGCCGCCGTACCCCCGCATCTGACGGGAGGCCAGTGCGTGCTGCGGGTGCGATGCCAGGCCGGGGTAGATGACTTTCTCGATCGCGGGATGCGTTTCCAGCCACTGCGCCAAAGCCATTGCATTCTCGCAATGCGCCTTCATCCGCAGATGCAGCGTCTTCAGTCCACGCAGCGCGAGGAAACTGTCGAACGGCCCCTGCACCGCGCCGATGGAGTTCTGCAGGAACGCCATCTGCTCTGCAAGCTCCGCATCGTCACCCACAACCACCATGCCGCCAACCATGTCGGAGTGACCATTGAGATATTTGGTAGCGGAATGCATCACGATGTCCGCGCCGAGTTGCAGCGGACGCTGCAGGATCGGCGAGGCGAAAGTGTTGTCGACGACCACGCGCAGGCCGCGCTTGTGCGCGATATCGCAGATGGCGGCGATGTCGACGATCTTCAGCATGGGGTTGGTGGGCGTCTCCACCCACACCAGTCGCGTTTCCGGGCGGATGGAGGACTCGAACGCCGCCAGGTCGGTCATGTCGACGAAGCTGAAGTCCAGGCCCGCCGTGCGTCGGCGCACGCGTTCGAACAAGCGGTAGCTGCCGCCGTACAGGTCGTCCATCGCCACGACGTGACTGCCGCTGTCCAGCAGTTCCAGGATCGTCGAGGTGGCTGCCATGCCGGACGCGAAAGCGAAGCCGCGGCTGCCGCCCTCCAGCGCCGCCACGCAGCGTTCGTAGGCGAAGCGCGTGGGATTGTGCGTACGGGAATACTCGAAGCCCTGATGCACGCCCGGGCTGCTCTGGGCATACGTGGACGTGGCATAGATGGGGGGCATCACCGCGCCGGTGGTGGGGTCCGGAGACTGCCCACCGTGGATAGCCAGTGTGCCCAGGGCAAGGTCGCCGGGCGCCCCACTGGCGGGGCTCGAAGATTGCGCCATGTTCAGGTTCCTTCAAACAGCCGGGCATTCTACCAGCCGGGTCTTAACGTACCGTCCATGCGACGACTCCGCCCGCAGGCTGGCGGGCGTGCCGCTCTCTTACTGTGCGCGGCGTCGCAGGTAGTTGAGCAGGTCGATGCGGGTGATCAGGCCCAGGAAGGCGTCGCCATCGGTGATGATGGCCACTTGTCCCCGGTCGAAGACCGGCAGCAGGGCCTCGATGGGCGACCGCACGTCCAGCCGGTCCAGCTTGCTGACCATGGCAGTGGAGACGGGGTCGCGGAAACGGGCTTCGTCGCCATACACGTGCAGCAGTACGTCACTCTCGTCGACGATGCCCGCCAGCCTGTCGCCTTCCATCACCGGCAATTGCGAGACGTCGTACAGCTTCATGCGCTGGTAGGCGGTCGTCAGAAGATCGGTCGGACTGACCACCACGGTGTCACGCTGGCTGTACGGGCGCAGGATCAGGTCGCGCAGGTCGCCGTACTGGGGCCGGTCGATGAAGCCGTTGTCGAGCATCCAGTAGTCGTTGTACATCTTGGACAGGTACTTGTTGCCGGTATCGCAGACGAACACCAGCACCTTCTTCGGCTCGGTCTGTTCGCGGCAGTACTTGAGCGCCGCGGCCAGCAGCGTGCCCGTCGATGAACCTCCCAGGATGCCCTCTTTCGCCAGCAGATCGCGCGCGGTCAGGAAGCTCTCGCGGTCGCTGATCGCGTAGGCCTTCTTGACCCGGCTGAAGTCCGAGATCTGCGGCAGGAAATCCTCGCCGATGCCTTCCACCAGCCAGCTGCCCGACTTCGTGCTGAGCGTGCCCTCGTTGATGTACTGGGTGAGGATGGAGCCAACCGGGTCGGCGAGGATCATCTCGGTCTGCGGCGAGTGCTCTGCGAAGCAGCGCGACAGGCCGGTCATGGTGCCGGAGCTGCCGCAGCCGAACACGATGGCGTCCAGTTGGCCGTCCATCTGGCGGAGGATCTCGGGCCCGGTGCCGAATTCGTGCGCCGCCGGATTGTCCGGATTGCCGAACTGGTTAACGAAATAGGCGCCCGGCGTTTCGCGCGCGATCCGCTCGGCCAAGTCCTGGTAGTACTCTGGGTGCCCCTTCGCCACGTCGGAGCGGGTCAGGATGACCTCGGCGCCCATCGCCTTCAGGTTGAAGATTTTCTCCCGGCTCATCTTGTCCGGGACCACCAGCATCAGCTTGTAGCCCTTCTGCTGGGCCACCAGGGCCAGGCCGATGCCGGTGTTGCCGGCCGTGCCTTCCACCAGGGTTGCACCGGGCTTCAGGTCGCCGCGCTTCTCGGCGGCCTCGATCATCGACATGCCGATGCGGTCCTTGATGGAGCCGCCGGGGTTGGCGCTTTCGAGCTTCAGGTAGAGGGTGCAGAGCCCGGTGTCGAGGCGCTTGGCCTGGACGATCGGCGTGTCGCCGATCAGTTCGAGTACGGAAGAGTGGATCGCCATGCGGCCGTGCATCCGGTGCGGTACAGGCCGGGATTATCGCATTTGGGTGGCGCGGACGGCGACGGCCGACGAGGAGGCCGTCGCCGCCCGCGACAAGAAAGTAGCGGGGCAGGCGTCAGTGCGGCTTGGCGTCGTAGATCCGGAGCAATCGCTCCTTGGCGTGCAGCTTCTCGCGCTTCATCTGTCCGAGGCGTTTGTCGTCGATGGGCAGCACACCCAGTTCGGCGTCGGTGACCTTCTTGTCCAGCTCGCGATGGCGCTGGTAAAGCTGCTTGAACTCCGGATCGGCCTTGATGAGTGCATCGATTTCGGCCTGCGGTTGACCTTCGAACATGATCGTTACCTCCTTCAGCGGAAATACGAACGCCCCGGCCTCTGCAGGCACGGGGCGTTGGCTTGGGAGCGGAGCATCTGGCCGGCACCGCGGGCACCTCCCACCGGAATGCCCGCTGCAGCTTGGCTGCCGGCGGGGGTCTCCTGCGGAGTCGGTACGGGCGTCATCGGGTCGATTCTCCGGTGAGCCAAGCGACAGGGATCGCTTGGGTATACGACCCTACTCCTCACTGCCGGGCTCGACAAGACCCGTCGCAAGCGGTTGATTTGAAAGGATTCCGCCCGTAAGCGGAGCATTCAGGCCCGCCTCGCAGCCGCCTTGCGCGTTCGTACAACCCCATGATTTACATGGGGATATCAATGCGTGATGACGACCTCCAGCGCGCGCGCCTTGCTGCCGGTGCCCTTGCCCGCGCTCTGCAGGCGCGACTTGGGTACGCCGGCCGCCATCAAGGCATCACGGAGCGCATCGGCGCGCCGCTGTCCGGGGGTCTGCTTGTCCCCGAAACCGTCGATGCGGGCACGGGCTTTCGGGTTGGCCTGCAGGTAGGCGGCGAGCGCGCTGGCGCTGGACGCGCCTCCGGCGGACAGCTTCGCCGAACCGGCGGTGAAAACATCCGCGCCCAAGGTGAAGACCTCCCCACGAGTCTCAAACTTCGAGGCCGGCAGCTTGGCGCCCGAGACCAGTTCCGCCTCCTCGCGGGCAAGCTTCAGCTCGCGCTGACGGGCCGCACTCAACCGATTCGCCTGCTGGCCCGCAACGGTATCCAGCGTGGTTTCCGCTTCCTGACGCGCCAAGGCCTCGGCTTCGGCGGCCATGCGGAGACGTTCGGTTTCCTCGGCCTGGATCTGCGCCTGCACACGCAGACGTTCCACCTCGAGGCGCGCGCGCTCGGCTTCGCGACGGCTCGCCTCCACCAGCAATTCGCTGCGGGTGCGGTCCAGCCTGTCAACTTCGCGGCGGGCGGCCTGCGTACGTGCGGCGATCTCCGCGATCTCCACCCGGCGTTCCGCCACGTACTGGGCGGTCTCGCGCTGGCTGCGACGCGCCTTGTCGAAGGCGGTGATGGCCTGTTGCGCCCGCAACTTTTCGTAGGCCGCCAGTTCCCCCAGCGCCGGATCGGCATGCAGGGCCGACAACCGCTGGTTGAGCTGCAGGACCACCGGATTGTCGGCCGCTGACACGGTGACGGAGCCCAGCATGAGCATCAGCCCCAGCGCGCCGGTCCGGATCACCCTGCTGGACGCCCTCATCGCCCACCCTCCCCGCCGATCTGGCGTTGCAGGTCGGCAATCTCCGCTTTCCGCTGCGCGACTTCGGCTGTCGCCACCGCCTCCAGGCTGCGGGCACGCGCAAGATCCGCGTCCACCGTGGCCCGCAGGGCAAGATCCAGCGCGTCCTTCTTGTCGCGCGCGGCATGCGCAGCCTGCGCCTGCGCCAAGGCCTGCCTCGCTGCCTCCAGCGGCTGCGGGGCGTACTGGTCCGCATCGGCCTGGTCCGCGCGCTGCACTGCCTGCACAGCGGCTTCCAGTTCAGGGGGCAATGCGCTCTGGGCCAGTGCAGGCCCGCCGGCCACGGCCAGTGCTGCTACTGCGGCCGCCATCACATGCAGGGGCCGGCGGAAGTGTGAGAAGCTAACTGTCATTGGGGTGCCGTGACGTTGAGGGGTGCGCGCGGCCATTGTCGGAAGCCTTTGGCGCCGTTGCAACGTCGCGCCGCGCATCTTGGGAGCTTTGCACATGGACATCGGCTATTTCCTGAAGCTGATGACCGAGAAGAACGCCTCGGACATGTTTCTCACCACCGGGGCGCCGGTGTACATCAAGATCGAGGGCAAGCTCTATCCCTTGGGCAATACCGGCCTGCCGCCGGGCATGGTGAAGAAGATCGCCTATTCGCTGATGGACGAGGGCCAGGTGCCTGTGTTCGAGCGCGAACTGGAGCTCAACATGGCCATCGCGCTGCAGGACGCCGGGCGCTTCCGCGTCAACGTCTTCAAGCAGCGCGGTGAGGTGGGCATGGTGATCCGCGCAATCCGCAGCGTGATCCCCAGCATCGAAGAGCTGAACCTGCCGCCGGTGCTGAAGGACATCATCATGACCCCGCGCGGGCTGGTGTTGATTGTCGGCTCCACCGGTTCGGGCAAGTCGACCTCGCTGGCCTCGATGATCGACTATCGCAACACCACCAGCACCGGCCATATCCTCACCATCGAGGATCCGATCGAGTACCTGCACCGGCACAAGCAGTCGATCGTCAACCAGCGCGAGGTCGGCCTGGATACGCACGCGTTCCACAATGCGCTGAAGAATGCGATGCGCGAGGCGCCGGACGTCATCCTGATCGGCGAAATCCTGGACGCCACCACGATGGAGGCCGCTATCGCCTTCGCCGAGACCGGCCATCTGTGCCTGGCGACGCTACACTCGAACAACGCCGACCAGACCATCGAGCGCATCCTCAACTTCTTCCCGGAAAGCGCGCACAAGAACGTATTGATGAACCTGGCGCTCAACCTGCGCGCCGTCGTATCCCAGCGCTTGGTGAAGGGTACCGACGGACGTCGCATGCCGGCGGCGGAAGTGCTGATCAACACGCCGATGATCCGCGACCTGCTGCGCCGCGGACAGGTACACGAGATCAAGGCCGCCATGGAGGAGTCACTGGAGGAAGGCATGGAGACCTTCGACCAATGCCTGTTCCGCATGGTCAAGGAGGGCCAGATCGAGCAGGAGGAAGCGCTGCGCGCAGCGGACTCGCGCGACGGCCTGGCACTGAAGTTCCGCCTGTCCGAAGGCAGCAAGGGCGAGCACGACCCTTACGCCGACTACGACACCGGCAACAGCAGCTCGCCGCGCATCACGCACGGCTTCGGCTGATCGCGCCACGGCGACGGCGAAGCACAAAAAAGGGCGGAGAACCGCCCTTTTTCATTTATGCATTTGCGTCAGGCTGGTTTTCCGGGCGCGCCTGATCGAAGGCCGGCAGCGCCAGGCAGGCCTGCTCGATGCGGACGATGGCCGGAAACGCCGCCAAGTCCACGCCAAAGCGACGCGCATTGAACACCTGCGGCACCAGGCAGCAATCCGCCAGACCCGGCGTCTGCCCGTGGCAGAACGCGCCGGTTGCGGCATCTTCGGTGAGCAGCGACTCGACCGCCGCGAATCCTTCGACGATCCAGTGCTTGACCCATTCGTCGCGCTCGGACTGCGGCACGTTCCAGGTGCCGTCGAAATACTGCAGCACGCGCAGGTTGTTGAGCGGATGGATGTCGCAGGCGACCATCTGCGCCAGCGCACGCACGCGTGCACGGTCGCGCGCCGTCATCGGCAGCAACCGGGGGGAAGGCCAGGCTTCGTCGAGGTATTCGAGGATCGCCAGCGACTGTCGGATCACGCGCACGCCATGCTGCAGCGTGGGCACCATGTGCTGGGGATTCTTCGCGACGTAGTCCGGATTGTGCTGCTGCCCGCCGTCACGGACCAGATGCACGGGCACCGTTTCGTATGGCAGCCCTTTCAGGTTCAGGCCAATGCGCACGCGATAGGCGGCACTGGAGCGCCAATAGGAATACAGCCGCAGTTGCTCAGCCATGCAAGCCGCCTCCCGCGGTTTGCCCCTTCGATTGCCTGGAATACGCGTCCATGTCTGCCTCGAGCCTTCCTTTGTTCACACTGGGCCCGCGCGCGCCATCAAGGCAAGGGCTGCGGCTCCATCCTTTGCTCGATCACACCAAAAATGGAATGGCCGTCACGATCCTTCATTTCGATGTGGACGACATCGCCGAACTTCATGAACGGCGTCGAGGGCTTGCCGTCACGCAGGGTTTCCACCGTGCGCTGCTCAGCAAAACACGAGGCGCCCTTGGACGTGTCCTCGTTGGCGATGGTGCCGGAACCGACAATCGTGCCCGCCGACAGCGGTCGGGTCTTGGCCGCATGCGCGACCAACTGGGCGAAATCGAACTGCATGTCCACGCCGGCCTCGGGTGCCCCGAACCAGTTGCCATTGATGTGCGTCACCAGCGGCAGGTGAACCTTGTTGTCGCGCCAGGCATCGTCCAACTCATCCGGGGTTACGAACACCGGTGACAGCGCCGAACGCGGTTTGGATTGCAGGAAGCCGAAACCTTTCGCCAGTTCGCCCGGGATCAGGTTGCGCAAGGACACATCGTTCACCAGACCGATCAGCTGGATGTGGCCGGCTGCCTGTGCGGGCGTGACCGCCATCGGTACGTCGTCGGTGATGACCACGATCTCCGCTTCCAGATCGATGCCATAGTCTTCGCTGACTACTTTCACCGGATCGCGCGGACCATGAAAGGCGGCGCTGGTGGCCTGGTACATCAGCGGATCCGTGTAGAAGCTCGCCGGGACCTCCGCGTTGCGGGCGCGGCGGACGCGCTCCACGTGCGGCAGGTAGGCGCTGCCGTCGACGAACTCGTAGGCCCGCGGCAGCGGCGCGGCCAGCGCCTGCATGTCGATGTCGAACGCGCCGTCGGCGTCGCCGGAATTCAATGATTCGTACAGCGCGTTGAGACGCGGCGCGGTGTTGCTCCAATCCTCCAGCGCGCGCTGCAACGTCGACGCGATGCCGGTGGCGCGCACGCCGCGGGCCAGATCACGCGACACCACGATGAGCGTACCGTCGCGACCACCTTCTTTCAGGGAACCCAGCTTCATCGGAACTCCAGATGCCGGCGCCCACGCGCCATGGTTTCAATTGTAACGAAATACGCGCACCGGTCAGCCGGCGGCAGGATCGCCCTGGAACCCGTCCTTGCGGAAGGTAAGCACCAGCGTATCGCGATGACCCTGCTCGTCCAGAGGCTGGATGGGGGTGGATTCGTGGATGACGCGCTCGTCGTCGAGGAACAACAGCGACCAGGGCGCCTCGAGCGTAAAGCGTTGCCCGTCGGGCCCGGCGGCGGCGAACACCCGGGTTTCACCGCCTTTTATGCCCTGCCGATCCAGCAACAGTACGGCGACGAAATCCACGCCATCGCGATGCGCGCCTTCCGGGGTCGGCCGGCCGATGCCGTCGGTGGTATCGATGCGGAACTGGTGCGCCTCGACGTACCACGGGCGTTCGCCCTTCAGTGCGGAGCACCAGTGGCCCAGTCCCAGCAGCAATTGCCTCCAGGCTGGATTCGAAGCGACCATCGTTTCGATCGGCTCGAACCAGCGCTGCATGCCGCCATGCAGCGCGTTGTAGTCCAGCGACTGCCAGTGCGCGCGGTGCGGTGCCTGCTGCACGCAGTCGCCATCCACAACGAAGCAGGAGTGGCGACGACGCCGATAACGGCCGCCATCCTTGAGGTAACCATCCACCTCGAGCCGATTCCAGCTGGGTAGCAGGGCATCGAGCGATTGGAGGTCCGCCTCGACGGCGTCGGCCATGGCCCTCGGCTCGAGCACGGCGTAGCCACGCTCCTGCACGCGGCGCACGGCCTCGTCGGCGGGGCAGAACGGGGGTTGGAACATCGCGACCATCGGCATGAGCCCTCAACGCAAAAACCCGCCATAGGCGGGCTTTGCGGATGTCCGTAAGGACGTCGAATTGGCAGCCCCGGAAGGATTCGAACCTCCGAATGCCTGAGTCAGAGTCAGGTGCCT